>DATNAQ010000090.1:0-24162 GCA_035607415.1 Polyangia bacterium
CGCCGCCGGTGAGGCGTGCCTGTCGCCGCCCCCGCCAGGCGTGACCTCGTCGTGCGATCCCGATCCCAAGCTGCACCTGACCTGCCGCATCACCGGCACCGGCTCGACCGGGACGTGCCAGGGCCTGGCCAAGAACGGCGAAGACTGCTCGACCATCTCGTGCGACACCGGCCTCTACTGCGACAGCTCGACGGGCGCGCGCGTCTGCAAGCCGCTGCCGACGCTCGGCGGGAGCTGCTCGACGTCGGGCCAGTGCGCGACGCCGTACTTCTGCAACTTCAGCGCGGCGACGCCGACGTGCGCGCAGCCGGCGCAGCTCAACCAGCCGTGCACCAACGGCTCGATCTGCGACGTCAACCTGTGGTGCGACACGACGCAGACCACGCCGCTGTGCAAGGCCAAGCTCGCCGACGGCAGCGCGTGTACGACGGACCTGCAGTGCTTCTCCAACGACTGCAACGCCGCCACGCCGCGCGTGTGCAACCCGAGCCCGCCGAGCGCCGTGCTCTGCGTCGGCCGGCAGTAGGCGCCGCTACCTCAGGGCGTGCCGCCGTCGAGGCCGCACATGCGGCCCGACGCGGGCAGGTGGGAGCACTCGCAGTTGCAGAGCGCGCGCATCGCCGGATCCGACACGGTGCAGGTCGGCGTGACCATCTGCGACACCGTCACGCTGTGGCCGTGCTGATCGGCCACCGCCATCTCCAGGATCGCCGGCACGCCGGCGTTGTCGCGCACGGGATCGTTGTCGGGGCAGAGCGGCACGTTGGCCAGGTTCGCCAGCTGCGAGCCATCGGGCCGTCCCCAGCCGTCGGCGCCGACGACGAGATCGGTGTTGCGCCCGTCGAACCCGAGCTCCACGTTGGTCGCCGGATCGCGAAAGCGCCCGCGCAGCTGCACCGAGCAGCGGTTGATGTTGCGCACGCGCGCGCCGGCGTAGGTGACCTGCCCGCCCTGCGGCGGACGCACGAGCGGCACCAGGTCGCCGTCGTGCACGTCGGTGAGCAGGCTCGACAGCCCGTCGGTAATCACGAGCACCGCCTCTGGCGGCAGCGACGGATCGCCGATGAAGCTGTCGTCGCACGTGGCCGCGTCCATCGGCGGCTTGTGCCCATCCGAGCAGCCGGCGGCGGCGAACAGAACGACGAACGCGGCGCGCGCTAGAAGCAGCTGTAGTCCTGAATCTTCGGGTAGTAGTAGATGAACGCGTTGCAGTGCTCTTGCGACTCGACCTTGCCGCCGAACGTGAAGCAGCACGAGTCGTTGGGATTGCCGCACGACGACGGATCGGCCGAGAACTCGCAGGTCCAGCTCACGCCGCCACCGTCGGGGATCTTGATGTCGAGCCCGAGCGTCATCGGCGGCTCGTTCCACGTGTCCGAGGTGTAGAACGGCTGCGGCAGCATGTCGTTGCCGAGCGCGTCGGTCACGTTCATCGTGAACTCGACGCCGCGCGAGTGGAAGTGCCCGTTGGCGGCGATGATGGTCGCGCCCGTCAGCGGCGTCTTGCAGTGGGTCTCGAAGGTCTTGTCGTTGTCGCCGGGGCAGACGCGGATGTTCTGGTTGGTCGCGAAGATCGTCCCCATCTCGTTCGCCGGCGGCGCCTGCATGTAATAGAAGTTGGCGGCGCCGCGCCCGCCGTCGGGCGCCTGCTGCGTGGTCGCGTTGACGAAGTGGATCTGCACCATGAGCAGCTCGCCCGGCGTGAAGCGCTGGCCGACGCCGTCGGGCATCGTCCAGTCGACCGTCGATCCGCCTTGCTGCGTGTTGACCACCAGCGGCCAGTCGGCCCAGTTCGACGACACGAAGCAGGGCCCCATGCCGTTCTTGCTCTCGACGACGTCGCCCGGGTTGCCGCTCAGGCCGACGATCGTCTTGACGCGGAAGATGTTCACGTGGTGCGTGCCGACGTTCGCCGCCAGCTTGAAGTGGTTGATCCACACGTCCTGCCCGGGCGTGCCGGGGACCGCGTAGAAATAGCAGTTCTGCACTTCGTCGCCGGCCGCGACGTCGAACTTCGGCACGTTGAGCTGAAAGCCCTCGCTCGCCGCCGGCGGATCGAGGATCACGTCGCCCTTCGAGCCGCCGCCGCATCCCACCGCGAGCAGCGCCACGCCGACGCCCATCATCAGTCGCTTCATGGCGTCGATCATCATACAAGGCGCGTGCCGCGTCAAACCGCGCGCCAACCGCGCGGGATCGCGCGCGGCACCCTCGGAAATCCACGACCCCACTGCGACATTCACGTCCCGCTTTCGATATACTGCCGCGCGCCAAGAGGAGGGCGGAAGGGGTGATGATGCACATTCGGCTGGGGCGGATGGTGCTGGTGCTGGGGCTGCTCGGATTGGCGGGGGGCGCGCATGCGAACCCGGCGCGCAGCGACGAGGACCTGTTCCTCAAGCAGAGCCGCGGCGTGAACAATCCGCGCGACATCGACGAGTGGCGCAAAAAAGAGAACCGCGGCGGGCTCAAGCCGTACCCCGCGGCGCCGGCCGGCGCGCCCAACCCCGCCGGCGGGCTGCCGCAGTTCGGCGGCTCGGGCTCGACCTCGTTCAGCGGCCCCGACCTCGGCGGCGAGCCCTTCTCGTCGTTCCGCGCGCGCATGCTCAAGCAGAAGGCCGCCGTCGACAAAGCGGCGCGCGCCGTCCTCGAGTCGCGCTTCGATCTGTCGTGCAAGGGCGATCCGAAGATCACGATGTCACGCAACAAGCGGCAGCCGCTCGGCCCGACGGGCCGCCTGCCCGCGGGCGTCAAGTCGTGGGAGGAATACGCGTCGTGGTCGCCGGAGAAGATCCGCGACGACGATCATTTCCCCTACAAGCCGCTCGATCATCCGCTGCACTCGACGGCGCACATCCTCATGCCGCACGAGTGGCTGCGCGTGCACCCGGAGCACGAGCGCTTCGACGTGAGCATGGACATCCCCGACTGCTACCTGCCGGAGTTTCCGCCGCCGCTGTACCTGACGACGCACCCCGAGATGGGCGACGTCACCCGCGGCGTCGAGATCACCTACGGCAACTACTTCAACATGTTCAACGGCATCCTCAGCCCCGAGCAGCTCGACGGGCTGCGCGTGCTGGTGACGCCGTTCCAGACCACGTGGTTCAACGTCACGCACCATCGCGTCACCTCCGAGCCGTCGGAGGGCGTGACCTGCTTCTCGTGCCACGTCAACGGGCACACCAACGGCGCCATCGAGCTCGCGCCCGACTCGCGCCCGAACTACGCGCGCCTTCGCGTCGAGACGCCGTCGATGCGCGGCAACTACTCGATGCTGATCTTCTCGTCGAAGCGGTCGATCCGCTCGATGGATCATTTCGCCGAGGTCGAGGAATACTTCGACGGCGACACGACGATGCTGGCGGCGATCGGCGGGCGCGATCTGCAGAAGCCGAACACCAACCACGTCGGCGACTTCAACGCGATCATCGATTTTCCGCCGGCGCCGAAGCTCGATCCGACGAACCACCTCATCGCCGACAAGGCGACGCAGGCCGAGCTGCGCGGCGAGAAGCTGTTCTACGGCAAGGGTCGGTGCGCCGGCTGCCACCCGCCCGAGCACTACTTCCAGGACAACTCGCTGCACGACTTGCAGGTCGAGCGTTTCTACCGCGGACGCCCCGAGGGGCCGATCAAGACGTTCTCGCTGCGCGGCATCAAGGACTCGCCGCCGTATCTGCACGACGGGCGGCTGCTCACGCTCGAGGACACCGTCGAGTTCTTCGACATCGTCCTTTCGACCCGACTCACCGCCGACGAGAAGAAGGACCTCGTCGCCTTCCTCCGCGCGATCTAACTCAACGAGCTGTCACCGGTGTGGAGTCACGATCGAGGCGCCAACGGCGCCGTCGGCGCGGAGTCGTGCCGTGAGCCGGGGTGGGGACTCCGACGGCTTCGCCGACCCGGGTCTAGAACTGGAGCGGGTCGAACGTCGAGGCGAGGATGTTCTGCACCGCCGCGAGCTGCTCGACGTCGCGGTCGACCGGCTTCTTCACCTGCTGCTCGGTGCGGTCGTACGCCAGCATCGGCGCGTCCTCCGGCAGCTCGTCGCCCGGCAGGCGGCCCGTGTACTTCGCGTGCGCGCTCTCGCCGTGCGCCGAGGTGTCGACCCAGCGCACGTCGATGTCGCGCGAGTCGATGTGCACGAACTCCTGCTTCGGGTAGTAGCCGACGCCGACGTGGCGGAAGTTCTGCCACACCCAATTGGCGACGACCTTCGACTTCACGCCCGGCACGTGGATGTCCATCGCGCGGCCGAGGAAATGCTTCGAGTGCGGCGCGCCGTACGGACGCGCGCGGTAGCCGGAGACGACGTCGATGCGCCCGACGTGGAAGTGCTCGGCCACGAGCGTGACGATCTCGACCGTGCGCGGGCTCATCGCCTTCTCGCGGCCGGTGCGCCAGCAGCGAACGAAGTGCGAGAACTGCTTCATCGTGTCCTGCTCGGCGTCGCCGTACTGGTCGAAGAGCTCGAACGAAGCCTCTTCGTGGCGATTCTCGAAGTAGAACGTGTACGCCGGGCGTTCATCGAGCGTGTCCGGCACGAACATGTGAGCCAGGTCGGTCACGTTCGAGATCAGGGTCAGCGCGATGGAAAGCAGCGGGATCATGGCGTCGTCTCCGTCGTAGCGTCGACCGTGGCTAGAGCAGGCGCCGTGCCGAAACTTCGACACGTGCTCAACCTCATGTCATCACGACGGTTTGTTGCTGGCGCTAGCTCATCGGCGCGACTTGCAAGTCTCCGATTTCCGGAGGGCACTTTCCGAAAACCCTAGAATCGGAAAGCCGAATAAATCTCGTGCTACTATGCGCGAAGTGTCCCGCGACTCCCGCCCGTCGACCATCGCGATCAAGACGCGCGACCCGGCGGCCTACACGACCGCACGTCTGATCGTGCTTCCACCCGCTGGGGCCGAGAAGAGCCTCGTATTGGGCGTACCGCACGTACGTATTGGGGCCGGCTCGTCCAATGACGTGGTCATCGACGACCCGCACGCCTCGCGCTTCCACGCCGAGCTGCGCAAGACCGACGAAGGCTGGCTCCTGCGCGATCTCGGATCGCTCAACGGCACCCGCGTGGGCGACGTCGCCGTCAAAGAGGGTCTGTTGCACTCGGGCGCGACCATCACGGTCGGCGAGACGCGCATCAAGTTCCTCGCCGACGACGGGCGCGCCGAGGAGATCGCGGTCAGCCCGCACCACGCGTTCGGCGACGTCGTCGGGCGCTCGGTGCGCATGCGCGAAGTGTTCGGCGTGCTCGAGCGCATCGCCGCGACGGACCTGACGGTGCTCATCGGCGGCGAGACCGGCAGCGGCAAGGACGTGATCGCGCGCGCCATCCACAAGGCCTCCCCGCGGGCCAAGGGGCCGTTCGTGGTGTTCGACTGCGCGGCGGTGGCGCCGAACCTCATCGAGTCGGAGCTGTTCGGCCACGTCAAGGGCGCGTTCACCGGTGCCGACGCCAACCGCGAGGGCGCCTTCGAGCGCGCGCACACGGGCACCTTGTTTCTCGACGAGATCGGCGAGCTGTCGATCGATCTGCAGCCGAAGCTGTTGCGCGCGCTCGAGCAGCGTCGCGTCAGGGCGGTCGGCGGGCAGAAGGAGATTCCCGTCGACGTGCGCATCATCGCGGCGACGCACCGCAACCTCGAGCAGAAGGTCAAAGAGGGCGCGTTCCGGCAGGACCTGTTCTTCCGCCTGTCGGTGGTGACGGTGCAGGTGCCGGCGTTGCGCCATCGCGTCGAGGATCTGCCGGTGCTGGTCGAGGCGATCCTGGTGTCGCTCGGAAAACCGATCGGCCTGTCGCCGGAGACGATGAAGATCCTCGAGCGCTACGATTGGCCGGGCAACGTGCGCGAGCTCAAGAACGTGATCGAGAGCGCGGCGGCGCTCGTCGACCCGAAGGAGGGCGACCAGATCGAGCCGCGCCACCTCATGTTCTTCAAGCCGCGGCGGCGTGATCCCACCATGGAGAAGCTGCCGCTGGCGGGCAAGACGCTCGAGAGCATCGAGCGCAACGCGATCCAGCAGACGCTCGAGCAGTGCGGCGGCAACAAGACCAAGGCCGCCAAGCAGCTCGGCATCTCGCCGTCGACGCTCTACGAGAAGGTCAAGAAGTACAAGCTGTAGCGGCTAGAGCTTGGCGCGGATGCGGGCGGCTTGATCGCGCAGATCGCCGTCGGACGTTTCTTCGATGAAGCGCAGCTTGCCGGCGAGGGTGCGCGAGCGCTTGGGCTTCTCGCGCTCGAGCAGCTTCTCGAGCGCCGTCATCGCCTCGGTCTGGCGATCGGGCTTGTTGTGCTCGAGCGCCTGCTCGAGGATCTCGAAGTCGTTGGGCCAGCCGTGCGCTTTGACGTAGCGATCGACGGCGCGCGAGATCTCGTCGCGGCCGAGCGCTTCGATCACCTTCTTGCGCAGGACCGCGCGCGGATCGTCCTTCGCCGGCGGCGGTGGTGGTGCGGCGGGCGGCGCTTTCTGCGCGCGCTCCGTCGGTGCCGCAGCAGTGGCGGCGGCGGCGGCGCTCGTCGACGAGCCGGCACCGCTCATGGCGGGGGCGTCGTGGGGACGGCCGGTGCCGCCGCGCACGAGATCGTGCGGGTCGAGCCGCGGACCGTTCGGCGTCAGCTTCTCGGCGAGCTTGCCGACCTCGCCCTTCTCGAAGAGCTTGTCGAGCGCGGCCCGATACTGCTTGGAGGCGTGCGCGTCCATGCCGCTCGAGCTCGAGCCGGGGCGCGAATCGCGGTCGTCGCGCGACGGACGCGGCTGGCCGCGCATCGCGTCCCGCTCGCGCCATGACTTCTTGGGCCTGTCGCCGCGATCCCGCTCGCTCATATGGGCGTAGCAAACGTATTGCGCTATCGTGACGACGTCAAGCATGACGCGACCTTGGCAAACGATCGCGCGCGCCGAGACGCCCGAGGGGGCGCTCGAGCTGCGCCAACGCGGCACCGCCGACTTCCTCATCACCATCGCCGGGCGGGTGCTCATGACCTCGCAGGCGCGGCGCAGCGAGGAGGCGCTGGCCGAGCTGCCGCTGAAGAATCGCAAGCCCCGCGACGTCCTCGTCGGTGGGCTCGGCATGGGCTACACGTTGCGCGCGGCGCTCGATCGGTTGGCGCCCGACGCACGCGTCACCGTCGTCGAGCTCAACCCCGTCGTCGCCGAGTGGTGCCGGGGGCCACTGGCGCCGCTGACCGGCGCCGCGGTCGCCGACCCGCGCGTGACGGTCGCGCTAGCGGATGTCGGCGATCATCTCGCGCGGGCGCCGCGTGGCGCCTACGACACGATCCTGCTCGATCTCTACGAAGGGCCGCACGCTGCGACGCAACGGCCGAACGATCCGCTCTACGGCGCGCAGGCGCTCGGGCGCACGCGGGCGGCGCTGCGCGACGGGGGCGTGTTCGCGGTGTGGTCCGAAGAGGCCGACGCGCCCTTCGAGCGGCGGCTCGCAGATGCGGGATTTTCCGTGGAGAAGCACCGCGCCGGGCGAGGTGGACGCGCGCACGTCGTATATCTCGGCTACAATTCTCGCTGACCCGTTATGGCTGACCCGCGCGAAGGCAAGGTCCTGCAGGGCCGCTATCGCATCCTCTCATTGCTCGCCGAAGGAGGGATGGGCGTCGTCTACAAAGGCGAACGCGTCGGCATCGGGCGTCCCGTCGTCGTCAAATTCTTGCACGCGGTGCTCTCCGACAAGCCGGGCATCGTCGATCGCTTCGAGCGCGAGGCGCGCGCGACGGCGCGCCTGAACCATCCCAACTGCGTCGCGCTGGTCGACTTCGGCATCGACGAAGGCGCGCCCTATCTGGTGATGGAGTACGTCGAGGGCAAGACGCTCGCCGACCTTCTCGATCACGGCGCGGTCAAGCCCGAGCGCGCCGTCGACATCGCGCGGCAGCTCCTCGCCGGGCTCGAACACGCGCACGAGCGCGGGATCCTGCACCGCGACCTCAAGCCGGCGAACGTGATGATCGTCGACGTCGAAGGCTACCCGGGCGACTTCGTGAAGATCCTCGACTTCGGGCTCGCCAAGCTGGCGTGGCCGGGCGAGGACAAGCGCGACGTCACCGTCGAGGGCATCGCCATCGGCACGCCGGGCTACATGTCCCCGGAGCAGGCGGCCGGCGTTCCGTCGGATCAGCGCAGCGACATCTATTGTACGGGCGCGCTGCTCTATCACCTCGTGACCGGGACCAAGGCGTTCGAGGGCGACGACGTGCGCTCGGTGTTGCGCCGCCATCGCGAGGAGACGCCGAAGTCGCCGCGGCAGGTGCGGCCGGGCGCGAACATCTCGAAGCAGCTCGAGGAGTCGTTGTATCGGGCGATGCAGCGCGATCCGGGCAAGCGCTATCAGCACGCGCGCGACTTCGCCGACGGGCTGTCGCAGACGCCGGAGTACAAGCGGCTGCGCCGCGGCGAGGACGAATTCGCCGAGTCGTCGTCGTCGCAGCAAGACGTGCCGCCACCGACGCCGTCGACGGCGGATGCCACGCGCGCCGACGGGCCGCGTGGACGTGGGCGCAAGCGCAAGCGGTCGCGCGGGGCGGCGACCTGGGCGTTCGTCGGGGTGCTCGTCGGATCGGTGGCGGCGGTGGCGGCGGTGGCCTATTCGCCGCTCGGCAACCTGGTGCGGCCGCCGCGCGAGCCGACGCCGGTGCCGGAAGCGAAGCCCGAGGCGAAGCCCGAGCCCACGCCCAACCACGCGGCGCTGGCGACGCCCGACATGGCCAGGCTCGCCGAGGCGTCGGTCGACATGGCGATGACGCCGACCGTGGTGACGCACGCCGACGCCGGCAATCCCGCGGTCGCCGGCAACGAGGAGGGCGACGACGACGACACGCCGGCCAAGAGCGACGACGGCTCGGGCGAGAACGATCGCACGCCCCCGCCCGAGCCGGCGGCGGTGGCGGCGCACGCGGCGCCGTCGGTGCGCAACGTCAATGACGTCAAGGCGCTGTTGCGCAAGGGCGACTCCGACGGCGCGCTCGCCGGGCTCTATCGCCTGCGGCACAGCCACCCCGCGCCGACGGGCGCGAAGGCGAGCGAGATCGCCACGCTCATCGGCGACGTCTACTTCGACAAGAAGTGGTGGACCGATGGCCTCAAGGAGTATCGCTTCGCCATCGCCGTCGACGGGCGCACCAAGAGGAACGAGATCCTGGTGAGCAACAGCGTGCGCGCGCTCGGCGAGCGCGCCACGTACGCGCGCGCGCGGCGGCTGCTCCTCGATTACGTCGGGCGCGGCGCGGTGCCGGCGCTCAAGCGCGCGGCGCGATCGGGTGGGACGCCGCAGCTGCGCCGGCGCGCGCAGATGGTGCTGGCGACGCTCGAGTCGAAGTCGTATCGTCCGCATCGGTGATGCGTCTCGTCGCTGCGGCGGTGGTGCTCGTGTGCGCGGCATCGGCCGGCGCGGCGCCGGCGACGACACCGCCGACGGCGGGCACGCTCGGGCCGTCGCTGCCGGCGATCGCGCATCGCGGCGTTCTGCGCGTCGGCATGTTTCCCGGCCTGGCGCCGTTCGTCGCCGCCGGCGCCGATGCCGACGAGCTGGCGCGGCTCGCCCACGTGACCACGCCGCCGGCCCACGCCACCGACGGGCGCGCGGTGGCCGGCTTCGACGTCGATCTCGCCGCCGCCGCCGCGCACGCGCTCGGGGTCAAGCTCGAGATCGTGCTCGTCGAGCGCTTCGACGATCTGTTGCCCGGCCTCGTCGACGGCCGCTACGACGTGGTCATGAGTGGCCTGACGCGCACGCTCGATCGCGCGCGCACCGTCGCCTTCTCCGATCCCTATTTCGCCTCGGGCCTCGAGGTGCTCGTGCCGCAGTCGACGACGTACGCCACGCTGCCCGCGCTCGCCGCCGCCCACGCGCGCGTCGCGGTGCGCGCCGGCACCACCGCCGAGTCGTTCGCGCGCGCCACGCTCGCCGGCGCCAGCGTCGTCGCGCTGCCCACCGACGCCGCCGTCCTCGGCGCCATCGATCGCGGCGAGGTCGACGCCGCCGTCATCGACTACGTGACCTCGCGCGACGCCGAGGTGCGCGGCCGGCTGCACGCGCCCTTGCAGGCGCTCGAGGATCGCCGCTTCACCGTCGAGCATTTCGCCTTCGCCGTGCGCCAGGGCGACGCCGACTGGCTCGCCTGGCTCGACCTCATGCTGCGCGAAGCCAAGGCCTCCGGCGCGTTCCATGCGCTGGCCGCGCGCTACAACCCCTGGTTCCGGTCCGAGCGGTGAGGCGCGGCGCGCTCAGCCGCTGGAGCGCCTTCGTCGAGCAGGCGAGCGATCGCCTCGGCAAGAGCTCGCGCGTGTTCCTCATCGGCCTCCTCGTCGCGTGCGGCATCGAGGTCGCCGTCGATTGGAACTCGACGCTCTACGAGGTCAACGTCCTGCGCAGCTCGCTCAAGCAGAAGGGCGAGGACTACGTCGACATCCTGCGCCGCGCCGCGCAGCCCGCCGTCGAGGCCTACGACTGGGACGCGCTCGACGAGCTGTCGCGCGGCCTGTTCGACGACGAAGACGTGGTCTACGTGCGCTTCTCCGACATGCTCGGCAACACGCTGCACGATCGCGTGCGCGCCGACTACGCCGCGGCCTTCAAGCGCAAAGAGGGCGTGACGTTTCGCGAGCACTATCGCCATCAGATCGATCGCGACGCGGCCGGCATGATGGCCGATCCGTTGCGGCTGCGCGATCGCATCGCCTCGAGCCGCCACCGCGATCTCATCCAGGCCTTCACCGACGCCGAGAACGCGCTCTTCGCGCACTTCTCCGCGCCGCCGTCGGCGCACGAGCCGCCGCCGATGGTGCTCTATCAAGACCGCCTCTACGACGACGCGCGCCGGCTCGATCGCAACCTCTCCTACGCGCTCGGCGTCATCGCCACCGAGCGCGGCGACCCCACCGGCGTGGCGCTGGTCGCGTTCCGTCACGATCGCATGAACCGCGCGGTCCTCGGCAAGTTGCTCAAGGGCCTCGGCATCACGCTCTTCTTCGTGGCGCTGATCCTGGTGCAGAACGTGCTCTCGCGGCGCGCCAAGTTGCGCCTGCTCGATCTCGAGGCCGCGCTCTCGGCCGCGCGCGCCGCCATCCGCGCCTCGACGCCGGAGACGCCGGCCTTCGGCGCCGGGGAGCTCGGCGTGGCCTTCGTGCAGGCCGATCGCCTCGGTGGCACCGTCTACGATCTGGCCGCGCGCGACGACGGCTCGATCGATCTGTTGCTCGCGGTCCCCGCCGGCACCGGCGTCGACGCCGCCTTCGCGTCGATCGTGCTGCGCGATCTGTATCGACGGCAGGGCAGGGCAGAGCCGCCGGCCGCGCGCGTCGCGGCGCTGCTCGGCGACTACGACGCGTCGCCGCTGTCGCGCGACATCGAGATCCTGTGCGCGCACCTCGCCAGCGACGGCAGCGTCAGCGGCGTCGTCGCCGGCCTCCGCGCGCCCGTGATCATCGACGCCGCCGGCGCGCTGCACGACGTGGCCCTCGGCGAGCCGCTCGCCGTCGGCGCGCGCCGCCTCGCCGGCACGCTGCGGCCGTTTCGCTGCTCGCTCGCCGACGGCGCCTTCGCGCTCTTCGACGACGGCATGGCCCCCGACGCCGCGCGCCGGCTCGATCGCACCGACGCGCTCGGCCGCATCGCCGATCACCTCGTGCGCCGTCGGCACGATCCGCAGCGCGCCGCCGAAGACGTCGTCGCCGAGGCGGTCAAGCGCTACAAGAAGCGGCACTCGGACGACTTGTTCGCGTTCGTGGCGCGCCGGCGTCACTCGCAGCGCAGCGAGATCGTCCAACCTTCGTGAAGGTACGAGCGCCGCACCGTCCCCGGCGCGCCGCACTCCTTCTTGGTCGCGTCGAGCAGGCACAGGTCGTGCGGCCCCGGCATCGCCTGGAACCCCACGCGCGTCGCCGCCGGCACTTCGCCGACCTTCTTGCCGTCGACGTACACGGTCGCGCCGCGCTGGCACTTGGTGTTGTCGACGTAGAACAAGACGCCCGAGCGCGTGTCGTTCACCGTCGGATCGGCCGGCGCCGGCGTCCGCTTCGGAATCGAAATCGGCTGCTGCGGAGGCACGCGCTCCGACGGCAGATTCGGCGGCACGGTCTCGCGCGGCAGATCGGCCTTGGCTACCTGCACGCCCGGCGCGCCCGGCTGCCCCGGCTGCGGCCACGAGTCTTCGCCGAGCCGTCCCGCCTGCGGATCGCCCTTGATGAGCAGCGCCTGCAGATCGCAGCCCGCGTACTTCAGCTCGTCGACGAGCTGATCGTGGAACGCGACCTTCATCTCGCGATAGTCGGTGAGGAGCGTCGTGTACTGCTGGAGCACGCGCTTGACCTTCCAGCGATAGTCGGGCGTCAGCCCGATCGACTCGCCCAGCCGATCGAACTCCTTGACCTGATCGTAGTGCCGCGTGAGCTCGCGCCCGACGCGCAGATACTCGCCGCCGAGCCGATGCGCGCGCGCATAGGGCGCCGCGACGGTGTCGGCGGGACAGTGCGACCGCTTCGGCTGCTTGCCGGGCAGCGCGCGCGCGCCCAGCGCGGTGAGCGCCCCTTGCACGGAGCGCGCGAACTCGTCGCGCATCGCCTGCATCTGGTTGGCGAGCTCGATGAAGCGATCGACCGTGCGCCGATAGTCGGACGCGTCGCCGAAGACGTCGTCGACCTCGGGCTTGCCCTCGAGGTGGAATCCGGTGGTCCCCGCATCGAGCGGCTGTTGCGCCGCCGCAGCCACTTCGGTCGGCGCGGCCCGAGCCGCTCCGCCGACGGCCACGGCGAGCCATACCACCAGGAGGCGACGATGCATTGCCTCCACATTATGAGCTTTGCCGGGCGGCGCGTCCAAGATTGCAAACGTCGTTGACCGGCGGGGTCGAGCGTCGCCAGGCTGCGTGCCGACGGACGCGCGCGCCCGTCGTAATTTCGCGAGGTTTCCCTCGCGGGGCGTGGCCTGCCGCTTGCCTATCGGGCGAGCCGCGGAGGTGTATTCGGTGCCCACGGGAGTGTTCGGTCGCCTGCGACGGTTCTGGCGAGACAAAGTAGCCAGCCCGTCGCTGCGCACCTACGATGCCGCGGTCGAGGAGCTCGGTGGCCAGCCGTGGCGGGCGCGCCCCGAGGCCACCGATCGCTGGTTCCTGCCCGATCGCACCGCGCCGGTCGTGCGCCCGCCGTCGGTCGAGACGCGCGCGTTCGACACCGGCGCCGTCGATCTGCGCCCCCGCATGTCCTTGCCGACCAAGCTCGTCATCCTCATCGCTGCGTTCGCGCTCGGCGCCGGCATCGTCTCCGCCGCCTTGCACCTGCAGTGACGGCCCTCTAGATTAGCCCGCATCATGTCGCCCGCGGCCTCGCTCCCCGATATCGTTTTCACGACGCCGCGCAGCCTGCCCGACGCCAAGAAGCTGCGCGGCCGCGTCGCCGTCGTCGACATCGCCTTCGCCGCCGACGGCATGGGCACGCCTTTCGCCGAGACCACCGGCGCGTTCATCAAGGAGCTCGGCGGCCGTCTCGCCGCCTGGATCGATCACCACGATCACGAGCGCCACGTCGACTTCGCCGGCGACACGCGCTTCTCGCTCGCGACCAAAGCCCAGCACGGCGCCTGCCCGGAGATGGTCACGCCCGAGATCGTGAAGAACGCGGGCCCCGTCGACACCATCGTCGCGCACGTCGATCTCGACGGGCTCTACGCCGCGGTCAAGTGGGTGCTCGGCGGCGCCGAGCCCTACGCCGGCGCCGACGACGACGCGCGCGCCGTCGACACGCGCATCGGCACGCCCAGCCCGGTCGGCACGACCATCGACAAGGCGCTGCGCGCCCACTTCCGCGACGAGGGGCTCAAGCACCGCATCGTGCGCTGGCTCGTCGACGGCATGAAGGACAAAGCGCTCGGCCGCGAGATCGCCGAGGCCGCCGCCGACTTCGATCGCATGGCCGCCGAGACCTCGCGTCTCGCCGGCTTGTACGAAACGCGCGGCAAGGCCGTGTACGTCGACGCCGGCGCGCACGCCAAGGCGCCCTTCGACAAGACGATGTTGCTGCTCGAAGGGCAGAAGCGCGCCCCCGTCGCCATCGTGCGCGACGCCGGCATGATCACGCTCGCCGCCGCGTTCGACAGCGGCATCGACTTCGTCAAGCTCCTCGCGCTCGGCGGCGGCATGCCGACGCGCGTGAGCATCAAAGAGGCGCGGCTCGACGAGGTCCTGCAGAAGCTCAATGGATAATTAGTTCCACTCCGGCGCCGTCACGCTTCCGTTGCATCGCGCCAGATCGCGATGCGCCTGCGGGCACATCGCTTGCTCCGTTTGCAAGCATGGAGACGATTCGGCGCGCCATCGTTCGACCGCTCGATACCCGCACCGCGCTCCTCTGCGTCGCGATCCTTGCGCTGAATCTTCTCGACGCGTTCGCCACTTTGCGCCACCTCGAGCACGGCGCGACCGAGCTCAACCCGTTCATGGCCGCGCTGCTGCACGAAGGCGCGGGCCACTTCCTCATCGTCAAGCACCTGCTCGCGTCGGCCGGCGTCATCGGCATCGCGCTGCACCCGGGCCGTCGCGCCGCCGACATCGCGCTCTTCATCCTCTTCCCGCTGTACTCGCTCCTCGCCATCTACCAGATCGCGCTCTTCTACGTCATGTAGGGTATGCTTGGAGCCTGATGGGCTCCGACACCGACGACGAACGCCGCGATGCTTCGATCGCCGACGCGCTCGTGCAGAGCTACGCCGCCGACGCGCCGCTGTCGATCGCGCCCGGCCACGAGCTGCCGTCGCCGATCGAGGTGCGCGCGGTCGTCACCGAGCTGCGCGAGCTCATCTTCCCCGGCTTCACCGGCGGCGCGCGTCCGGCCGCGGGCGTGTCGCTCAAGGCGCACGTCGCCGCGCGCGTGGCGCAGGTGCGCGTGCGCCTGACCGCCGAGGTCTATCGCGGGCTGCACCATCGCTGCCGCGCGGTCGGCGCCGACTGTGGCGCCTGCCAGGAGGCCGCCGAGCGCATGACCGACGGCCTCATCGCCGCGCTGCCCGATCTGCGCGCGCTCCTCATGACCGACGTGCGCGCCGCGTTCGAGGGCGATCCCGCGGCCACCGGCGCCGACGAAGTGGTCTTCTCGTATCCCGGCATCGCCGCCATTTCGGTCTATCGCGTGGCGCACAAGCTCTACCAGCTCGGCGCCGCGATCGTGCCGCGCATGATGACCGAGCTGGCGCACTCCGAGACCGGCATCGACATCCACCCGGCGGCGACGATCGGCGAAGGCTTCTTCATCGATCACGGCACCGGCGTGGTCATCGGCGAGACCACGGTCATCGGCAGCCGCGTGCGCATCTACCAGGGCGTGACGCTCGGCGCGTTGTCGCTGCCGACGGGAAAGGCGCGCGCGCTCGCCTCCGCCAAACGCCACCCGACGATCGAGGACGACGTCATCATCTACGCCAACGCGACGATCCTCGGCGGCGAGACGATCATCGGCCGTGGCGCGGTCATCGGCGGCAACAGCTGGATCACCGAGAGCGTACCGGCCAAGGCGCGCAGCTCCGGCCAAGCCGTATAAGCGGGTGGGGCGGTTCGACGATCGCGCCACGCGGCCGGCGCGCGGCTTCGGCGACATCCTCAAGTGGAACATCGGTGACACCATCACCGGCAAGCGCATCCGGCCCAAGGACAAGTCGTTCGTTCCACCGCGGCGCGAGCCCGATCTCGCGCTCGTCGCATCGCCGGCGCCGTCCTTGACCTGGATCGGCCACGCCACCTTCGTCGCGCGTCTCGGCGGAAAACTGATCGCCACCGATCCGGTCTGGTCGGAGCGCCTCGCGGTGGTCAAGCGTCGCGCGCCGCCGGGCGTACCGTTCGAGTCGCTGCCGCCGCTCGACGTCGTCACCGTCTCGCACAACCACTACGATCACCTCGACGCGCCGACGATCGCGCGCATCGGCAGCTCGCCCGTCTACGTCACGCCGCTCGGCAACGGCCGCTGGCTGCAAAAGGCGGGCGCCAAGAACATCGTCGAGCTCGACTGGTGGCAGTCGCACACCGTCGACGGCCTCGAGATCACGCTCGTCCCCGCGCGCCACTGGTCGATGCGCGCGCCGTGGAACCGCAACGACGGCCTGTGGGGCGGCTTCGTCTATCGCAGCGCCGACGGCGTCGCCTACCACTCGGGCGACACCGCGCTCTTCGACGGCTTCTCCGAGATCGGCGCGCGCCTCGGCCCCATCGACTGGGCGATGCTGCCCATCGGCGCCTACGAGCCGCGCTGGTTCATGGAGCCGCAGCACATGAACCCCGAGGACGCCGGCCAGGCCTTCGAGGCGCTCGGCGCGCGCACGCTCTGCGCCATGCACTGGGGCACCTTCAAGCTCACCGACGAGCCGCTCGGCGAGCCGCCCGATCGCATCTGCAAGTACTTCGCCGAGCACGGCCTGCCCGACGAGCGCCTATGGATCTTCGACGTCGGCCAGACGCGCGCGCTTACTCGACGGTAATCACGTTGTCGCCGGCCGGCAGATCGGCCCAGAACACCGTTTCGCCGCGCTCGGTGCGCACCCCGCGCGGCAGCTCGCCGTTGACCCGCACCGGCGCATCGGGCCGCGCCACGACGAAGGTCGCGCCCGCCACCGGCGACGGCGTCTGCACCAGGATGCGGTGATCGGCGCCGACGGTGAGCTTCATGTCGGCCACCGCGCGCAGCCGATCGCCGAGCATCGCCAGCGTCGGCATCCACAACGTGCCGCGATCCTGCCGCGCCTGCAGCGACGCGAGCAGCCGCTCGAACTCGGGCGCCAGCTTCACCGGCCCGGTGCCGCCCGGCTTGTCGCGCGGATCGACGGGCACGATCAGGTTCTTGAGCCCGAACTTGGTGCGCGCCGGATGGTACGTCTCGAGATACGTGTGCGCGATCGTCAGCCCGCGCTCCTTCTCGAGCCGATCGAGCGCCGCCGCCGAGTACATGTTGTAGAAGTGCCGCGCGTCGAGGAACGCCCACTGCGAGCGGAACATCCACAGCCCCGACGGACCGCCCACGTCGAGCCGCCCGATGGGCCAGATGGTCGGCGCGTGCTGCCCGAGCCGATCCGCGCGCAACAGGTTGAGCGGCCCCGGCTCGAGATCGACCTCCGCCCACACGTACTCGTAGCCGTGCGCGGCCAGTAGATCCGCGATCGCGAACTTGCCGTTGGTGCGATAGCCCTCGTCGCCGAACGCCTCGCAGTTGGTCTCGGGCTGATGATCGATCCAGGTGCGCGCGTGCCAGCGCGCGAACGTGTCGAGCGCGGCCATCGTCACCGGCCGCTCGTCGCGCCTCGGCGTGGCGGAGTGGGGCACGATCTCCGATCCGGCGACATAGAGCTGATCGGCGAGCCGCACCACCTCGGGGCTCTCGAGCTGCGGCCGATCGGTGCCGTGCGCGAACAGCGACTTGGTGATGCGCAGGTGATGTGCGAGCAGGCCTCCCGTCGCCGACGCCTTGTCGCTGCGCCCGTAGACCAGCGCCGCGAAGGTGCGCGCCGTCGTCTGGTCCGCGTGATCGGTGATGGTGAAGGCCGCGCGCCGCCCGTCGGGAAACTTGGCCTTGGCGACGAGCGGCGCCAGATCGGGAATCCACTGCAGCCGCGCGTGTACGTGCTCGTCGACGGTGCGCAGCCGCGCCGGCACCGGCACGTGCGCGTTCGGCATGCGCCACTCGGTGCGGCAGGCGGCGTCGTGCACGAACGGCCTCGCCTCGGAGGTCTCGAGCTCGATGCGCAGGCTGACGCGCCCGCCGCCCGACTTGACGACCACGTCGTCGACGTCGTCATCGACGACCAGGGTGTAACCCTTGTCGCCGCGCCGTATCGCCATCTCCTTCGGGTCGAAGCGCTCGAGCACGGCCAGGGGCGGCGCCGCCACCGGCTCGAGATCGCGCCCCAACAGCGTCACCGCGTCGGCGGGCAGCACCACGTCGAGCGCCATCACGTGCACCCAGGTCGGCCGGCGCCACTGGCCGTCGAGCACCAGCTGCACCGTACCCACGTCGGTGCGCTCGATGCGCAGCACCGCGTCGAACGCGCCGTCGGGCGTGGTGAGCGTCGCCGTCGCGTCCGACTTCCAGCGCACGGGCACGAGGCGCGGCCCGCCCGCCGCGGTGGCGCTCGGGCGATGATCGAACACCAGCTGCGCCGCCACCTCGAGCCGCTCGCCGGTCTGCTCGCGCACGATGTACGCGCGGCCCGCGTCGGCCCCCAGCCCCGGCTCGGCCCCCCACGCCACCAGCGGCGCGAGCGCCGCCAGCAGCGTACACAGGCTTCTCACGTCCCCCAGCATAGCGCGCGGCGCCGATTGGCGCTTGTTTGCGTCGCGCGCCGCCGCGGAAGTGGAAGCGCGATTCCGCGCGCCGGGCGCCCGAGCGTGCACAAGCGCCGTATTCGCCTGTTCAGCCCATCGGCACACGCGTTGCGATTGTCCCGGTGCGGAGGACGATCGGATGCACGTCGACTTGTACGCCGCCACCGTGATGAAGCTCGCCATGCTCGCGCACCTGACCGCCGGCATCTACGCGATCCGCGCGCCCGGGGTGCCCATGACCGTCGACAAGGCCGCCGAGTACGCGCTCTCGGCCACGCTCCACGGCGGCAGCGCCGGCGTCGACCCCTACGAGCTCGTGGGCATCGCGCGCAACGAGTCCGACTTCACCGAGACCATGGTCGGGCCCGACGGCAAGGACTGCGGCCTCACCCAGACGCGCATCACCATCACGAAGTTCTCGTGCCGCCAGCTGCGCCGCTCCTACGATCTCGCCTTCCAGGAGGCCGCGCGCGAGATGAAGGAGTACGGCGCCGCCTGCAAGGGCCACGGCGACTACGATCGCTGCCGTCTCAACCACTACAACTCCGGCGTGCGCTACGCCAAGACCGGTTACCACGGCCACTACTGGCTGCGCGTCCAATGCTTCGCCAACGCCGCGCGCCACGGCATCACCGTCGGGCAGAGCTGCCGCCACGTGCAGAGCCGCGGTGACATTGCGCGCACGCTCCGTCGCGGCATCCACCCGGCCCGGCCCGATCTCGTCGCCGCGACCACGCTGCGCCCGGCGACCTAGTATCCCGGGACGCTAGTATCCCGGGACGCTAGACGTCCTTCATCAGCCAGTCGACGAAGCCGCCCGCGAAGTCGCTCTCGTCGCCGTGCCCGCGCACCTCGCGGTCGTGCAGCCGCCGCTTCTCGAGGTCGAGCTGCTGCCGCTCTTTGTCACGCGTGGCATCGAGCCCGCCGTCGCGGATGAACGCGACGATCTGGTGCAGCTCGTCGCGATCGAACCAGGTCCCGTGCCGCTTGCACACGTCGACGATGACGCCCGACCAGCGCGCGAAATTCACGCGGTTCATGACGCCGCCGCAGTCGGGACACTTCACGTAGCGCACCGCCGCGTCGCTCGGTGCCGTCGCGTGCGGCGCTGCCAGCGGCGATCCCGCGCCCACGTACGCCGCCTGCTCTTCCTTGCTCGCGCACAGCTCCGCGAACGAGCGCGCGTCGACCCACACGCCGCCGCACGCGCCGCACTCCTCGAGGAACGCCGAGCCGATCGCCGTCGCCGTCAGCGTCGCCGTCGACGCGCAGCGCGGACAGCGCCGCCCGCCCGCATTCGTCGCGTCCGTCGCGGTCGTGGCGAACACGCGCGCCCCGCAATGCGCGCAGTACTTGGTGCCCACGAAGATCATCCCCATGCACGAAGGGCAGGCCACCGTCTGCAGCTGCGCTCGGCAATACGAGCACGCGACCTCGTCGGGCCGCGCCGCCGCCCCACACTCGGGGCACAAGAGAATTCCTGCTTGCACGCGACAACTGTATCATGCTGGCCACCATGGCCGAGCGAGCCTCCTGGGACGAGTACTTCATGAACATCGCGCGCGTCGTTTCGTCGCGCTCCACCTGCGATCGGAAGTTCGTCGGCGCCGTCATCGTGCGCGACAAGACGATCCTCTCGACGGGCTACAACGGCTCGATCCGAGGCATGCCGCACTGCTCGGAGGTCGGTCACATGATGGAGGACAACCATTGCGTTGCCACCATCCACGCCGAGTCGAACGCGATCCTGCAGGCCGCGAAGAACGGCGTCAGCATCGATGGCGCGTCGATCTACGTGACGGCGTCGCCGTGCTGGAGCTGCTTCAAGCAGGTCACCAACAGCGGCATCCGTCGCATCGTCTTCGGCGAGTTCTATCGTGACTCGCGCATCTTCGATGTCGCCAAGAAGCTCAACGTGGAGCTTCATCACCTACCTTTCACTCCTCCGGAAACGGGACAAAAGCCGGCTTCCTGAATAATGGAAGTAAAATTTCCTTGACGTATTTGATCGCGGCTGGCTACTGTCAAAAAAGTACGTATTGAAATAGAGCCTAACCCTAGGGGACCACAAAGGATGTAGGTACTTGGTGGTTTCCGCGCCCACACGATCCTGGCCGATCCGACGGGCGGCATGAGCGTGGCAACGAAACGTTTTCGGGAGGCAGAGGCCATTGCGAAAGTCGATCTGGATCGCGGCAGCTCTTTTCCTCGGCACCGCAGCGCTCGGCACCGCGCGAGCGGATGAGCAAGATGGCTCGCGTCCCACGGCGACCGTCGCCAAGGGCAAAAAGGGCAAGAAGAGGCACAAGGGTCACCCGATCCTCTCGGGCCGTCTCGCCTCACCGGACGAGCTTCGTGACGAGCCGCTGGACAAGCCGTCGGGCAAGATCGAGCTCTACGCGGTCAACTTCGGCGAGGCGCTCTCGGTCGAGCTCTACAACGAGGACGGCAGCTTCAACCCGGACTCGCTCGACCAGCTGAACCATTTCTGGCGCTGCAAGCGCACCGGCACGGAAAAGGCGATCGACCCGCGTCTCTACGAAATGCTCTCGCGCGTCTACGATCACTTCGGCAAGCGCATCGAGCTCGTCTCCGGCTTCCGCAACCAGAAGCGCACCTCGTCGTTCCACTTCCACGGCTCCGCCTCCGACATCCGCATTCCCGGCATTCCCGACAAGGTGCTGCACACGTTCGTCGAGTCGCTCGACACCGGCGGCATGGGCATCGGCATCTACCCGCGCGCCGGCTTCGTGCACGTCGACATCCGGCCCGAGCCGTCGTATCGCTGGACCGACTACTCGCCGCCCGGCTCGAGCGACATGGGCCACGCGCACAAGCACAAGAAGCCGCAGCCCAATACCTAGTATCCTCCTCACCGCATGTCGGCGGTGACCTCCGAAGCCGAGCTCCGCGCCTGTTTTCGTGACATCGATCGCGACGAGGTCGAGCTCGCCGCCGAGCTCGTGCTGCCGCTCGCCGTCGACCGCGTGGTCGGCTGGATCGTCGGCCCGCGCGCCTTCCTCTTGTTCCGCGAGCGCGCCGGCGCGCCGGTGCGCGGCCTCGTCCTGCACACCGCGACCGGCGGCCGGCCCGACCGCCTCGGCATGTGCCACGCCTGTCACGCGGTGCGCGGCCGCGGCGTCATCAAGCTCATGACCGTGCGCGTGGACGAGCGCAGCACCGTCGGGCTCTTCATGTGCAGCGACCTCCGTTGCCTGCTTGCCGGCGACGCGACATCGGTGCGACGCATCGGCGAGTTGGCCGCGCGCATTTGACCGTGCGGGGCACACCCGTTATCTTGCGCGCGGCGATATGCAAGACATCCAAACGATTCCGCTCTCCGAGGAGACCCAGCGGCGCTACCTGAACTACGCGCTGTCGGTCATCACCGCGCGCGCGCTACCCGATGTGCGCGACGGCCTCAAGCCGGTGCAGCGCCGCATCATCTACACGATGTTCCACGACTTGCGCCTCCAGCCCGAGGGGCGCCATCGCAAGTGCGCCAAGGTCGTCGGCGACGTCATGGGCAACTATCACCCGCACGGCGACAGCGCCATCTACGACGCGCTCGTGCGCATGGCCCAGGACTTCTCGCTGCGCTATCCGCTCGTCGACGGGCAGGGCAACTTCGGTTCGCTCGACGGCGACATGGCCGCGTCGATGCGTTACACCGAGTGCAAGCTGCAGAAGATGGCGGTCGAGCTGATCGACGAGATCCGCTCCAAGACCGTCGAGTGGCGCGCCAACTACGACGGCACGCGCAGCGAGCCGGTGGTGCTGCCCTCGCGCGTGCCGAACCTTTTGGTCAACGGCACGCAGGGCATCGCGGTCGGTATGGCGACCTCGATCCCGCCGCATCACCTCGGCGAGGTGGTCGAGGCGTGCATCGCGCTCGTCGACGATCCGGCGCTCGAGTCGAAGGACCTCCTGAAGTTCATCAAGGGTCCGGATTTCCCGACGGGCGGGCAGGTGCTCGCGTCGAAGCGGGACTTGAAGGAGATCTACGAAGCCGGCTCCGGCTCGCTCAAGCTGCGCGGCGAGTGGGAGCTCGAAGAGCCCAAGGGGCGCAAGCAGACGCCGACCATCGTCATCACCTCGATCCCGTACGGGCCGACCAAGCAGTCGATCGTCGAGAAGATCGGCGAGATCATCCGCGAGCGCAAGCTGCCGCAGATGGTCGACGTGCTCGATCAGTCGACGACGGACGTGCGCGTCGAGGTCGAGATCAAGAAGGACGCCGATCCCGCTCTCATCATGGCGTACCTCTACAAGAACACCGCGCTGCAGACCAACGTGCAGGTCAACCTCACCTGCCTGGTGCCGACGGACAACCCGGAGGTCTGCCGCCCCGAGCGGCTCAACCTCAAGGGCTGCCTGCGCCACTTCCTCGATTTTCGCTTCGAGGTGGTCACGCGGCGCTTCCGCTTCGATCTCGACGAGCTCAACCGCCGCATCCACATCCTCGAGGGCTACGCCAAGGTCTACGACGCGCTCGACGAGGTCATCCGCATCATCCGCAAGTCCGAGGGCAAGGCCGACGCCGCGCAGAAGCTGATGAAGCGCTTCGAGCTCGACGAGGAGCAGGTCGACGCCATCCTCGAGCTCAAGCTCTATCGGTTGGCGCGCCTCGAGATCCTCATGATCCAGGAGGAGCTCGGCGAGAAGAAGAAGGAAGCCAAGCACCTCGAGGGCATGCTCAAGTCCGACGCCAAGCGCTGGGGCGTCGTGAAGCACGAGCTCGCCGAGCTGGCCAAGTCGTACGCCGACAAGCGCAAGACCAAGATCAGCGTCTCCTCCGACGAGCCGGAGTTCGATCCCAACGCCTACATCGTCGACGAGGACGCCAACGTGGTCTTGACGCGCGACGGTTGGGTCAAGCGCGTGCGCGAGCTCAAGGACGCCTCCTCGACCCGTACGCGCGAAGGCGACGCGGTCATGCAGGTGCTCGCCGGCAACACCAAGTCGCCGATCGCGTTCTTCACGAACTTCGGCTCGGCCTACGTGGCCAAGATCGTCGACATCCCGGCGTCGACGGGCTACGGCGATCCGGTGCAGAAGCTGTTCAAGTTCAAAGACGGCGAGCGCGTCGTCGGCGCGGTGTCGATGGACCCGCGCGTCAAGCCGGCCGAGGAGAACTACCTCGCCATCTCGAAGGGCGGCTACGGCCTGCGCTTCGCGATCGCGCCGCACACCGAGGTGTCGACGCGCGCCGGCCGCCGCTTCGCCAAGGTCGCCGAGGGCGACGAGATCGTCGACGTCAAGCCGGCGCCCGAGGACGGCATCCTCGTGGTGGCGTCGCAGACGCACACGCTGGTGTGCGACGTGTCCGAGGTGAACGTGCTGGCCAACCCGGGCCGCGGCGTCACGGTGATCAAGACCGACGACGACGAGCTCGTGGTCGGCTTCGGCGTCAACGAGGCGCTCGCGCTCGAGAGCGAAAAAGGCAAGACGATGGAGGTCAAGCCGTTGAAGAAGGATCGCGTCCCGCGTGGTAGCCGCGGCAGCCTCGCCTTCTCGCGGAAGGAAAAAGTGGCGCGCGTCGTCGTGCCGCCTCCGTCGGTGCCGGCGCTTCCGGCCGCTGACGGCGGCAAGACGGAGACGAAGGAATAATGGCCGAGCGCAAGTACACCGGTCAGGACATCACCGTCCTCGAGGGGCTCGAGCCCGTCCGCAAGCGCCCCGGTATGTACATCGGCGGCGTCCGCTCGCGCGGGTTCCATCACCTGTTGTGGGAGATCGTCGACAACTCGATCGACGAGGTGATCAACGGCTTCGCCAAGACCATCTGGGTCACGCTCGACAAGGACGGCAAGTCCGTCACCATCGAGGACGACGGCCGCGGCAT
>DATNAQ010000100.1:0-51202 GCA_035607415.1 Polyangia bacterium
CACCGATCCGTAGGATCGTGCATCCAAGAGGACGATGAGGTTCACGGCGGCGCGGACCAGCATGTTCGGCGCGTTCGCGGTCGGCATCGCGATCGTCGCCACGCTCGAGACGCCGGTCCTGCACGTCCTGGCGCACCGCGCGCCCTGGTGGGTGCATGCGATCATCCTGATCGCCAACGTCGGCACCGTCGTCTGGATCCTGCGCGAGCGCCGCCGCATGCGCGACGCGGCGCACACGCTCGACGCCGTCACGCTGTCGATCGCCCTGCCCGGCAAATGGGGCGGCGCCATTCCAGTGGCGCTCATCGAGTCGGTGCGCCGCATCGCGCCGGCGCCGGGCACGACGCGGCCGCGCGGCACCTTGCGCGTGACGCCGCTCGACATGCCCAACGTGGAGCTCGAGCTGCGCGCGCCGGCGACCCTGCGCGGCAGCCTCGGCCTTCAGCGCTCGGCGGCGCGCGTGCAGCTGTTCGTCGACGAGCCCGACGCGTTCGTCGACGCGATCAAAGCCAGGCTCGCGCCAGCTCCATGATGCGCGCGTTCTCCGGCACGCGCTGAAGGAAGCTCTCGCGCAGCGCGGCGTCGACGATCTTGTTGGCGCAGGTGACCAGTCGATCGCGCGCCGTGCGCAGCACCTCGACCGCCTGCGCGTGCTCGCCCACGGCCTCGAGCGCCAGCGCGTGCTCGACGCGGATGAGGAACTCGCCGCCGTCGATGCCGCCGAGCCGCTCGAGCGTGGCGTGCGCCTCGGCGGCGGCGACGTGCGCCTCCTTGGCGCGCCCTTGCGCCAACAGGATCTGCGCCAGCACCGCCAGCCCCTCGGCGCGGATGGTCGGCAGCGGGGGCCCGACATTCGCGAGATCGAGCGCGTCGCGTGTCTCGACCTCGGCGCGCACCGACTCGCCGGCGACGAGCAAGATGTGCCCGAGGTAATACTTCGACGCCGACTCCATGCGCCGGTTGCCGAACGCGCGGAAGGCGTCGACCGCCTCGGCCTCGACCACGCGCGCCTCGTCGAGCTTGCCGAGCCGCGCCAGCGCGAGGCCGAGATTCTGCTTCTGCTGCGCGGCGACGTAGCCGAGCCCCATGCGCTCGGCGCGCGCCAGCACCTCCTTCATCGTGCGCTCGGCCTCCTCGAGCGCGCCGGCTTCGAGCGCGGCGTAGCCGATGAGCCCGCGGTCATGACAAGCGACGCGGAAGTCGCCCGCGCGCTCGGCGCACTCGGCGGCCTGGCGCTGCAGCTCGAGGAAGCCGCCGACGTTGCCGTCGAAGTTGGCGCGCAGCGCGCGCGACGAGTAGAGCCGCCCGACCACCGCCGGATCTTCGACGGCGAGCCGCTCCGAGCCGACGAGCGCGTGCGCGAGCAGCTTGTCGGTGAGATCGGGGCGCCCCGCGTACATGAGCTGCGTGCCGAGGCGCGCGCAGGCGCGCAGCTCCCCGCCCGTCGGCGTATGCGGCGGCAGCTGCTCGATCGTATGGAACAGCGCCACCAGCCGCTCGTGCAGCCCCTGCGCGCCCGACGCGGTCGCCGCCTCCTCGACGGCGGCGAACCACAGGCTCGCGCCCGCGGGCAGGCGGCGCAAGGCATCGTGCGCGCACTCGTTGGCGTCGGGAAATTCGCCGCGCCAGCGGTGCGCCTCCGCCGACAAGACGCTGAGCGCGCCGAGCGTCTCGCCGCCGGCGCCGAGCGCGACGGCGCGATAGGTCGCGGTCAGGACCGCCGCGAAGTCGTCACCGCCGAGCGCCTGCTCCGCCGCCTTGCGATACCAGCTGATCGCCTCTTCGGGCAGGTTGCCGCGCTCGAAGTGCTCGGCGAGCACCGCCGCCTCGCGCTCGCCGGCGCGCACCAGCCACTGCCCCGCGAGACGATGCCCGAGCGAGCGATCACTCTCGGTGAGCATGCCGTACGCCGCCTCGCGCACGAGCGCGTGGCGGAAGCCGTACTCGCGCTCGTCGGGGAAGCGGCGGTCGGGCCGCGCCGAGATGACCTCGCGCTCCACCAGGTGCGCGAGCCAGCCGTCGACCTGCGTGGCCTCGGTGCTGTCGCCGAGCAGCGCCAGCAGGCCGCCGCGCCAGAACACCTGGCCGAACAGCGACGCCGCGCGCAAGACGTGGCGCGCGGCCGGCTCCATGCGCTCGAGGCGCGCCTGCACCATCGCCAGCACCGTCTCGGGCAGCTCCTCGCCCTTGCCTTCGGCAGAGGCGCGGATCAGCTCCTCGAGGTAGAAGGCGTTGCCGGCGGCGCGCTCGACGATGCGCTGAAGCTCCACGGCGTCGACGCCGGCGCCGAGCACCTGCCGCGTGAGCCGCTCGGCCGCCTTGCGCCCGAGCTCGCCGAGGCGGATCTCGGAGACGTCGCGCTCGGCCCACAGCCGCGGGAACTGCTCGTGCACGTCGGGGCGCGCGAGCGCGAGCACGAACAGCGGCAGATCGCGCAGGCTGCGCAGCGCCGCGTCGAGGAAGCGCACCGTCGGCAGGTCGCCCCAGTGCAGATCCTCGAGCACGAGCACCACCGGCTGCGCGCGGCACTCGTGCGCGAGCCAGTCCTCCCAGGCGCGCCGCATCTGGTCGCCCATCAGCGTCGGGTCGTGGCGCGCGGCGCGCAGCGGCAGGTCGTCTTCGTCGGGGAACGGCGTGCCGACCAGCTCGCCGACGAAGGCGACGATGCGCGGCAGCTCGGCCTCGGGCACCTGGCGCGCCAGGCGCGCGCGCAGCTTCTTCTGACGCACGCCGAGCGGCTCGCCTTCGAAGAGGCCGGTGACGCGGCGGATGACGTCGGCGAGCAGCGCGAAGGGCGCGCCTGCCGACATCGGATCGCAGCGCCCCATCCAGATCTCGAGCGTCTCGGGGCGCGCCGCCAGCTGGCGCACGAACTCGTAGCGCAGGCGCGACTTGCCGACGCCGGCCGGCGCCGTCACCAGCACCGCGCGCGCTTGCGAATCGGCGACCGACGCGGCGAAGAGCGCGCCGAGCGAGCCGAGCTCGGCCTCGCGCCCGACGCAGGGCGTGGGCTTGCCGAGGAGCGTGCGCGCGGCTTCCACCATCGTGCGCTCGCCGCGCAGCGCGAGCCCCTCGGAGTCGCCGCCGACGTCGAAGCGGAGATCGAGCAGGCCCGCCGAGGTCTCGTCGAGCCGCACCGCCACCGAGTTCGTCGGCGGCGACGGGCCGGAGCGCTCGCCGGTGTCGCCCTTTTCGCTGACGAGCGTGGCGTCGGCGCGCATGCCGGCGCGCACCAGGCGCACCGCGCGCTCGATGACCTCGCCGAGCGGCAACCGCGACGACATGAGGCCGCGCCCCGTCGCCAGGGCCACGAGGCCGCCCCACAAGGCCGCGCGCATGGCCAGGGCGCAGCGCGCCGCCTGCGCGACGAGATCGGTCGCCGCGCCCGAGCCGGTCAGCGTGACCACGATGCTGCCGTCGGCGATGCGCTCGAAGTGGCCGCCGTGCGCGTCGACGATGCGCCTCACGTCGTCCATGTCGCCGTGCGCGCCGCGCGCCATGACCACGGCGAGCAGGCGCTGCTCGCCGCCGCCGAGCGCGCCGGCCGACGGCACCAGCGACGGGCGCGCGTCCCGGATGATGTCCGGCGGCAGCGCCGCGAGCCTGCGCGCCACTTCATTGCCGTCGGCGGGCCGCGCCGCCGGCTCCTTGGCCAGCATCTCGGCGACGAGCGCCTCGAGCGCGACGGGCACGTCGCAGCCGAGCTCGCGCAGCTTCGGCGGCTCCTCGAGCAGGATCTTGGCGGTGAGCGCCATCGCGTCCTCGCCGGAGAAGGCCTTCTGCCCGCTCAAGCATTCGTAGAGCACGCAGCCGAGCGCGAACACGTCGACGCGCGCGTCGAGCTCGCCGAGCCCGCGCGCCTGCTCGGGCGACATATAGGCCGGCGTGCCGAGGCGCGTGCCGGTCATCGTCATGTCGAACGACTCGGTCGGCTGCTGCTGGCGCGCGATGCCGAAGTCGAGGATCTTGACGTGCTCGACCTGCCGGTCGGGCAGGAACAGGTTCGAGGGCTTGACGTCCCGGTGCACGATGCCGCGCGCGTGCGCGAAGCCGAGCGCCTCGGCGACGCGCGTGCACAACGTGATGCTCTCGCCCGCGGTCAGCCCGCCGTGGAGCAGCCGCTCTGCGAGATCTTCACCGTCGAGCCACTCCATCGCGAGGTAGCGCTGCCCCGACGCGGTGGCGCCGTGCGCGACGTAGCGGACGATGCCGGGATGCGAGAGCTCGGCGAGCACGCGGCTCTCGCGGGCGAAGCGCGCGGCGAGCGGCTCGGCGCCCTGCAGCACCTTGAGCGCGACGAGCCCGCCGGTGTGGCGATCGCGTGCGCGGTAGACGATGGACATTCCACCCGAACCCGCTTCCGCGGCGACCTCGAAGCGCTCCGCAACCAGCTCGCCACTGCGCACGGCGCATTCATTGTACTAGGTCGATCGCGTCACGTCGCTGTGGGGAAAAGTGAGCGAGCGAGCGCTCGAAAGAGACCGCGCGGGCGCAGCGCGAGGGCGTAGAGCGCGACGGCGAAGACGAGCGTACCGGCGATCCACCCGACGGCGTGGATGCACAGGCTGGCCACGATCGCCGAGCCGAGCGACGCGCCGAGCACGACGAAGAGGCAGACGAGCGCCACCGGCAGCTTGGCGCGGCGCGCGCCGGGCGCGTCGTTTTCGGTGATCCAGCGTGCCATGGTCACGAGGATCACCGGCACCAGCACGACGCCCATGATGTAGAGCGTGCAGGCCACCGGTGACGTCAGCCATGCGGTCCAGTCGCCGTGCCACGCCAGGAAGTCGGCGCGCGAGGACGAGAAGAAGCGTTGGTAGCCCTTGCCGTCCCAGCCGTGGACGAGGATGAAGAACATGGCGAAGTAGGCGAAGAACCAGTGCAGCCAGGCCGCCCAGAGCTTCTTGCGCGCGACGAGCAGATAGACGATCGCGAACCCGAGCGCCCCCTGCGTGACGTTGGTGGCGGCGAAGGCGGCGACGAGCCAACCGGGCAGCTCGCGGGAGCCGGCGTGCATCGTCTCCCACGAGGGAAACGACCAGAGCAGCCAGGCTCCCGACGGCGCGAACAGCGCCGACAGGAACAAGAGGGTCTTGGTGAAGTACGGGCTCTCGAGCAACCCCTTTTTTGCCGCGCGCTCGGCGGCGAGCTGCTTCGACGCGGCGAGCGCGAAGCTCGATCCGAGCCCGTACGACCAGAAGACATCGACCTGCACCATGGCTTCACCTCCTATTACGGAATTCATATTCCGAAATTCGACACAAAAAAAGGCGCCTCAGCGCGAGCGCACCCCGTTCAACATCAGCCGCACGAGGCCGTACATCCACTTGTGCCGCTCGCGCGTGGTCGACTTGTGCCCGAGCTGCTCCACCGCCTCCATGATCATCGCGTTCACCAGGCGCGCGGTCACCGCCAGATCGAGATCCTCGCGCAGGTAGCCGCGCTTCCGCCCGTGGTGCAGATAGCCCTCGGTGAAGCCGGCGAACAGGTCGAACAGCTCCGCGAGCTGGCGATCGACTTCCGCATCGAAGCCGCGCGCGTCCTCGAGTAGGAAGCGCACGAGCTGCGGCTCGGCGTCGACGAGCGCGCCGATGCGATCGCCGATCCGATACAACTGATGCTCGTAATCGTCGATGGTGAACGCCGCCTCGGGCAGCTCCGCCTTCACGATCTCCCCCACCCGCTCCATGGCGTGCTTCACCACTCTGCGAAACAGCGCCTCGCGGTTGCCGAAGTACCGGTACACCGCGCCCACGCCCATGTCCCCCGCCTTCGCCACATCCGCCACGGTCGTCTCCGCGACCCCGCGCGTGGCGAACACGCGCAGCGCCGCATCGAGAATCTTCTTCTCGCGCCCAACGAACGCGCGTGGCCTCCCCGCCGGCATTTCGGAATTTATATTCCGTTATTCGTCCACTGTCAACGGGGGTCTCTCGGCGCCCCCTCGCCGCAGCAAGGCGGGGGCGCGCACCGTGGCCTCGCCGCGCGAGCTCCGCAGCCCGCCGCCGGGGGTCTGCCCGGCGCGGCCACCGGGGGGGGCGGCCCCCTGCGCGCCTCCACTTTGTGGCACCCACGCGCGCGCGACCTCGTCTTACCGCAAAACCGTGCGCATCCTCGTGGTGGAAGACGATCAGCGGCTGGCGCGCTTCCTCGAGCGGCTGCTGGTCGAAGAAGGCTATTCGGTCGACCGTTCGGCCAACGGCGCCGACGCGGTCGCGCAGGTCGGTGCCAGTGGTTACGACCTGGTGCTGCTCGACTGGATGATCCCCGAGCTCGACGGGATCGAGGTCTGCCGGCAGATCCGGCGCAGCGGCTCGACGGTGCCGATCCTCATGCTCACCGCGCGCGACCAGGTGTCGGAGCGCGTGCACGGGCTCGACGCCGGCGCCGACGACTATCTGGTCAAGCCGTTCGAGGTCGAGGAGCTGCTGGCGCGCATCCACGCCCTGCTCCGCCGCTCGAGCGGGCACGCCAAGCTCGACCTCGGGCCGCTGCAGCTCGACCGCAACGGCCGGCGCGCGGTCCTCGACGGGCGCTCGCTCGATCTGACCTCGCGCGAATTTTCGCTGCTCATGCACCTGGCGCATCGCGCCGGGCGCATCGTGACCAAGAGCGAGCTCTTGAGCCAGGTGTGGTCGATCCAGCTCGATCCCGAGTCGAACGTCGTCGAGGTGCATGTGAGCCGCCTGCGCGACAAGCTCGGGCGGCGCGAGTGGATGATCGAGACCGTCCGCGGGCGCGGCTATCGCCTGCGTATGACGGCGGGCTGAGCTGGTGCGCTTCCGCGTACGGCTGATCGGCGCCGTCACCGGCGTCACCATGGTCACGCTGGGCGGCGCGTTCGCGGTGGTGTCGCGGCTGGTCAACGCCGATCAGCAGCGGCAGCTCGACGTGGCGCTGGTGCGCGAGGCGCACCAAGAGGCGTTCGAGTCGGCGCGCGGCGGCGGCGGAGAGAAGCTCCTCATCAGCGACGGGCCGGGACCGTACGGGAGCGACATCGGGCCGCTCACCAAGTACGGCGCCATCTTCGCCGCCGACGGGCGCGTGCTGTCGTCGACCGAGACCTTCCTCGGGCGCGTGCCGCCGCTCGGGTGGCTGCCGGCGGAGACGCCCGACGAATGCTTCGATCTGTGGTTCCGGCGCGAGCATCTGCGCGCGGTGCTGACGCCGGTGCCGCGCCATCCGGGCAACCTCTTGATGCTGGCGGCGCCGCGGCTCGATCTCGACGGCGATGCGGCCTTCTTGCGGCGCGCGATGGAGATCGTGTTCGTCGTGGCGGTGGCGTGGGCGGCGCTGGTGGCGACCTGGATCGCGCGGCGGCTGACGCGCGGCCACGAGGCGGTGACGCAGGTGGCGCGGCGCGTGGCGGCCGGGGATCTGTCGGCGCGCGTCGCCGTCGAAGACAGCGATCCCGAGGTGCGGCAGCTCGGGCGCGATGTGAACCAGATGATCGAGCGGCTCTCGGCGCTGCTGGCCGCGCACGAGGAGTTCGTGACCCACGCGGCGCACGAGCTGCGCTCGCCGATGACCACCCTGTACGGCGAGCTGGCGCTGGCGCTGCGGCGCGCGCGCGACGGCGAAGGCTACCGCACGGCGATCAAGGGCGCGCTCGAGTCGACGCAGCGGCTGCGCGCGCTCGCCGAGAGCCTGCTGACGCTGGCGCGCATCGGCGGCACGTCGGAGGAGCCGTGCGAGCCGGTGCTGTTGTCCGACGTGCTCGACCGCGCCGCGCGCGCGGTGCAGGGCGCCGCCGACGGGCGCGAGGTCACGCTCGACGTCGCCGACGCGAGCTTCGTCGTGCGCGGCCGCGCCCGCGACCTCGAGCGCCTCTTCTGCAACCTGCTCGAAAACGCCATCCGCCACTCGCCCGTCCACGAGCGCGTGCAGGTGACCGCGAGCCAGCGCGGCCAGCAGGTCTACGTACGCGTCATCGATCGCGGCCCCGGCGTCAGCGACACCGATCGCGACCGCATCTTCCAGCCCTTCTTCCGCAGCCAGAGCTCCTACGGCACGCCCGGCACCGGCCTCGGCCTCGCCATCGCCCGCAAGGTCGCCCGCGCCCACGACGGCGACATCACCCTGGCCGAATCGAGCGACGGCGCCGTCTTCGTGGTCGAGCTGATCGCCGCGTAGGTCTCGGGAACGCGGGCGCGGCGAGTGTCTCCCCGCGGCTCAAACAGTCCTCGCCCGCCGGCGCACCAGTGCTCGATTCCACCCCTTGCCGCGGGCTGCGGAACTCGCCTCGGGGAGACACGCGCCGCACCCGCTGCTATCGCCCTTGGTTCCACCCTCTTTTCTTCATCGCCGGGGCCACGCAAGAGCGCGCCCCACCGCGCCACGTCGCGAGCGTTGGCGGCGAGCAAAGAGGGCGCGCGCACAGTCGCCTCGCCGCGCGAGTTCCGCAGCCCGCGGCAAGCGCGTGATTCGAGCACTGGTGCGACGGCGGGCGAGGACTGTTTGAGCCCGGCGAGGCGACTGTGCGCGCGCCCGGCGCCCCAGCTCCACGCCCCCCGCCACCCACTCACCCACTCACCCACCCACCCACTCGCTACACCAACGTAGCCGGCCTCTTCGCGCGCTCTTGCGTGGCCCCGAGATACGCCTTGGCGACGTCGGCTTCGTCGAGGAACCCGAGGATCTTGCCGTCGGCGGCGACCACGGGAATCTCGCGCAGGCCCTTGTCGAGCATGATCTGCGCCGCCGAGCGCAAATCGTCTTCGGCGCGCAGCGTGACCGCGGGCCGCATGAGATCGGCGGCGACGGTCCACGCGTGCGACTCCGGCGACGAGCCGAGCTCGCGCAACGAGTCGCCGGTGATCATGCCGACCATCTTGTTCTCGTGATCGATCACGGGAAACACGTCCTGCCAGGCGGTCTCCGACACGCGCTGCAACACCTCGCGCGCGGGCGTCGCCGGCGCGAAGCTGGCGAACGGCCGCCCGCTCGTCATCACGCGCTCGACGGCGATGGCACGCAGCGCGTCCGCCTCCTTGTGCGCGGGTGAGTCGCGCTGACCCGGCAGCTGCGCCGTGTACAGGGAGTACTTGCGCAGCGCCACGAAGGCGATGCCCTCGCACAACATGAGCGGCACCAGCAGATCGTACGAGCCGGCGAGCTCGCACACGAGCACCATGGCCGACAGCGGCACGTGCGCGATCCCGCCGTAGAGCGTGCCCATGCCGACCAGCGCGAAGGCGCCGGGATCGAGGCGCGGATCGGCCCACACCAGCTTGATGGCGTAGCCGAAGGCGCCGCCGAAGATGGCACCGATCGCGAGCGACGGCGCGAAGTCGCCGGCCGAGCCGCCCGAGCCGATGGTGAACGACGCCGCGAGCAGCTTCACGCCGCCGAGCAGCAAGAGCACCTGTACCGCGCGAAAGCCGCCGCCGAGCCACGGCGCGCCGGTGATGGCGAGCTGCGCCGCGCCGTAGCCGCCGCCGAGGATGGCGAGGCCCTGCCCCGGCTCGTGCGTGTAGCGCTCGAAGACGAGTAGCGTCGGTACCGTCACCGCGCCGAGGAGCAGGCCGCCGATCGCGGGCCGCACCCACGCCGGCACCGGCAGCTTCTTCGTCATGCGCTGCACGAAGCGCAAGACCGCGAGGAAGATCACCGCGACGAGCGAGACGACGACCGCCATCATGCCGTAGAGCGGCAGGTGCGCGGGCACGAACGGATAGCGCGCGGCGTGCGCGAAGAGCGTCGACTCGCCGAAGAACGAGATCACGACCGAGTAGGCGATGACGCTGGCGAGGACGCCCGGGATGAGCGCGTCCGACTCGAAGTCGTCGCGATAGAGCACCTCGGCAGCGAAGAGCGCGGCGCCGAGCGGCGTGCGGAAGACGGCGGCGATACCGGCGGCCACGCCGGCGACGAGCAGGATGCGTCGCTCGCGCTCCGAGATCCCGAGCCAACGGCTGACCGCCGAGCCGAGCGCGCCACCGATGAGCATCGTCGGGCCTTCGCGGCCGCCGGCGCCGCCCGCGCCGAGCGTGAGGATCGACGCGAAGCCTTTGATCCACATGACGCGCTTGCGGATGTTGCCGTTGCCGTGGTGGAAGGCGTCGATCATCGCGTCGCCGCCGCCGCCGCGCGTCTCGGGCGCGAGCTGCGTCAGCCAGCCCGACGCGGCGGCGCCGATCGCCGGCATGATGAGGAGCAGGTACCAGCGGTAGTGGTGAACGGCACGCAGCGGAAACATGCCCTCGCCCGCCGCGCGCAACGGCACGTAGCCGCAGATGTCCTCGAGGAGCAGCCGCTGCACCACCTCGAGCCCGACGAAGAAGACGGTGCCGATGATTCCCGCGCCGAGCCCGACGACGGCGGCGTGCAACAGCGTGCGCCCGAGGATGCGCAGATCGATCGGCGCCGCCGCCTCGAGGAGCGGCGCGAGGAACCTACGATCGCCGGCGGGTCTCACGCAGGGCTATTCTTACATCAGGATGGACGCTTCTGCAGGCCGCGGTCTTCCTCTTCCCACCGTGGCTCGTGACGATGGATGAGCACCAGCAGCGCCGGCTGCAACAGGCGCGGCAGGATGGCCAGCATGAGCGCGCCGCCGATGACGACGATGGCGAGCGGCTTCTGCGTCTCCGAGCCGATGCCGTGCGACAGCGCCGCGGGTAGAAGGCCGATCATCGCCACGAACGTGGTCATGAGCACGGGCCTGAGGCCACGCTCGGCGGCGAGCTGCGCGCCCTCCTCGAGGTCCGCGCCTTCGTTCCACAGCCGCTGCGCGTACGGCACCACGATGAGCGCGTCCTGGATGGCGACGCCGAAGATGGAGATGAAGCCCATCGCCGCCGAGATCGAGAACGTCGTGTGCGTGACCAGGAGCGCCACCACGCCGCCCGAGCACGCGCACGGAATGCCGGCGAGCACGACGACCATGTCCTTCCAGTTCTTCACCGACGAGAACACGAGGAACGCGATGAGCAGCAGCGTCAGCGGAATGATCAGCATGAGCCGCCCGGTAGTCTCGTTGAGCTGATTGATCTCGCCCGCCCACTCGAGGTGCGTGTCGTAGGGCAGCTTCACCTTCTTGGCGATCTTTTCCTGCGCCTCGGCGATCGTCGACGCCAGATCGCGCCCGCGCACCGAGAACTTCACCGGCGTGTAGCGGCGCAGGTCCTCGCGATAGACCAGCGACGGACCCTCCTCTTCCACGATCTGCGCCACCTGGCCGAGCGGCACCTGGTTGCCGTCGGGCGTGGCGACGAGGATGTTGGAGATCGTCTGCTTGTCCTTGCGGAACGCCGGCGCCCAGCGCACGGTGAGGTCGAAGTACTTCTCGCCTTCGTACACGGGCGTCACCGCCTGCCCGCCGATGGCCGCCTGGATCACATTGCCGACGTCGCCGACGTTGAGGCCGTAGCGGCCGCACTGGATGCGATCGGGCGTGATGCGCAGATTGGGCTGGCCGAGCGAGTGGAACATTCCGAGGTCCTCGATGCCCTTGACGGTGGCGAGGATGTCCTCGATCTCGGCGCCCTTGGCTTCGTTGACGCGCAAATCGGGCCCGATGATCTTGACGGTATTCTCGCCCTTGACGCCCGACATCGCCTCTTCGACGTTGTCGCTGATCGCCTGCGAGAAGTTGAAGATGACGCCGGGGAACGCGGCCGCGAACTGCTTGGACAGCTCGACCGTCATGCCCTCCTTGGTCACGCCGTGGCGCCACTCGTTGTTCGGCTTGAGCGGCGCGAAGAGCTCGATGTTGTAGAAGCCCGAGACGTCGGTGCCGTCGTCGGGGCGGCCGAGCTGCGATACGACCGTCGTGATCTCGGGATGCGTGCGGTGCGCCTCGTCGCACTTGCTGGGGTCGATGTCGGGGTCGGTCGTCGCGCCGGGGCAGCCGAGCAGGATGGCACGCATGCGGCCGACGTACTTGGCCGACTGCTCGAGCGACACCGACGTAGGCAGCGTGGCGCGGATCCAGAAGTTGCCCTCCTCGAGCTTGGGCATGAACTCGCGGCCCATGGCCGAGGTGAGCAGGAAGATGATGACCACCGGCACCGCCGTCGCGATCACCGCGGTCGTCTTGTTCTTGATCGCGAAGTTGAACAGCGGCAGGTAGAACTTGTTGAGCGCGCGCATGAGCCAGTTGTGCTCTTCGTGCGCGTCGACCATGAGGTCGAGGCCGCGCGACGCCAGCACCGGCGTCAGCGTGATCGCCAGGAGCAGCGCGCCGCCGATGGCAAACGCGTAGGTGTGCGCCATCGGCGAGAAGATGACGCCGGCCACGCCGGTGAGCGTGAACAACGGGATGAACGCGGTGCCGATGATCAGCGTCGAGAACAGCATCGACGGCGCCACCTCGCGGGCGGCGTCCATGATGCGATCCTGCATCGAGCCTTTGCCGTCGGGGCCGAGGTGCCGGAAGATGTTCTCGACCATGATCACGGTCGAGTCGACGACGATACCGAAGTCGACCGCGCCGAGCGAGATCAAGTTGGCCGGTGTCCCCGTGGTCACCATGCCGATGAACGCGATCATGAGCGCGAGCGGAATGTTGATCGCGGTGATGAGTGCTGCGCGCGTGTGGCCGAGGAACATCCACAGCATCACCGTCACGAGCAGCATGCCGACGATGAGGTTCTCGATGACGGTGTGCGTGGTCAGCTTCACCAGCGCCGCGCGATCGTAGTAGGGCTCGATGTCCATGCCCGGCGGCAAGAGGCGATACTTGCGGATGTACTCGACGCGATCGTGGACGCCCTGAATCGTCTTCAGCGAATCGCCGCCGTAGCGCATGAGCACGACGCCCTGCACGATGTCGGGATCGAGGTCCTTGCCAACGATGCCGAGCCGCGGCGCGTAGCCGACGAGCACGCGCGCGATGTCCTGCACGCGCACCGGCACGCCCTTGGTCTCGGCGACGACGACGTTGCCGATGTCGCGCAGCGACTTGATGAGCCCGATGCCACGCACGTTGAACGACTGCTCGCCGAGCGTGATGCGCTGCCCGCCGACGTTCTGGTTGGCGTTGGTGAGCGCGGTGATCAACTGCGTGAGCGTGAGGTTTTGTCCCTTGAGCTGATAGGGGTCGACCTCGACGTGATACTCCTTGGTGAAGCCGCCGAAGCCGACGACGTCGATGACGCCGGGCACCTGGCGGAATTGCTTCTCCAGGATCCAGTCCTGCGCCGTCTTGAGATCGGTGAGCGAGTAGCCCTTGCCGACGACGCGATAGCGGAAGATCTCGCCGATCGCGTTCCAGGGCGAAATCTGCGGCTGCACGCCGGGCGGCAGCGAGATGAACTGGAGGCGGTTGATGACCTCCTGCCGCGCGTCCTTGTAGTCGATGTCCCAGGTGAAGTAGCACTTCACGTCGGAGAGGCCGAACAGCGACTGCGAGCGGATGTGATCGAGATGGATCATGCCCGCCAGGCCGGTCTCCAGCTTGACCGTGACGTAGCGCTCGACCTCCTCCGCAGACCAGCCGTTCGGCTGCGCGATGAGCTCGATCATCGGCGCCACTGGGTTGGGATACGCCTCGATGTCGAGGTTCTCGTAGCAATAGAGCCCGCCGATGAGCACTCCGATGGCGAGCACGCCGACAATCGCCGGCATCTTGAGCGCGAGCGCGACCAGTTTCTGGATCATGGCGCGCTCCTTTAGATCATTCCGGCGAGCAGGATCGCGCCGGAGGTCACGATCTTCTCGCCGCGCTCGAGCCCATGGGTCACCGGCAGGTAATCGCCGCCTTCGTCCTCGTCGACGGCGACGGGGCGCCGCTCGAAGCGGATGAGCCCGTTCGGCGCCGTGCCGGTCTGCACGAACACCACGGTCTGATCGCCGAGGCGCAGCATCGCCGAGCGCGGGATGGCCAGCGCCTTGCGCTCGGCCACCGAGACCGACACCGTCGCGTACATCTCGGGCTTGAGATCGCGATCGGGGTTGGGGATGGTGCAGCGCACCTTGGCGGTGTGCGTGGACGGATCGAGCGTGCCCGACACGTAGTCGACCACGCCTTCGAAGATGCGGTTGGGATAGGTCACGACGCGCACGGTGACGCGCGCGCCCTTCTTGATGCGCCCGAGATCCATCTCGTAGACGTCGGCGACGACCCAGACGTGGTCGAGCTCGCCGATGGTGAAGAGCTCCACCGCGTTGCCCTGCGAGTACTGGCCGACGACCTCCGCGCCCGGCGTGACGTTGCGGCCGACGACCTCGCCGTCGAGGGTGGCGCGCAGCGTGTACTCCTGCGTGACCGAGTCGGCGCCGCCGCCCTTGGACAAGAGCGCCGCCTTCTTCTGCGCGCGCGACAGCTCGGCCTTGGCCTTCTGGAAGGCGTCGAGCGACGCTTCGTAGTCCTTCTGCGAAGCGGCGTGCGCGTCGAACAGCTCCTTCTGCCGCTTGAAGTCGCGATCGGCCGCTTCGAGATCGGCGTGCGCCTTGGCCAGATCGGAGAACGCGGTGCCGACGTCGGGCGACTCGATCACCACGAGCGGCTGGCCCTTCTTCACGATCTGGCCCGGCTGCGCCTCGATCTTCACGACGCGGCCGGTGACCGGCGAGAACTGGTGCGCGACGCGCAGGTCGTCGTAGGTGACCTTGCCGCTCGCGGTCACCGCGCCGCCGACGTCTTGATCCGTCGCCGGCGCGACCACGAGGTTGGCGTTCTTCACCTGTTGCGGCGTCAGCCACGCCTCGCCGGCGGGCGGGGTCGGCTGCGCCGCGTTCGACGCGTGACCACCGCATCCGGCGGCAGCGGCGAGCAACAGAGCGAGTCGGAGCTTCATCGTAAATCCATCCCGATCGCCGCTTCGAGCTGATATACGGCGGTCCAGTAGCTGGCCAGATCTTGGAGGTACTCGACGTTGTTGGCAATGAAGGTGCGCTGTGCGTCGAGGTACTCGAGCAGCGACGCGGCGCCCTTCTGGTATTGCAGCGACACGAGATCGCGCGCGCGCTTGACGCGCTCGAGGAGGCGCCCCTCCATGCGCTCGACGAGCTTGCGCGACGAGACGAAGGCGTTGTGCGCCGCCTCGACGTCGGAGACGAGCTGCGCCTCGACCTTGGCGCGCTGCAGCTCTTGCATGCGCCTGTCGGCCTCGGCCTTCTTGATCTCGCCCTGCTGGAAGTAGAAGAGCGGCAAGGTGCCGGCGATGCCGAGCGACAGCGTCGGTGGCTGCGCCGCGTCGGCGGTGGTGCCCGCTTGCTGCGAGTACTGGAGGTTGAGGCTCAAGTCGGGAAAGCGGTTGCGCTTGGCGAGCGCCACCTGCGCGCGCGCGCGATCGTTCTGCAGGCCTGCAGCCCTCAGATCGGGCCGGTGCTCGACGGCGTTGGCGACGAGCGAGTCGGTGGTGGCGTTGCCGAGCGCCGGCGGCACGTAGAACTTCGGCAGGTCCTGATCGACCTTGTAGTCGGGCACGCTGCCGCGCACGCCGAGCAGGAACGCCAGCTGCACCTTGGCCGCGCGCAGCGCCTCGACGGTGGCGTCGACCGACTGGTCGGCCTCGAGCTTCATGGTCTCGACCTTCGCCAGGTCGGCTTCGCTGATGGCGCCGGCGTTGTAGCGCGTCTGGTTGAGCTGGAAGATCTGGTTGGCGCCGGTCTGCACCTGCAGGGCGAAGTCGAGGTTGTCGCGCGCGAGCACCGCCTGGATGTATGCGGTCTTGACGCCCAGCTCGAGCGTGCGCTTGGCGTCGTCGCGGTTGAGGCGCGCGGCGGCGAGCGCGGCGCGCGCGACCTTGAGCCGCAGCCAGCGCTTGCCCGAGAGCGAATCTTCGAGCGCGTTCGAATCACCGAGGCCGGCCGACACGCCCCACGGCGTCTGCAGCGCGGCGTTGCCGTTGCTGGGGCCCGAATTGAAGGTGAACGTGTAGCTGCCGAACAGCGACCAGTTCGGGTTCGGCACCGCGCCGGCGATCTTTTCGTCACCCTCGGCGCTGGTCACGGCGGCGTCCGCGATCAACAGATCGAGCCCGCGCTGACGGAAGATCTTCAGCGCGTCGTCGAGCGTGACGGTTTCGGGGAGAACGAGCGGCGCGCGTTCGGGCTGCGCCCACGCGGATGGAGCGCAGGCGAAAGCGAGCGTCGCGCAAAGCACACGTAGCCTCATGAGGGAGTAGTCATCAACGGGCGGCGCACGATTTTATTCTACCTTGGCGACGATTACCCGAGCAAAAGCGCAAGGTAGGGCGGGACGAAGGCGAGCGACCAGGCGCACAGAGCTGGTGAGTTTCGGCCATACAGACTAAGTAAGACGAAAAAGAAGGCGGCTCCGGGTCCACGAAGTAGCAGCTCCTTCCGAATTCCGGAATTCGTGCGGCCGGGGCGGGCCCGCACGGCAGCGACGGCAAGGGCGCCGAGGACGAGCCAGGCGGCGACCACGAACGGCGCCGCCGGCAGCGCGCGCGACACCCACTTGAACGCCGTCCACCACGAGGCGACGAGCAGCGCGTGGGTGACGAGCGGCGCAATCACGACGGCGGCGATCGGCCGTTCGCGCTCGAGGCAGGCCATGGCGGCGCCGGCGAAGTAGGCCCAACCGATGATGCCGATGGGCGGCACGGTGAACAGGCCCGGCTCGGTCCAGGTCCACAGACCAGCGTGGACCGCGATGGGCTCTATTAATGATGCGTCGGCGAGCACGAGGAGCGCGCCGAGGAGCGGCGCCGACGCCCGCGGCGCCAGCCGGCGCGCCAGCGACCAGGCCGAGTGGATCACGATCGGCCAGATCACGACGATCATGAGCGGCACGCGATCGAGGAACAGGTGCCAGCGCGGGCTGTAGTAGTAGAAGCCGTAGGCGCGGATCACCGAGTCCTCGCCGACGAAGCCGGCGACGGCGAGGCAGACGAGCGCCGGGATCGCCTCGCGGCGCGCGATCGCGTAGACGGCGACGATGGCGGCGCACGCCAGCTCGAGGCCGAGCATCAGATCACCCCCGGCAGGCCGGCGAGCACCCAGCCGTGATAGGCGAGGAGCAGCGCGGCGCCGAGCCAGGTGACGTTGATGCAGTCGCGCGAGGTGATGCCGCGCTTCATGAAGCGCTTATAGAGGAAGATCTGTAAGAGCGGACCGACGCCGAGGATGGCGATGCGCCACGGCACCACGTGCGCGGCGTAGGCGCCGGCGAGGATGACGAGCGACGCGATGCACAGCCCGTCGATGATCTTGGCGGCGGCGCGCTCGCCGTGAACGACGGGATAGGTGCGCACGTCGGCGCGCGCGTCGCCGGGCGCGTCGCGCAGATCGTAGATGACCTCGTAGGAGAGCTCGAACAGGAAGAAGTAGGCGGCCGTCGCCAGCACCGTCGACCAGCCGATGCCGTACCACAGCTGCCCGCGCGCCCAGGCGAGCGGATAGCAGAAGACGGTGAGCATGAAGCCCATTGCCGACGCGCAGTTCTTCCAGAAGTAGAGCTGCTTGATGCGCCGCCCGCCAAAGAGGCGCCAGTTGTAGGCGAAGCCGAGCAGGTGATAGGCGATGCGGAAGGGCAGCACGTAGGGCGCGAACGGAACCGCCGCGACGAGCGAGAAGCCGAGCAGGAGAAAGCCGACGTAGAGGATCCGGCTGCGATGGCGCGCGACGAAGTCGGTGCCGGTGATGCCGTTGTCGATGTCTTCCTTCAGGTCGACGACGCGGTTCAACAGGTTCACGAGGAACCAATCGAGCGCGCACAAGATGCTCACCGCCCACGGGTAGTGTCCCGTGAACAGCCAGCCGAACGTGAAGCAGCCGAGCGCGGCGATGGCCACGATGTGCAAGCGGCCGACGCTGACCGCGGTGGCGAAGGCTTGACGAGGAGCGCTCATCGACGGATGCTCTCGTATCATGAAACCCATCCGCAATGGAGTGCTGGCACTGGTCCTCCTGTGCGCCGGGCATGCGTTCGCGAGCCAGGAAGCGGAGGATCTGAAGCGTCAGATCGAGTCGCAGCGCGCGGCGGCGACGGATCTCGAGCGGCTCGATGACCGCCACCTGGTCACCGACGAGATCACGCTGCTCAAGTCGTGGCTCGACGAGGCCTGGCAGCAGTATTCGAAGGAAGAGTACAAAAAGGTGCGCGAGGTGGTCGATCGCTGCATCGCGCAGGCCGAGCTGATCCGCCAGAAGATCACGGCGGCCAAGATGACGGCGTACGCCAACGATCGCGAAGCGGCGGTGCGCGCCACACACGCGAAGATCGACAAGACCAAAAAGGCGCTGCTCGATGCGCAGTCGACCAAGAAGGCGCTGGAGATGACGTCCAAATGAGCGCGAAGAGACTATTGCTGGCGATGCTCCTCGTCGGCGGCTGCGCCACGCCGCCCAAGCCGAACGAGCTCGAGTCGTTCGAGAAGCTCAAGCAGTCGCCGAATTATCAGGTGGCGCAGCGACGGGCGCCGGATCTGGTGGCCGAGTCGGAGCGGCTGTTCAGCAAAGCCAACGAGGAGTGGCAGTCGAACGATCTCGATCTGTCGCGGCGCGATTCGCTCATGGGCTCGATCAAGCTCAAGACGGCGCTGGCGCTCGTCGAGTACGACCAGTCCAAGGCGCGCGCCGACAAGGCGCAGGCCGATCTGCGCGTCGTCGAGGACGAGTACAGCCGCGTGAACAAGGATCTCGTCGCCACCCAGGAGCAGATCGCGCTCCTGCAGAAGCTCAAGGAGACGTCGTCGCAGGCGGCGATGCAGCAAGAGAAGATGAAGCAGGAGATGGCGACGCGCGAGGCCGCGGGGCAGGCGCGCGACAAAATCGCCGCCGCCGAGCTGGCGCTCAAGGGCGCCGAGCAGGTCAACGCGCAGGAGTACGCCAAGGTCGAGTACCAGGCGGCCTCGGACACGCTGGCGCGCGCGCGGGCGCAGCTCGACGCCAAGGACTTCCAGATGGCGTCGCAGAACGCGGACGCGGCGCGCGATCAGGCGAACCGCGCCACGCAGACGGCCAAGCCGACCTACGAGCAGACCGCGTCGTCGACGGCGTCGCAGGCGCGCAACGAGGCGCTGGCCAAGGATCTGGCGGGCATCCCGGGCGCGCAGGTGCGCCTCGAGCGGCGCGGCGACGTGCAGCGCGCGGCGGTGCCGATCCGCGGGCTGTTCGCGCGCAACTCGACGGTGATCCAGCCGGGGCACGAAGGCGAGCTCGATCAGATCGCGAGCATCATGAAGAAGTATCCGAGCTACAACGCGCTCGTGGTCGGGTTCACCGACAACCGCGGGCGGCGGGATGCGCTCTTGGCGCGCTCGCAGGCGCAGGCGACGGCGGTCTACTCGGCGCTCGTCGGGCGCGGGGTCGAAGCCAAGCGCATGGTGGTGAGCGGCAACGGCAGCGACGAGCCGGTGAGCGACAACCGCACCTCGGCGGGGCGCGCGCTCAACAACCGCGTCGAAGTGATCTTCCTCTACCAGTAAGATGCGGCGCGCGGCGATCGCGATCGTGGTCGTCGCGATCGTCGCCGCGCTCGTGCTCTTCCTGCGACATGGCGCGCCCGGCGGCGCGCACGCTCCTGCAAAGACGAACGGGGACCTCGGCGGCGCTTCGGCGGCGGCGGCGGCGGGCAAGGCGCGCCCTGCCCCACCGCTGCGCCTGCCGACGGCGACGGTGCGGGCCGACGCGACGGTGGCCGCGGGCGAATTCGGCGGGCGCGTCCTGTCGACGGAGGACGGCAAGCCGATCGCGGGCGCGTCGCTCACGTTCCTGCACGAAGGCGCCGCGGTGTCGACGGAGGCCGACGCGGCCGGGCGCTTCTCGGTACGCGCGACGGCGCCGGGCGCCTACGAGCTGACGTCGGCGAGCGCGCGCGGGTTCGCATCGTTCGAGCCGGAGCTCGGCCACTCGCCGATCACGCTGTGGGCGCGTGCCGGCGTGCGCCTCGACGACATCACGATCTACCTGACGCCGTCGCTCGATCTGACGGTGCTCGTCACCGACGACAAGTCGAGGCCGGTAGCGGGCGCGGAGGTGCGCAGCTTCGACGAGCGGCGCGGGCCGGCCGACGCCAGTCCGACGCTCACCGACGCCAAGGGGCACGCGCAGCTGAGCGTACAGCCGTGGAGCCTCGTCGAGGCGCGCCATACCGGCTACACGAGCGCGCGTGCGCGGGTGAGCTTTCAGGCGCAGACGAGCGGGCAGCTCGTGCTGCATCTCGCCGCCGGTGCCGAGCCGGAGCGCAAGCGCATCGGCGGCCACGTGGTCGACGCGCGCGGGCAGCCGGTCGACGGCGGGCTCGTCGAGGCGTTCCCGCCGCCGCGCGACGTCGGCGAGGAGTCGGCTGGCGCGCAGACGCTGAGCGGCATCGACGGGCGCTTCACGCTCGACGGGCTCGTCGACGGGACGTACGACCTGCGCGCCACTACGCATGCAAGCGGCGGCGTGATGGTGCGCGGCGTCAAGGCCGGCACCGCCGACGTCGAGCTCAAGCTCGGCGCCACGACGACGATGCTGCGCGGCACCGTCACCGACGGCGCGGGCAAGCCGATCACCGCGTTCACCATCGTCGCCTGGCCGCGCGAGGGCGTCTTCGGGCGTGGGCCCGAAGAGCGCGCGACGGTGGTCGCGCCCGACGGTCGCTACGTGCTGCCGCTGCCTGCGGGCACGTACATGGTGTCGGCGGCGGCGCGTGGATTTTCGCGCGCGCTCGATCGCAGCGTCGATGTGGGCGACGGCGGCGCCGAGGCCGACTTCCAGCTCGCACGCGGCAGCCGGATCTTCGGGCGCGTCGTCGAGCGCGTGGGCGGCGCGCCCATCGCCGGCGCCATCGTCGCGTTCGAGGGCAACGCCATCGACGATCCGATCGGCATCTCCACCGACGCCACGAGCGACGCCGACGGCGCATTCGCCATCGAGGGCGTTCCCGCCGGGCGGCAGTCGATCAACGTGCAGGCGGCGGGACACAACGGGCGCATCCTCGGCGCGCTCGACGTGCCGAAAGAAGGCGCGCTGGGGCCGCTCACCATCGATCTCGCCAAGACGCCCGCCGGCGAAGATCCGTCGACCGAGTTCGTCGGCATCGCCGCCACGCTGCGAGGCAGCCCCGAGGGGATGCTCGTCGTCAACGTCGCGCCCGGCGGCGGCGCCAGCGACGCCGGCCTCGTCGCCGGCGATCTCATCCTCGCGATCGACGGCCAGGACGTCGAGCCGCTCGGCTTCGTCGGCTCCATCCAGATGATCCGCGGGCCCGAAGGCAGCATCGTCACGCTCACAGTGAAGCGCAAGGACGGATCGGTGCAGACGATCCCGGTCGTGCGCAAGCGCGTGAGCTTCTAGTACGCGTAGTACGCGCACGCGCACGCGCGCGCGTGCTCACCGCAGGCTCGCGCGAAATGTCGCGCACGGAACTTTTGCGATCCGCCCGTTGTCGATTCGAGCATGGACACGATCGAAGTCGAAGGCTCCGAAGCGATCGAGGTCGTGGCGCAGTTCGACGGCGCCATCGTCGACGTCGCCCACATCGTGCGCGACGACGGCGCCGACAGCGCCGAGGTGCGACGGCGCTGGCTCGCCGGCGCGGGCACGGCCGCGCTCGCCGTCGCCGGCGTGGCGTTCTTGTGCGCCTATGGCGGCGTGGCGCTCGGGCGCGCCGTCGATGTCGTCGTCGCTGCGTGTCTGGCGTTCGGTACCTGGGCGATCGCGCGCACGCTGTCGCAGGGAAGGTTCGCGCCGGCGCGCGCGTATACCATTGGTCCCGATCCGCGCGCATCGTTCGCCATCACCGGCGACGACGTGCCGTCGCGCTGTCATCCGCTCGTGCGCGTCGACGAAGCCGGCGACTTCGTGCTCGGCGTCGCCTCTGGCATGACGGCGACGCTCACGCTCGACGGCGCGACCGTGACGCTCGATCCGCGCGCGCACAAGCTCGCCGCCGGCGCACGCGCGTGCGTCAAAGCGGGCGGCGCCACGTTCTTCGTCGCCAACGTGCCCGCACCGCGCCGCCAGCCGATGGCGCCGGCGATCGATTGGACGCGCGAGGTCTACCTCGGCGGCGTCGCGCTCGTCGCCTCGGCGTTCCTGTTCTTGATCTACGCGATCCCGCCGTCGCCCGAGTCGCTCGCGCTCGACCCGATGGCCGGCAAGACCTTCGCGCAGTTCCGCATCGTGCCGCCGGAGGTGCCGCCACCCCCGCCCATGCTCGGCCCGCCGAGCGACACCGCGGCGACGGGCAAGGCGGCGCGCGGCCAGGCGGGCCGCCTCGGCAAAGCGACGGCGACGGCGCGCGTCGGCAAGATCGCGCTGCCCGGCCCGGTCTCGCGCGAAAAGGCGATCGCCGAAGCGCAGCGACAGGTGCGCAACGCCGGCATCCTGCCCATGCTCGCCGCCAGCGAAGGCACCCACGTCGGCTCGATCTTCGGCCGCGGCAGCGCGCTCGGCGACGACGCGCCCGACCTGCTCCTCGGCCTGCAAGGCACGATGGTCGGCGACGCCTACAGCCCCGGCGGTCTCGACGAGATGGGCCACGGCCCTGGCGGCGGCGGCGACGGCGACCACACCATCGGCGTCGGCCCCATCGGCGGCATCGGCTTCTGCCGCGGCGCCGCCTGCCGCGACGCCGCCAAGGCCTACGCGAAATCGGCGCCGCTCGGCGACCTCGAGCATCGCGCCAAGGCGCCCGACGTCGTACCCGGCAACGTCAACGTGCATTGCGGCAGCGCCGGCGAGGGCTGCCTCGACAAGGAGATCATCCGCCGCGTGATCCGGCAGCACAAGAACGAGGTGCGCTACTGCTACGAGCGCGGCCTCGCCACCAGGCCGGAGCTCGAAGGGCGCGTGGTCACCTCGTTCACCATCGCCAACACCGGCCGCGTGCTCGGCTCGGCGGTGACCGAGACGTCGTTGCGCGAGCGCGATGTCGAAGCGTGCATCGCCGAGGCCGTGCGCCGCTGGGAGTTCCCGTCGTCGGCGCAGACCTCGATGGTGAGCTACCCGTTCATGCTGACGCCGCCGCGTTGATGCGGGCGGCGCCGCTCATTCGAGCTGGAAGTTGGAGGTGACCACCGCGATGACGTCTTTGTCGAGCGACGAGGTGTCGTTGTTCCCCTCCGACGAGGTCTCCGTCGAATCGGCCGGGTTGATCTGCATGACGCCCATGCGCGCCGAGCGCAGCGGCCCGAGCTTGGCGCCCGTCGCGTCCGCGATCTGCTGCGCGCGGACGCGCGTGTCCTTGGCCGCCTCGTGCAGCATCTGGATCTTCAGCTCGCCGAGGCGCGTGTAGTGATACTCCGGCGCGCCCGAGTCGATCATGATGCCCTGGTTGATGAGCTCGGTCGCCGCGCGCGACACCTCGGTCACCTTGTCGACGTCGCCCGAGCGCACCTCGACCGCCTGCGACATGGTGTAGCCGGTGATCGTCTCCTCGAGCTCGCGCCCTTCCTTGTCGTGCGCGTGGATCGCCTTGGTGTCGATCGAGTCGACCACGATCTCGTTGGGCTTGATCCCCTTGTTCTTCAGATAGGCCACCACCTTCGGCGTCGCCGCGGCCAGCGCCTTGTACGCGGTCTGCATGGTGTCGCCCTTGTACGAGACCGTGGCCGTCCAGATCACCAGATCGCTGCGGATGCTGCGCTTGGCCGATCCGGTCACCGCGATCGTCTGATCCTCCGACTTGACGCGCACCAGCGCGCGCGAGCCGACCACCGTCGCTGCCACCAGCCCGAGCGCGAGCGCCGCGCCGAGCGAAAACCGCCCATATCGATCCATCGCTAGACCCTCCCGCTCTTGCTACGAGAGGGTCCCCGGCGCCCTTCCCGACCCGGGCGCTACTTGCGGCAGACCACGGGCTTGGGCATCGGCAGGTCGATGCGGCGACGCGCCGGGTCGAACCAGGTCTCCGACTTCAGCTCCTTGGCGCCGTGCAGCGCGCCGCGCCCGAGCGCCGCGGCGACCACGTCGCGCAGCGGCTCCGACTCGAGGAAGCTCGGCGGCGCGCCCGCGATCGTCGGGCCGAAGTCGTCGCCGCCGTTGGCCAGAAAGTCGGTGGTGCCGATGACGAGCGTGGCGTCGTCGGCGATCGGCTTGCCGTCGAGGTGCGCGAGCTCGATCGACAGCTTGCCGGCGTCGCAACGCGCGCGCGCGTGGATCCCCGACACCGAGAGGATGCCCTTATCGTGCGCGAAATTGCGCGCGAGCAGCGCCTTGAGCGCGGCGGCCGACAGCTTCATCGTCGCCAGCCGGTTGTCGAAGGGCAGCGCCTCGAAGAGCGCGCCGTAGGTCAGCTCGCCCGCCGGCAGATCGGCGCGCAGCCCGCCGCCGTTGGTGAGCCCGACGTCGGCGTGCGTGGCCTCGCGGATCTCGTCGGCGACGAGGTTGCCGAGCGGCGACTCGGCGCGATACGCGCGGCGGAACACCGCCGGCAGCGTGACGCCGACCTTGCGCGACTTGAGCTTCTCGACCTCGGCGAGATCCTGCGCCACCGCCGCCGCCACGGCGCCGTCGGCCGGCGCATCGGCGCGCACCCGCTCGGGCGCGTGCGCCACGAAGTGTCCCGTCGGCCGTCCGTGCTCGTCGACCTCGAGCTCGAGCTTGGAGAAGGCGCGCACGTTGTCGTAGGCCTGCAGGATCGGAATGCCGTCGACGACGACGTTGACGCCCTGGTGCGTGTGGCCGCCGAAGATGGCGTCGACGCGCCCGCCGTCGGTGCGCGCGGCGAGCGCGTGCGCCAGGCGGAAGCTCTCGGCGTCGACCTCGCAGCCTTCGATGTTGCCCGGCTCGCGATCGGTGTGGTCGACGTTGTGCGAGCAGTTGCCGCCGGCGTGCACCACCGCGATCACGACAGTGGCGCCGGCCTTGCGCGCGGCGCGCGCGGCGTCGCCGACCGCGGGCGCGAGCGGCAGCACCTTGAGGCCCACGAGGTTGCGCGAGTTGGTCGTGCGCGGCGTGTCCTCGGCGGTGCCGCCGACGATGCTGACCTTGACGCCGTCGACGGTCACGATGGTCCACGGCCGCGTGAACGGCTTGCCGCTGCGCGCCTCGACGATGTTGGCCGACAGCAGCGGGAAATGCGCCTCGTGCATGCGCGCCTCGAGCGCCCCGCGCGGATCCTCGCCCGGCGACTGCGGCGTCGTGTGCGGCCCCGCCGGCCCGAAGTCGAACTCGTGGTTGCCGACGGCGGTGGCGGCGTAGCCGAGCGCGTTGAACGCGTGGATCATGGCCGCGCCTTCGTGCAGGTTCGACACCAGGGTGCCCTGGAAGATGTCGCCGCCGTCGACGGCCAGCACGCGCCCGGGCGCCTGCGCGCGCTCCTCGGCGAAGTAGTGGCCGAGCCGCGCCTCCTCCGCCACGTGGCCGTGCTGATCGGAGGTTGCCAGAATCACAATCATCTTCGTCGCCAGCGCGAGCATCGAGACGGACATGACGAAAGGCAGCGTATACTGCTTTTGGTGCGTACGGCTGTGCTCTTCCTGCTCGTCTGCGCGGGCTGCGGGTTCCATTCGGTCGGCGGTGACGGCGGCGACAACGACGACATGGGTGTGCCCTCCGATCTCGCCGGCGCCGATCTGACCGGCGTGCCGCCCGGCAGCGATCTATCGATGGGCCAGACCGCATCGTGCCCCGGCCCGGCGCTCCTCGTCGGTGTCGAAAATCTCACGAATTCCGGATCGGGCGGCGGCCGCGTCGCGCGCGTCTCGTTCGCCAACGGCAGCGCGCAGCCGTGCACGACCTTGTCGGGCCAGGGCCTCATCGGCTCGCAGCCGATGGCGGTGACCGCGTTCGGCAACGGGCTCGTCGGCGCCGCCACCTTCGACGGGCTCTACGTCGTCGATCCCACCACCGACACCGTCAAGTGGTCCAAGCCCAACCCGAACGGCGCCAACAACTGGGGGCCGTTCGACGCGTTCACCGTGCAGAGCCCGTCGGGGACACCGTACGTCGCCGCGGCCTGGGGGCCCGACTTCGGCATCTCCGGCGCCGGCATCCGTTGGGTCGAGATCTACGACGCCAGCGGCGCGGCGGCGCCCGGCGCGCCCTACTGCATCCAGCAGACCGGCTGCACCGACCTCGGGCTCAGCCTCGGCATCTACAGCATGTCGAGCGATCCGGCGGCGCCCGCGCACCTGCTCGCGCTCGACGGCGCCAACAGCGTCGCCGCGGCCGAGGTCGACCCGTGGGCCGGGCCGCCGACGCGCACGACCTACGTGGGAACCTATTCCGAGCCGCTGGCGTCGCTGTACGCGGTGAGCGTCGGCGGCAAGCCGCACCTGGCGTGGTTCGTCAACAACATGGCCGGCGGCGCCATCCAGTGGGCGATCGACGACACCGGCTCCGCGCCGCCGCTGGCCGGGCCGGTGCGCTGCACGACCAACTGCGACACCATGCTGCACGTGGTGCCCGATCCGTCGCAGCAGAACGGATTCTTCGCGCTGTGCGACGCCGCCACCACGTCGGGCCGCACCGTGGTGCGCGCCGACGACGCGGGCAGCTGCACCGTGATCCTCGACGGCACGCAGTTCGGCGCGCAGTCGCGGCTGTCGCGGCTCGCCGTCGCGCCGTAAGAGGATTCGTCGCCGTGTCGCTCTTTTCCGCCGCCACCGCCGCCTTCGCCGCCGACTGTCCGCCGCTGCCGGGCGCCGACGCGCTCCTCCGCCCGGGCGCGCGCATCCACGTCGGCGAGCTCCACGGCACCGTCGAGATCCCGCGCGCGTTCGCCACGCTCGTCTGCCACGCGGCGGACAAGGGGCCGACGCGCGTCGGGCTCGAGCTTCCCGTCGCCGGGGGCGCGGCGCTCGCCGCCTACGTGCGATCGGCCGGCACGCCCGCCGATCGCCACGCGCTCCTCGCCGGCGAATCCTGGGCGGGCGCGATGCAGGACGGGCGCCGCAGCGAGGCCTACGTCGCCATCCTCGAGACGGTGCGCGCGCTCCGCCACGCCGGCGCCGACGTCGATCTCGTCGCGTTCGACGATCACCAGGGCGGCGATCGCGATCGCGCGATGGCCGAGCACGTCGTCGCCGCCATCGGGCGCGCACCGAAGGCGACCTGGCTCCTCTACAGCGGCAACGTGCACGCGCGCAAGAGCGCGGGCCCATCGAACCTGCATCCCATGGCCGCATGCCTCGTCGAGCGCGGCGTGGCGCTCACGACGCTCGACGCGCGCTACGGCCGCGGCAGCGCGTGGGTCTGCTCGAACGACTGCGGCCCCAACGTCGCCGGCCGCGCCGGCGCGCCGCGCCCCCTCGGCATCACGATGCAGCCGAGCGCCGACGGCGCCTACGACGGCGTCGTCGAGGTCGGCGCCATTCATTTCTCGCCGCCCGCCGGGCGCGCGCCGACGGCGGACGAGGCCGCACGCGCCGCCGCCCTGCCGCGCGTCTTCGCCGCGCTCGACGCGTACGACGCCAAGGAGTGGACCCGCTCGGCGCCGCTCTTCGAGTCGCTCGCGCGCGAGCTGCGCTCGGCCGATCACGCGTACGGCGCCGCCTGTTGCCACGCGCTCGCCGGCCACGTCGATCGCGCCTTCGCTGCGCTCGGCACCGCCGTCGACTACGGCCTGCACGACGCCGGCGTCCTGACGAACGACAACGACCTCGTCGCGCTGCACGACGATGCGCGCTGGAAACCGCTGCTGGCGCGCGTGCACGCGCCGGTTCTAGCCGAGTAGCTTCGTCATGATCAGGCGCGGCTGCGTCTTCCAGCCCGACGCGTCGTAGAGCCGGCGGGCCGGCGCGTTCTCGGGACGAACGAGGAGGTGCAGCGCGTTGGCTCCGCCGGCGTGCGCGAAGGCCTCGGCGGCGGCGAGCCCGGCGCGCCCCACGCCCTGCCCGCGCCGCGCGGCAACGACGTAGAGCTCGGTGAGGAAGGCGTCGCGCCCGGCGAACTCGAGATCCCAGCCCCAGGTCACCACCGCGTACCCGGCGACGGCGCCGTCGACCGTGAACACGATGAGGCCGCCGACCGTGCGATCGCCGACGAGGCTGCGCACGCGCGGGGCGAAGGCGGCGCGATCGAAGGGGATGGCCTCGATGGCGTTGAAGTCCTCCATCATCGTCAGGATGTCGTCGACGTCGGCGAGGGTCGCGGGGCGGGCGGCAAAGGACATGCGCGCATCTTACGACGACTCCCGGGGTCATTCCGACTTGACATGATGTAATGTAAACATTACATTTCGTCGCGTCACTAAGACATCGGAGACATGAGATGGCATTCCGCGAGAAGACGGCCTGGGTCACCCTGCTCACCTATCTCGGCGCGTACGGCTACTACTTCTGGACCGTATTTCGCGCCGGACCGGATCATCCCTTCGGCGCGCGGCTCATCGGCGTGATCGCGCTGCTCGTCCTCATCATCGTGGTGTGCAACATCGGTCTCGCGCTGTGGAAGCCCGACGAGGCGCGCCTCGCCGCCGACGAGCGCGAGCGGCTCATCGGGCTCAAGGCCAGCGCCGCCGCCTTCCACGTGGCGTCGGCGGGCGCGATCACCGCCGCCGGCGCGGTCGCCGTCGGCATCCCGGCGTTCTGGGTGGTCAACGGGCTCCTGGCGGTGGTGGCGCTCGCCGAGATCCTGCGCCAGGGGCTCATCGTCGCGCGCTACCGGCTGGATGCGTGACGTGCGCGCCGGGCTCATCGAGAACCAGATCCGCCGGCTGCGCTTCGATCACGCCGAGATGACGCAGGAGCAGCTGGCGGCGCGCGTCGGCGTCACGCGCCAGACCATCATCGCCATCGAGCAGGGCAAGTACGCCCCGTCGCTGGAGGTGGCGTTCAAGATCGCCGACGCGTTCGGCGTGCCGCTCGAGGCGGTGTTCCAGTACCACCCGCCCAAGCGGCGTTAGCTCGTCAGTTGCAGGCGCCGTTGCTGCAGCCGTTGGCGCAGTGCACGCGCTCCCAGCCGCAAATGCCGCGCCCGGAGTCGGCGAAGGGAACGTCTGCGCTGTTGGCGCCGTGGCACTGCGCGAGCGTGTCGCAGGTGCCGCCCGGTTGGGCACAAGGAATCGTCATCGGACCGCCCATGCACGCCGACGGCAGCAGCGCCGCGAACAAGACGACGCAGCGCGCACCGCCGTTACAGTCACGATCGTCGGTGCACGGGTGCGCGCAGAAATCGCCGAGCTGGGTCACGCCGGCCGGCACGAAGCACTGCTCGCCTGAACCGCAGCCGCCGCCGCAGCCGCTCGAGCACAACGGAGGCTTGGCCATGTCGGGGCCCGTCACCGGCACGGAGGAGCAGTCTGCGCCGTTGAGGCAGCCGTTCAAGTCGCAGCCGGGCTGCGTGAAGCCGGCGAGGGCGAGGAGCGGCAAGGCGGCGGCGAGCTTCAACATGCGTCGTTCCCTCAGCAGCGTCCGTGCCAACGCGCAGCTCGCGCACTTCCGCGCGCCCGTCGCCGCCGCGCCACGACATCCGCGCCATCGCCGTCGCGCTCGTGTCCGGCGCGGCTACAGAGCGGCGATCACCGGCAACGCCGCCAGCCGCACCGATTCGTTGTGCCCCACGCGCGCGCCGAGGTAGACGCGGCGCACACCGGCGCGCGCCGGCGGCGGATGCTTCGGCGGATCGGCGGTCGCGTACTCGATGTATTCCACGCCGGGCGCGATCGGCCCCTCCGGCTCCTGCTTGCCACCGACGGCGAAGCCGAGCGGCGTGTCGACCTCGCGCTCGGGCGCGTAGGGCGACAGGTTCATGCCCTCGGGCGCGGCGATGCTCAAGATCTCGACGGGCACGCCGGGCCGCGCGCGCAGATGCTCGCCCGCGTACGACACCAGCGCGCCGCCGGCCGAGTGCGCGATCACCAGCACCCTGGCGCGCGGCGGCGCCTGATCGATCGTCTGCTGCAGGAAGCGCCGCAACGCCACCGCCGCCAGCGACGGCTTGCGCGTCCACGGGCCGCCCCACGCGAACGCCGCGAGCGCGGTGTGCGGCCGCGCGCGCACCGCATCGACGACGGGGCGCCACTCCTCGCCGAAGCCGAAGGCGCCGTGCACGAGGATGACGATGGCGCGCGTGTCGGGACGCACCGGCGGCATCGACGGCGCGCGCTCGGAGACGATGGTGCAGCGCGGGCAGTGCACCTCGACGGCGTTCCAGCAGCCTCCGACGAGGAGGCACATCGCCGCCGTCGCCAGCGCTCTCGCCATCCGCGCCGCGGCCGCCGGCACCACCGCGATCCGCGTGCTACCATCCAGCGTCATGAGGACGTCGCTCCTGTGCGTGGCCCTGGTCGTCGGGACCGCCGGTTGCGCCGGCGGCACCCAGGCAGTCTACCCGCCGCGCCCCCCCGCCGTCCCCGGGCTCGCCGTCGCCGATCCGGCGCCGTCGCGCGTGGTGGTGCACGCCACCATCACCTCGACCGGGCTCAAGGCGGCGCTCGACGCGCAGATCCCGAAGAACGGCTCGGGCACCTTCCACGCCATCGGCAGCGATCATCGCTACATCTGGTCGCGCAAGCCGCCCGATCTCGCGTTCGCGCAGGGGCGCATCACCGTGCGCGCCCACGTCGACGCCACCGTCGAGGCGCTGGGCACCACGCTCGACGTGCCCATCGATCTCGAGATCGCCGCCGAGCCGGTGATCTCCAGCGACTACAAGGTGAAGCTGCAAGCACCGACGGTCTCGGTGACCACCACCGATCGCCGCCTCAAGATCGCGCAGACGCTCGGCGGCGCGCTCGACGCCATCAAGGAGCAGATCGATTCGCAGGTGCGCAACTTCAGCTACGACGTGCGCCCGACGATCGCCGAGGCGCACGCGCGCATCGCGCGGCCGATCGATCTGCCGCTCGGCGACGCGCGCGGCTGCGCCACGCTGACGGTGCTCGGCATCGAAGCGGCCCCGACCGTGCTCGCCGACGGCATCGAGAAGGACCTCGCCGTCGTCGTCGCGCCGTCGGTGACGCTGCCCTGCACCTACCCCTCCGAGCCGCCGATGCTGCCGCCCTTGGCCAACGTCGCGTCGCTGCCGACGGGGCCCTTCACGGTGCTGGTGCCGGTGGCCGCGCGCTACGAAGAGCTGCAAAAGGCGATGGCGCTCACCTTCACCAACGGCAAGCTCTACTTCTCCAAGGAGTTCCCGCAGCTCTACATGGAGAACCCCGAGGTCTACGCGTCGAAGGATCAGCTCGTCCTGAAGCTCCACATCAACGGGCCGATCCACAAGTTCGGCATCGACACCACGCTCGACGGCGATCTCTACATGGTCGGCCACCCGACGGTGGTGGACAACGAGATCCGCGTGCCCGACCTCGAGCCGACCATCGAGACGCAGAGCTTCCTCTTGCGCCTCAAGGCCGCGCTCGACGGCAGCTCGATCCGCGATCAGGCGCGCGAGGCGCTGCACCTCGACATCGGCGATCGACTCGCCGAGGTGCGCAAGAAGCTGTCGAGCGATCTGACGTTCGGCGACAACCAGGGCTGCCTGCGCTCGCAGGTCTCGAAGATCGAGGTCACCGGCGTGCACACGCACCAGGGCTACCTGCGCGTCTACGTCGCGCTCACCGGCCAGGCGTCGGTGTATCTGCCCTGCCCGACTACGACTCAGGCTGCTTTTTGAACTTCGGGTGGTGCACGTCGAACGACGGCTTGGTGTTCGGGTCGCAGTTCGGCGTGAAGCCGTTGGCGTTGAACTTGTACTCGAGCGATCCGCTGCCGCGCTTCTTGACGTCGGCCTCGACGCGCACCTGATGATCGCCGGCGCGCGCCGGTGAGCAGTAGCTGAACAGGTAGAACGACTTCGTATAGGCCTCGACCTGCTCGGCGATCTTGTCGAAGGCGGCCTTCACCTCGGCCGGGTCCTTCGACAGGACGGTGCCGTTGCGGCCGATCGCGCGCAGCTCGCCGGGATCGATCTCGGCGCCGACGCCGATGACGAAGACGCTGATCTGCTCGCCGACGTCGTCGAGCGCCTTCATGAGATCTTCGCGCGAGACGCGGTGCGCGTGGTCGGTGCCGTCGGTGAAGACGACGAGCGTGCCGAAGCGCAGCGGCTGCTGCGCGCGCTCCATCTGCTTGGAGAGGACGGCCAGCGCGTCGATCACCGCGCCGTTCAAGTTGGTCGACGGATCGCGCGGCTTGTAGTTGCGGAGCGCGTTGATGCCGCCCTGCACCGAGCCGCCGCCGGTGGTGAAGCCGACCATCTGATGAATCTCCTTGGCGCCGTCGAACGCGTAGACCGCGACCTCCTGCGTCTTGCCGACGCGCTCGGAGAAGCCCGACGCGGCGTCGGCGAGCACCGGCGCCTGGCCCGAGTTGGTCACCGAGCCCGACATGTCCATGAGCAGCAGCGTGTACTGCACCGCCGCCACCTCGGGGTTCAAGATGGTCTGCTTCGACTCGAAGGGCGAGACCAGCTTGTCGTCTTCATAGACGTGAAACTGATCGGCCGTCAGGTTGGGAACGCCGACGTGGTGCGCATCGGTGACGTTGAAGTAGACGGCCACGTTCGACGGCTTCTTGACGCTGGCGTCGACGAGCTTGAGGTTGAGGCCGCAGCCCCCGGCCATGAGGGTGAGCAACAGAAATGCACGCGTCATGCGCGCACCCTATCATGCACCTTAGAACAGCGAAAGCTGCGTGCGCGGGCGGACCTCTTCGATCAGGCGCGCGTCGTCGTTGGCCGTGGCGTTCACGCGCGTCGAGACCGGGCGGGCGACGAGGACGCCGTCGGCGGCGGGCACGAGCAGCTCGACGGCCGGGCGCGCGAGCCAATCGCCGATGCAGGCGGGCGGCAGGATCGCGGGCATGCGATCGTGCGCGGCGGCGACGAGCGCGTTGGCCGCGGTGGTGATGACGACGAAGCGCGCGCGGCCGGCGGGCTCGCCCGGCGGCGCGTCCTCCCACAGCCCGGCGAGCAGCAGCAGGCCGCCGTCTTCGCGGTGGTACCAATACGGTTGGTTCTCCTGCCACTCGTAGAAGCCGTCGACGGGCACGACGCAGCGGCGTGCGGCGACGGCGTCGCGCCACATGGTGCCGGCGAGGTTGTCGGAGCGCGCGTTGATGACCAGGCGATGCTCGATCGGCGGCAGGCCCCAGCTGCCGCGCTGCAGGCGGCGCGCGCCGTCGAGGACGCGCAGGATCGGGTGCAGCTGCGTCGGCGCGACGTTGTAGTGCGGGGCGTAGGCCGCGGCCTCCTCGTCGTCGGGGGCGGCCTCGAGGATGGCGCGGATCGTCTCCCAGTCGGGCGTGGTCAGGCTGGCGCGGCCGCACATGCGAACAAGGATAGCAGGCTCGGGAGGGAGTACAGTTGCCCGATGGACTCGAGCTACGGCGACCAGATCGCCGATCGGTACGACGAGCAGCACCGCTTTCTCGGCAGCGCGGAGCCGACGGTGCAGTTGCTCGCCGAGCTGGCAGCCCCGGGCAACCGCGCGCTCGAGCTCGGGGTCGGCACCGGACGGGTGGCCGTGCCGCTCGCCGGGCGCGGGATCGCGGTCACGGGGATCGACTGCTCGCAGAAGATGCTGGAGCGGCTCGCCGCCAAGCCGGGCGGCGACAAGGTGCGCGCGGTCCTCGGTGACATGGGCGAGGTCGCCGTCGACGGCGAGTTCGACCTCATCTACGTGGTGTTCAACACGTTCTTCGCGCTGCTCACGCAAGAGGCGCAGATCGCCTGTCTCGAGCGTTGCGCCGCCCGGCTCGCCCCGGGCGGCAAGCTGCTCCTCGAAGTCTTCGTACCCGACCTGACGCGGTTCCAGCAGAACCAGCGATGGTTTGCCCGTCGGCTCGACGGTGATGGTGTCTTCGCCGAGGCCTCCTGGCACGATCCGATCACCCAGCGCGTCGACGCGAACCAGATCTTCTTCGCGCAGGATCAGCACGTGCACATCGTGCCGATCAAGCTGCGCTATGCGAACGTGCCCGAGCTCGACCTCATGGCGCGCGTGGCCGGTCTGGCGCTCCACGCGCGCTGGGCGGGCTGGAACAAACAGCCGTTCGGCAGTGGCGCCGGCATGCACGTGTCGGTCTACGCGCGCCGCGCGGCGCTGCCCTGACCCGCCGCGATCACTGGTGCCGCTCGACTGCTACTGCCGGCTCGCCTCAAGGTCGCTCGTGCGGATGGGCGTGTAGCGCGGCGGCGCACCGACGCGAAGGCGGCGGCGCACCTCGTCGAGCGGCAGCGGCAGCAGCTCCTCCCACGGCTCGGCCGGCAGCCACGCCGCGCGCCACCCGCGCACGAGCCCGCCGGCGATGAGGGCGCGCGCCTGCCGCGTGTCGAGCTTGGCCAGGCCGAGCAGCACGAGCACGCCGATCGCCGGGTTGCACGTCTGCGCGAAGGTGAAGGCGAGCAGCGCCGCCTCACCGGCGAGATCGCCGCGATAGCCGAGGACCGCGTGCCACAGATCGTGCACGTCACGCATGCGGCGGCGCACGAACTCCACGTCGGGCGCGCCGGCGGCGTGGCGCTCGCCGTTGGTGCTGGCGGCGCGCAGCCCGTCGGCGCTGATGCCTTCGCCCTCGACGAAGCCGAGATAGGCGCGGCCCAGGCTGCCGGCGGGCAGGCGCCGCAGCGCCGCGCGATCGGCGAGCTCGGCCACGATGTCGGGCCGCTCGTCGAGGAGCCGCGCGCCATCCACGCTCGCGCGGAGGCGCCGGGCGATCCACGCCGGCGTGCGCACGCCCGACAGCGCCTCGATGAGCGTGAACACCTGCGCCGTGTCGTCGGGGTTGCGCGCCAGCGCCACGAACGCGCCGAGCGCGCGCCGCGGTTGCACCGTCATGGCCGCCGCGCGCCCGTCGCGCCGCCGCCGTCGAGCGCCGCGCGCAGTCGCCGGTCGAGCTCCTCCACGCGACCGCCACAGGCGGCGAGCTCGTCGCGCCCGAGCAGCACCACCGGCGTCGCCTCGCCGGCGCTCGCGAGCACGCACGGCAGCGCCGCGCGGGCGATGCCCCAGCTCGCCGGCAGCTCGTCGCGATGCAGCTCCTCGACGGCGACACCGAGCCGCGCCGCGCACGCCGTCCAGGCGCGGCGCCGGCCGAGCGGGCCGTAGGTGATCTCGCAGAGCGCGCACTCCTCGCGCCCCACCGCCTTCTTGAAGGCGTCGCGGCACAGGTTGAGCAGGCCGCTGTCGGCGTCGAAGACGAGGATGAGGCGCGTGAATCGGTTGGGCATCGTTCTCTCCATTCGCCCTCTTGGAGCCTCGCACGCGGCAAAAGGGTCCGCGAACCCTTTTGCGCGGCAGCAGTATCTAATGCGGATGATGGCTTCCGCCGAGCGCCTCCTCGACGCCGCCCAGCGCGGCGACCGCTTCGCGCTCGAGGCGCTGCTCACCCGCCACCGCGCCACCGTGTTCCGCTACGGGCTGCGCTACTGCCGCTCGACGGAAGACGCCGAAGACGCCGTGCAGGAGACGCTGTGGGCGGCGGCGCGCGCGATCGGCAGCTTCCGTCGCGCCGCGGCGATCACGACGTGGCTGTTCACCATCGTGCGCAACCGCTGCCATCGCCTGCTCGGCCGGCACGATCACGCCGACGCCGATCTCGCCGACCTCTTGCCGCAGCTGCCCGATCCGCGCCCGTCGGCGGAGGACGACGCGGCGACGCGCCAGGTGCAGCAGATCCTCGCCGCGGCGCTGGCGCGCCTCGACCCGAATCACCGCGAGGTGCTGCTCTTGCGCGACGTCGAAGGGCTGACCGCGCCCGAGGCGGCCGAGCAGCTGGGGCTGAGCGTGCAGGCGTTGAAGAGCCGCCTGCACCGGGCGCGCGCGCAGCTGCGCGTCGAGATCGGCGCGGTGCAGGGGCTGGCGGACGGCTAAAGCGCGATTCACTTGCGTTGAGCGTCGCGAGGTGCGCGAGGCCGAGTTGGATTTGGGCGCACGAAGAGCGAGCAGCGCCACAATACCCGTCGGTATTGGGAGCAGCGCAGCGAGGAGTCCGCCCAAGGGCAACTCGGCCACGCGCGCCGCAGTAGATCAGCGCAAGTGATTCGTGCTTTCGCTATTCGGTCTTGTCTTCGGAGTCGTCGGTGGCGTGGCTCTGCGGCAGGCAGACGCCGGCGGTGCGGCAGAGCATGTCGCGATCGTGCGGCGTCATCTTGGCCGTGGCCGGCGCGCTCGCCTTCTTTTGCTGGGCGGTGCTGCCGCCCGAGGCCGCCTCCTGCGCGACCTCGCCGCCGTGCTGCTTCATCGACACTTCGATCTTGATCGGCAGCGTCGGCTTCTGCTCGGGCCGGCCCATGCGGTCGTCGGCCGGCTTCTGATTCTGCATGCGCGCGTCGAGCGCCTGCGGCTTCGGCTGCATGTCGCGCGCGTCGCCGGGGTGCGCCTTCTGCGCGACGTCGCTCTTGAGCGGCAGGTTCATGCGCTGCTGCGTCGGACGCTCCGCCTGCTGCGGCCGCGCCTCTTGGCTGGGTCGCTGCCACGGCTCGGGACGCGCCTCCCGCATCATCGACGCGGTGTCGCCGCGGCCGTCGACGGGCATGCGCATCTGCACTTCCTGACGCATCATGCTCGGCGGCGGCGGCCGGTCGTTGTTGCCGTCGGGGCGCGCCCACGCAGGCGCGGTCATTCCACAAACGAGGCCCAAGGCGATGAGGCTGCGCATGAGGTGACCTCCGTCAGTCGCTCCGACCAGCATATCAGTTCGCCGGAGCGAACGAAATGGGCCCATCGACCCGCGCTGGCTTGAGCGCCGCCTCGGCCGCGCGCAGCGCCACGCCCTCGCGCTCGGCGGCGATCGCCGTCTGGTTCACCTCCTCGAGGAGCCCGCGCTTGCGCTTGTAGTCGACGTGCGCGTCGAACTGCCCCTCGTCGGCGAACGCGCTGTAGCGCTCGAGGAACTCGCGCCGCTCGTTCTCGCGCTGCTCGGCGATGCGGCGCACGTCGTCGTGCGAGCGGATGATGTACGGCGTCATGATGATGAGGAGCTCCTGCTTGACCCGCTCCTTGTTGCGCGTCTGGAACAGCCGGCCGATGAGCGGGATGTCGCCGAGGCCCGGGATCTTGTCGATCTGCTGCGTGTCGGTCTCCTTGGTGAGGCCGCCGAGCACGATGGTCTCGCCGTCGTGCACCACCACGGCCGTCTGGATCTTGCGCTGATTGGTCGTCGGCCCGCCGGGCGAGGTCGAGCCGTCGGCGAGATCCTCGATGTTGCCGTTGATCTCGAGGCGGATCGAGTCCGACTCGTTGAGGTGCGGCGTCAGCTCGATCGACAGCGCCACCGGCTGCCGCGCGTAGTTGGTGAGCAGCGACGCCGTCGAGCCGGAGGTGAGCGCGCCGAGCGACCCGGTCTGATAGACGATCTGCTGCCCGACGGAGATGGTGGCCTTGGTGTTGTCCATGGTCATGAGGTGCGGGCGCGAGATGATGTTGACGTCCTTGGTGTGCTCGAGCGCTTGCAGCGCCACGCCGAAGCTCGGGATGCTCTGCCCGAACAGCGTGAACGACTTGCCGAGCACGCCCGCGAACAGACCGCCGCCGACGCCGCCGCCGGCCGCCGCCGCGGCGAGGCTGGTCGGGCTCCAGCTCACCAGCGTCGACGACTGGTTGCCGACGAAGGTGTTGACGCTGTTGTCGCCGTTCGTCGAGGTCTGGTGCCACGAGACGCCGATGGTGCGCGCCTTGTCGACGGTGAGATCGAGGATCACGGTCTCGACGTAGACCTGGCGGCGCGGCACGTCGAGCTTCTGCACCAGGTCCTTCACGGTCGAGAAGTCGGAGGCGTTGGCGAACACGACGAGCGAGTTCGACGTCTTGTCGGCGCCGATGCGCACGTCGCCGGTGAGCGGCAAGGTGCCGCCGCCCGGCGCAGACACCGACATGCGCGGCGCCGAGGCCGCGCCGGAAGCGCCGCCGGCGCTCGAGCCCGAGCCCGCGGCGCTGCGCGCGCTCAGCCCGACCGCCTGCAGCGTGGCCGCGACGTCCTCGGCGTTGGTGTTGGCCAGGTAGATGACGTGGCCCTGCGACGCGGCGCCGTCGTCGGCGGGCGGATCGATGCGCGCCGCGATCGCCTGCACGCGCCCAAAGCCTTCGTCGCTGCCGATGACCGCGACCATGTGCGCGGCGTCGAGCGGCACGATGGCACGCACGTCGTTGTCGACGACGGCGACGGTGCCCTTGGGCGCGCCGCCTTTGGCATCGGGCGCCGCCGTCGGCCGGTGCACCGCGGCGCTCAAGATCTTCTCCAGCGACGACGCCAGGTCGGTCGGCGTCTGTCCGTGTGTCTGCAGCGTGAAGATGCGCGCGCCCGCTTCGCCGACGTCGAGCGCGCCGACCAGCTCCGCCATGCGCCGTGCGTTGGTCGCGCGATCGATGACCACGAGCGCGCTGGCGCCGAAGACGCTGACGTCGCCGTCCTTGCTCTTGAGCTTGGTGAGCAGCTCGGCCAGCTCTTGCGGCGCGGCGTGCTTGGGGTGGATGAGCCGCACCACGTACCGATCGTCGGCCCTGCCGTCCGCCGCCCCGCCGTCGAGCTCGGGGGTCGCGATCTCCTTGGCGCGACCGCTGTCGACGATCTGGATCGTTCCGCCCACCGCATCGACGGTGAGGCCCATCGACTCGAGCGCGCGATAGAAGAGGCGATAGACGTCGCCGGCAGTGATGAGGTCGGGCACGTCGATCATCACCTTGCCGCCGCGCTGCGCGATGGCCGAGTTGACCAGGATCGGCTTGCACGAGATCTGTCCGAGCGACGCCGCCAATTCCGAGACGCCGACCTCTCCGCGCACGCTCCATTTGAACCTCTTTTCCGGTGGATATTTCTGGCAGCCGAGGAACGCCTCGGCGCCGGGCGGCGGTGGCGGCTCGGCCGGCTGCGCGGCGGCCGCGGTCTGCGCGGCCAGGGCGACGGCCGCGACCGCGGCGATTCGAAGCTGCATGGCGGCTCCTACAGCAACCGCCGTGCCGTGCGGTAAACCAGCGCCAATCGGCGATTCGAGCCGGTCCCGCGACATCTTGGCAAACGGTCGTGACGTCGGCACTGCCAGGCTGACACCACCGCCGGAGCGGTGTACCTTTTGCTCTCGTGACAGCGCTCGCCGCCGAGTTTGGGGGTACGGCGCGCTTCCAGGTGCTCGCGCGGCTGGGCGCCGGCGGCATGGGCGTGGTCTACGACGTGTTCGATCGCGAGCGCAAGGCGCGCATGGCGCTCAAGACGCTGCGCACGCTCGGCGGCGTCGAGCTGATGCGCTTCAAGAACGAGTTCCGCGCGCTCGCCGATCTGCACCACGACAACCTGGTGTCGCTCGGCGAGCTCATCCATCACGACGGGCAGTGGTTCTTCACCATGGAGCTCGTCGACGGCGACGACTTGCTCTCCCACGCGCGGCCGAACGGACGGCGCGACGACGCGCGCCTGCGCGCCGCGCTCGGCCAGCTCGCCGAAGGGCTCGACGCGCTCCATCGCGCGCACAAGGTGCATCGCGACATCAAGCCGTCGAACGTGCGCGTCACGCGCGAGGGGCGCGTGGTGCTGCTCGATCTCGGCCTCGTCACCGACGCGGCGCGCGAGGGCGTGGCGCGCACCTCGAGCGATCAGGTCGTCGGGACCGCCACGTACATGGCGCCCGAGCAGGCGCAGTCGAAGCCGGTGACGCCGGCGGCCGATTGGTACGCCGTCGGCGTCGTGCTCTACGAGGCGCTCACCGGTGAGCTGCCGTTCGCCGGCTCGCCGCTCGAAGTCTTGATGCGCAAGCAGTCGGAGCTGCCGAAGCCGCCGCACGCGCTCGCGCCCGACGTGCCGGCGGATCTGGAGTCGCTCTGCCTGCGCCTTCTGACGGTGGATCCGAACAAGCGCGCCGGCGTCGACGAGGTGACCGCGGCGCTGCGCGTGGGGCCGGTGCCGGCGCCGCGCGCGGCGTCGACCTCGCAGCCGACGGCGGTGGCGCCGCCGTTCGTCGGCCGCGGGCGCGAGCTCGGCGCGCTCGACGACGCCTTCGCCGCGACACGGCAAGGGCGCTCGGTCGCGGTCGTCGTGCGCGGCGAGTCGGGCGTGGGCAAGTCGTCGCTGGTGCGCCGCTTCGCCGACGAGGCGGCGCGGCGCGGCGCGGTCGTGCTGGCGGGCCGCTGCTACGAGCGCGAGAGCGTGCCCTACAAGGCGCTCGACGGCGTCATCGACGCGCTCACCAACTACATGGTGCGCATCGATCGCGCCGAGGCGGCGGCGCTGTTGCCGTCGCAGACGGCGCTGCTCGCCACGGCCTTCCCGGTGCTCCTGCGCGTCGAGGCGGTGGCGCGCTCGCCCAAGCCGTCGACGGAGGTGCGCGATCCGCTGCAGCTGCGCGCGCGCGTGTTCGCGGCGGTGCGCGAGCTCTTCGGGCGGCTCGCCGACCGCCGTCCGCTCGTCGTGGTCATCGACGATCTGCAGTGGGCCGACGCCGACTCGCTGGCGCTGCTCGCCGAGATCATGCGGCCGCCCGACGCGCCGGCCATCTTGTGCGTCGCCATCGTGCGCACCGACGGCGGCCTCGACCTCGACGCGCTGGCGCGCGATCTCGGCGACGACGTGCGCCCCTTGCCCGTCGGTGGGCTGCCGCCGGCCGAGGCGCGCGAGCTGGTCAGCCTGCTCGCCGCCGACGCGCAGATGGCGGTGAGCCCCGAGGCCATCGCCAGCGAAGCGGGCGGCCATCCGCTGTTCATCGACGAGATGGTGCGCCACGCGCTGACCGCGGCCGACCGGCCCAAGCTGCGGCTCGACGACGCGCTGTGGGCGCGGCTGTCGCAGCTGCCGGAGACGCAGCGGCGCATCGTCGCGCTCGCCGCCACCGCCGGCTCGCCGCTGTGGCTGGAGACGGCCGAGCGCGCCGCCGACATCGACGACTTCCAGCGCTTCGGCGCCGAAGTGGCGGCGCTGCGCGCGGGGCGCCTGGTGCGCACCTCGGGCGGCAAGCGGCGCGACACCATCGAGCCCTATCACGATCGCGTGCGCGAGGCGCTCGTCGCCCACCTCGGCGACGACGAGCGGCGCGCGCTGCACGATCGGCTGGCGCGCGCGCTCGAGTGGTCGGGGCAGTTCGATCCCGAAGCGGCGTCGGCACACTGGGAAGGCGCCGGCCACGCCGACAAGGCGGCGCGCTACGCGGCGATCGCGGCGGCGCGCGCCTCGCAGGCGCTGGCGTTCGATCGCGCGGCCGAGCTCTATCGCCGCTCGCTCGGGCTGCGCGAGCCCGAGGGTGCCGAGGGGCGCTCCCTGCGCATCAAGCTCGCCGAGGCGCTGGCGGCGGCCGGGCGCGGGCCGGATGCGGCGGCGGCGTTCCTCGAGGCCAAGCGCGGCGCGGCGGAGGCGGAGGCCTCGGAGCTGCAGCTGCGCGCGGCCGATCAGTTCCTGCGCTCGGGCCACATCGACGAAGGGCTCGACGCCATCAAGAGCGTGCTCGACGGGCTCGAGCTCAAGATGCCGTCGCCGTCGCCGACGCGGGCGCTGACGTCGCTGATGATGACGCGCGCGCGGCTGCGCCTGCGCGGGCTCGGCTACGTCGAGCGCGACGCCGCGGTGCTCGAGCCGCGCGCGCTGGCGCGCATCGACGCCACCTGGTCGGTGGCGGTCGCGCTCGGCACCGTCGACACCATCCGCGGCGCCGACTTCCAGACGCGCAACCTGATCCTGGCGCTCGACGCCGGCGAGCCCTATCGCATCGCGCGCGCGCTGACCATGGAAGCGGCCTACGTGGCGACGGCGGGCGGGCCGGGGCAGGCGCGCGCGGCCAAGCTGCTCGAGATCGGGCGCGCGCTCTCCGAGCGGCTCGATCATCCGCACGCGGTCGGCTGGTCGCGCCTGGCCGCCGGCTTCTCGGCGTTCCTCTCGGGGCGCTGGCGCGACGCGCGGCCGTGGTTCTCCGAGGCGGAGACGATCTTCCGCGAGCGCTGCAACGGCTGCGCCTGGGAGCTCGACTCGGTCGATCTGTTTTCGCTGTGGACGCGCTACTACCTCGGCGAGCTCGACGAGCTGGGGCGGCTGATGCCGTCGCGCGTGCTGGAGGCGGCGGCGCGCGGCGATCGCTACGGCGTCACCAATCTGCGCGCGCGCGTGGCGCACGTGATCGCGCTCGTGGCCGACGATCCGGCGTCGGCGGAGCGCGAGGCCCGGGAAGCCGTCGAGAAGTGGTCGCACCACGGCTTCCACGCGCAGCACTACTACCAGCTGTTCGCGCAGGCCGAGGCCGATCTCTATCGCGGCGACGCGGCGGCGGCGGCCGAGATCGTGGGCGAGCGCTGGCCGGCGCTGCAAAAGTCGCTCTTGTTGCAGGTGCAGTTCATCCGCCTCGAGGCGCTGCATCTGCGCGCGCGCACCCAGCTGGCGGCGGCGCGCACCGGCGGCGGCGTCGACGGCGCGCGCCTGCACGCGGCGCTCGCCGACGCGCGCCGGATCGAGCGGGCGCGCATGCCGTGGGCGACGCCGCTGGCGACGCTGGTGCGCGCGGGGGCGGCGGCGCTCGACGGCAACCCGGCGGGCGCGGCGTCGCTGTGCGAGCTGGCGGCGCGCGAGTTCGACACGGCGGGCATGGCGCTGTACGCGACGGTGACACGGCTGCGGCTCGGGCACCTCGTCGGCGGCGGCGACGGCTATGCGCTGGTGACCGCGGCCAACGAGTGGATGCAAGGTCAGCGCGTGCGCGAGCCGCGGCGGCTGGCGGCGGTGTTGGCGCCCGGGTTCGCCGACGGCTGAGCTGTCGTGTAAACTCGACGGCGGATGGGGGACGCGGCCGCGATCGTCGGCGTCGGACTGTTGGTGCTCGCGTGGGTCGGCGTCTCGATGGTGGCGCCGATCGTGGCGCTCGTGTCGGCGCGGCGGGCGCGGCGCGAGCTGGAGCTGTTGCGCATCGAGGTCACCGAGCTGCGCCGCCAGGCCGCCGGCATTCCGCCGCCGCCGGTCGCGATGCCGGCGCCCGTCGTCGTCGCGCCGCCCGTCGTCGTCGCGCCGCCCGTCGAAGCACCGCCCGCCGCAGCGCCGATCGTCGAGCCACCACCCGCCGCCGCCGAGCCACCACCCGCCGCCGCCGGGCCCCCCGTCGCCGCCGAGCCACCACCCATCGCCGCCGAGCCGCCCCCCGTCGCCGCCGAGCCGCCACCGCCCGCGCCCGCGACGAGCGAGGCGCCTCCGCCCGCCGCCGCCGCCTCGTCGTCCCTCGAAGAGAAGATCGCCCTCGTCTGGTTCACCCGCATCGGCGCCGCCGTCCTCCTCCTCGGCGTCGCCTGGTTCTTCAAATACGCCGTCGACAACAACTGGATCGGCCCGCTCGGCCGCGTCGCCCTCGGCGCCCTCGCCGGCGCCGCCACGCTCGCCTTCGCCGAAGCCACCCGACCGCGCACCCGCGCCATCTACGTGCAGGTCCTCACCGGCGTCGGCCTGGCCCTACTCTACTTCACCGCCTACGCCGCCTGCGCCTTCTACCACCTGGTCCCCGCGTCGGCCGCCTTCGCCGCCGTCGCCGTGGTCACGCTCCTCGGCGGCGCCCTCGCCATCCGCCACCGTGGCGAGCCCATCCTCGTGCTCTCGCTCGTCGCCGGGCTGGTCGCGCCGGTGCTGCTCTCCACCGGCGAAGATCGCCCCGCCGCCCTCTTCGCCTACCTCTTCGTCCTCACCGGCGCCGCCTTCTACGCCTCCTTGCGCATGCAGTTCCGCTGGGCGACGTGGCTCGCCATCATCGGCCCGCCCGTCCTCTTCGCCGGCTGGTACGGCAAGTTCTTCGACGTCTCCCCGCCGCCGACCAGCCCGACCGTCGACGCGCCCATCGAATCGCTCACCGGCGCCTACTACACCCTCGCCCACCGCGCCGCCCCGCTCGTCGCCGTCGCCGCCTTCTTCGCCGAGTGGGTCGCCGTCTACGCCGCCGCCCGCCGCCGCGCGCTCGCGCGCCTGTGGCCACTCGCCATCCTCTGCGCCGCCGCGCTCGCCGCCCACGCCGGCTTCGCCGCGCTGCTCTACGATCGCCCCGTCGTCCTCGGCGCCGTCCTCGCCGCGCTCGCCGTCGCCTCGTCGCTGCTCTTCGGCCGCGAGAACCGCCGCGAGCTGCTCCTGTTGCCGCTCGGCGCCTCGTTCGTCGTCCTCGTCGCCACCGTACACGGCGCCGCCCACCCCGACGTCGTCGGCGTCATGGCGCTGCTCGCCCTGTGGGGCGCCATCTACGCGCGCGCCTTCTTGCAGGATCAATTCGCCGCCAATCGCACGCCGACGCCGCTCATGCTCTGGTCCACGACGGCCGTCGTCGTCGCCGTCGGTGTCGCCGCCGGCGTGCTCTTGAACGACGCGCACCCGCGCCTCTTCGGCGCCACGCTCGCCGTGCTCTCGCTCGCGCTGGCGCTCCTCGCCATCGCCGCCGCGCGCCCCGTGGTCGCGACCATCGCCGTCGCGCTCACCGCGCTCGGCCTCGGCGCCGTCGCCGTCTCGGTCGCGCACCCCGAGCATCGTCTGATCGGCATCTTCGCCGTCTGGTCCGCCGTCTACCTCGGCTCGATCGCCTGGGACATCCTCCGCCGCGGCGCCCCCGCCTCGGCCCTTCGCCTCGCCGTCTTCTCCGCCGCCGGGCTCTTCTTCGCGCTCCTCGCCGAGCTGCAGACCGCCGACGACGAATGGCTCCTGCGCGCCGCGCTCCTCGCCGCCGTCGGCGCCGTCGATCTCGCCTTCGGCGCCACGCTCCTCCGCCGCGGCCGCGCCGGCGCCACCGTGCTGTTCGGCCAGGCGCTCGCGCTCTTCGCCGGCAGCGTCGCCTTCTGCTTCTCCGGCGCCACGCTCACGCTCGTCTGGGCGGCGATGGCCGCCGTCGTCGCCGTGCTCGCCGCCGCCGAGGACGATCGCGCCTGGCTCGCCGGCGCCGCCGCGCTCTTCGTCGTCGCCGGCTGCCACCTCGTCGCCACCGACCTGCCGCTCGCCGAAACATCACGCGAGCTCTTCTTCGACACCATGGGCGCGCGCGGCCGCCTGCGCCTGCCGCTCCTCGTCAACGAGCGCGCCTTCGCCCTCGCCGGCGTCGCCGCCGCCCTCTTCGTCTCTGCGCGCGCCGCCGTCCGCCGCAAAAGCGGCTCGCGCCCGTCCGCGCTCTTCACGGTCGTCGGCGGCGGCTTCCTCGTCGTCGCGCACCTCTGCGTCCTCACGCTCGTCGTCACCGAGCTGCACGCCGCCGTCGTCACCACGCCGGCGCCGCCGCCCGGCCTCGATCGCGACGAGTTCCAGGCCTTCGTCCTGCAATACGCGCAAGCGCTCGGCCACGCCGAGAACACGCTGCGCATGACCACGACCCTCTCGTGGGCCGTCTACGCCGCGCTCCTCGTGGCCATCGGCTTTTCCGCCCGCGAGCGCGTGCACCGCTACCTCGGCCTCTCGCTCTTCGCCGCGACTTTGGGCAAGCTCGCCCTCTATGACATCTGGAACCTCCCGCGCGTGTTCCAAATGATGGTCCTGCTCGCCGTCGGCGCGCTGCTGCTCGGCGCGTCGTTCCTCTACGCCCGCTTCGGCCGCCGTCTGGTCGCGCTCCTGCGCGACGGCAACGTCGACAAAGCCGCGATCCTCCTGTTCGTCACGTTCTGTGCCGCGCGCGCCTCGGCCTTCGACACCGCCAAGCTCGAGTTCGAGCGCAGCGTCGAGAACGTGAGCGCACCCGGCCTCTATCACGTCGAGGTCGATCCCGATCTCTGGCGCCACGCGCACGCCGACGACCTCGCCGACCTGCGCATCGCCGGCCCCGACGGCAACGAGGTCGCCTGGCTCTTGCGCCGCGTCCCCGCGCCGCAGAAGGCCGAAGATCGCGCCGTCACCGTCGTCGATCCGGTGCTGCTCCCCGACGGCTCGGCGCGCGCCGTCCTCGACTTCGGCAAGCCCGGCCTCAAGCACTCCGAGGTGCGGCTCGGCGTCGCCGCCGACGGCGACTGGTTCCGCAAGACGCTCGTCGAGTCCTCGAATGACGAGTCCTCGTGGGCCGAGCTCACCGCCGGCGCCTACATCTTCCGCGTCACCGCCGGGGGCAGCGTCGCCACGCAGACGACGCTGCGCTACCCGACCTCCGATTCGCGCTACCTCCGCATCACGCTCCTGCCGTCGCCGTCGGGCCCACCGGTGCGTATCACCAGCGCCGCCGCCGCGTTCGTGCCGCCCGAGTCGCACGTCCCCTTGCGCCTTTTGCCGTCGATCAAGCCGCAGCCGGTGCCCGAGCCGGGCCAGGCCAAGACCAGCGAGTGGATCGTCGACCTCGGCGCCCCCGGCGTTCCCATCGCCGAGCTCGGCCTCGACATCCTCGACGCCGCCTTCGAGCGCTCGGCGCTGCTCGCCGCGGCCAACCACCAGACCTACTGGGCCCCCGTCGCTGCCACGCTGCTCTATCGCGTCGCGCCCGCCGACGAGGGCAAGCTGGCCGAGGAGAACACCAGGATCTCCGCCGAGCGCTCGCGCAAGCGTTACTTCCGCCTCACCGTCTTCAACGGCGACGATCAGCCGCTCGCGCTCCGCGGCGTCAGCCCCGCCTACGTCGCCGAGGAGCTCGTCTTCCGCGCGGCGAGCGCCGGCAACTACACGCTCTACGTCGGCGGCGACGTGCCGCCGCCCACCTACGATCTCGCCGCCGTGCTCGCGCGCTCCGGCGCCGAGCCGACGCTCGCCGCCACCTTCGGCACCATCACCGCCAACCCGACCTTCGGCCACCTCGAGTCCCCGGCGACGAAGCCGCCGCTCAGCGAGCGCTACAAGCTGCCCATCGCGCTCGCCCTCTCCGCGCTGCTCGCCGCGCTCGCCATCTGGACGCTCGTCCTCATGCGCCGCGCGCGCGAGCAAAAAGAAGAGTAGTCAGCGCGGCGCCAGCTTCCAGATCACCCCGTCGAGCGACACGATATACAGCTCGCCGTCGGCGTCCTCGCCGAAGGTCGAGATGTTGGCGAGCTGCATCTCCGGATCGAGGGTCGCGCGCCAATCCCACGCGTCGCTGACGCGCCCATCCTTCCAGCGGAAGCTGCGCACCAGCGCGGTGCAGTAGTCGGCGTAGAAGTAGGCGCCGTCGAGCGCCGGCAGCAGCGCACCGCGATAGACGAACCCGCCCGTCACCGAGCAGCCCGCCTTGTGGTTGTACTCGACGGCGGGCAAGGTCAGCCCCTGCCGCTTGCACGTCTTGCCGCTGCGGCAGTGCAGCCCCTCCATGATCTTCCAACCGAAGTTGCGCCCGTCGAGCGTCCCGGCCGGCACCACGTCGATCTCCTCCCAGCGATCCTGCCCGACGTCGGCGATGTAGAGATCGTGCGTCTTGCGATCGAACGCGTAGCGCCAGGGATTGCGCAGCCCGACGGCCACGATCTGCGGCTCGGGCGTGCCCGGCGCGTCGACGTCGATGCGCAGCATCTTGGCGAGCCGCGCCTTCGGATCCTGCCCATGGCCGAACGGATCGTTCGCCCAGCCGCCGTCGCCGAGCCCGACGTAGAGCTTGCCGTCGGGGCCGAACACCAGATCGCCGCCGTTGTGATTGTTGAACGGCTGCTTCACGAACAGGATCTCGCGCTGCCGGTACGCGCGATCGAATTCGACCACGCGCGTGTCGCCCTTGCGGTCGGTGTAGTTGACGTAGAAGCGGCCGTTGTCGGCCCAATGCGGATGAAACGCCAGCCCGAGCAGGCCCTGCTCCGTCGCGCCCGAGACGCGATCGTGCACGTCGAGAAACGGCAGCGCGTCGATCTTGCCGTCGCGCAAGACGCGCACGTACCCGGTCTTCTCGACGACGAACAGCCGCCGCTCGCGATCGCCCGGCGCAAACACCAGCCCCACCGGCTTCTGCAGCCCCGTCGCCACGCGCACCAGCTTCACCGCGCGCGCCACCTCGGCCGGCGGCGCCGGCGGCGGCGGCTCGACGGGCAGCGACTCCGCGTGCGCGCGGCAGCCGGCGACGACGAGCACGCACACCAGGATCTCTTTCATGGCAAAAGATAGCGCAGCACCAGCGTCGTCACCTCCTCGACGAGCACGTCGCCCGCCGGGGCCGACTCCTGGTGGGTCATCGCGCCGTGCGTGAGCGCCTCGATGGTCTGCACCACCACGAACGCCGCCGTGTCGAGCGCGAGCCCCGGCCGCAGCTCGCCGCGCCGCGCCTCGAAGTACACGCGCGCCAGCTTCTGCATGCGCGCCTCGACCTCGTGCACGCGATGCAGCCGCCCGACGCGCGGCACCTGCTCGTTGAGCACGCGATGCAGCTCGGGCTCGATCGCGTGCGCGTCGAGCATCAGCGTCACCATGCGCCGCACCGCCACCGCGAGCGACGCGTGCACGAGCGCGATCATCTCCGCCTCGAGCCGCTCCGACATCGTCTCGATGTGGCGCTCGACGAGCGCCGCCACCAGCGCCTCCTTCGACGGAAAATATTGATACAAGGAGCCGATGCTGACGCCGGCGGCGTCGGCGATGCGATTGGTGCTCGCGCGATCGAACCCCTCTTTGACGAGGACGCGAGCGGTCGCCGCGAGGATGACGTCGACCGTCTCCTTGCTGCGCTGCTGCTTCGGCATCTTTCGCGGGACGGTTCGCGTACGTGGCGGCATCGGCCTCTCCCTTGCAACTTCGTCGCGGCAACGCGAGTAGAAAACGTGAGCGACCACTCGCATTATACACGCATGCGAGCCCACGCTCAATCGGACGCGCCTTCGATCGCCTTGCGGGACGCGCCGCTCGTCGGCAGCCTCTTCGAGTTCCGCAACCACCGGCTGGCGCTGCAGCTGCGCATCGCGCGCGAGTGCGGCGATCTCGGCCGCTTCCACATCGGCCCCATCCCCGTCTACGCGGTGTCGTCGACCGAGCTGGCGCACCAGGTCCTCGTCGAGCACGCCGACGCCTTCGTGAAGAGCCGCGGGCTCGCCAAGATCGCGCGCCCCATGCTCGGCGACGGCCTCCTCACGAGCGAGCACGACAAGCACAAGATGCAGCGTAAGCTGATCGCGCCGGCGTTCACGCATCGCCGCATCGCCAGCTACGCCTCGGCCATGGCCGAGCTCACCGAGCGCGCCGCCGCCGCGCTCGAAGAGGGCGCCGTCGTCGACGTCGCCGACAAGATGATGCGCCTGACGCTGGCCATCGTCGGCAAGACGCTCTTCGACGCCGACGTCGCCTGCGACGCCGACGAGGTCGGCGCGGCCATGACCACCGCCAACCACTACATCTCCGAGGCGGTCACGCGCCTGCCGCAGCCGCTGTGGCTGCCGACGCGGCGCAACCGCGAAGCGCGCCGCGCCATCGCCGCCATCGACGCCATCATCTATCGTCTCATCGCCGCGCGCCGCGCCGCCGGCGTCGACCTCGGCGATGTCCTGTCGACGCTCGTGCTGGCGCGCGACGAAGCGAGCGGCGAAGGCATGCCCGACCGCCAGATCCGCGACGAGGCCGTCACGCTCTTTCTCGCCGGCCACGAGACCACCGCCAACGCCCTCGCCTGGAGCTTCCACCTCCTTGGGCGCCATCCCGACCTCTACGATCGCCTCGCCACCGAGGCGCGCACCGTGCTCGGCGGCCGCACGCCGGCGATGGAGGATCTGCCGCGCCTCCCCTTCGCCGCGCAGGTGCTCAAGGAGTCGATGCGCCTCTATCCGCCCGCCTACATGGTCGGACGCCAGGCCGAGCGCGACGTGCCGCTCGGCCCGGTCACGCTGCGCGCCGGCGACACCGTGTTCGTCAACATCTACGCCATGCATCGCCGCGCCGACGTCTTCGACGCGCCCGACGAGTTCCGCCCCGAGCGCTTCGGACCCGAGCGCGAGAAGCTCCTGCCGCGCGGCGCCTACCTGCCGTTCGGCGCCGGCCCGCGCATCTGCATCGGCAACCACTTCGCGCTCATGGAGGGACAGCTGCTGCTCGCGGCGCTGGCGCAACGCGTGCGCTTCGCTGCGATCGACGCGCGCGCGATCGAGCCGGAGCCGCTGGTCACGCTGCGCCCGCGCGGCGGATTGCCCATGCAGGTCGCGCGGATCTGACACTGGTGTCACTTCCGAATTGACACCAGTGTCAGATCGCCGTATAGATCTGACAACGATGTCAGTTCGCCGTCGCAGCTACCTGCCCGCCGATGCGCGCCGCGCCCAGCTCCTCGAGGCCGCCAAGCGCGTGTTCGTGCGCCGCGGCTACCCCGCCGCCAACATCGCCGACATCTGCGAGGAGGCCGGCGTCGCGCGCGGCACCATCTACCAATACTTCCGCAACAAGCGCGACGTGCTCATCGCGCTGCTCGACGATCTCGCCGCGCGGGCGGCCAAGGTCCTCGCCGAGCGGCCCTCGGTGAAGGTGCCGCGCGGGGCCAAGGTCTCGGCGTCGTTCATCGTCGACTTCTGTCGCGCGCGCCTGCGCGAGATGCTGGTCGCGCTGTTCGCCGACGAGGAGACGCTGCGCCTGCTCCTGCGCGACGCGCGCGGCCTCGACGGCGTCGTCGACCGCGCGATCGAGAAGATCGACAACATGATCCTGCGCGAGATGGAGTCGGACATCCGCACCGCGCAGGCGGGCCGCGTGATGCGCAAGGTTCCGCCCACGCTGGCGGCGCGTTATCTCCTCGGCGGCGTCGAGAAGATGATCCTCGCCACCATCGCCGCCGACGAGCCGCTCGATCTCGCGGCCATCGTCGACACCGCCGTCTCCCTACAGCTGTTCGGCATCCTTCACGAGGAGGTTCCGCGATGACCCGCCAGTGGCCGCCGTACGAAATGATGGAGTCGGCGCTCGTCGACAAGGCGCAGGCGCGCCTCGACAAGCTCGAGCGGCTCTACCACGTCGGGCAGAACAACATCTGGGACGGCCGCGAGGTGCTCGACGCGCTCATCGCCAAGCACGGCCCGCCGCGGCTGCCGCCCGACAAGAAGGAGTCGGCGCTCAAGGTGTTGTCGATCCTCCTGTGGGGCGAGCTGGCGGCGTGGGCGATCTCGGCCGATCTCGCCGAGCGCATCGACGACGTCGAAGCCAAGATGGCTGCGACCTCGCAGGCACACGACGAAGCGCGCCACTTCTACGTGCTGCGCGACTACTTGCGCGCGCTCGGCGAGCCGGTGCCGCGCCTCGGCGGCATCGGCCGGCGCCTGCTCCTGTCGATCCTCGAGACGCCGTCGCTCGTGCACAAGCTCATCGGCATGCAGCTCATGACCGAGTCGAACGCGCTCGCCATCTTCCGCGGGCTCGTCGAGTCGCGCATCGAGCCGGTGCTCGCCGACCTGCTGCCGTACTACGAGAAGGACGAAGCGCGCCACGTCGGCCTCGGCGTCATGTACCTGCCGCGCCTCCTCCGGCGCCTATCGCCGCTCGAGACCGCCGGCGTCGTCGCCTTCCAGCTGCGCTCGATCGCGATGCTCATGTCCGCCGGCATCAACATGCACGACCACTTCCGCCGCCTCGGCATCGACCCGCGCCGCATGGCCGAATACACCATCAAGCTCCAGGACGACGTCACCCGCGACATGCTCGCCGACGCGCCCAAGTCCTCCGGC
>DATNAQ010000104.1:0-55070 GCA_035607415.1 Polyangia bacterium
CCGTCGCGGCGCCGGCGATGATGACGGCGGCCAGCAACTGCCAGCCGAAGGAGAACGGGCCGATCGGCGCACCCGCGGTCGCGAGCGTGGTGAAGGTCAGCGCGATGTAGGCGCCCCAGGTGAGCAGTTCCGCGTGCGAGAAGTTGGCGAAGCGCAGGATCTGCATCGCGAGCGACGCGCCGAGCGCGCCGAGGGCGCCGAGCTTCTTCGGCAGCTCCATCGGGAAGGTGCCGGCGCGGAAGTGCTTGCCGACGATGGGCATGAGCTCGTCGTCGACGAAGCGGCGGAAGGTGTCGCGCACCAGCCGCTCGTCGTCGCTGAGGAGCTCGTCGACGGCGAAATAATCGAGACCGGAAAACGGCATGCCGACTGCTTTATCACATATACTTCAGCGCGTGCTCCGCCTCGTGGTCGTGCTCGGGCTCGCCGTCTCGCTGACCGCCAGCGCCGCGCCGAAGAAGCCTGCCAAGAAGCCGCCGCCCCGGCGCGTGGTCGCGCGCGCCAAGGCGCCGCCGGCCGCGAAGTCGCCGGCGCCGACGGCGGCGGTCGATCGGCTGGGCCGCGGCTACAAGCTCTACCTCGACGGGCAGTACGAGGCGGCGAAGAAGGAGCTGCGCGGCATCGAGCCCAAGCAGATGCAGAACGCCGACTACGTGCTGTACCTGCTCGCGCAGTCGGAGCTCTTGTCGGGCGAGCCCAAGGCGGCGCGCGAGCACTTCCACGAGCTGACGGGGTTGCCGTCGCGCTTTGCGACGGTGGCGAAGTGGCGGGTCGCCGATTGCGATTGGGAAGCGGGCGATCTCGAAGCCGCCAAGAAGGAGTACGAGGCGGTGCTGCCGTCGGCCAACGACGCCGTCGAGCCGGCGGTGGCGCGCTTCCGCATCGCCGAGGCGCTGGCGAAGAAGGGCGCGCTGCCGGACGCGCAGAAGCAGTGGCGCAAGGTCTACGTCGAGCAGCCGCTGCATCCGCTGGCCGAGGAGGCGTTGGCCAAGCTCACCGACACGAAGGCGGCGGCGATCACGTCGGAGGAGCACATCGCGCGCGCCAAGATCCTCACGAACAATCGCGCCTGGCCGCGCGCGCTCGAGGAGCTGGCGCTGGTGCCGGCGGGCGTGCCGCAGGCGGTGCGCGACGAGGCCGATTATTGGATCGGCACCACCAAGTTCCACATGCGGCGCGATTACGACATCGCGGCGCAGAAGCTGCTCGGCGTGTGGCCGCGGCTGCCCGGCGACGACCGCAAGGCCGACGCGCTCTTTCACGGCGCGCGCGCCTGGTCGCGCGCCGATAAGGACGACGAAGCGCAAAAGGGATATCGCGAGCTCCTGCAAAAATTTCCGCGCTCGAAGCTCGCGTCGGAGGCGTCGTTCCTCATCGGCTGGCTCGACTTCAACCGCGCCAAGTACAAAGAGGCGATCCCGGGGCTCGAGGACACGCTCAAGAAGTACGGCTCGTCGCAGTTCGGCGACGACGCGCGCTGGTACCTCGGCTTCTCGCGCTGGCTCGAGGGCGACGTCAAAGGCGCGCTCGGCGACTTCGAGATCCTCGCGAAAATGCCGGGCGCGCTCTCGGGCGGAAAGGGCGCCTACTGGCGCGGGCGCGCGCTCGACGCGCTCAAGCGCACCGACGAGGCCAAGAGTGTGTGGCGCGCGCTGGTAGACGAATATCCGTTCTCCTATTACGCGCTGCAGGCGCGCGCGCGGCTGAAGGAGCACGGCGTCGAGCTGGGGCCGTTCGGCGACGGGCCGCGCGGATCGGCGCCGCCGCTCGCCGAGCTCGACATCAAGCTGGCCAACGATCCGCTCATCATGCGCGTCGACGAGCTGCTGCTCGCCGGGCTCACCGTCGAGGCGGGCGAAGAGCTGGCGCGCGGCGAGCGCGAGTTCATCAAGCGCTACGGCGCGGCCCGCGCGCTGCCGGTCTTGTTCGATCGCTACGTGCGTGGCGACAACTTCAATCGGCCGCACTCGCTCGCCGAGTCGTACGCGGGCAGCGCGCTGCGCATGGATCCGACGAGCGACGCCAACGTGCGCAAGTGGTGGGAGGTGGTGTACCCGCGCGCCTACCGCGCGTTCATCGAGAAGTACTCACCGACGGGCGACGACCCGCCATACTACCTCTACACGATCATGCAAAAGGAGTCGGCCTACAACCCGCACGACGTCTCGTACGCCGACGCGATTGGCCTCTTGCAGATGATTCCGCCGACGTCGCGGCGGGTGGCGCTGCGCATCGACACACCTTATACAGACGACGTGCTCTACGATCCCGAGGGCAACATCCGCTTCGGCGCGTGGTACATCGGCCATCTCTTGCAGAAGTTCAAGGGACAGATCGCGCTCGGCGCCGGCAGCTACAACGCCGGGCCGCGCGCGATGATGAAGTGGGTGAAGATGCACGGCACGCGTCCGCTCGACGAGTTCATCGAGCTGACGCCGTATACGCAGACGCGCGAGTACATGAAGAAGGTGCTCGACATCTACACGCGCTATTTGTGGCTGTACGAAAAGCAGGACTATCTGCCCGACGCGAAGGTCGACGCGGATTTCGTGGTCAACGATATCGATTACTGATTCGCGAGCATGCCGATGGAGTGGGACCCGAAGCAGTACGACAAATTCCGCTCGGCGCGCGAGCAGCCGTTCGAGGACGTGGTCGCGCTCATCCGTCCGACGGCGGGGATGCGCGTCGTCGATCTCGGCTGCGGCCCGGGCAACCTGACGCGCAAGCTGGCCGAGCGCTTCGGCGACGCCGAGGTCATCGGGATCGACTCGTCGGCGCCGATGCTCGAAAAGGCGCGCGAGCACGTCGCGCCGCGGCTGTCGTTCGTGTCCGGCGCCATCGAGGCGTTCGCCGACGGCGGCGTGGTCGGAGGCGCCTTCGACGTGATCTTCTCGAACGCGGCGCTGCACTGGGTGCCCGAGCACAAGGCGCTCTTGCCCAAGCTGATCGCGCGCCTCTCGCCGCGCGGTCAGATCGCGGTGCAGCTCCCTGCCGACGACTACAACTCGGCGCGCACCATCTTCGCCGACGTGGCGGGCTGGCGCTACGAGATGGCGACGCTCGACATCGCCGCGTATGCCGAGCTGCTCTTCGCCGGCGGGCTCGACGGGATCGACGTCTTCGAGAAGATCTACCCGCACGTGCTGCCCGACGCCGACGCGATGCTGGAATGGGCCAAGGGCACCGCGTTGTTACCGTATCTCGAGCGCCTACCGCCGGCGCAGCACGCTCCGTATCTCGAGGAGGTGCGGCGGCGTCTGCACGCGCGCCATCCCGAGCGGCCGGTGTTCTTTCCGTTTCGACGGATCATCTTTTATGCGCGGCGTGCGTAGAATGGAGATGGAGGGCTCATGGCCAAGATGAAGGGCAAAGTGGTGCGCTCGGATCTCGAGGGTGGCTTCTGGACGCTCGAAGCCGAGGACGGCTCGACCTACAAGCTCGAGGGCGGCGGCGCCGATCTGTTGAAGGCGGGCGTGCGCGCCGAGATCGACGGCAACCTCGAGGAGGCGATGGGGATCGGCTTCGGCGCGCCGGTGCTGAACGTCAAAAAGTACAAGATCCTGTGATAGGGTCCCTCACCATGAAATTCGAGCTCAAGCACACGTTCGATGCGCCTGTCGACGCCGTGATGGACGCGATGTCGGATCCGGCATTTCCGGAATTCATGAAATCGCACATGAAGCTGATGAGCGACATCAAGCCGATCGATCGCCGGGAGGAGGGCGGGCGGCTGTCGTGGAAGCTGCGCTGCGTTCCGGTGCCGATGATCAAGAAGGTCGGGCCGAAGGAAGTGCCGCCCGAGGCGTTGGCGTTCGTGCAGGAGTCGACGATCGATCGCGCCGGCAAGCGCATCACGTTCAAGAACGTGGCCGAGCATCCGAAGGTGCTCAAGCACCTGGAGAACTCGGGGAGCTTCACCTTCCGCGACGTCGGCGGCAAGACCGAGCGGTTGATCTCGGGCGAGCTCAAGGTCACGAATCTGCCGTTTCTGCTGAAGCCGCTGGGCGGGATCGCCGAGCGGCTGATCTACTCGAACGCCGAGGATCTCCTCAACGAGGAGGCCAAGGTCTTCGGCGAGTTCCTCAAGACGCGCAAGCCGGCTGTTTAGATCGTTCTCAGGCGCGTGGCTCGAGGGCGGCGCTCCGCAGTTGGGGGCCGTGCTCAAACAGTGCTCGGGCGAAGACGCCCTGCGCAAGACAACTGCGCGCGGCCCCCAACTGCGGAGCGCTTCAGTGACACGCCTCGGGCGCGGACGCCGGTTGCGAGACTCTCGTCATGAGGGTGGTGGCGCGGCGCGCTAACGCTTGGGGGTGCGGGGCATGAGGAGGCAGGAGGTGGTGGCGTGGGCGAGGAGGCGGCCGTGCTCGTCGGTGAGGGTGCCGGCGGCGGTGACGATGCGGCGGCCGCGGTGCACGACGCGGCCCTCGACGCGCACGGGGCCTGTCGACGCGTCGATGCTGCCGGTGAGGTAGATCGAGAGCTGCGTCGTGGTGTACGTCGTCTCGCGGTCGCACGTGGTCATGACCGCGGAGCTCATCGCCGAGTCGAGCAGCGTGCAGGCCCAGCCGCCGTGCACCTGGCCCATCGGGTTGTACTGCGACTCGTGCGGTGTTCCGACGAAGCGCGCCACGCCCTCGTCGGCGGCGACGATGCGGAAGCCGAGCGTGGGGCTGATCGGCGGCTGCGCGATCGTGCCGTCGCAGATGGCGCGTAGGAATTCGAGACCGGTCATGTCCATGGCGAACCTCCTGGCGGACAAGCTAGCGGCGCGCGCCGGCGACGGACGGTACGGAATCCGTACTGCACGGCCGCGCGCGAGCGGCTACGATCGGTTCATGAGCGAGCGAAGCGAATGAAGAGCTACGGCCAGTTCTGCTCGGTGGCGCGCGCCCTCGAGCTCCTCGGCGAGCGCTGGACGCTGCTCGTGGTGCGCGAGCTCCTCATGGGCGGGCGCAGCTTCGGCGACATCCGCCGCGGCATCCCGCGCATCTCGCGCACCATGCTGTCGGCCCGCCTGCGCGAGCTCAGCGACGGCGGCGTCATCACGCGCGACGGCGGCGGCTACGCGCTCACCGACGCCGGCCGCGAGCTGCACGGCGTCGTCGCCGCGCTCGGCAGCTGGGGTCAGCGTTGGCTTGGGCGCCACGTCGGCGAAGACGAGCTCGACCTCGACGCGCTCGCCTGGGACATGCATCGCCGCGTGAACCGCGCGCGCCTGCCGCCGCGGCCGGTCGTCGTGCGTATCGAAGCGGCCGATCTGCGGCGCTCGCGGCCGCGCTGGCTGCTCCTGCGCGCGAGCGAAGTCTCGCTGTGCGCCAGCAATCCCGGCTTTCCCGAGTCGCTCACGCTGCGCGGCGATCGCCGCACGCTCGTCGCCTGGTGGCGCGGCGACGTCGACTTCGCCACCGCGCGCCGCCGCGGGCTCGCCGTCGACGGCCCGCCATCGCTGGCGCGCGCATTCCCGACCTGGTTCGAGCGCTACTTGTTCGCCGACGTGCCGCCGGCCGCCTGAGCCACCGCGCGTCCGCGCTCAGCGACGGCGCGCGACGACGTCGAGCAGCACCGGCTTGCCGAGGCGCTTGCGCAGCTTGGCGCTGCGCGCGCACGCGGCCTCGTGCGCGTACCAGCTGCGCGCCGCCACCAGCTCGAGCCCGTGCTCCGGCAGCGCACGCGCGAATTCGGCCTCGTCGTGCGCCCAGCTCGCGATCGCGCGCTCCTGCCCGTCGACGACGTAGTGCGCGCGCCCGCCGTCGTGCCACCATGCCGGATGCAGCTCGAAGATCTGCAGCGTCCCGCCGGCGCGCAACGCCGTCGCGGCCGCCGCCAGCGGCGCCGCCAGATGCTCGAAGTGCTCGAGCACCAGGCAGACGAGCGCCACGTCGAACCCCTCGCGCGGCGCCGCGCTCACGTCGCCCTCGACGAGCCGCACGCGCGCCTCGTCGCCCACGCGCGCCCGCCCGCGCGCCAGCATCTCCGCCGACGCGTCGACGCCCACGTACTCGCGCGCGCCGGCGGCCACGATCGGCGGCGCGTTGCGCGCCGTCCCGCAGCCGAGCTCGAGCACGCGCGCGCCGTTCCAGGCCCGCGCCGCCTCCTCGAGCGCGAGGCTCGCCATCGCCACGATCGGATTGTCGACGACGTCGTAGGTGGCGGCCCACACGTCGTAGTCGGCGCGAGTCGACGTCATGATGAGGGGAACGTACTGCGAGACGAGGCGTGCGGCGAGCGCTACTGCGAGGCCTTCTGGCCGTCCTTCAGACCCTCGGCGCCGGTCGTGACCACCTGGTCGCCGTTGGTGAGCCCACTGCCGACGAGCACGTCGTTGCCCGTGCGATCGACGACGGTGACCTTCTTTTCGTGCACCGCGCCGTCGGCGAGCACGAAGACCGCATCGCCGCCGTTGGCCTTGACCAGCGCCGTGGCCGGCACCTGCACCACGTTCGGCACGCGCGCCTTGACCAGGCGCAGCGAGTCGCCCGGCTTGGCCGCGTTCTCGTCGACCAGCTCGACGGTGACCGTGTCGCCCTCGACGGTGGCCACGCGCCCCGCGATCGGCGCGCCGCCGCCCGCCGGCTGCAGCGTCACCGCCGCCCCCGGCTTCATCGTCGCCGCGTCGGCCGCCGCCAGCTTGAACTCGGCGAGGCTGCGCTTGTCGGCGATGCGGACCACGGGCGCGCCCGGCTTGGCGTCGGCGCCCGCGGTCACCATCACCTGCACGACCGTGCCGGCACCCGGCGCCACCAGGCGAACCTTGCCCGCGCGCGCCTCGAGCTCGGTGAGCAGCTTCTTCTTCTCGGCGACCTTGGCCTCGTCGGCCTTGACGCCCTCGGCGTCGTTCTTGGCCTTCGCCGCCGCCAGCTGCTTCTCGTAGTAGCCGGCGCGATCCTTGACGTCGGCCAGATCCTTCTCGACCTTGGCGTACGAATCGAGCGTCGCCAGCGGCATGCCCGCCTTGGCCTCGGTGCCCTGGGCCACGACGTCGCTGACCTTGCCCGCCTCGCCGAACGACAGCGTCGTGCCTTCGGACTTCTTCACCGTCGCCGCGCCGTCGTACAGCCGCACGATCTCGCGCGGGTTGGCCATCACCGTCGTGACCTTGGCCGTGCCGCCGCCGCCCATCAGCTTCACGTAGGCGACGATGCCGCCCACCGCCGCGAGCACGAGCACGATGCCGATGATCGATCCCGCGCTCGACCGCGCCGGTGGCTCGCTGGCGCGCGCCGAAGGCGGCGGACCAGCCGGCTGCGTCGCCGGAGCCGGCGTCTTGGCCGACGGAGGCGCCGTCGGGGGCGCCACGACCGGGCGCTCCGAGGTCACCGGCATCGCCATCGTCGGCGCCGTCGCGTGCGGCGTGTGATTGCGCGCGACCACGCGCGGCGAATCGTCGGCGCCGATCGGCGGCGCTTCCGCCACCAGCGGCAGGTCGTCATCTTCGTCGGCGTGCCCCGCCTTGCCCGCGCCATTGCCCGACGACGGCGGCGGCGACGGGATCGTCGGCGCTTCGCGCATCATCGTCGGCGCGTTCGGCGCCGCCCGCGCCGGCTCCTCCTCGGTGGCGTCGAAGAAGCCGAGCTCGCGCAGCTTCCTGGCGTACTCCTCGAGGTCCGACGCCGACGGGGCGATGCCCAGGCGCTCGCGCGCCCACGACGCCACCTCGTCGAACGGGCGCCGTCCGTCCATGCGCTCGGCGATCAGCCACTCGAAGTCGTACATGCGCATGTGCGATCCCGACTTCGGATCGCTCACGTCGAAATATTTGATGCCGCCTTCCTCAGCCGGCGTCGCCTTCAGATCAGTTCGGATTCGCGGCGTGCTCATCACCCGCCTCGCTTGAGCTCCGTCAGCACCAGCTTGGCTACGGCCTTGAGCGTGTCGAAGACGCCGACGCCCGTGGTCGCGACCGCCTCGAACTCGGGCACGTTGGTGGGATTGAGAACCTTTTTCAGCTCGTCCATTGGTGCAGAATTCGGCAAATCCCTTTTGTTGTACTGCACGCAATAAGGGATTTTATCGAGGTTGTATCCCTGCTCCTGCAGGTTCACGCGCAGGTTGTCGAGCGACTCGATGTTCGCTTCCATGCGCTCGATCTGTGAATCAGCGACGAAGACCACCCCGTCCACGCCCTTCAAGATCAGCTTGCGGCTGGCGTCGTAAAAGACCTGGCCCGGCACCGTATACAAATGGAAACGGGTTTTGAATCCGCGAATCTCCCCGAGCGAAAGCGGCAAGAAATCGAAGAACAGCGTGCGCTCCGTCTCGGTGGCGAGGGAGATCATCTTCCCTTTCGCCTCGGGATTGGTCTTGTTGTAGATGTACTGCAGATTGGTCGTCTTCCCGCACAAGCCCGGCCCGTAATAGACGATCTTGCAGTTGATCTCGCGGGAGCTGTAGTTGATGAAGCTCACTGGGTCACCTTCCAGGTGCCCCGTGAGCCATAAATCGATCCGCGGGCCCTACGGGCCTCGCTCACGTTCGCTCGCTGGCGCTCGCTCACGGTGGGCTTCTCGCTCCCCATTAGTCGTTGAACAGGTTGTCGATGTCGTCGTCGGAGATCTCGCCAAGCACCGGCGGAGCGTTCCCCGACGACATCTTCTTCACCAGCGCGTCGAAGACCTTGGTCAGCTCCTCGGACGCCTTCTTCACGCGCAGGCGAACCAGCCCGAGTGACGAACGCGTGTCGAACAAGACCACGAGGATCGCGCGCTGAGCGACGAGCGAGAGGTGGATGTTGGTCTTCTCGCCTTCGTGAAACTGTCCCGAGAATTCCTTCTCGGCGAGCAGCTTGGCGATGCCTCCGGTGGCGGCGACGTTGCCGGCGAAAAGCGAAGACAGCGAGGTCACGTCGAGGTGCTCGGTGTTGCCGGCACGCGCGATCTCCTGCCCATCTTTGTTGATCACGAGAATGGCGATCGAGTTCGAGTCGCGTTGCAGCCGATCGCAGATCGCTTGGATCTGCTGCTGCTCCTCCTCGAACATCACGACCTGGGGCGTACCCATAACGGGGTCTCTCCTGTGTCCGGTCGTCCTTAGTTATCAGATTCCCATCGAAAAATCAACGGGCGCGCACTGCAGTCTACATCTCACGGCGAGCTTCGAGCGCACGGGTGATGGTGACACCGTCCGCGTACTCGAGCTCGCCACCGACGGCCAGGCCTGACGCAATGCGCGTGACCCGGACGCCCAGCGGGCGGAGGACCTTGGCCAGGTAAAGAGCGGTCGCCTCGCCTTCGACATTGGGCGAGGTGGCCACGATGATCTCCTTCAGCACCACTTCGCCACCTCGGGCTGCCACGCGGCCGAGCAGCTCCTTGATGCGCAGATCGTCGGGCCCGATGCCTTCGAGCGGCGAGAGCACGCCGTGGAGCACGTGATAGCGCCCGCGGAAACCGCCGGTGCGCTCGATGGCGTAGAGATCGGGCGGCGTGGCCACGACGGCGACGAGCCCGGGATCGCGGCGCGCGTCGGAGCAGAGCGCGCACGGATCGCGCTCGGTCAGGTTCATGCACGTCGAGCAGAGGCGGATCTTGTCTTTGACCTCGACGAGCGCCTGCGCGAGATCGCGCGCGTAGTCGCCGGGCGCGCGCAGGATGTGGAAGGCGAGGCGCGAGGCGGTCTTCTCGCCGATGCCGGGCAGCTTCGACAGCTCGGTGATCAGGCGTGAGATCGGATCGGCCATCTCGTTGTCGCTCGGGCGCTAGAAGAGGCCCGGGATGTTGAGGCCGCCGGTCACCGACGAGACGGCGCCCGCTTGCAGCTCCTGCGCTTTGGCGATCGCCTGGTTCATGGCGGCGATGATGAGGTCCTGCAGCATCGCCGGATCCTTCGGGTCGATGCACGCGGGATCGATCTTGATCGCCTTGACCTCGTAGCCGCCGGTGATGGTCACGGTGACCATGCCGCCGCCGGCCGAGGCTTCGACCGTTTTCTGCTTGGCCTCGTCCTGCGCCTTCAGCATCTGCTCTTGCAGCTGCTGCGCTTGCTGCATCATGGCGCCGAGATCGAAGCCGCCGGGAAAGCCGCCGCCGCCGCCGCCACCCTCATCACCACCGCCGCCTTGCTCGCTCATCCGTTTTTCTCCACGTCGTCGACGATCGGATCCTTCCACGTGCCGCCGAAGCGATCGTCGAGCGCTTTGCGCGCCGGGTGCTCGAGCGCTTCCTTGCGGCGGCGCTCGCGATCCTCGTCGACCTTGCGCTCTTCGACTTCGATCAGGTTCTCGGTCGCGGGCACGCTCGCGGCCGGGCCGACGATGATCTCGACCGCGAGATCCTCGCCCGTGACCTTTTTGAGGGCGGCGCGCAGCTGCGGCAAGCGGGCGCGCAGGCGGTCGGCGGTGAAGTCGCGATCGAAGCCGAGCGAGATGTGCACGTTGTCGCGCGCCAGCAGGCGCGACTGCGCCAGATCCGCGAGCAGCGGATCGGTGCCGGTGACCGCTTCGATGAGCTCGGTGAAGCTCTGGGGCGCCACGCGCTTCGACGGCTCCGGCGCCGGCGCCGATGCCGGCACGGCCGGCGCGGGACTCTCGGTCGCCGCGGAGGCCTGCATGGCCGGCGCCGATTGCGCGACGGGCGTCACCGACGCGGAGGTCGCACGCGCGCCGCCGCCGCCGCCGTTCGAGGGGCCGCCGCCTTTCTCCACGCGCGACTCGAGCGCCTCGAGCTTGGCGAGCAGCGTGCCGATCGGCTCGAGCGGCTCCACGCGCGTCAGCGCGATCAGCCCGACCTCGAGCACGTAGCGCGGCACCGCCGACTTCGAGGTCTCCTCGGCGACCTTGGCGAAGCGCTCGAACAACAGCTCGGGCACGCCCGCCGGCACCGAGCGCGCCGCCTTCACCAGCGCCTCGAGCTCCGTCGGCGACGCGTCGATGAGCGCGCTCGGATCGTCGACGGCGCGCGCGACCACCAGATCGCGCAGGTGGCCGAGGAGCGCGTGCGCCAGCTGCGCCAGATCCTGGCCGCGCGCGAAGGCCGCGTCGACGAGCGCGAGCGCCGCGCCCGCGTCCTTGGTCAGGATCGCCTGGCCCAGCTTGTCGAGGAGCGTGCGATCGGCGACGCCGAGCACCTCGGCCGTCGCCTGCTCGGTCAGTCCCGCGGGCGCCGACGCGATCACCTGATCGAGCAGCGACAAGGCGTCGCGCACCGATCCGCCCGACTCGCGCGCGACCAGCGACAGCGCCGCCTTGTCGTACGTCAGCTTTTCGTCGTCGAGGATCTTCGTCAGGTGATCGACGATGCGCCGCTGCGGCACGAGCTTGAAGTCGTAGCGCTGCACGCGCGACAGGATCGTCGCCGGCAGCTTGTGCGGATCGGTCGTCGCGAACACGAACACCGCGTGCGGCGGCGGCTCCTCGAGCGTCTTGAGCAGCGCGTTCCACGCGCCGCCCGAGAGCATGTGCACTTCGTCGAGGATGTAGACCTTCTTCTTGCCGCGCACCGGCGCGTAGCGGATCGCCTCGCGCAGGTCGCGGATGTTGTCGACGCCGTTGTTCGACGCGGCGTCGATCTCCTGCACGTCGACGCTGGTGCCGCCGGTGATCTCGCGGCACGCGTCGCACACGTTGCACGGCGTGGCCGTCGGCGCGTTCACGCACGACAGGCACTTGGCGAGGATGCGCGCCGCGGTCGTCTTGCCGACGCCGCGGGCGCCGGTGAAGAGGAACGCGTGGTGGAGGCGGCCCGTCGCGATCGCGTTGGTCAGCGTCTGCGTGACGTGCTCTTGCCCGACGATCTCGTCGAAGGCCTGCGGACGGTATTTCCGTGCGAGCACGAGATAGGACATGTGCGGCCGTCTTCGCGAGAGGGAAAGAAAAAGGTGGCTCCGGGCACCCGCGCCGCCAACTACCGTTGCTTCCTTCCGGACCTGGCGGGGTTCGTCAGCTTTGCGTCGCCCAGAGCCGCATATCAATTAGCACGAGATGGTTGCGGAGAGAGAGGGATTCGAACCCTCGGTACCTTTCGGTACACACGATTTCCAATCGTGCTCCTTCGGCCACTCGGACATCTCTCCAAAGGAGCCTGAAAACGTGTAGCGGAGAGGGAGGGATTCGAACCCCCGGTACCCTTGCGGGTACACCTGATTTCGAATCAGGCGCAATCGACCAGACTCTGCCACCTCTCCTATTATTAGTGTCGACGCAGCTCCTCGAAGAACCTGGTGAGCAGCCCGCCGCACTCTTTCGCCAACGTCGACTGCTCGACCTTCACGCGGTGATTCAGCCGCTCGTCCTCCAACATCCGATAGAGCGTCTTCACCGCGCCCGCCTTCGGATTGTCGCAGCCGAAGACCACGCGCTCGACCCGCGCGTTCACGATCGCCCCGGCACACATCGGGCACGGCTCCTGCGTCACGTACAGCGTGGCGCCGACCAGCCGCCATCCAGCGACGGCGAGCGCCGCCTGCCGGATCGCGATCATCTCCGCGTGCGCCGTCGGATCCATCGCGCTCTCGCGACGATTCCCACCGCGCCCTACGATCTTTGGGGGCGCCCCGTCGATGACGATCACGCACCCGACCGGAACTTCGCCGAGCGCGCCCGCCTCGTTCGCTTCCGCGATCGCTTCCCTCATGTACTGCTCGTCGTTCATTGCGCGGCCAGAAGGATTCGAACCTCCGACCCTCGGTTCCGTAGACCGATGCTCTATCCAGCTGAGCTATGGCCGCATATGTCGTGCAGCGGAGAGGGAGGGATTCGAACCCTCGATACAGTTTCCCGTATGCCGCCTTAGCAAGGCGGTGCCTTCGGCCTCTCGGCCACCTCTCCCGAATGAGGACCCATGAAATTTGTCCCCTTCGCGCATTCCTCTATTCGATTGTCATGGAGCCCGTCAGCGGAGGAGGAGGGATTCGAACCCCCGGGACTTTCATCCAGCGGTTTTCAAGACCGCCGCCTTAAACCGCTCGGCCACTCCTCCAACGCGAAAACGGATGGACTCTTTAGCAAGAGAGATTCAGGTTGTAAAGCCTATTCTGGGCCGCCGCCAGCGTCGAGCCCATGCTATGATTTCGCCCGCTGAGCGACCATGAAAATCTCCTGCGAGCGCTGTAGCGCCCAGTACGACCTCGACGAGAATCGCATCCCGCCGTCCGGGATGACGATGAAGTGTCCCGCCTGTTTGCATCAGTTCACGGTGCGCAAGAGCGGCGCGACGGTGCCGACCATGCCCAAGCCGCCGATTCCCACGGCGGCGCCGCCTCCGCCCAAGCCGCGCGAGATCGAGCTGTCGAACTTCACGGAAGACGAGGGGCCGACGCCGCTGCCCGACGCCGCGCCGGGCCTGGTCGCTCCCAACCCCGACGAGATCGACCTGCCCGCGCCCAAAGAGGCGAATGCGCCCGACCTGCCGGCGCCGAAGTCGGCCTCGCGCGGCACGCCGATCGCGCCGCCCAAGATACCGGGGATCGCGCCGCCCAAGGCGCCGCCGCCGATTCCGGTGCAGCGCGACCCGCGGCCCGACAGCTCGGTGTCGATCGCGCGGCACAGCGGGCCGGGGCCCGACGACATCGATCTGCCGGCGCCCGTCGACACGTCGCGGCGCGACATCCTCGACCTGCCGGCGCCGAAGTCGGGCGGTCCGTTGTCGGGGCCGCGGCCGCTCGCGCTGCACGACGACGAGCCCGACCTGGTGGCGCCCAAGGATCGCGCGCCGCAGGTGGGCATCTCGCTCGACGCGCCCGATCTCGATGACCTGCCGGCGACCGGCTCGCTCGGCGACGACGGCGGTCCGCCCGGCCTCGACCTCGATCACATCGACGTGGTCGCGCCCAAAATGGACACGGCGGAGCTGCCCGCACCCAAGGCGGAGACGCTCGACGTCGCGCCGAAGGCCGAAACGCTCGACGTGACGCCCCGGCTCGAGACGCACGACGTCGCCTTCCAGCGGGTCGCGCCGCCGCCGCCGTCGCGCGCCGAGGCCAAGCCGGCCGTGGCCGCTGCTGCGCCGCCGTCGAAGAAGACGGCAGCCGCCGACGAGGACGAAGACGAGGAGAAGCCGAAGCGTGGCTGGGCCCGGACGCTCGGCGCCGTCGTTGGCGTGCTGCTGCTGCTCGGCGGCGTCGGCGTGGCGCTCGGGATGTTCACCGGCTTCGGCCAGCGGCTGCTCCATCGCGGGCCGAGCGCGCAGGTCGAGCAGCAGATGATGTCGGCTCGCCGCCAGATGGCCGACGACACGCTCGGCTCCTATCGCAAGGCGGCGCTCGGGCTGCAGTCGCTCATCGAGCAGGATCCGAAGGCGATCGAAGTGGCGTCGGTGGCGGCGCAGGCGCGCCTCGGCGCGGCGCACCTCGGCGTGGCCTCGGAGCTGCGCGAGGCCGACAAGATCCTCGGCGCCATCACCGACGAGCACGCCGCCGACGTGCCCGACTATCAGAAGGCCAAGGCGCTGCGCTCGACGGTGACCGGCAACTTCGCCGACGCGCGCACCAAGATCGGCGCGGTGCTGGCCAAGGCGCCGGCCGACGCCGGCGCGCTCGTGTACCTAGGTTGGACCGAGCTCGCCGCCGGTGATGCCGCCGCCGCCGACAAGGCGTTCGGGCGCGCGCTCGCGGCCGAGGCGACGCGAGCCGCCGCGCTCTACGGCGACGGCGTGGCCAAGGAGCGCCTCGGCGACCTCGCCGCGGCCCACGATCTATATGCCCGCGCGCTGGCGCGCTCGCCGATGCACTTCGGCGCCGCCGTCGGCGAGGCGCGCACCGGCAAGAAGGGCAACGAAGCGCAGGCCGCGGTCAGCGACATCATCGACAAGCGCGCCGGCGCGGCCGGACCGAAAGAGGTCGGCGACGCCTGGGCTACCGTCGGCATCCTCGCCGACAAGCAGGGGCGGCGCGACGAGGCCGAGGATCGGCTCAAGCGCGCGCTCGCGCTCGACGCCGACAACGCGGGCGCGCGCGTGGCGCTGTCGCGCGTGCAGTGCGAGCTCAAGCATTGCGCCGACGCGGTCGAGCCGCTGAAGAAGCTGGTGGGCGCGCAGCCGCACAACCTCGACGCGCGCCTCGCGCTCGTCCGCGCGCTCGTCGAGACCAACGACGCGGCCACGGCGGCGGGCACGCTGGCGATGGCCGTGCAGGAAGCGCCGAAGGCGGCGCCGGTGCTCTACTGGCAGGGGCGCGTGCTCCTGGCGCAGCCCAAGCCCGATCGCGAGCAGGCGCTCGGCAAGCTCAAGGCGGCGATCGCCGCCGATCCGAAGTTGATCCCGGCCTACGTCGTCGAGTCGAGCACGTTCGCCGCGCTCGGGCAGTCCGACGACGCGGTGGCCGCGCTGCAGGCGGCGCAGGCGCAGGCGACCGACGATCCGGCGCTCATGATCGAGCTCGGCGAAGCGTACATGTCGCTCAATCGCCCGGCCGACGCCGAGGCGCGCTTCCGCGCCGCACTCGACAAGAAGCCCGATGCGCGCAATGCGCGCGTCGATCTCGGCGCCGCGCTCGAGGCGCAGAACAAGCTCGACGACGCGCGCGCGCAGTACGATCAGGTCGCCAGCGAGGACGCGAAGTACCCCGGTGTCCTCGAGCGGCAGGCCAGGCTCGCGGTGAAGCAGGGGCGCAAGAGCGACGCCGTCAAGCTGTTCGACGAGGCGCTCAAGCAGGGCGTGCCGACGCAGTCGCTGAGGCTGGCGGCGGGCGCGCTCTTCCTCGATCCGACGATCGATCGCCGCGACGACGCGCGCAAGCTCGGCGAGGCGGTCATCAACGACGACGAGCGCTCGGCGGCGGGCCACCTCTTGATCGCGCGCTCGCAGCTCGAGGGCGGCCATCCCGAGGAGGCGTTGCCGGAAGCGCGGCGCGCGGCCACGCTCGCCGATCTGCCCGAGGCGCACCTGGTGCTCGCCAGGGTGCTCGAGTCGATGAACAAGCTCGACCAGGCGATCGCCGAGTACAATCTGGCGCGCCGTCCGCCCGTCGAAAGCGAGGCGCAGCTCGGGCGCGCGCGCATCCTGGTGCGCATGGGCGCGTCTAAGGACGCGCTCGCGGAGCTCAACGCGCTGGCGAAGGACCCCAAGCTGAAGGCGCAGGCGCTGCTGCTCGAGGGCGATTGTTACTCGGACCTGCAGCAGGGCGATCGGGCGCGCCACGCCTACGAAGACGCGGTCAAGGCGGCGCCCACCTCGGGCGACGCGGCGTTCAAGCTCGGGCGCGCGTATCACGACGCCGGACGGCGGCGCGACACCATCACGCAGCTCGAGCGCGCGCTCAAGCTCGGCGGCGACAAGGCGCCCTACGCGGCCGACGCGTTCCTCGTCATCGGCGACGCGCATCGCGAGGGACACGAGAACGACGCGGCGGTGAAGGCGTACAAGCGCTACCTCGAGCTCGCGCCGCCGGACGCACCGGCGCGCAGCGAGGTCGAGAAGCACATTTCGATCCTCGGGGGCGAATGATGCTCGACGTCAGGGGCCGGATTGATCGCCTGAAGCGCGTGGCGCGGCTGGCGCGCTCGGGCGCGCGCATCTTCAAGAACGCCGGCTTCTCCGAGACCCTGGGTCTCGGCCAGGTGCTGGCGATCGCCAGGACCGCGCGCGACGCGCGCCGCGGCATCAAGGGCGGCGCGGCCATCATCCACCTGCACGCGCTGACCGATCCGCTGCGTCCCGCGCTCGTCGACGGCGACTTCCGCTCGAGCTACGGCGAGCTCGAGGAGCGCGTGAACCGGCTGACGCACGGGCTGCGCTCGCTCGGCATCGGCCCCGGCGAGCGGATCGCGGCGCTGCTCTACAACGGGCACGAGTACCTCGAGCTGACGGCGGCGCTCAACGTCATCGGCGGCGCCAGCGTCAACGTCGGCTACCGCCTGAAGGCGGGCGAGGTCGCCTACATCCTCGAGAACTCGGGCGCGCGCGCGATGCTGTTTCACGGCGACCTGGCGCCCGTGGTCGAGGAGGCGCTGCCGCTGGTGAAGAACGGCAAGATCGCGCGCGAGCGTTGTATCGCCGCGGGCGGCGCGCCCGGTTTTCGCAGCTACGACGAGCTGCTCGCGGGCGGCGACGCGAGCGAGCCGGCGCGCGTGACCGGCGGCGGCTACGGCGGCGTCATGATCTACACCTCGGGCACGACGGGGCGCGCCAAGGGCGCCACGCGCGACTTCCGGCGCATGGGCATGGAGCCGGTGCTCGACTTCGTGTCGCGCTTCCCGCTGCGCCGCGACGAGCGGCACCTCGTGGTCTGCCCGCTCTATCACTCGATGGCGGCGGCCTTCGTGACCATGATCTTCATGGTCGGCGGCTGCAACGTGGTCATGCGCCACTTCGATCCCGAAGAGGTGCTGCGCGCGATCGAGCGCGAGCGCATCTCGTCGATCACGGTGGTGCCGACGATGATGGCGCGCATCCTGGCGCTCGGCCCCGAGGTGGTGCGAAAGTACGACACCTCGTCGCTGCGCTGGATCATGTCGGGCGCGGCGCCGCTGCCGACGGAGCTGGCGCGCCGCATCGAGGACGCGTTCGGCCCCATCCTCTACAACTTCTACGGCGCCACCGAGACGGGCCTGGTGACCATCGCGCTGCCGGGCGAGCACACGGCGCGGCCCGGCACCATCGGGCGGCTGGTCAACGGCAACACGGTGCGGCTCCTCGACGGCGACGGGCGCGACGTGCCCGACGGCCAGGTCGGCGAGCTCTACGTGCGCAACCCGATGATGATGGACGGCTACCACGGCAACAAGAAGGCCACCGACGACGCCACGCGCGACGGGTTCATCTCGGTCGGCGATCTCGCGTATCGCGACGCCGATGGCTACCTGTATCTCGCCGACCGCAAGACGGACATGGTGATCTCGGGCGGCGTGAACATCTACCCGTGGGAGATCGAGCAGCGGCTGCACGAGCATCCGGCGGTGCACGAGGCCGCCGTCGTCGGCGTGCCCGATCCGGAGTGGGGCGAGTCGCTGGCCGCGTTCGTGGTGCTGCGCGCCGGTCAGACGGCGACGGGCGACGAGCTCGGCGCCTTCGTGAAGGAGTCGCTCGCCGACTACAAGCGGCCGCGCAACTTCGTGTTCGTCGAGGCGCTACCGCGCACGCCGACGGGCAAGGTGCTCAAGCGCGAGCTCAAGCAGCGCCTGGCGGCGGGCAAGCAGGCGAGCGCGTGAGACGCGCCCTCGGCGTCTCGTTGGCCGTCGCCGCGCTGGCGACGGGAGCGCTCGCGCACGCCGACGCGCTCGACCACATCAGCGACGGCGCGCCGGTCTATCTGTCGATGCGGCCGGTGGCGCTCGTGGGCGCGCTGCAGCGGGTCGGGCTCGATCAGCTGCGCGAGGTGCAGCAGCTCAAGCGCCAGCTCGGCGGCATCGATCCGTTCAATCCGGCCATCCTCGCCGCGCCCGGCATCGACGTGGCGGCGCCGCTCATGGTGTCGCTGCTCGAGCCGGCCGGGCCCAGCCTCATGCACACGCGCATCGCGGCGCCGCTGCGCGATCCGCAGATGTTCGCCACCTTCCTCGACGCGGTGGCGGCGAGCGGGCAGGTCAAGCTGCAGCGCGTGGACGCGGCGTCGTCGCTCGGCAAGCAGGGCGTGCTGGCGACCGGCGTGCTCTCGGCCGACGCGTCGCTCGTCATCCGCGTCGAAGGCAGCGACGCGGTCGTCGACCTGGTCACCACCACCGACGGCAAGAAGGCGCCGGCACCGGCGTCGTTCGTGCACCGCTATCCGCTCAAGCCGGCGCGGCCGTTCACCGCCGGCAAGGGCGCGCGGCGGCTGTTCGCGCCCGACGCGGCGGCGGTCGCCTACGTCGACGGGCGGCACATGCAGCCGCTGCTGCAGGCCATCGTCACCGACGATCGCAAGCGCGAGCTGCGCTGGGCGGAGCCGGCGGACAAAGCGAAGGTCGCGGCCAAGCTAAAGGAGCGGTCGCGGCGCTGCGACGTCTGGGCGCGCGCGCCGTCGACGTTCGACGATGTCGCGCTGGCGCTCGGCGCGACGCCCGAAGGGCTGACGCTGACGCTGGCGTGGGGCACGCAAGGCGGCGTGCCGCTGGGCGGGCTCAAGATGCACGCCGTCGACGACGCCGGGCTCGACGCCGAGTGGCTCGGCCGCGACGCGACGGCGGTCGTCGCGTGGTACGCGGCCAGCCTGGCGCCGTTCGGCGCGCTCAAGCGCTCGGGGCCGTTCGTCTCGTCGGACGCGCTGTCGTCGGCGATCGACGGCTGCGACACCTTCGCCGGCATCAACCTGCTCGTGCGCTCGTGGCCGCTGGCCATCGGCACCTTCACCGCGGCCAAGAAGAACGACGCCGGCTCGCCGCTGGCGATGGTGCAGCAGAGCTTCGGCGCGCTGCGCAACGTGGTCATCGCCATCCGCGACGTCTCGCAGGCGGGGCCGCGCGGCGCCGTCGCCGCCACGTTCGATCCAGCGGCGCGCCAGCTGCTCGAGCTGCTGCTGGCCGCGGCGGGCGGCGGCACCACGACGCCCATCGGCAAGCGCTCACCGACGGTGTACGACCTGGCCATTCCCGGGCTGCCGCGGCAGGTGAGCGCGGCGCTCGAGACGCTCGCCGGCGGGCGCGTCGGCTTCACCGTCGCCGACAGCGCCGAGTCGCTGACCTGGGCCTTCCGCACCGGCGACACCGCCGCCGCCGACGTCGGCGGTGGCAAGGCCAGGCCGCCGCTCATGCGCATCGCGGCCGACATGGCCGAGGTGGCCAAGCTCGGCCCGCTGTTCAACGCGCGGCGCGATCAGCAGCAGCTGCTCGACATGCTGGCGCGGCTCCGCCACGTCGACGGTGACCTCGTCTCCGACGGCGATCTCTTCCGCTTGACGCTGCACTCGTCGCTCAAGCAATAGTTCGCCCGGGATCGACCATCGATGTCTACGCTCGCGCGCGTCATCGGCACCGCCGGTCACATCGACCATGGCAAGACGACGCTGGTGCGCGCGCTCACCGGCATCGACACCGATCGCCTGAAGGAAGAAAAAGAGCGCGGCATCACCATCGAGCTCGGCTTCGCGCACCTGGCGCTGCCGACGGGCGAGACCGTCGGCGTGGTCGACGTGCCCGGCCACGAGCGCTTCGTGCGCACGATGGTGGCCGGCGCCGTGGGCATCGACCTGGTCGTGCTCGTGGTCGCCGCCGACGAGGGCGTGATGCCGCAGACGCGCGAGCACCTCGACATCTGCGGCCTGCTCGGCATCGCGCGCGGCGTCGTGGCGCTCACCAAGGCCGATCTCGTCGACGGCGAGTTGCGCGAGCTGGCGGTCGCCGACGTGGCCGAGACCTTGCGCTGCACGTTCCTCGAGGGCGCACCGATCGTCGCCGTGTCGGCCAAGACGGGCGAGGGCCTGGATGCTCTCAAATCGGCGATCGCAGCGGGTCTGCGCGAAGTGCCGGGCAAGGATCCCGAAGGTCTGGTGCGCCTGCCGATCGATCGCGTCTTCTCGATGAAGGGCTTCGGCACCGTCGTCACGGGCACGCTGTGGGCCGGGCGCCTGCGCCCCGGAGACGATCTGGTCGCGCAGCCGGGGTTCGGCGCGCCGGGCAAGGTGCGCGGCCTGCAGGTGCACGGCGCGGCGGTCGACGAAGCGCGCGCCGGCAATCGCACCGCCGTCAACGTGACCCTGCAAAAGGATGCGCTCGCGCGCGGGCAGGTGCTGGTGCGGCCCGGCGAGCTCGAGGCGGGCCGGCTCGTCGACGCGCGGCTGCGCTGGCTCGGCACCTCGAAGCGCGCGCTCAAGCGGCGCTCGCGCCTGCTCGTGCACGCGGGCACGGCGCAGACGCTGGCGACCTTGTCGCTGCTCGACACGGCCGAGGTCGAGCCGGGCGGCAGCGCGCTGGCGCAGCTGCAGCTCGACGAGCCGATGGTGCTCCTGCCCGGCGATCGCTTCATCCTGCGCGGCTTTCAGCTGCAGCGCCATCACGGCACCACCGTCGGTGGCGGCGTCGTCCTGCGCACGCTCGGCGCGCGGGTGCGGCGCGGGACGCCCGAAGCGCTGGCGGCGCTGCGCGACAGTGAGCGCGCGCTCGGCGCCCACGACGTCGACGCGCACGTGCGCCTGGAGGTGGCGCGTGCCGGCGAGGCGGGCCTGGCGCGCGCGGCGCTGCAGATGCGCGTGCCCTATACGCCGCGGGCCGTCGACGCCGCGCTGGCCAAGCTGTCGGCGTCGCGCGCGCTCGTGCGCTTCGACAAGGAGCGCGGCGCAGTCATCGCCGAGCCCGCGCTGGCGGCGCTCAAGCAGCGCGCCGTCGCCGCCGTCGCCGCCTTCCACGCCGCGCAGCCGCTCGCGCCCGGGATGCCGCGCGAGGAGCTGCGCGGCAAGGTCGCCGACGATCCGAAGCTCCTGCACCTCGTCGTCGAGTCGCTCGCCACCGACGGCGCGCTCGTCGCCGATCGCGACACGCTGCGCCTGCCCGCGCACGATCCGGCGCGCGATCGCGCCCGCGCGGGCCTGGCGCCGCTGGCCGAGCGCACGCTCGCGCTCTACGCGACGGCCGCGCTGCAGCCGCCGCGGCCGGTCGAGGCCGCCGCCTCGCTGTCGGTCGATCCGCGCGAGCTGGCGCCGGTGATCGACCTGCTCGTGCGCGGCGGCTCGCTCGTGCGCATGAAGGATCTGGTCTTCCACGCGCCGGCCGTCGACACCCTGCGCGAGCGGCTCGTCGCGCACCTGAAGGCGCACGCGCAGATCACGCCGCAAGAGTGGAAGGAGCTGGTCGGCGCGTCGCGCAAGTTCGCCATCCCGCTCGCCGAGCACTTCGACGGCGAGAAGCTGACGATGCGCGTGGGCGAGGTGCGAAAGCTACGCGGGCTTCAGAACAGGTAGGTCGCGGAGAGGCCGGTGAACATCGCGTCGCGGAAGCCGATCTCCCAGCTCACGGCCATGTGCGGCACCGGGTAGAAGCGCAACCCGACGAGGATGTTGACCACGCCCATCACCGGCGGCACCGATCCGGGATGGCGGTGCGGTGTGGTGTTGGTGTCGGTGCCGCCGCCCTCGCTCGCCTTCAGCTGCTGCTCCTGCTGGGCGGTGGGCTTGCCGTTGATCGGCCCGATGCCGACGGGGAAGCACTGCGTCGTGTCCTTGGCGTTGGCGGCGTTGCACTGCGGCCCGTCGTTGGTGATGAGCACCTGCCCCGGGACGTAGCCGATGCCGAGGCCGCCGCCGTAGCGCAGCTCGAGCCAGGGCAGGAACTTGTGCCAGCCGATGATCGACACGTCGGCGGAGATGAAGCTGAGGTTGCGGAACTGCGTGTAGTGCGTGTCGAGCGACGGGTCGTGGCCCGAGCCGAGGTAGTTGCCGTCGCCGACGTCGAGCCACGAGAAGTCGAGCGAGGTGACGATGTCGTAGCTCTTGCCCGGCTTGCGATAGGTGTACTCGAGCCCGACGGAGTAGCTGTTGAGCTGCGTGCCAGTGTTGGCGTTCAGGTAGGGCGAGAGCATCGCCTTGGTCACGAAGATGTAGCGGGCGCGCGCGCCGAGCTGGTGCGTGCCCAGCTCCGACGGCGGCGAGGCGTCGAGCGGCTTGGCCGGCTTGCCGGTCGGCTCGTCGGCGATGCCGCCCGGCGGCGTCGGCTCGGCCTGGGCGAGGGTTTGCGCACTCGCGGTTGCAGTCCCCAAGAGAAGCGCAGCGACGGCAAAGAAACCACGCATGCGCGCACAATAAGCAGATCGCGATTCAGTTGTCGACTGCTTCCTCGCCGTCTTTTTCGCTCGAGGGGTCGCTGCCGCCCTCGTCCTCGTCGCTGCCACCGCCCGCCCGATGGTTGATTCCGAGCGCCCGCATCTTCTTGTACAGGTGCGACCGCTCGAGTCCGAGCTCGCGCGCGGTGTTGGCGATGTGGTGCCCGTTGGCCTCGAGCGCGGCGAGCACGATCTCGCGCTCGGCCGAATTGACCAGGTCCTTCAGCGACGCGCCGCGCTGGTAGCGCGCGCGCACCGACTTCACGCCCGGCAGCGCCGCCTGCACGTCCTCGTCGCCGATGGTGTTGCCGCCGGCAAAGATGACCATGCGCTCGACGTGGTTGCGCAGCTCGCGCACGTTGCCCGGCCAGTCGTGCTGCATGAGCAGCGACATGGCAGTCGGCGCGATCGACAGCTTGCGCTTGCCGTTGGCCGCGCACGCCTCGACGAGGAAGTGCTCGACCAGCGACGGCACGTCCTCTTTGTGCTCGCGCAGCGGCGGCACCTCGATGGGCACCACGTTGAGACGGTCGAACAGATCGGCGCGAAACCGCCCCTTGGCGATCTCGGCCTTCAGGTCCTTGTTGGTCGCGGCGATGACGCGCACGTCGACGGTGATGGTCTCGTTGCCGCCGACGCGCTCGATCTCGTTCTCCTGCAAGACGCGCAGCACCTTGGCCTGCGCGCCCACGTCCATGTCGCCGATCTCGTCGAGGAACAGCGTGCCGCCGTGCGCCTGCTCGAACTTGCCGCGGCGCTGCTGCGTGGCGCCGGTGAAGGCGCCCTTCTCGTGCCCGAACAGCTCCGACTCGATGAGCTCGCCGGGGATGGCGGCGCAATTGAGCTTCACGAACGGCCCGTCCTTGCGTCGCGAGCCCTCGTGCATGGCGCGCGCGATCAGCTCCTTGCCGGTGCCGCGCTCGCCGGTGATGAGCACGCGCCCCGTCGACGGCGCCGCCTTGCCGATGGTGTCGAAGATGCGCTTCATGCGCGGCGAGCTGCCGACGAGGTAGTGGGCGAAGGTCCGGCGCCGCTCGACGCGGTCGGCCTCGGCGTCGCGCTCGAGGCGCGCCAGCTTGAGCGCATTGGCGACGGTGATGAGCACCTTGTCGGTGGTGAGCGGCTTCTCGAGGAAGTCGCAGGCGCCGAGCTTGGTGGCCTCGACGGCCGTCGCCAGCGTGGCGTTGCCCGACATCATCATCACCGGCAGCTCGGGCCGCAGCTCGCGCAGCGCCTTGAGCGTGGCCAGCCCGTCCATCTCCGGCATCGCCACGTCGAGGAGCACGCCGTCGAAGGCGCGGCTCTTGGCCTTCTCGAGCGCGATCCGCCCCGAGCCCGCGACCTCTACGTTGTATCCCTCTAGCTCGAGCGCGCGACGCAGGGTGGTCAGGATGTTGGGCTCGTCGTCGACGATGAGGAGCGTGGCCATGTTGATCATTATACGTGGGCGGCCGCCCCAAGCTTCTGTTACCGTGGCGCTCGGCGGAGGTGCGACATGCGGGCGGCAATCCTCGGCTTTCTCCTTCTCGTGAGCGGCGTCGCAAGGGCGGATTCGACGGGGGCGCGCGGGCACTTCCTGGCCGGCCTCGAGCTGTACGCGCAGGGCCGGTACGCGCAGGCACTCGCCGAGTACCAGGCGGCGTGGGTGACCTGGGAAGATCCCGAGCTGCTGCTCGACATGGCCGAGTGCAACCGCCACCTCGGCAACCTCGACGAAGCGCGCACGCAGTACCGCGGCTTTCTGGCGCGCGCGCCGCACTCGGCATTGCGCGGCAGCGTCGAGCGGCAGCTGGTGCGGCTCGATCGCAGCGACGGCGAGGCGCCACCGCCCGCCGAGCTGACCGTCGCCGCGCCAGCGACGACGAGCGCGATGGCGGCGGACACGCATCCCGGCCGCACGCTGCGCATCCTCGGCGTCACCGGCTGGGTGCTGAGCGCGGCCGCGTTCGGCGTCGGCATCTACACCTGGCAGCACTATTCGGCGCTCGAGGGCCGCGCGCACGACGATCTCTCCATGCTCGCCGGCGCCGGCGCCGTCACCAACGCCACGCCCGCGGAGCGCGCCTTCTTCACCAATCCCGGCTGCTCGCCGCCGTCGTCGATCCCGAACACCGGCGCCTATCGCCACGACTGCACACAAGGGCAAGCGTACTCGGCGGCGACCACCGCGATGTTCGTCGGCAGCGCCGCGCTCGGCATCGCCGCCACCATCGCCTACGTCGTCGGCGCCAAGAAGGCGAGCCGCGGCCGCGAGCGCCCGACGGTGGCGCCGATGTTCGCGCCGTCGTTCGGCGGCCTGCAGGCTCGCGTCAGCTTCTAGCCGCGCGCGCGCCGCCGACGCCCGCCGGCAGGCGCACGTGGAACGTGGTGCCGCGCCCCACCTGCGAGTCGACCCAGATGGCGCCGCCGTGCAGCAGCGCGATCTCGCGCGCGATCGACAACCCCAGCCCGAGCCCTTTTTGGTTGCCCGACCCGTCGATGCGCTGGAACGGCTCGAAGATCATCGCCAGCTTGTCGGCGGGAATGCCCGGCCCGTCGTCGTGCACCTGCACGTGCGCCGAGCCGCCCGACGCCGGCGTCACGATCACCTCGACGACGCTCGCCTCGCCCGCGTACTTCACCGCGTTGCCGACGAGGTTCGACAACAGCTGCTCGATGCGCGTCGCGTCCCACTGCCCCCACATCGCGTCGGGGCCGCTCCAGCGCAGGTCGAGCTTATCGTGCATGGTGCGGAAGCGCAGCGCCACCTCGCGCACGATGGCGACGAGGTCGCAGGCGCGCGTCTCGAGCTTGAGCTTGCCCGCCTGCACCGACGAGGCGTCGTACAGATCGCTCACCATGCGCGCGAGCCGATCGACCTGCACGTCGATGCGCTGCAGCGTCTGCCCCAGCTTCGTCGACGGCGTCTCGTCGCTGCGCGCGGCCACCTCGCGCTTCTGTGCCAGGTAGACGAAGCCGCGCAGCGCCGACAGCGGCGTGCGCAGCTCGTGCGTCACGCGCGACAGGATCTCGTCCTTGGTCTGCGCCAGCGCGCGCGACTCGTCCATGCGCTCGCCGTAGAAGGCGCAGATGAGCGCGACCATCGACAAGAGCGCGGCCAGGTTGAGCGCGCTCGTCGGCAGCCAGCCGCCGCCGTCGCGGACGCAGACGGCCCAGCACATCGCCGCCGCGGCGCTGGCGTAGAGCACGACCCAGGCGCGGCGCGCGAAGAAGAGCGCCGATGCCATCACCGTCAGCGTCAGGAAGGGCCAGAACGGGCTGGCCGCGCCGCCGGAGAAGTGGATGGCGATGGTGGCGACGAGCAGATCGCCGAGCACCTGCACGTGGGCGAGCGCCTGCAGCTCGCGCCCGTGCGCCGACGGGTCGACGCCCCAGCGCCGTAGGAGCGTGCGGTAGACGACGTTGAGCCCGAGGATGAACGCCAGCAGCGCCAGCGTCGGCAGCGTCGCGAACAGGTGGCGCCGGCTCACCAGCTCGACGAGAAAACCGAGCGCGACGACCGCCGGCGGCACGATCCAGCGCAGCCGCGCGAACCACACCTGACGGATCCACAGCTCGTCGGTGTTACCGAGCGCCGGGTCCATCCGGTGGATATAGTCAGATCCGAATTTCTTTCCAGGCGCCTTCGGCGAATTTCCAACCCATGATGCTACACAGGAGCAGGATGTAGGCGAACGCGCCCATCCAGACGCCGAGCACGCCCCAGCCGAAGACGATGCCGCACAGATAGGCGAGCGGCACCAGGCAGAAGAAGTGGAGCCCGAACTCCACGAACATGACGAACTTGGTGTTGCCCGCGCCGAACAGCGCCTGCGTCAGCACCAGCGCCGAGAGCACGAACGGCAACAGCGCGCCGCAGATGCGCAGGATCGGCCGCGCCACCGCGATCACCGCTGCGTCGCGACAGAAGACGTGCAGCACGGCGTCGGGGAAGCCGATCACGCCGAGCCCGATCACGATCGTGACGTAGACGCCGATCTTCACCGCCTCCCAGCCGTAGCGCTCGGCGAGGTCGTACTCCTTGGCGCCCATCGATTGGCCGACCAGCGTCGCCGTCGCGGTGCCGTACGCCATGCAGCCGGTGAAGAAGGCCATGAGGATGACGATGATGTTCTGCGTCGCCGCGGAGTAGATGGTGCCCTGGCCGGCCTGCGCGTCGAGGATGCCGACGATCTTGTAGAACAGCGAGAAGCCCGACATCACGAACGCCGTCGCCAGCGCCGACGGCGCCGACAGCGCGATCAGCTCCCACTGCTGGCGGCGCGACAGGTTCTTGATGTGGTAGCAGTCGTAGGTCTTGCGGTAGCGGTCGTGGAGGCTCCAGCCCACGAGCATGGCGAGCCCGATGTACGAGCTCACCATCGACGCGATGCCCGAGCCCTCCATGCCGAGCCGCGGGAAGCCCCAGTGGCCGAAGATGAGCAGCCAGTTCAAGAGCGCGTTGATGGCGTTCATGATGATGGCGATGCCCATGAAGACGCGCGTGCGCCCGAGCCCATCGAACCAGCTCTTGTAGGACATCGTCACGACCATCGCGAACACGCCCGCCATGCGCCACTTCAGGTACGGGATGCCGAGAATCAGCTCTTCGGGCACATGATGGATGAAGCGGAACATCGCCGGCGCGGCGAACCAGCCGACCACCGAGGCGAACGCCGAGCTCACCGCGGCGACGGTCAGCGAGTTGAAGAGCACCTGGCCCGCGCGCTCGTGGTCCTGCTCGCCGAGGCGGCGCGCGGTGAGCGCCTGCGTACCGACGCTGATGGCGGCCAGGCCGCCGCCGACCATCCAGAAGAGGTTCAGCGCGGGGCCGAGCGCGGCCTGACCCGGGATCGACTCCGACTCGGGGAGCCAGCCGATCATGATGTGGTCGACCCAGTTGATCAGGGTCTGCGAGACCATCGCGAGAACCACGGGCCAAGCCAACGCGAGGAGGCGGCGGGCAAGCGGGCGGTCGATCGCAAACGTCATGCGGGAAACGAGGTTCTAGCGTACTCGATGCAGCACTTCAAGCAACGCCGCCGCGGCAAAACCGCGAATCGCGGAAGATTGACACACAGCGACGACGGGTCTAGCTTCGCGGCATGCGATTTTCCCACCTCTGGCTGGCGGCGGTGGTCTGCCTGGCGTTCGCCACCGGCTGCCCACCGAAATACCCCAAGTGCAGCGGCGACAAAGACTGCCACGAGCACGAGTACTGCGTGAACGGGCAGTGTCAGCAGTGCCGCTCCGACGGGGATTGCCCCGGTGGTGGCAAGTGCAACGCCGGCCGCTGCGAGCAGGCGCCCCCGCCGGCGAACCTGAGCTGCACCGACGATCGTCAATGCCCGGCCGGGCAGTCGTGCATCGACGGCGTCTGCAAGCCGTGTACGTCGGACGATCAGTGCGGCGAAGGTGGCAAGTGCAACGCCGGCAAGTGCCAGCGCGCCAGCCACGAGCCGCCGCCGAACGCCAAGTGCACGCTCGAGCCGGTCTACTTCGACTTCAACGAGTCGGTGCTGACCACCGAGGCGACGGCCGCGATCGATCGCAACGCCGACTGCATCAAGCAGAACCATCACAACGTGACGCTGACGGGACGCACCGACCCGCGCGGCACCGAGGAGTACAACCTGGCCCTCAGCGACAAGCGCGCGCAGTCGGTCAAGGGGCGCATGTCGCAGCTCGGCGTGTCGACGGACATGAAGATCAACGCGCGTGGCGAGATGGATGCGACCGGCAAGGACGAAGCCGGCTGGGCCAAGGATCGCCGGGTGGACGTGTCATGGTAAAGCGCATCGGATGGATCCTGCTGGCGGCGATGGCGTCGTCGGGCTGCTTCGCGTTCGTGACCAAGGAAGAGGGGCGCGAGCTCAAGCAGCAGATCGATGACGTCAGGACGCTGTCGGCGAAGAACGAGCTGAAGGCCGCGGAGCTGGCCAAGGAGCTCGACGAGCAGCTGCACCGGCTGCGCGCCGTCGTCGACGAGGCGACCAAGGTGGTGACGCGCAACTCGGCCGACGTCGGGCTGCAGGTGCAGAAGCTGCAGACGGACCTGGCGCAGATCACCGGTCGCGTCGACGATCTGCAGCACGCGCAGGACGCGCTCACCAAGCAGTTCCAGGACTATCGCGCGGCGTCGGATACCAAGCTCGAGCAGCTGGTGAACAACTCGGCGGCGGCGAAGAACCCGCCCATCCCCGAGACGCCCGACGCCCTCTTCAGCGAGGCGGAGAAGCGGTTGCAGGCGCAGCAGTGGCAGGAGTCGCGCCGGCTGTTCGACGCGTTCGTCAACCGTTATCCGGCCGATCCGCGCGCGGCGCGCGCGCAGTACAACATCGGCGAGGCCTATTACGGCGAGAAGCGCTTCGCCAACGCCATCGCGGCGTACACGAAGGTGATCGACAACTTCCCGAAGAGCGACGTGGTGCCCGACGCGATGTACAAAAACGGGCTCGCGTTCTACGCCATCAAGTACTGCGGCGACGCGAAGGTGTACTTCCAGGAGCTCATCAAGCGCTATCCGCGCACGAGCTGGAAGAAGGACGCCAGCGAGGAGCTGAAGAAGCTCTCGCACGATCTGAAGAACAAAGCCGTCTGCTCGTCGTAGTGGGCGCTGCCGTGACCTCCCCCGGCGACGACGATCGCCGCTTCGTCAACAACCCGTTCGCGCGCGCGCTGCATCCGCAGAAGCCCAAGCGCACGGTGGGGCAGTGGGTGGCGCTCGTCGTGGTGTCGCTGTGCGGGGCGATCATCATGGGCGCGGCGTTCGTGCTGCCGCTGGTGTTCGCGCACGGCCTCTTGACGCGATCGCACGGGCGGATCGGGATGATCGCGGCGGGCGTGGTGGTGTCGCTGATCTACGTGCTCATCGTGGTGAGCCTGGTGAGGCGGCGCAAATGACGGCGGCGGTGCGCGGGCTGTACGGCATGATCGATCTGCCGGTGGAGGCGGCGACGTCGGATACGGCGCTCGCGCTCGCCGGCGCGCTCGTCGACGGCGGCGCGCGCATCATGCAGCTGCGGGTCAAGGGCGCCGACGCGCGCGATCTGTTGTCGCTGGCGCGGGTGATGGCGCCCTGGTGCCGCGCGCGCGAGGTCGCCTTCGTGGTCAACGATCGGCTCGACGTCGCGCTCGCCGCCGGCGCCGACGGCGTGCACCTCGGTCAGGACGATCTGCCCGCCGCCGCGGCGCGCCCGCTCGTGCCCGCCGGCTTCACCATCGGCGTCTCCACGCACGACGAGGATCAGGCGCGCGCGGCGCTGGCGCACGCCGACTACATCGCCTTCGGCCCCTGCTTCACGACGTCGTCGAAGCGCAACCCCGACCCCGTCGTCGGCCTCGAGCGCCTCGCGCGCGTGTGCGCCTTCGCCACCCGCCCGGTCGTCGCCATCGGCGGCATCGATCTCAACACCGTCGCCGACGTCGCCCGCGCCGGCGCCTCCGCCGCCGCCATCATCCGCGCGGTAAACGGTGCCGACGACGTCGCTGCCGCCGCGCGGTTGGTAAGCGATGTGTTCGCAGGTAAAGACTAACAGGGAGATCAAGAGATCAAGAGATCAGGAAAACCAAAACATGATTGAAGAGGCATCAATTATGGGTCTTCTTCCTGATCTCCTGAACTCGTGATCTCCCTGTGAGCTTTTTCATGAGCTACGGCGTCGCACCATTCCGGCCAGCATCTGGTCCACGCGTTCCAGTTGCGTCGCCAGGGTGTGCGCCAGGGCCTCGGGCACCGCGCCGTGCAGGTCCGCGATCTCGACGCAGCTCATGACCTCGTTGGCGCTGCTGCGCGCTGTCTGGTAGTGCCGTCGTTGCTCCGCGCGCGACGCCTGAGCCGACCCGGCCGCGATCTCCGCCACCAGCGCCAGCGTCGCGCGTGACAGCCGCTCGGCCAGCTCGCCCGGCAGGTCGGCCCACCGGCGGCGATTGTCGATCGTCAGCTGCGCGATCGCCTTGGCGACCCCGTAGACCTCGAGACGTTGGAATGCGAACCGCGCCATCCTGCCCTACGAGCTCTTCTAAAGCGAACGATAGAACGATGACCATCCCGTCCACCCCGATTGCACGTAGCCGTTGTACGTCGAGAAGCGCCACCAATAGGTCGTGAGCCACTGCGAGGCCGGCACCGCGACGTCCTGGTAGGGCACCGCGAAGCTGATGGTCGGCAGGAACTGATTGGCGATCGTCGTCAGATCCGAGTCGCACAGCCGCACCGTGCCGCCGTTCGCCGTCGGCACCTCGTTGATGCCGACGGCGCACACCGCCTCCTGCACCAGGTTGGCCAGCCCGAACAGCGACGACGTCTGCAGGTTGATCTGGCGCGTCGACGGAGACACCGTCTGCTGCGCGGTGCGCCACACGTCGCTGTAGCAGGGGTATGGGAAGATGCCGGCCCAGCAGGTCGACCACACGCGATCGTACCAACCGACCTGCACCGTGTAGCTGCGCGTCGGCTGGAAGTGGTGGTGCTTGTCGCCGTCGTACAGCATCACGTGCGTCGAGCTGCCGAACACCAGCGGCCAGCCGTTCTTCGGCCCCGCGTTGCGCAGCCGATCGTTGGGCCGCCCCGCGCCGCCGTAGAACGCCGTGTTGATCACGCGCTGCTGCGACGGCGAGTGCGCGTAGTCGAAGCCGTCGCCGGGGCCGCGCACCACGTCGCTGCCGTTCATGAGGTTGTTGCCGCTCATGTGCCAGGTGCCGCGGCCGAAGAACATGCCGCCTTCCCACTGGTAGTACTCGCTGCCGTATCCCGACGTGTAGACCGTCGCCGGCCAGGGGCCGAGCGCGATGTTGTCGTTGCCGTTGGCGGCGATGATCTCGCTGATGTTGTAGTCGTAGGTGCCGACCAGATCCGAGATGGCGTTGACGAAGCCGCCCCAGGTCCAGTCGAACAGCGCCAGCGGCGTGACCGCGTCGAGCGAGCGGATGTTGAGCTCCTCGAAGCCCTGCTCGACGTACTCGTCGAGGTAGTTGAGCCCGGCGTGCGCCAGCTCGTGCGACGTGATGTACGCGCCGCGCTCGTTCAGGTCGGCGCGCGTGAACTTGGCCACGCCGAACGCCTTCTGCACGAACGACGGCGGCGCCGCGTTCGCCGTCACCGGCGTCTGATAGGTGTCGAACAAGACGCCGGCGGTGAACGGGTTGAGCCCGTGGATCTCGTTGGCCGCGATCTGCGCGATCTTGGCGTACACCGCCGCCTGCGACAGCGACGTCGCATAGCCGCGGATCGGATGCTTGGCGACGAGGCCGCCGAACGCCGCCTGTGGTGTGCCGAGCGCGCCGCCGGGCGTGAAGTAGCCGATGAAGAGCAGGCGATCCTTCATCTGCGTGCTCCAGACGCTGCCCGCCGTCGTCATCATGCCGACGATGCGATCGAACTCGGAGAAGAAGTCGTTGCGCTCGCTGTCGGCGAAGCCGGTCGACGTGATGAACACCTGCTTGTACCAGGGGTTCGTCAGCTCCGACGACGCGCACGAGGCGCCGTTGGCGTGCACGCACTTCCAATTCAGCGGCAGCCAGGCGATCGGCGGGAGCTTGATCGTAATCGGCGACAGCAGCTGCGCGCGCGCCGGCAGCGACATCGTCGCGACGAGCGCGACGAGCGCCCATTGCAGCAAACGCTTCTTCAGCGTTGATCCCGCTCGCTCACTCATGGCTTTTCCCCCGTACCGCCCCGCTCGGCGAGCGCGGTCATGCGATCGATCAGCTGCTTCGCCGCCGGCGACACCGCGCCGTCGGGCAGCTTCATCCCATCTCGAAGCCCCACCAGCGCCAGCGTGAACGCCAGTTGCTGCTTCTCCGTCGACGTCAGCGTCCGTCCGTCGAGCTGCGCGGCCAGGCTGGTGGCGAACGCGGTGTCGAGCGCGCTCGGCCTGAGCAGCGGCACGATCTGCCGGCGCGCGTCGTCGTCCTCGGGCAGCGTCGGCAACAGCGCGAGCAGCTCGGTCTGCGCCTCGTGCGTGCCGATGCGCCCGAGCGCCTCGACCGCCGCCACGCGCGTGGCCGGCTCGTGCGCGCTGCGCGCGATCTGACCGAGGCGCGGAGCCAGCTCCGGCGGCGCCACCGTCGACGCGATCTGCACGCGCAGCTCGCGCTCGCGGCTGTCGACCAGCGCCGGATCGAGCGCGGTCAGCCGCGGATCGGGCGGCGGCTCGGCCACCATCTTCCAGCCCGCGCGCGTGAAGGCCTCGGCCTCGCGCGCGTTGTCGCGGTTGCGCTGCGCGACCGTCGCGTCGACGGCCTTGCGCTGCGCGGCTACTGACACATCGGTGGCCGCCGGCGCGCCGGGCCCCGAGTCGGTCCCCTCCGCCGACCCGGGCTTCCCGGCGTCGCCGACGCTCACCGGCGAACGGAGGCAGCACCACACGAGCAGCGCCGCCGAGGCGCCCCCCACGACCCACCAGCCGTGGCGAAGCCACCCGCGCGGTGTGACCTGTCCGTTCATGTGGGAGTTATCGGCGAACGTGAAAAAGAGTTGCGTGCCCGGCGCAAAAAAGAAGGCGATCGGCGCGTGTCAGGAGACTTCGCCCCCTCGTCGCCCGCAAGGGTTGTAGCGGGACTCACATGCTATGCTGACGCCCCGCATGGCATCCGATCGTCCCTTCAAGCTCGTCTCCGAATATGAGCCGCGCGGCGACCAGCCCAAGGCCATCAAGGAGCTCGTCGACGCCATCAAGCGCGGCGACAAGCACCAGACCCTGCTCGGCATCACCGGCTCGGGCAAGACCTACACGGCGGCGTGCGTGATCGAGGCGGTGCAGCGCCCGACCTTGATCATGGCGCACAACAAGACGCTGGCGGCGCAGCTCTACGGCGAGTTCAAGGATCTCTTTCCGGAAAACGCCGTCGAATACTTCGTCAGCTACTACGACTACTACCAGCCCGAAGCGTACGTGGTCTCGTCCGACACCTTCATCGAGAAGGACTCGCTCATCAACGAAGAGATCGATCGCATGCGCCACGCGGCGACGCGCTCGGTGCTCTCGCGGCGCGACGTGATCGTGGTGGCGTCGGTGTCGTGCATCTACGGCATCGGCGACCCCAACTACTACCGCGGGTTGGTCGTCGATCTCGACGTCGGTCAGGAGCTGCGGCGCGACGCGCTGTTGCGCCGGCTCGTCGATCTGCAGTACGAGCGCAACGACGTCGACTTCCACCGCGGCACCTTCCGCGTGCGCGGCGACATCGTCGAAGTCTTCGTCGCGCACGAAGAGGAGACCGCGCTGCGCATCGAGTTCTTCGGCGACGAGATCGAGAACATCAGCGAGATCGATCCGCTGCGCGGCAAGGTCAAGGGCAAGGCCAAGCAGGCGCACATCTTCCCGGCGTCGCACTACGTGACGCCGGCGTCGCAGCTGGTGCGCGCCATCGACGAGATCAAGATCGAGCTGCGCCAGCGGCTGCAAGAGCTGTCGGCGAACATGAAGCTCGTCGAGAAGCAGCGGCTCGAGCAGCGCACCATGTTCGACATCGAGATGCTCGAGCAGATGGGACACTGCAACGGCATCGAGAACTACTCGCGCCACCTCTCGGGGCGCAAGGCGGGCGAGCCGCCGCCGACGCTGATCGATTACTTCCCGAAGGACTTCATGCTCTTCGTCGACGAGTCGCACCAGACGGTGCCGCAGGTGTCGTCGATGTACAAAGGCGACCGCTCGCGCAAGGAGACGCTCGTCGACTACGGGTTCCGGTTGCCGTCGGCGCTCGACAATCGGCCGCTGAAGTTCGAGGAGTGGGAGCAGCGGCTCGATCAGATCGTGTACGTGTCGGCGACGCCGGGCGACTACGAGCTCAAGAAGTCGGAGGGCGTGGTGGTCGAGCAGGTCATCCGTCCGACGGGGCTCCTCGATCCGGAGATCGAGGTGCGGCCGGTCAAGGACCAGGTCGACGATCTGTTGGCCGAGATCCGCGAGCGCGTGAAGGCGGGCGATCGCGTGCTGGTGACGACGCTGACCAAGCGCATGTCCGAGGATCTGACCGAGTACTTCACGGATCTCGGCGTGAAGGTTCGCTACCTGCACTCCGACGTCGACACGCTGGAGCGCATCGAGATCATCCGCGATCTTCGGCGCGGCGGGTTCGACGTGCTCGTCGGCATCAACCTGTTGCGCGAGGGGCTCGACCTGCCCGAGGTGTCGCTGGTGGCGATCCTCGACGCCGACAAGGAAGGCTTTCTGCGCAGCGATCGCTCGCTGATCCAGACGTGCGGGCGCGCGGCGCGTAACGTCAAGGGCAAGGTCATCATGTACGCCGACCGGATCACGTCGGCGATGAAGCACTGCCTCGACGAGACCGAGCGGCGAAGGACGATACAGATCGCGTACAACAAGAAGCACAAGATCACGCCGAAGACGGTGCAGCGCGCGATCCTCGACATGAAGGGCGCCGAGGCGGGCGACTACGTCGACTACGACAAGCTGCCGGCGCGGATGGCGAAGGCGGCAGACGCGAAGAACAAGTACGTGGCCGACGTGAAGATCGAGGACATTCCGAAGACGGTGGCCGAGATGCGCAAGCAGATGCACGCGGCGGCGGAGGATATGGACTTCGAGAAGGCGGCCGAGCTGCGCGATCGGATCAAGGCGCTCGAGGCGATCCAGCTCGCGGTGGGATAGTGACGCTCGACGAGTTGGAAAATACGCTGCCGTGGGGGCTGCACGACGCGCAGGTGGAGCGGCTGTCGATCGATTGGGCGCGCGCGGAGCTGACGCTCGAGGTGCGAGCGATGATCGGCGAGCATCAGGAGACCGACCAGCGCGCACGCATCACGCTGACCGGTCTGGACTACTGCGCGATCGAGCCGCCACGCTATCGGACGCGGCCGGCGCCTGGCGCCGGCATGTGGGTACAACCGGACGCGGCGCCCGCGGAAATCGACGGACACCCGCCCGTCGCGACGGGATGTTTTCGCCATCGATTCTTCGTGAGCGATCTGAACTGTTGTTTCTACGTTGCGGCAAGCGATGCGCGGCTGGAATGGCTCGAGAGCGCACCGCAGCCGTCGCGGACGGGCGACCGCGCGTATTTCCCGGCGAAGAGGTTCCTGATCCGGACCAGTGAGGTGTCCGGAAGCGGCGTGACATGAACGGTGGCTACATTACATTGCGGATCCCATGAGCGACGTGCCCGGCTACATCCACGGCTACACCGACGACGAGGCGCAGCGGCTGCTCGACCAGGCCGAGTTCCTCGCGCCCTGGGTCTTCGACGGCGTCGCGCTCGACTTCGCCGGCACGCTGCTCGAGCTCGGCGTGGGAGTCGGCGCCGAGACGCGGCTTCTGCGCGCGCGCTGGCCGCATCTGCGCGTCATCGGCTGCGACATCTCCGACGGGCAGCTGGCCCACGCGCGGCGCGTGCTCGCCGACGACGTGGCCTCGGGTGCCGTCGAGCTCCTGCGCGCGTCGGCGACGGCGGTGCCGCTGCCGGCGGCGTCGGCGGACGCGGCGTTCGTCTGCTGGCTGCTCGAGCACGTGCCCGATCCGGCGGGCGTGATGCGCGAGTGCGCGCGCCTGGTGCGGCCGGGCGGGACCGTCTTCGTGACCGAGGTCTACAACCACAGCCTGACGGTGGAGCCGACGCAGCCGGCGCTCGAGCGCTACTGGGCGGCGGTGAACGAGACGCAGCGACGGGCGGGCGGCCATCCCAACATCGGCGCGCGGCTCGGCGAGCTGGCGGCGGCGGCGGGGCTCGAGATCGTGTCGCATCGGTTTCTGCCGGTGCTCGGCGATGCGCGCAATCCGGCGGGGCGCACGGCGATCATGAAGTACTTCCTGACGCTCATGAAGTCGGCCGAGCCGCAGCTCGTCGCCGCCGGCGCCGTCGACGCGCGCGAGCTGCCGGAGGTGTGGGCGGGCTGGGAGGCGGCGCTGGCCGCGCCCGACGGCCTGTTCGCGTACACGATGTGCAAGCTCGAAGCGCGCGTACGCGGCTGACGGATTTGCATGACTTGGGCTGATGACGTGACACGCGACCAAGCGCTCGAGCTCGAATGTGTGCGTTCGAACGTGAGTACCTGACGGCGCGAGAGAGGCCGTACGCGGAATCGGTGAAGGCGATCCGTTTGCACGTGACGATGTACTCGTTGCAAGTTCACGAGATGACGGCGCTACGCCTCCGACGCTACGGCGCCGAGACGCTACTGGCGATTGCGTGTTCAGAGCGAGGCGGATTTGGGTGAACATGAATGCGCCGATCGCTGGCAAGAGCTGCGCAGTCTCGGCTTCGATGGATTGCGAGAGGCGTCCATCGCGATCCTCCACGTCGCTCATTACGGCCTCAAGCACCGGCACGCAGCATTTGCAGCTCCATATCTGGAACAGCATCTCCGCGATCTCGAGCACGCGGTCGACGCCGCGGCTTCTGTGAAGATCTGGTACGACAAGACCAGTGAGCTATTGCAGCGCCTTTCGAAGCTGTAGCGAAAAAAGCTGCCGAATCAAGATTGCTCGCGCGCCTTGCAACCACCGCGACTTGCGCGCCCTTCGCGCCGACACTATCCTGAAGCCGTCATGAAGCCCGCGCTCCACCTCGCCTCGTTCCGCTGACCTTCCCCCGCAGAAGATCCGTCGTCGTGTCCCCGTACCCTCACCCGCAGGAGGAGATCCATGTCCGTCATCATCGAGATCCGCGCCGCCGAAGGCGGCGACGACGCCAAGCTGCTCGTGCAAGAGCAGCTCGCCATCTACGCGCGCCGCGCGCTCTGCCACGGTCTTTGAGATCGAGCTCCTCGAGGAGCGCCGCGGCGTCATAGACTTTCGCGTCGTCGGCGCCGGCGCCGCCGGCTGCTTCCGCGACGAGCCGGGCGGTCACCGCTGGCAGCGCGTGCCGCCCAACGAGCGCCACGGCCGCGTGCACACCAGCACCATCACCGTCGCCGTCCTGCCCGAGCCGACCGCCGTCGAAGTGCGTGTCGACGAGCGCGACCTCGACTGGTCGATGTGCCGCGGCACAGGCTCCGGCGGCCAGAAGCGCAACAAGACCGAATCGACGGTGCTGCTCACGCACCGTCCGACCGGCTTGCAGGTGCGCTGCGAGACCTCGCGCTCGCAGCAGCACAACCGCGTGCTGGCGCTCGCCATCCTGCGCGCCCGCCTGTGGGCCGCCGAGCGCGATCGCGTGCAAGGCGCCCGCGACGTCGAGCGGCGCGCGCAGAAGGGCTCGGGCATGCGCGGCGACAAGCGGCGCACCATCCGCGTTCAGGACGGCATCGTCACCGACCACGTCCTCGGCGTGCGCTGGCCGCTGCGCGCCTACCTGCGCGGCGAATGGTGATCGTGCGCGCCGCGCGACGGGCGCGCGAGCCACCACGCCCACGCCACGAACAGCGCCTGAAACGGCAGCCGCGCCCACAACGCGGCGTTGGACAGGTGCATGCCCGCGGGCGAGATGTGGTTCGCCGCCATGTTGATGTTGGCCGGGAAGACCGCGACCAGGAGCGCCACGATCCCCCACGCCGCCGCCCGCCGTAGCCGCGGCCAGGGCACCATCAGCCCGATCCCGCCCGCGAGCTCGGCCACGCCACTGATGTAGACCAGCGCGCGCGGCCACGGCAGCGCCGCCGGCACCATCGCCGCGTACGCATCGGTGACGGCGAAGTGCCCGATCCCCGACGCGACCATGAACAGGAACATGGCCCAGCGCGCGATCCGCTTCACGGTGCTCTCGTCGCTCATTTTCCCTCCAGCTCGCGCGCGACTTGCAGGTCCAAGATGTCGAGGCGGCGCTCGAGCACCGCCTCCACGAGGTCGCGGCCCGCAAACGGCACCGGCCCATGCGTCACGGTCACCCGGTCGCCCCCGGCGACGATGCGCGAGCGGTTCAGCAGGCTGCAGGCGATCAAGTTCGACCGGATGGATGGCGCGCTCCTGAACCAGCGCCACACGATCCGCATGCGCCCGTCGCTCTCGTCGATCGCGAAGCGCGCCGGCCGTGGAGGCTCCGCCGGGCGCAGCTCGCGCACGCAGCGGCACATGCGGCAGTTGGCGACGCCGCGCTCGCGATGCACGTCCTCGTCGGAAAACGGTGCTCCACAGGCCAGACAGCGCAGGCTCATCGGGCCCCGCTATCGCATTCCGTCGAGGAACGCGAGCACCGCGTCGCGTCCCTCGATCAATCGTGCCCCATCCCAGATCGCCGGCGTGTCCTTGCCTCCGCGCGCCGTCAGATCGGCCTGCACCTCGGGATAGAAGACGTTACGAAAGCGGATCTTCTCGACGAGCCCGCGCTCGACCACCCGCTGCCGCGCCGCCGCCGAGCCGGCGTCGTTGGTCGCGTGAAACAGCTCGATGGTCGCCGCGTCCGCCATCGTCGTCAGGGCAGGTTCGACACCGTCGAGCGCGCGACGCTCGTGCCGAGCAGGATCGTCGCCACCGCGCCGTCGAGCCACAGGCTCATCTTCAGCGTCGCCAACTCCGTCCACGGCACGCCGCCGGTGATCGCCGAGAACATCGGCCCCACGATCGACGCGATCAGCGCGACCATGATCGCGCGCACCAGCGCCTTGGGCGGCCGCGGCGTGTAGGCCGCCACCATCGCCACCATCGCCAGCCCGAGGCGCACGCCCGCATGCAGCTGCGACTGCACGACCGCCGCCGCCGGCAGCCCGTGCCCGACGAGATCCTTGGCCACGTGCTGCGGCAGGATCACCGTCAGCACCGACGCCGCGCCCGCCACCACCGCGTACGCGCCGAGCGTCACGCGTTGCACCTTGTGTAGCAGCATCAGCATCCGTCCTCGCTGCGCCAGCGCCTCCGCCGTCGCATCCGCCGTCTTGCGCCCCGGCACCACGTACCACAGCCGCGCGATCAAGATCGCCCCGATGATGGCGAACGGCAGCGGCGCCAGCGGCCACACGTCGAACTCCGCGCCCGGCACCTTCGGATCCTTGTACGCGTCGAGCAGCGGCCCGAGCCCGCGCGTGATGATCGCACCCGCCAGGTACTGCGCGCCGTCGAACAGCCCGGCCGCCGTCGCCACCGCCTTCTTGCCGCCGAAGTCCATCGACGCCGCGCCGCCGACGAGCGAGTGCGCGCTCTGGATGAAGAACGCGATCACGAGCAGCAGCATCGCGCCCGTCCACGCCGAGTGCAGCCCGCCCTGCGCCATCAGCGCAAGCGACAGCGCCATCCCGACGAACGCGAAGAAGATCACCGGCGCCCGCCGCGCGCCGAACACGCGATCGCTCAGCGCGCCGGCGACGAGCCCGCCCGCCACCGCCGCGATCGGCGTGCCGTATGCGACCACCGCGTAGGGCAAGAACCGCGTCATCTGCCCCGTCGCCAGGTGGAACGTCGTGCCGTAGTAGCCGGCCCAGAACTGATCGATCGAGTTGCGCACCATCCCGATGCACATCGACGCCGCCGCGATCATCCACATCGCCCGCGACGCGAACACCTTGCGCATCACGAACCCGAGCGTCGCCGGCTGCGACTCTTCTTCCTTCGTCTCGTCGGCGGTGTGGAACTCGTAGCCGGCGTCGGCCGGCGTCGCCGACACGAAGAAGAGGTTCACGAAGAACATCACCACCAGGATCGCCGACGGGATCCAGAACGCCCACCACCACGGCAGCTTCACCAGGATCAAGGGCGCGCCGTAGAACGCGAACAGCCGCCCCGACTGGATCATGATGCCGAAGATGCCGGCGAAGCTGCCGCGCTCCCTCACGTGGAACCAGGCGGCGTTGATCTTCACGATCGACAGCGCGCCGAACGACTGGAAGTAATGATTGCAGCCCCACAGCACCGCCAGCAGCGACACCAGCGACGACGCGCTCATCCCCGCCGAGAGCTGCGCCGCGGTCACCACGGTCGCGCCCTTCATCACCGCCGCGTGCTTGACGTACAGATGCGCGAAGCCGAAGAGCAGGTTGAACAGCGCCGCGCCGGCCGATCCGAGCAGGATGGCGCGCTTGCCGCCGATCTTGTCGGCGATGGGCCCGTTCAAGAACACCGACAGGCCGTAGACGAGCAGGCCCATCGACGTGACCTGCGAATACTGCGTGTACGTCCAGCCGAACGCCTCCTTCAGCGCCTGCTGAACCGCCGGCAGGTTGTACCGCGACATATAGAAGAACGCGTACATGAGCCCGAGGAAGACCCAGTTCTGCACGCGTCTTCCGCGGAACCCGGGCGGATGCTCGACGGGAATGCCGCCGCCGCCGCTGCCGTCAAGGAAGCTCATGAATGCTCGCGTTGATAACACGCCGGGCACGTGGTGTCATGCGCGGGTGACCGGGCCCGAGCGAGCGAACGCACCCATGACCGACCTCGGCGACGAAGCCGTCCAGCACCTGCAGGCGCTGCTCCGCATCGACACCACCAACCCGCCGGGCAACGAGACGCCCGCGGCCGAGTACATGGCCGCGCTCTTGCGCGGCGCCGGCCTCGAGCCGACGCTGATCGGCGAGACGCCCGATCGCAAGAACGTGATCGCGCGCTTGAAGGGCAGCGGCGAGAAGCAGCCGCTCCTCCTCTGCGCGCACCTCGACGTCGTCCCCGCCGAGCCCGAGAGCTGGACCCATCCGCCCTTCGGCGGCGAGATCCACGACGGCTACATCTGGGGCCGCGGCGCCATCGACATGAAGCACATGGCGGTCATGTCCGCGCTCGTCGTCGCGCGCCTCAAGCAGGAGGGCGTCACGCCCAAGCGCGACATCATCTTCGCCGGCGTCGCCGACGAGGAGGCCGGCTGCGATCACGGCTCGCGCTGGCTCGTCGACCACCATCCCGACCTCGTGCGCGCCGAATACGCGCTCGGCGAAGCCGGCGGCTTCTCGGTGCGCATCAACGGCCGCGTGCTCTATCCCATCCAGGTCGCCGAGAAGGGCGCCGTGTGGATGAAGCTGCGCGCCACCGGCCGCCCCGGCCACGGCTCGATGCCGCGCGAAAACAACGCCGTCGCGCGCCTGGGCGAAGCCGTCGCCAAGCTCGCCGCCACGCGGCTGCCGCAGCATCGCACCGCGGTCGTCGATCGCTACCTCAAGATCGTCGCCAAGACGCAGCCGTTCCCCGCCTCCGCGCTGATCCCGCTCATGAACCACCGCAGCATCGCCGGCTTCCTGCTCAAGAACAATCCGGACCAAGGCGTCGCCGCCGCGACCGCTGCCGTGCTCTCGAACACCGCGGTGCCGACGATGCTCAAGGCCGGCGTGAAGACCAACGTCATCCCCGGCTTCGCCGAAGCGTGGGTCGACGGCCGCTCGCTCCCGGGGCAAACCGCCGCCGATCTGATCCGCGAGATCAAAGAGGTCATCGGCCATGACATCGCCATCGACGTCGAGCGCGACATGCCGCCCGTCGAGATCGATCCGCAGTCGCCGCTCTGGGACACCATGGTCGCCACGCTCAAGCAGCACGACCCCGACGGCATCCCCGTGCCCTACCTCGCGCCCGGCTTCACCGACGCCAAGAGCTGGTCGCGCCTGGGCACGCGCTGCTACGGCTTCATGCCCGTGCGCTTCCCCGACGACGGCACGCGCTTCGCCGATCTGTTCCACGGCCACGACGAGCGCATCCCCGTCGAGGGCCTGAAGTGGGGCACGCGCGTCCTCTACGACACCGTGCGCGCGTTCACTTGCGAATGACGGTGGCCGCCGCGGTCTTGTCGAAGAGCGCCGCGTACTTGTCGTAGCTGCTCGCCGGCGCCGTGAAGGTGATGATGGCGTGCTGGTCGCCGACGGGAATGTAGAACTGCAGCTGCCGCGTCGGCTGCGGATGCTCCGCCTGCGCCGGCGCCGGCAGCTCGAAGAGGAAGCGGACGCCGCTCGCGCCGCCGATGGTCACGTTGCGCGCGTCGAGCACCTTGAGCTCCGCGTCGCCGAGGATCTTCGCCACCGACTTCTGCGCGTCGGCGATGTATTGCATGACGAACTGCGGCGACACCGGCGTGCCGCCCGGCTGCACCTTGGCCTGCATCGCGAGGTGCTCTTTCTCGTCGACGGCGAGCGTGAAGTAGGCCCGCCCTTCGCCAGACTTGTCGGTCCAGCCGTTCGGAACCTTGAAGCTGAAGTGCGACGTTCCCTTCGGTGCAGCGACGGCGAAGGTGGCGGCGAGCGCGACGAGCAGGGCGGCGATGACGTTCTTCACGCCGCGACCATACCTCAGAATCCGCGCGCGACGAGCCAGTCGGCGATGTCGCGGTACATCGTCACGCAGTTGTAATCCGAGCCCGACGACTGCCCGCCGATCTGGCAGACCTCGGCGAGGTGATCGGCCGGCACGCACCCGAGGAACGTGCCCCACTTGGCCGACGCCACCGTCACGAGGCCGTCGTTGGTCGGCGGCGGCGACGACATGCCGTCGATGAGCTGCGCCGTGCCCGAGAGCAGCGCGTTCACCGGTCCGTGCATCTGATCGTACTTGCCGATGAAGGGCGCCTCCGTCGGCGTGCCGCAGTCCTCATCGCCACCGCCGTTCTCGGTGCGGCCGCCGATCGAGAAGTACGAGACATGCGGATCGTCGGGATACTTGGCGTTGAACGCGGCCATCCCCGGTGTGGTGAGCTGCGCGATCGCCGCCTGCGCGTTGGTGTCGGGATTGCCGCCGGGGTCGAGCACCGTCGAGCCGAAGAGCGAAAGCAGGAGCTGCACCGCGTCCGCCGTCGGGCCCTGGACGATCCCCGCCGCCACGTCGGCGACGTAGTCGCCGCGGTTCACGCCGGCGACGAGCACGGCGGCGCCGATCTTGTCGCCCAGCTGATTGGCGACATAGCGACAATCAGGCGCGCCCTGCGAGTGGCAGATGAGGTTGACCTTCGGCGAGCCGGTCTCGCCGAGGATCTGCTGCACCTGGGTCAGAAGCTCGGCGCCGCGCACCTCGCTCGAGTTGTACGGATCGACCTGCGTCACGAAGACGAGGTGCCCGTCCTTGCTAAGCGCGTCCTGCACGCCGTAGAAGTAGTTGAGGGGACCGATGTTGTGGAATCCGGAGAAGCCGTGCGCGAGCACGATCGGATATGGCTTGTGCACCGACGGCGGCGTCGCCGACGGCTCGGGCCAGTTGGTCTCGCCGCGCGGTACGCCGGCGTTGCCACCCGTGCCGGGCATCTGCGTCGAGGTCGACGCGCTGCACCCGGCGACCGTAAGGAATCCTGCGACGAGAGCGTTGGCCAGCACACTTTTCATGGCGGTCCGACCTCCGGCCCGACATTTGAGTGCTGTTGACCACACCTGTCAACTCCCTGAGTTAATTGAGTTTTTTACGCGTTGCGTCAACTACATGTCGTATCAGGAAACACAGTGATCGATTTTGCGACGGTTGACGGTATGTTGCGTGACGCAATCGGTCACGCGTTCCCCGCGGCTCAATTGATCGCGGTAGATCATTTTTCTTTGGTTTTCGAAAGCGCGGCCGGCGATTGCGGGCCGGAGACGCTCTTCGACATCGCCTCGCTGACCAAGCCGCTGTCGACGGCGACGCTGGCGATGATGGCGATCGAGGAGCAGGCGCTCGCCCTCGACGATCGTCCGCGCCCCGACGTCACCGTCGGCGAGCTGCTCACCCATTCGTCGGGGCTGCCGGCGTGGAAGCGGCTCGGCGACACGCGCGACGAGGTGCTGCGCGCCGTCGCCGACGAGCCGTTGCAGTCGCCGCCCGGATCGGTGGCCCGCTACAGCGATCTCGGCTTCATTCTCCTCGGCCACACCGTCGAGAACGCGCTCGGCCGGCCGCTCGACACGCTGTTCGCGCAGCGCATCGCCAGCCCGCTCGGCATCGGCACCAGCTTCGCGCCGCGCGATCCCGGCCACTGCGCGCCGACGGAGGGCGAGCTGCGCGGCGTGGTGCACGACGAGAACGCGCGCGCCATGGGCGGCGTCGCCGGCCACGCCGGCCTGTTCTCGACGGCGCGCGACGTCTCGCGCATCGTGCACGCGCTCGTCGCCGCGTGGCACGGCGTGCGCTCGACGTCGACGCCGCGCCTGCTGCCGCCGGCGCGCGTGCGCCAGATGTGGACACCGTCGGCGGTGCCGGGCTCGACGTGGTGCCTCGGGTGGGATCGCCCGTCGGCGGTCGGCTCGTCGGCGGGCGCGCGCTGGCCGCGCGACGGCGTCGGCCACCTCGGCTTCACCGGCTGCTCGATCTGGATCGACCCGCCGCGCGCCCGCTGGGTCGTGCTCCTCACCAACCGCGTGCACCCCACGCGCGCGAACGAAGAGATCAAACAGTTCCGCCCCGCGATCCACGACGCCATCGTCGCTGCTCTCGACGGCTAGTAACCGGCAGCGGCTTACCGAACAAAAAACATTCACAGGGAGATCAAGAGATCAGGAGAACAAAACTCTTACAGACGATTCTCCGGAAATTCGGATCTCTGAAGGAGTTTTGTTCTCCTGATCTCTTGATCTCCCTGTGAGGCTTTTAGGACGGACACGTCGGGCGTGGTTGCGGTGCCAAGCAGGTCGCGGTTCCGCGGAGTTGGCGTTGGCGCGCGGGCTGCTCCTTGCGCGCGGGCATGAAACGACTGGTTGCCATCGGGGTCATCTGGCTTGGCTGCGCCATCGCGTGGATCGTGCTCGGGTCGACCATCCTCGTACGTACCGGCGAGGCCTCCTCGTCGCTGATGCAGGAGGTCTGGGGCCTGTGGGGCCCGCCGATGCAGCAGGCGCCGCCGCGCGCCGTCTTCGTCGAGACGCGCAAGAAGCACGAGCTCGCCACGCTGCACGACGCGCAGGGGCGCGCCTACGAGAGCGACGTCGTGCGCGACGAAGACGTCGAGACCGAGATCCCGCTCGACCAGAGCGACGTCGCGGTCAGGCTCGCGCTCAAGCATCGCCAGAAGGGGCTGCTGTGGTTCGCCACCTACGGCGTCGACTTCCGCGCGCGCTATGACTTCGTCAACGACTCGGGCGCCGATCGCACCATGATCGTGCGCTTCCCGCTGGGCAACGCGGAGGCCGTGTACGACGGCTTCGAGGTGCGCGACGAGCACGGCGACAAGCTCGAGACGCGCATCGCCGGCGGCGTCGCCGAGTGGCGCTCGATCTTCCGCGCCGGCGAGCATCGCACCTACGCCATCGCGTATCGTTCGCGCGGCACCGAGCGCTGGGGCTATCAGCTGACGGCAGGAACGGGCCAGGTGCGCGCGTTCCACCTCGCCGTCGACGCCGACTTCGCGGGCGTCGACTTCCCCGCCGGCACGCTCTCGCCGTCGACGCAGCGGCGCGGCGGCGGCGCGTGGCACGGCGACTGGACCTTCGCCAGCTTGGTCGCCAGCCAGCCCATCGGCATCGTGCTGCCGCAGAAGCTGAACCCGGGGCCGCTGGCGTCGAAGATCACCTTCTTCGCGCCGGTCGGGCTGCTCTTCTTCTTCTTCGTGGTCGCGGTGCTCGCCGCCGCGGGCCGTCGGCGCATCCATCCGCTCAACTACTTCTTCTTCGGCTGCGCGTTCTTCGCCTTCCACCTCCTGTTCGCGTATCTCGTCGACCACGTCGCGATCGTGCCCGCCTTCGCGCTCTCTTCGCTGGTGTCGCTCACGCTCGTCGTGACCTACGCGCGCCTCTTCGTCGGCTGGCGCTTCGCGCTCGGCGAGATGGCCGCGGCGCAGCTCATCTACCTCGTGCTCTTCTCGTTCACCTTCTTCTGGTCGGGATTCACCGGGCTCGCGATCACGACCGGCGCCATCCTCACGCTCTTCGTGATCATGCAGCTCACGGGGCGCGTGACCTGGGAGAATCCTGTATAATCGGAAGGATGATCGCTGTCACACGTGTCCTTGTCGTGCTCATGCTGCTGGCGACGGCAGCCTCAGCGGCCCCCAAGACGGCGCGCGAGTTCTACCAATCCGCGACGTCTCATTACAATCTGTCGGAGTGGCAGTCCGCGCTCGACGATTTTCGCGAGGCCTACCGGCTCAAGCCGGACTCGGCGTTCCTCTTCAACATCGCGCAGTGCCACCGCCAGCTCGGCCACTATCGCGAGGCGGCGAACTTCTATCGCGCGTACCGTCGCGAGGGCGGCACCAACGACGTCGAGCACCTGATCACCGAGATGGACGACGCGGCGCAGAAGCAGCGCGACCGTGAAGAGGCGGCCGACCGCGAGAAGGCTGCGAACACGCCGCCGACGGCGGTGCAGCCGCCCGCGACGACGCCGTCGCAGCCGAGCACGCTGGTGGCGGCGGCGCCGGCGCGCGACGAGCGTCCGCTCATCAAGAAGCCTTGGTTCTGGGCCGTCGTCGGTGGAGGCGCCGTCGTGCTGGCGACGGGCGTGACGCTCGCCGTGGTGTACGGAACGCCGCCCAAGGATCCGAAGCTGACCTTCGGCATGGTGCAGGGAAATTGATGCGCGCCGCGGGAGGATTTGCGCTCATCGCGCTCTTGACCGTCGGCGCCGGATGCCGCACCAAGCCGTGCCGCGACAAGACGCTCCTCGTGTCGCTGACGCTGCAGGGCGGCGCCACCGCCGCCGACTCGCTGTCGGTCTCGGTCTCCGTCGACGGCGGCTCGCCGCTGATGCAGACGGTGCCGACGCACGGCTCCAGCGGCGGCAACCTCGAGATCGACTTTCCGTCGGGCTATCCGAGCGGCCACACCGTCGACGTCACCATCCAGGCGACGAGCGGCAACACCGTCATCGGCACGGGCGAGGCCTCGCGCACGCTCTCCAAGACGTGCGAGCAGCTCGACCTCCTCGTCAGCGGCAGCGGCGGCAACAGCGACGGCGGCGGCGAGGGCGACATGTCGTGTACGCCGACCGTCACCAGCTGCCCGGCCGACGCCTGCGGGCGCGTCGACGACGGCTGCGGCGGCTTCGTCACCTGCGCCACGCCGTGCCAGGTCGACAGCGCGGCGCCGACCCTCGCCGGCACCGGCGACACCGTGGTGATCGAAGGGCGCTTCTTCGGCACCACCACGGTCGACTTCCCCGGCGCGCCCGGCCAGGCGGCCACGCTCCTCGGCAACTATCGCGCCGTCGTCACCGTGCCCGCCGCCGCCACCGCGGGCGATCTCACGATCAACACCGGCAACAGCGCGCTCGGCCCGATCCACTTCCGGCGCGCGTCGTATGCGCTCGGCTGGAACGGCTACATCGACTATCGCAGCGACGAGCCGCAAGGCGACATCGGCCGCCACACGCCCTACCTCGCCGACTCGCGCCAGTCGCACGCGCTGCTCTCGGTCAACGACCGGCTGATCGCGATCGGCGGCAATCACAGCTCGACCACGCCGCTCTCGACCGTCGAGACCGGTGTGGTGAACGTCGACGGCACGGTCGGCTCGTTCGTGATGTCGGCGTCGACGTTGGCGCTGCCGCGCTTCGACCTCACCGCGCACGCCATCGGCGGCATCATCCACGTCATCGGCGGCACCAACGGCACCAGCGCCTACGCGATGAACGAGCGCGCCACCATCGCCGCCGACGGCACCATCGGCGCCTTCACGGTGACCGGCGAGCCGGCGCTGGTGACGGCGCGCTCGGCGCATCGCTCGATCATCATCGGCAACACGCTCTACGTTCTCGGCGGCACGGGCGGCGGCGCCGACCTCGCCTCCATCGAGAGCGCGACCGTCAACCCCGACGGCACGCTCGGCACCTTCGCCGCGGCGACGCCGACGTTGGCTCAGCCGCGTCACGGATTCGCGGTGTTCAGCACGCGCAGCAACGTCTACGTCGTGGGCGGCAGCAACGGCGCCACCGCGCTGTCGTCGGTCGAGGCGGCGCCGATCAACGCCGACGGCACGCTCGGCACCTTCGCCGCGGCCTCGCCGACGCTGTCGATGCCCGAGCCGGTGCAGGCGGCCATCGTCGTCGGCAGCGTCGTCTACGTCTTCGGCCAGAGCACGACCGAGAGCGCGCCGATCGCCAGCGACGGCACGCTCGGCGCCTTCACCGTCGTCACCGGCTCGATCGGCGTCACCACCGCCGGCGTCGCCGTCGCGCGCGACGAGGTCTACGTCACCGGCGGCTACAACGACGGCGTCTCGGGCACCGTCATGCGCGCGTCGCTCAACCCGTCGGGGCAGCTCGGCGCATTCGCCATCGACCCGATGCACAAGCTCGCCGAGCCGCGCAGCAGCGGCGTGGTGGTGACCACGCCGAACGCCGTCTACATCGTCGGCGGCACCAACGCCACCGGCGCCGTCGGCACCGTCGAGCAGGTGCTGTTCAACCCCGACGACTCGTTCAAGAGCGCGAGCATCGTCTCGGGCGTCAACCTGGTCACGCCGCGCACCGACCTCGCGGCCGCCGTCCTGCCCGACTACAGCAACCCGCCGAACTACTTCCTCTACGTCAGCGGCGGCAGCAACGCGACCTCGCCGGCGCTCGGCACCGTCGAGCGCGCGCCCATCGCCGCCGACGGTACGCTCGGAACCTTCACCGCCGTCAACGTCGCCCTCAACGTGACCCGCTACGGCCACCGCATGGTCGTCGGCGGGGGCTACCTGTGCGTCATCGGTGGTGCCACCTCGAGCTCGCCCGGCACCTTCACGCCGCTGACGAGCATCGAGTGCACCACCAACAGCACGACGACGGTCCTCAATCCGTGGACGGCGGTCACGGCCGCCGACACGCTCAAGACGGCGCGCAACGACTACGGCCTCGTCGTGGCCGGCGGGCAGTATTGGGTCATGGGCGGCAACGGCCTCAGCTCGATCGAGCAGGCCAATGCCAACTCGCTCGACTCCAACGTCGCCACCTGGACCGCGAGCACGATCACGACGCCGACGCAGGAGCGCGACTACGACGTCCTGCCGGTCGGCCCCTACACCTATCTCCTCGGCGCCTCGACGACGATCACGCGCTCGAACCTGAGCGTCGCCTCGCCCGCCAGCTTCGCCGCCTACGCCGGCAGCACGCTGCAACTCGCGCGGCAGGACGCGGTCGCCTTCGTCGTCGGCAACCAGGCTTATGTGTTTGGTGGGGAGACCGGGGGGACGCCGCTCGACTCGATCGAGTCGGCGCCGCTGCAGTAGCGTCGGGGACTGGCTACGGAATCGGGCCCGACTGATCCGACTGCACGCACGACGACAAGTCGAACAGCATGAACGCGAGCGCCTTCTCCTGATCCGTCAGCGGCGCCGACTTGCAGGCGCCGGGGAAGGTCGACTGGCCCATCTGCAGCGCGTCGGCGGTGACGTGGAAGTCGCTGAACACCGCGCGCCCGCAATACTGCGGCATGCCCATGTCGTCGGGCGGCGCGTCGAGCGGCGTGTTGAAGGTGAAGTGCATGACGCCCGGCCCACCCATGACGTTGGTCGCGCCCTGCGGCGCAGTGTTGAAGTTGTAGTTGATCCAGTCCTGCGCGTACTTCGGATCGACGTCGGTGACGTCGTGGCGGCCCTGGACGATGTTGAGCGTGTTCACCGGCGAGGTCGCGCCGGCGGCGATCAGCCACTGCGCGAACGCCGCGCCCTTGGGGAACGCGGTGTCGAGCGCGCCCGCGATCGTATCGTTGTAGTAATCCTTCTGTCCGACGGGCCACAGGCCGTTCTTCAGCGTCTTGGCCACCTTCAGGAACTGGCTGCCGGTGTACGACCACCAGTCGTAGCTGTAGTGCGTCGTGAAGACGCGCCCACCGGCGTTGACGTAGCTGGCGACGTTGGCCGTACCCGCGCTCTGATCGTACTCGCCGCCTTCGCACGGCAAAAGGAGCACGTCGTACTTCATGAGCTCGGCCTGGCTGCCGTAGAGCATCGTGCCGTCGGGCGTGTTGTTGCTCATCGTCGTGCCCGGGCTGTTGTGGCCCTTGTAGAAGGCGATGCGGCCGGCGCCGCCCGGCTCGGTGATCTCGCTCGGCGAGATTCCGACCTTGAGGAGCAGACACTCGAGCGGATCGGCCGAGCCGGTCACGATCGCCATCTTCGGCATGTCGCCTTCGGTGTGATCCTTCGGCAGCGTCGTCAGGCCCGCGTCGAGCGGCGTCGACGCGCACTGCGGCACCGTCGGGATCGACACCTGACGGCGCCACTTGCCGAGCTGGATCACGAGCGGGATGTTGTTGCCGACCGGCACATCGGTGAGCGTGAAGCTGCCCGACGAATCGGTGAGCGTCTGCACGACCGGATTGCCCGAGACGCTGCCGTTGCAGCGATCGCAGGTCACGCCGTCGGTGAACGCGGCCGGCGTCGAGTTCGGCACGTAGACGATCGCGTTGTAGAGCGGCAGCGTGCCGTTCGGTGCGAAGACTTTGCCCGTCAGCGTCGTGGTGCCGCCGCCGGGGCAGGCCATCTGCTGGCACTGCAAGTTCACGCAGTTCGGATTTCCGGCGCCGCCCGATCCGCCCCCGCCGTTGCTGGCGCCGCTGCCGCCGCCGCCGTCGGCGCCGCTGCCACCGCCGCCGTGACCCGCGCCGTTCGCCGGGCCGCAGCTGATCAGCATGCCGCCGAGCGCGAGCGACGTGACCGTGATGGACAGCACCAGCTTAGTCGACAACTGCATCAAATCCTCCTATCCCCCGTCGACAATCGTACCATGCTTGAAATAAGCACGACTAGGATCTAACGTCCGCGTTTCAGGTATGACGCTCTACGCGCCCATGCACGTTCCCGTCGAGATTTCGCGGGATCGGCACGCGCGCTGGTACCGACTCTCCACCCATGTCGGTGCACAATCGTTACGCCTCGCACATGTAGTTCCCGACGAGCTGGACGGACCAGTGACCGTTGCATTCCACCTCCCGGGAGATGCCACGGCGGTGCGCTGCAGCGGACGCGTGCACGAAGAGATCGTGGGCGAAGGCGAAGAAGAGCACGCCGAGCGGCGCGCGTTGACGCTCGTCGATCTGGATGACGCGGCGCGTGCGCGCATTACACAGTACGTAACCGAGAGGCTTGGACTGTCTTAGCGAGCGTCAGCGAGCCCAACACTAAACGGCGTAGACTGCGTGGCTCGAAGAGCCGCGCACCAGGAGCGAAGCGAGTGGCTGTGAAAAGGAGCGACGTGGATCCACTGAAGCGACTCGAAGAGATGGAAGCGGCCGCGCTCAAGGGCGGCGGCGACGAGCGCATCGCGCGCCAGCACGCCGCGGGCAAGCTGACCGCGCGCGAGCGGCTGGAGCTCTTGTTCGATGCTGGCTCGTTCGTCGAGCTCGACAAGTTCGTGATGCACCGCTCGATCGACTTCGGGATGGAGAGCCACAAGATCCTCGGCGACGGCGTGGTCACCGGCTACGGCACCATCAACGGCCGCCAGGTCTTCTCGTTCGCGCAGGACTTCACCGTCTTCGGCGGCTCGCTCTCGGGCGCCTACGCCACCAAGATCTGCAAGGTCATGGATCTGGCGATGCGCACCGGCGCGCCGGTCATCGGGCTCAACGACTCGGGCGGCGCGCGCATCCAGGAAGGCGTCGAGTCGCTCGCCGGCTACGCCGAGATCTTCACGCGCAACGTGCTCGCCTCGGGCGTGATCCCGCAGATCAGCGCCATCATGGGGCCGTGCGCCGGCGGCGCCGTCTACTCGCCGGCGATGACCGACTTCATCTTCATGGTCGATCAGACGAGCTACATGTTCATCACCGGCCCCGACGTCATCAAGACGGTGACGCACGAGGAGGTGTCGAAGGAGGAGCTCGGCGGCGCGCACACGCACGCGGCGCGCTCGGGCGTCGCTTCGCTCGCCGTCTCCGACGAGCGCGCCTGCGCCGACACGATTCGCGAGCTGCTCTCGTACCTGCCGCAGAACAACACCGAGGATCCGCCGGTGGTGCCGACGCAGGATCCGCCGCACCGCGAAGAGGCGGCGCTCGACAACCTGGTGCCGCTCGATTCGGCCAAGCCCTACGACATCAAGCAGGTCATCACCCGCGTCGTCGACGACGGGCGCTTCCTCGAGATGCAGCCCGAGCATGCGCTCAACATGGTGATCGGGTTTGCGCGCATCGAAGGGCGCACCGTCGGCATCGTCGCCAATCAGCCGGCGCACCTGGCCGGCTGCCTCGACATCAAGGCGTCGGTGAAGGGCGCGCGCTTCGTGCGCTTCTGCGACTGCTTCAACATCCCGCTCGTGACGTTCGTCGACGTGCCGGGCTTCTTGCCGGGCACCGATCAAGAGTACGGCGGCATCATCAAGCACGGCGCGAAGCTGCTCTACGCGTTCGTCGAGGCGACGGTTCCGAAGGTCACCGTCATCACGCGCAAGGCGTACGGCGGCGCCTACGACGTCATGGCGTCCAAGCACGTGCGCGCCGACATCAACTTCGCCTATCCGACGGCGGAGATCGCGGTCATGGGACCCGACGGCGCGGTCAACATCGTGTACCGCGACGAGCTCGGCAAGGCGCAGGATCCCGTCGCTGCCAAGGCGGCCTACGTGGCCGAGTACCGCGACAAGTTCGCCAATCCGTACAAGGCGGCGGAGCTCGGCTACATCGACGAGGTCATCCGCCCGCGCGAGACGCGGAACAAGGTCGCGACCGCGCTGCGCATGCTGAAGAACAAGCGACAGTCGAACCCGCCGAAAAAGCACGGCAACCTGCCGCTGTAACCTCGCGTTGCCGAGGCACCGCTCGGATGATATTCTGAAGCCCGCCGCATGAGTGAGCGCAGCGAACGGAGTAGATCGGCAGATAATCGCGGCCCGTGGGGCCGCGATCTTCAGAGGCGAAGCCGATGAAGATTCTTGCGCGATCATTGGTGGTGGGGGCCCTGGCGCTGGGCGGTTGCGCCGGTCGGATGCCGGAGCCTCGTCAGCCGACGATGGTACGTAGCTTCCACGGCACGCTGGTGCCGGGCTACTTCGTCAGCCCGAACGCGTACGAGCACTACATTCGCGCGCAGCTGCTTTCCAATGATGGGCGCGCCGAGGAGGCGGCCGATCAGCTGCGCCAGGCGATCGCGTCGGACGGCGCGTCGGCCTATCTGCGCACGCGGCTGGCCGAGGAGCTCTTGACGCTCGGGCGCATCGACGAGGCGCGCGAAGAGATCGAAGCCTCGCTGCATCTCGATGGGCAGTTCGCCGAGGCCTACGTCGACATGGCGCGCGTCAAGCTGCGCCTCGGCGACGCGGGCGGGGCGGAGACGGCGCTCAAGCGCGCCATCGACGTCGATCGCACGTGCGAAGACGCGTACGTGCTCCTGGTGAACCTCTATCGCGAGCGCGGGCAGGAGGCCAAGGTCCTCGAGACCTGGCGCGCGCTCGCGCTGCACGTGCCGGCGTCGGCGCCGGCGCATCACGCGCTGGCGCGCGCGGCGGTGGCGCGCGGCGACTGGAAGACGGCCGAGCAGGAGCTACAGAAGGCGCTCGACCTCGACGGCAACCTCGCCGAGGCGCGCGAGGAATTGGCCGAGCTCTATCAGGCCGAAGGGCGCGTGACCGACGCCATTGCGGCGCTGTCCGAGGCGTACGATCGCTCGGGCGACGGGAAGACCGCGGAGCGCCTGGTGCGCCTGCAGATGGCCAACGGTTTCGTCGAGGACGCGCGCGGCGTGGTCGAGCGGCTCGAGGACGAAGGCGGCGGGCTCGATCGCAAGCTGTGGATCGGCTGGCGCTGGCTCGACGCGCAGAAGCCCGAGCGCGCGCGCGCCGTCGCCGAGGCGGCGCTCAAGGTGACGGACGCGCCCGGCGCGCATCTATTGATGGGGCGCGCGCTCGACGCGCTCGGGCAGCCCGACGACGCGATGACGCAGCTGCAGAAGGTGCCGCCGCGCGCGACGCAGTACGTGGCGGCGCAGCAGCTGATCGGGCGCATGTTGCGCGATCGCGGCCACTATCGCGAGGCGGCGGAGACGATCGGCCGCGCCATCGTGTCGGTCACCGGCGCCGAGCCGGGCAGCGCGGCCGATGCGCTCGAGGATGCGCTCGCGCAGGTGCACGAGAAGGCGGGCGAGTCGGCGCAGGCGGTGCATCTCCTCGAGGAGGCGCTGGCGCGCCGGCCGCAGTCGCCGGAGCTGGCGTTCTCGCTGGCGACGGCCTACCAACGCAACGGACAGATCGATCGCGCGGTCGATACGCTGCGCGCGTCGATCTTGAAGCGCGACGCCGACAACGTGCAGGCGCTCAACTTCATCGGCTACGCGCTGGCCCAGGCGGGCGTGCGGCTCGACGAGGCGCGCCACCTGCTCGAGCACGCCCTGGCGCTCAAGCCGATGGACGGCGCCGTCGCCGACAGCCTCGGCTGGCTCTACGTCAAGCTCGGGCGCCTCGACGAGGCCGAGCGGCTGCTCGTGCGAGCCGATCGGCTGACGCCGCAGGATCCGGAGATCCTCGAGCACCTCGGCGATCTGTACGTGAAGCGCTCCGATCGGGTGCGCGCGGTCGACGCCTATCGGCGCGCGCTGCGCAACAAGCCCGACGAGAGAGCGCGCCACGTGATCGAAGAAGAGCTCCTGCAGATCGAAGCCGGCAAGCTCGCCGTCGGCTCCGGCCGCTAGAACGCATCTCATAACCTGACGCCGTCGCGAGGCCGAGGCGCGCTCGAAGAGCGCGCCGAACGCCCGTGGGGCAGATTTGCGCGCACGCCCGGAGCGCGGCGACGAGGCGTACTCGCTGTACGGTGAGTCGCCGCGCGAGGACGTACGCGCAAAGATGCCCCGCGGGCGGCGGCCGCAGCAGGCGGCAG
>DATNAQ010000118.1:0-91385 GCA_035607415.1 Polyangia bacterium
CTAGCAGTCGGGCGTCGCGACATCCGCGGGCGCTTCGTTGCTCCTCCCTTCAATACCTTCAGGTATTCGCGGTCGTCGCGCCTCGCGCGCGCGGCGCCGCACCGCCCTCGGTGCACGCGAATTTCTGACACGGGACACTAGCCGCTCTCGCTACTTCGCCGGCGTCGCCGCGATCGGCGTGTCGATGACCCAGTCGTCGCCGATGTTGCCGCGCTTGGCGTAGGTCGCGCGCTTGCCGCAACCGGTGACGCCGCGCGACAGCGGCGTAAACTCGGTCACGGTCAGCGAATCGATCGGGCAGCCGAAGTCGAACGCGACGCGCTGCATGAACGGATCGTCGCGCAGCTCTTTGTTCGTCTGTTCCGCCTTGGCCTCGGCGGCGCAATCGCCGGTGGCGCACGGCCTCATGTCGGTCGTCGGCGCGGCGCAGCCGGCCAGGAGCATGCCAAGGGCAAACCAACGCATGCGTCCCTTATCGCAAAGGGCGCGGCAAAAGTAGCGTGCTAGGATCACACGTCCATGCTCGCCGCCGTCCTGGCCGTGGTCCTCACCCACGCCCACGCGCTCACGCTCGCGCCGACGCAGCCGGTGGCCACCACCCTCGCCGTCGTCGACGGCAAGATCGCCTACGCGGGCGACGACGAGGCCGCCGCGCGCCGCGCCGCCGGCCCCCGCGCCGAGGTGATCGACCTGCACGGGCGCACCGTGGTTCCCGGCTTCAACGACGCGCACGTGCACTTCGGCCTCTCGATCACCGTCGGTGGCTCGCTCGGCATCCTGGTGCCCGAGCTGCCCAAGAAGGCGTGGCTCGCCGCCATCGTCGACGGCGCGCGCGGCCGCCCCGCCGGTCAGTGGCTGTTCGTGACCACGCCCTTTCTGCCCGACGGCGTCTCGCGCGCATCGGACCTCGACTTCCTCGGCCGCCCGGTGTTCATCGTCACCAAGCGCGGCGGGCTCTTGAACCATCGCGCCCTCGCCGCGACGCACCTCACCAACAACGAGGCGGTGCAAGGCTTCATCAACGGCCGTTCCGTGGTCGCCGGCCTCGAGCGCGCCATCGACGCCCAGCCCGAGCAGGTCCTCGTCGACGGCGCGCGCAACTTCCTCGCCGAGCTGGCGCGCCTCGGCATCACCTCGGCGCAGCTCATCTCCGACGAGCTGCCCGATCTGTTCGAGCGGCTGCGCAAGGCGGGCGAGCTGACCGCGCGCGTCCGCTTCGTCCCCGTCGGCTATCGCTTCGACACGTCGACCTACCACTCGGATTGGCGCGGCGAGGCGCCCGAGTGGGTGCGCGTCGACGGCGTCAAATACTTCCACGACGACTGGGCGCGCATCCCGCGCTACGAGCTCGGGCTCATCTACGACAGCGTCACCAAGGCCGATCGCCGGGTGGTGATGCACATCCTGTCGCGCCACGCGCTCAAGACCTTCCTCGACGCCATCGAGCGCCTGTCGCACGACGCGCCGGAGAAGGCGCGGCTCTTCCGCGTCGATCACGCCGACGAGCTCGGCAAGCCGGAGGCGGATCGACTGGCCAAGCTCGGCATCGTCGTCTGCTCCAACCCGTCGATGATCCCCGAGTGGCACACCGACGACGCCTTCCCCATGCACACGCTCGCCGCCGCCGGCGTGCGCACCTGCATCGGCACCGACTGGCTGGGGCGCCATGTGCCGCCGCGCACACTCTCGCCGCTCGAGTCGATCCAGCTCGCCGTCACCCACGGCGGCTTCGGCACCGCCGAGCGCATCGACTCGGCGCAGGCGCTCGAAGCCTATACGGTCGGCAGCGCCACCGCCGAAGGCATGGAGGCGCAAAAGGGCACGCTCGCGCCGGGCATGTTCGCGGATCTCGTGGTGCTGTCGGCCGATCCGACGACGGTGGCGCCGGCCGAGATCGGCGCCATCGAGGTGCTCCTGACCATGGTCGGCGGGCGCGTCGTCTACCGGCGCGGCGGCTTCGGCAGCCCGGCGCCGACCTCGATTGGCGCACCGCGTCCACCCGCGCCGCCGAGCATCGGGCCGGCACCGCCTCGCGGCGCTCGTAAAAATCGCTGAAGCGTCACTTGCACATGACAGCGCCGTTATGGAAGAGTGCGCCGCATGCGTTTTGCCCGTTTCATCGCGTTTTTCGCGCTCGCCGCGGCTGGTTGCGGCAACTCGACCAAACCTGCTCGCTGCGGCGACGGCATCGTCCAATTGGGCGAGCAGTGCGACGACGGCAATAGCGTCGCCGGCGACGGCTGCGAAGCCGACTGCACCATGACGCCGCCGGCCACCGGCGGCAACGGCGGCCCGACGGTGATCGAGTGCGCGCACGCCTCCGATCCGCCGCTTGCGAGCGGCGTCTGCTCGGTGACCGCGGGCAGCGCGGCGCAGCTCATCACCGGCGGCAGCGTGCTCCTGCCGGGCAAGGTGCTGCACGGCGGCCAGGTGCTCGTCGACGACAGCGGCGTCATCCAGTGCGTCGACTGCGACTGCACCGGCGCCGCCGCCGCCGCGGGCGCGACGATGATCGCGTGCCCGACCGGCGTGGTCTCGCCCGGTCTCATCAACCCGCACGACCACGTCACCTACGATCAAGAGTCGCCCGCCGCCGACACCGGCGAGCGCTTCGAGCAGCGCAACGACTGGCGCCTCGGCCTCCGCGGCCACACCAAGATTCCCTCGACGTCGAAGTCGAGCGCCGACGCGCTGCACTGGAACGAGCTGCGCTTCCTCCTCGGCGGCGCGACCTCCGAGATCGGCTCGGGCGGCACGGCCGGCTTCTTGCGCAACCTCGACGTCGCCGGCGCGGCGCAGGAAGGCCTCGTCGCCAAGCAGGCCGTCGACAACGACACCTTCCCGCTCGACTCGTCGAGCCAGCTCGAGAGCGGCTGCGCCTACACCGCGTTCCCGTCGCAGGTGAACCTGGCGAGCGACCTCGCCTACCAGGCGCACGTGTCCGAAGGCATCGACGACGTCGCGCGCAACGAGTTCCTCTGCCTCTCGGGCGCGATGGGCGGCATGGACATCACCGCGCCGCACACGTCGTTCGTGCACGCGGTTGGCCTGTTGCCCGCGGACTACCAGAAGATGGCGCAGACGCGCACGTCGCTCATCTGGTCGCCGCGCTCGAACGTGCGCCTCTACGGCGACACCGCGATGGTCACCACCGCCGATCGCCTCGGCGTGCAGATCGCGCTCGGCACCGACTGGACGCCGTCGGGCTCGATCAACCTCCTGCGCGAGCTGGCCTGCGCCGACTCGCTCAACACCAACTACTTCGCCAAGCACTTCACCGACGAGCAGCTGTGGCTCATGGTCACGCGCAACGCCGCCGCCTCGGTCAACTACGACGACGTGCTCGGCACGCTCAAGCCGGGCGCCTTCGCCGATATCGCCATCTTCGACGGCAGCACCAACAAGGATCACCGCGCGGTCATCGCCGGCGCGCCCGAGACGGTGGCGCTGGTCGAGCGCGGCGGCAAGGCGCTCTACGGCGACGCCGACGTGGTCAACGCGCTGGCCACGGGCTGCGACCCGGTCAGCATCTGCGGCGGCAACAAGGCCGTCTGCGCGATGAGCGAGACCGGCAAGTCGTTCATGGATCTGCAGACGGCGAACTCCTCGAGCTACGCCGCGTTCTTCTGCAACGGTCCGCCGGCCGACGAGCCGACCTGCACGCCGACGCGTCCGGTCTCGGTCAACGGCTCGACCATCTTCACCGGCATGAGCAGCGCCGACGATATGGACGGCGACGGCGTGCCCAACACGGCCGACAACTGCCCGACGGTGTTCAACCCCATCCGCCCCGTCGACAACGGCGCGCAGGGTGACGTCGACGGCGACGGCATCGGCGACGCCTGCGACTCGTGCCCGATGGACTCGGCGATGAGCTGCGCGGTCATCGATCCCGCCGACGTCGACGGCGACGGCATCGCCAACGGCGAGGACAACTGCCCGACGGTGTCGAACCCCGATCAGGCCGACGCCGACGAGGACATGAAGGGCGACGCCTGCGACGCCTGCCCGAACGTCGCCAACCCGGGCTCCGCTTCGTGCTGGCACACGATCTACGACGTCAAGACGATGACGTCGCTGCAGGGGCAGCTCGTCGGCGTGAAGAACGCGATCGTGACGTCGATCTCGTACACCGGCGCGGCGGGCTCGCGCACCAAGCAGGGCTACTTCCTGCAGATGATGCCGGACAACGACGGCTACGTCGACGAGAACAACTCGGGCGTGTTCGTGTTCGGCACGCCGCCGTCGAACCTCGTGGTCGGCAGCCGCGTCGACCTCAACCCGACGCAGGTGACCAACTTCCACGGCGAGATCGAGCTGCAGGGCGGCACGCCGGTGGTCAAGAACCCGGGCGCGCCGGAGATGCCGGGCGCCGTGCCGGTCGTGGTGACGCCCGATCAGATCGCCACCGGCGGCGCCAGGGCCACCGCGCTCGAGGGCGTGCTCGTGCAGGTGCAGAACGTGACGGTGACCGATCCGGCGCCGGCGCCGGCGGGCGGCGAGATGGCGCCGACCAACGAGTTCGCGGTCACGGCCAGCTTGCGCATCGACGACTTCGGCTCGAGCGCCCTGCCCTACACGATGCCCGGCGTCGACGACGCCTTCGCGTCGATCACCGGCGTGCTCGCGTTCCGCAACGCCAACACCAAGGTAGGCCCGCGCTCGGCGGCGGACCTCGTCGCCGGGCCGCCGCACGTCGCCGCGGTGACGCCGAACGGCTACACGCGCGTGGGCGCAGCCTACGCGGGCCAGCCGACGATTCCGGCGTCGAACCCGATGATGGTGGTGCTCAGCGGCCCGACGCCGGTCGCCGTCGACGTCATGCTCATGTCGAGCGACCCGGCGACGCTGACGGTGCCGGCCACCGTGCAGATCCCGGCCAACGCCTCGTCGGTGGCGGTCCCCGTCACCGGCGTCATGCGCAACACGACCGCGGTCACCATCACCGCTTCGCTCAACGGCGTCAGCCGCACCGGCACGGTGCAGGTCCTCGGCGACGGCATCACCCAGGATCAGCCGACCTTCACCACGCTCGCCCCGCCCACCGGCAAGGTCGGCTTCGGCGGCACCATCAACCTGACGGCGTCGCTCGACCTGCCCGCCGGCGCGCCCGTGCCGCTGACGGTGGCGAGCGCGAACGGCTGGACCGTGGCGCCGGCGGCGACCATCGCGCTCGACACGCTGTCGACGACCATCCCGGTCACGCAGGCCGGCTCGATGCTGATGGACACCATCACCGTCAGCGACGGCACGAACACCAAGATGTCGATGCTGAGCGTGAACGTGCACCCGGTGATCAACGAGGTCGACTACGACCAGCCGAGCACGGACACCAGCGAGTTCATCGAGCTCTACAACCCGAACCCGGTGTCGGTGAACTGCAACAATCTGGCGGTGGTGCTCGCGACCAACTCGCAGAACGAGTACCTGCGCGTGCCGCTCACCGGCATCACGCTCGCCGCGGGCGATCCGACCACGCCGCCGGCGACCGCGTTCCTGGTGATCGGCACGGCCACTGTGAATGCGACGCTGCCGACCGGCGTGCAGAGCATCAACTTCGCCCTGGCGTCGAACAACATCACCAACACGAGCAGCAATCCGACGGGCATCGCCATCATCGACACCACCACCAACACGGTGGTCGACTCGGTCTCCTTCGGCACGACGGCCCCGGGCGTGGTCGCGCAGATCACCGGCGTCACCGGCAAGACCACCTTCGCCGAGGGCACCTGGAAGAGCGTCAACGACAACGGCACCGCCAAGTCGTGCGCGCGTCATCCGAACGGCGTCGACAACGACAACTTGTCGACGGACTGGGTGCTGCAGACGACGCCGAACCCCGGGCTGCCCAACCCTTAGTCGTCGCGAATTGACGCGAAGCGCGCGTCGCGGTGTAATGCCAACATGCGTGTGTTCTCGCTGTTGGTCGCGCTCGTAGTGCTCCAGATCACCCCGATTCCCCGCGCGCTGGCAGACGAGAATACCGAAGCCGCGCGACGCCTCTACGAATCGGGCACGCGCCACTTCGATCTCGGCGAGTTCGACAAGGCGCTCAACGACTTCAAGGAAGGCTACCGGCACCGCGACGATCCGGTGTTCCTCTACAACATCGCGCAGTGCTATCGCCTGCAGAACGACAACCTCGAGGCGCTGCGCTTCTACAAGACCTACTTGCGGCGCGCGCCCAACGCGCCCAACCGCGAGGAGGTCGAGCGGCGCATCCAGACGCTGAACGAGTCGATCGACGCGGCCAACCGCGCGCGGCAGACGCCGCCGCAGGGGACGCTGCCGCCGGGCACGGCGCCGGGCACGACACCGCCGGGCAGCGAGCCGACGACGAGCACGCAGCCGCCGCAGCCGACGACGGCGACGGCGACGAGCCCGACGACCACGACGAGCCCGACGAGCACGACGACGCCGGCGCCCGAGGCCGCGACGGCGCCGCCCGCTGCAGCGACGGTGAGCGCGACGGCGCCGCCCAAGAAGACGCCGGTCTACAAGAAGTGGTGGCTGTGGACCATCGTCGGCGCCGTCGCCGTCGGTGCCGGCGTCGGGCTCGGCGTCGGGCTCACGACGCAGACCAACCGCACCTACCCGGGCGTGACGTTTTGAGCCGCCTCGGCCTCTTCGCGCTCGTCGCCGCCGCGGCCTTCGCCTCGGCCGGCTGCAAAAAAGACGTGTGCGCCGACCTCGGCGGCGCCTGCGTCGCCTTGCACCTCGAGTCGGCGAGCCCCGGGCTCACCGACGTCGATCAGCTCACCATCGACGGCGCGGGCTTCGTGCAGGTCGATCCGCTGCGCACGCCGACGGTGCCCAGGCGCGTGAGCCTGCCCATCGACGTGGCCGTCGGCTTCCACGACGGCGCCGCGGGCAACGAGACCATCCACGTCCTCGCCTTCCTCGGCGGCAGCGCCGTCGGCGACGGCAGCGCCAACGTCGACATCGTCGCCGGCAAGCACCTCGCCGTCGACGTACGGCTCGAGAGCATCGTCGGCGGCAGCGACGACGACATGGCCACCGGCGACGACGGCGGCGAAGCCGATCTCGGCAGCGCCGACATGACGCCCGCGGTCCCCAAGCACAAGGGCGACCCCTGCACGCCGTCGGACACCTGCGACACCGGCCACTGCGTCGACGGCGTCTGCTGCGATAGCGACTGCGCCGGCGCCTGCCTGGCCTGCACCGTCAGCGGCCTCGTCGGCACCTGCAGCACCATCCCCGCCGGCGGCACGCCGGTGCACGGCATGTGCGTCACGCAGCCGGCGTCGACGTGCGGCACCAACGGCACCTGCGACGGCAACGGCGCCTGCGCCAAGTATCCGCAGGGCACCACCTGCGGCGCGTCTTCGTGCGACAGCGGCACCAACAAGTTCACGCCCGCGTCCAAGTGCGACGGCGCCGGCACCTGCCAGACGCTGGCGATGCAGGACTGCGCGCCCTACAAGTGCAAGGACGCCACGCAGTGCTTCGGCCCGCCCTGCGCCGACTCCACGCAGTGCTCGGGCTCCAACACCTGCGTCAACATGTCGTGCGGCCTGCTCGGAAGCGGGCGCAACTGCACCGCCGACGCGCAGTGCTCGAGCATGCATTGCGTCGACGGCGTCTGCTGCAACTCGGCGTGCAACGGCCAGTGCCAGGCGTGCGACATCCCCGACAGCATGAGCAACCTCGGCACGTGCCAGACGGTGATGACCGGCGCGCCGCACGGCACGCGCACGCCGTGCACCGGCACCGGCATGACCTGCGGCGGCAGCTGCCAGGGCACCCCCACCGCCTGCACCTACCCGACGACGACGGTGAAGTGCAACTCGAGCTGCAAGTCGATGTCGACCGAGACCGACTTCTTCTGCAACGGCGCCGGCACCTGCCCGTCGGCGGGAACCGACACCGTCTGCGCGGGCGGCTTCGCCTGCAGCGGCACCTCGTGCCTGACCTCGTGCAGCACCAACATGATGTGCCAGTCGGGCTACGTCTGCGCCGCGCCGAGCTGCACCACCTGCGGCAACGGCATGAAGGACGGCAGCGAGACCGACGTCGACTGCGGCGGCTCGTGCCCGGTCAAGTGCGCGATCAACAAGACCTGCAGTGTCGCCGGCGACTGCGCCAACGGCAACTGCGTCGGCGGCTTCTGCACGCCGGTGTCGAACCTGCCCAAGTGGCTGTCGATCGCCGCGATGCCGACGGTGCGCACCGAGCTGGCCGCGGGGTCCTACAGCCCGACGCAGATCTACATCCTCGGCAGCCTCACCGGCACGCACATGCCGCCGGGCGACGTGCTCATCTACACGATCCCCGGCAACAGCTACTCGATCGATGCCAACGGCAGCTCCATCGTCGGCAGCGGCGTCGCGGGCAACGGCAGCGGGTCGGTCTTCCAGTTCGGCGGCCACGACACCGACATGTTCTTCGAAACCGACGAGGTCAGCCTCTTCCCGGGCAACGTCGGCAAGGCGAGCCTGCTCACTGCGCGCGCCTACCTGGCGGCGTTGTTCGACCCGCTCGACGGCCACTACTACGCCGTCGGCGGCGGCCCGCTCAACAGCACGCAGCCCTGCTTCGCGGTCAACGAGATCTACACCGTCTCCACCAACACGTGGACCAACGGCGTGGCGATGGCGCACACGCGCTGCGGGCTCGGCCTCGCCTTCGACAAGTCGACCGGCCGCATGTACGCGATGGGCGGCGAGGCCCACTTCGCCATGCACGACAACGTCACCTCCATCGAGTCGTGGAAGCCGGGCGACGCGGCGTGGACCCAGATCACCGCCGCGATGCCGCGTCCGCGCAGCTACGTGGGCGGCACCATCGGCGCCGACGGACGCGCGTGGGTCATCGGCGGCGAGGACGCCGCCGTCAGCGGCGACACCTACGTCGACGCCTACAACCCCGTCACCAACCACTGGGACTCGGTGGCGCAGCTCGGCGGCGCGCGCACGCGTGCCGCCGCGGTCCTCGGCGGCGACGGGCGCATCTACGTGTTCGGCGGCGAGCAGTCGGGCACGCAGTTGGCGAGCGCCGAGGCCTACGGCCCGACCTTCACGTTGTCGCCGACGCACACCAAGGCGGGCATGACGGTCAGCGTCAGCGGCAGCAACTTCGCCGCCAGCGCCAACGTCGCCATCAACTTCATCAACGGCGCGAGCACGACGCTCCTCAAGACCGGCACCAGCAGCGCGGCGGGCGTCATGGCCGCCACCGCCGTGACCATCCCGTCGGTCCCCGCGGGCTCGAGCTACGTCATCCAGTGCGTCGACAACCGCAGCGGCTACCCGGTCACGAGCCCGTTCACGGTCGACCCGTAGCCAGCCTCAGATTTTCGTGACGGCCGGCGGCCGCGGCGTCGGATTTTCCCGACTGCGCGCGGCCAACCTGCCGGAATTCGTGCGCCGCGCGCATGGCATGGGCATCGCAAAAGCGCCCTGTCATGCGCACCCTCACACCCTTGGCAATCCTTGGCCTCGCACTTTGCTACAACACCGACGCCGGCGCGTGCGGCTGCTTCACACCGCCCGATCCGAGCGTCCCCATCGTGCAGGCCGGCGAGCGCATCGCGTTCGCCATCGCCGACGGCACGGTGACCGCGAACATCCAGATCCAATATCAGGGCTCGGCGACCGACTTCGGTTGGCTCCTGCCGCTGCCCTCGGTGCCGACGCTCGAGCTCGGCACCGACGAGCTCTTCACCAAGCTGATCTCGACGACGCAACCGCAGTACAAGGTCAACCGCGTCTACGAGGGCAGCTGCTCGTTCGATCCGTCGCGCTTCGGCGGCGGCCTCGGCGGCGTGCCGTCGGCGGCCGGCGGCGACAGCGGCGGCGGCGGCAACGGCGGCACACAGAGCCCGGGCTCGCCGCTCGTCTACGAGGACTCGGTCGGCCCCTACGACTACGCCGTCCTCCACGCCGACACCAAGGACGCCATGCTGCAGTGGCTCTCCGACAACCGCTACTTCGTCCCCGCCGGCACCGACGATGCCGTCAGCGCGTACATCCACCCGGGCGCCTACTTCCTCGCGCTCAAGCTCAAGAAGGGCAACGACGTCGGCGACCTTCAGCCCGTCGTCGTCAAATACCAGAGCGACCTGCCGATGATCCCGCTCGTGCTCACGTCGGTGGCGGCCAACCCGCACATGGGCATCCAGGTCTGGATGCTCGGCGACGGCCGCGCGATTCCGCGCAACTACTATCACACCGTCATCAACGACGCGAAGCTCGACTGGGTCAACGGCTCGCAGAACTACAACGACGTCATCATCGCCGCGACGGCGGAGGCGCCGGACAAGCACTCGTTCGTGACCGAGTACGCCGGCACCTCGGGCGTCATGCAGGGACAGCTCGACGCGCCGGGACGCTTCGGCGTGCAGAGCGAGCTGGCGGCGTCGGCGACCGATGTCGAGTTCGCGAGCTACATGCAGCAGCATCAGTTCCCCTTCACGGCGCAGACGGTGGCGGTGCTGCAGAAGTACATCCCCGAGCCGACCGCGCTGGTCAACGACGGCATCCAGCCGCCGCAGTTCTACTCGAACCTGTCGTACTGGCTCGGCTCGTACCGTCAGCAGAACCCGGCCGACTTCAGCGGCTGGACCGAGAACTTCCAGCCGGTGATGATGGCGCAGGACCTCCAGGATCGCGTGGTGACGCCGACGCTGGCCGCGGGCGCGCTGTTCTCGCAGTTCCCGTATCTGACGCGCCTCTACACCACGCTGTCGCCGGAGGACATGAACAAGGATCCGGTGTTCAGCTACAACCCCGGCCTCAAGGATTGGTCGAACGTGCACAACGGCACGCTCACCTACCACTGCGGCTTCTTCGGCGATCGCGGCGTGCTCAACACGGCGGCGACGCTGCGCACCGAGACCGGCTGGGTGATCGACTACCCGAACGGCACCGGCGCGGCCAACGGCGCCTTCACGCCGCCGGGCGGCCCGTCGTCGCAGCGCATCGAGATCTTGCGTGAAGAGGGCAACCCCGACGTCATCGTCGACAACACGTCGAGCATCTCGAATTCGCTCGGTGGCGGCGGCTGCGGCATGGCCGTCGGCGGTCGCGCCTCGCGCCAGGCGGTCGGCTTCTTCGGGTTGGTCGCGGTGCTCGGGATCGTGCTCGTCGGCCGGCGGCGCCGGGCGAGCTGATGCGCACGCTGCTGTTCATCGCAGCGACGAGCGCGCTCATCGCCCTTTCGTGCGCGCTCGTCGGCTGCGGCGGCGGCTCGATGCAGCCGCCGCCGGGCGACGCGATGCTCGCGCTCGGCACCGCCGCCTCCGACGGCAGCGGCTTCGTCCCGCTCGGCGGCGACACGACGCTGGTGCCGGGCGCGCAGGGCGGCTTTCACGTGTGGATGAAATATCGCATCGAAGGCATGGCCCCCGAGACGGTGAAGGTGCATCGCGAGTCGCGCCGCGTGAGCGACGACGCCCTGGTCCTCCTCACCGACGGCACGCTCGACGTGGGCGCGCCCGACGCCGACGGATGGTGGGAGCTGCCGACGGCGCTGCCCAATTTCATGTGCCCGACGCCGATCGGGATCAGCGTGATCGATCAGCGCATCGACTTCGAGGTCACGCTCTCGACGCCCGACGGCACCGAGCTGGCGAAGTCCTCGGCGGAAGCGACCGTGCACTGCCCCGACGGCGACCAGGCCGCGTTCTGCACCAAGATCTGCTCCGGCTAGCCCTGTTCACGACGCCGCTTCGCGTTATAAGACCTCCATGAAGCACGTCGTCATCATCGGCGGCGGGTTCGGGGGGCTCTACTGCGCGCGCGCGCTCGCGGATGCGCCGGTCCGCGTCACGCTGCTCGATCGCCGCAATCACCACCTGTTCCAGCCGCTCCTCTATCAGGTGGCCACCGCAGCGCTCAACCCCGCCGACATCGCACAGCCGATCCGCGCCATCGTGCGCAAGCAGCCCAACATCGAGGTGCTGCTCGCCGAGGCCAAGTCCATCGACGCGGCCGGGCGCCGCGTGCTCCTCGACGACGGCAACGCGCTCGACTTCGACTATCTGGTCGTCGCCACCGGCGCCACCCATTCGTACTTCGGCCACGACGAGTGGGAGGCGATGGCGCCCGGCCTCAAGACCGTCGAGGACGCGATCGAGATCCGAAAGCGCATCCTCTCCGCGTTCGAAGAGGCGGAGAGCGCGCGCGATGCCAAGGTGCAGCGCGAGTGGCTGACCTTCGTCGTCGTCGGCGGCGGCCCCACCGGCGTCGAGCTGGCCGGCGCCATCAGCGAGGTCGCCTTCCACGCGCTGACGCGCGACTTCCGCCGCATCGATCCGCGCCAGGCGCGCGTGCTCCTGCTCGAGGGCACGCCGCACCTGCTCGGCGCCTATCCCGACGTGCTGCAGCAGAAGGCGCGCAAGCAGCTCGGGCAGCTCGGCGTGCAGGTGCACACCGAGGCGCGCGTCACCGGCATCGACGACAGCGGCGTGACCGTGCACTTCAAGTCGGGCGAAGAGCGCATCACCGCGCGCACCGTGTTGTGGGCCGCGGGCGTGGCCGCCTCCCCGCTGGCGCGCTCGCTCGGCGTGCCGCTCGACCGCGCGGGGCGCGTGCTGGTGACGCCGACGCTGAACGCGCCCGGGTTCGAGCACGTGTTCGTCATCGGCGATCTGGCCGCGGTGAAGCAGGAGAACGGGCAGCTCGTCCCCGGCGTGGCGCCGGCGGCGATGCAGGAGGGGCGCTACGCCGCGCAGGCGATCGTCGACCTCGTGCACGAAAAACCGATCTTCGCCCATCCGTTCTCGTACCTCGACAAGGGATCGCTGGCGACGATCGGACGCAAGAAGGCGGTCGCCGATCTGCCGGGGCACGTGCGCCTCTCGGGCCTCATCGCGTGGCTGGCGTGGCTCTTCATCCACATCTTCTTCCTCATCGGCTTCCGCAACCGGATCCTCGTCATCATCGAGTGGGCCTGGCAGTACCTCAGCTTCAAGCGCGGCTCGCGGCTCATTACCGGGCCGCCGGTCGCGCACGCAGAGGCGCACACGGAAGTGGGCATTCCCCCAGCTCGCGCGGAGCAAACGTCAACGATCTCGCGGCCAAACTGAGCGGCACGGCGCTGGCAATGCCGGCGCCGCATGCTGACGCGTTACTGCCTCGCGGTCGTGGTCGTCCTCGGTGGATGCAGCGCCGAGGAGCCGGCGTGGGAAGAGGGCCAGATCGGCGAAGTCTACGAAGGGCTCTCCGTCGGCGGCGCCGGCGGCTGCTCGACCTTCGTCGTCGACGGGCTGTCGAAGCAGCTCATCGCCGAGGAGAACTGCATCGCGGCCAACACGCTGGTCAGCTTCAGCGGCAAAAAGGGAATCAGCATCGGCAGCAACGTCTACCCGTACCTCGAGCCCAAGGCGGCGACGGGGCTCGAGGCGGCCGGCGCAGCGTCGGGGCTGAGCGTGACGTCGGCCTTCCGCACCATCGCGCAGCAGTATCTTCTCTATCGCTGGTACGAGAACGGGCAGTGCGGGATCTCGCTCGCCGCGGTGCCGGGGAACTCGAACCACGAGACCGGGATCGCCGTCGACATGTCGAACTACTCGGCCGAGATCTCGAACATGTCGAATCACGGCTGGACGCACACCTATCCGACGTCGGATCCGGTGCACTTCGACTACACGGCGGGCGGCACGACCGATCTGCGCCACGACAGCGTGCTCGCGTTCCAGCGCCTGTGGAACCTGAACAACCCGAACGCCAAGATCGCCGAGGACGGCGACTACGGTCCGATCACCGCGTCGAAGATCGCCGCTTCGCCGGCGACGGGGTTCGCCAAGGGATCGACCTGCGCGCCGAAGACGACGCCGACGCCGGCGCCGAACGATACGCAATGGGCGGCGGAGCTCGTCGACCAGTCGATGCCGCAGGCGCTCGGCGCGGGCGAGGTGCAGCCGGCGTGGGTGGAGTTCAAGAACAGCGGCACGGCGACGTGGGAGCCGGGGACGACGCGCCTCGGGACCACCGATCCGCAGGACCGGGACAGCGTGCTCTCGTCGCCGGACTGGATCTCGGCCAACCGCGCCGCGACGGTGGACGCGGAGACCAAGCCGGGCGAGACGGGCCGATTCACCTTCTCGCTGCGCGGGCCGGTGGTGTCGTCCGCGGAGTCGCTGACGGAGCACTTCGGGCTGGTGCAGGAGGGCGTGGCCTGGTTCCCGGATACCGCGTCGCTGACGGTGGACGTGATGATCTCGCCGGCGGCGGTGCCGGGCGGCGATCCGCAGGATTCGACCGAAGGCGGCGTGACACCGACGACGGGTGGCATGGGCACCCACGGCGGCTGCAGCCTGGTCGCGGGTGGGCGTGACGATGGCGGTGTGACGCTCGTGCTGCTGGCGTTGGCCGCGTTGACACTGTTCGCGCGCCGGCGTGCATCGTACTCTTACGCAAGATGCCAAGCGTCGGCCGAATCATCGTCTTCATCGTCATCGCGTTCGCGCTGATCGGCGGGCTGCACTACTACTTCTGGGCGCGGCTGGTGCGCGATACGGCGCTGCCGGCGCCGTGGCGGCTGCTCGCGACGGGCGCGCTCTGCGTGCTCGGGCTGTCGGTGCCCGTCACGATGATCCTGTGGCGCTCGCACCACCCGATGCGCAACGCGCTGGCGTGGCCGGCGTTCATCTGGATGGGGATGCTGATCATCCTCACGGTGACGGTGCTCGGCGCCGACGTGGTGCGCTTCCTCGTGCACGCCGGCGGCGGCGCGCGCGATCCGGAGCGGCGCCTCCTGATGCGGCGCGCGCTCGGCGCGGCGGCGGCGGCGGTGTCGGCGGGGCTCGGCGCGGTCGCGGTGTGGCAGGGGACGCGGCGCGTGCAGGTGCGCGAGGTCGAGGTGAAGCTGCCGCGGCTGCCCAAGGCGCTCGACGGCTTCACCATCGTGCAGCTCACCGACATCCACGTGGGCGGCCAGACGCTCCATCGCAAGTTCATCGAGGAGATGGTGGCGACGACCAATGCGCTTCAGCCCGACGTCGTCGCCATCACCGGCGATCTCGTCGACGGCAGCGTCGACGAGCTGCGCGATCAGGTGGCGCCGCTCGCCGATCTCAGGTCGCGCGCCGGCGTCTACTTCGTCACCGGCAACCACGAATATTACGCCGGCGTGAGCGAGTGGATGGCGCACCTGCCGACGCTCGGCGTGCGCGTCCTGCGCAATGAGCGCGTCGCGGTCGGCGACGGCACGCACACGTTCGATCTCGCCGGCGTCGACGATTGGAGCGCGCGCGGCGTGCCCGGCCATGGGCCCGATCTGCCGCGCGCCGTCGCCGGGCGCGATCCGGCGCGCGAGCTGGTGCTGCTCGCGCATCAGCCGCGCGCGGTGCACGAGGCCGCGGCGCTCGGCGTCGGGCTGCAGCTGTCGGGGCACACGCACGGCGGGCAGATCTGGCCCTGGAGCTACGCGGTGCTGTTGCAGCAGCCGTACGTGGCGGGGCTGGCGCGGCTGCGGGACACACAGCTCTACGTCAGCCGCGGAACCGGCTATTGGGGGCCGCCGATGCGGCTCGGCGCGCCGGCGGAGATCACGCGCATCAAGCTGCGCGCGGGTTGACCTGCGTCACTGCGTTGGTCGGACCACTTCGGCTATAGGAGCGGCCGAGGGGGGTTCATGCGCAAGTGGATGTGGATCACGCTCGTCGCGGCGTTCGCGGCGTGCGGTAGCGGCAACGGCAACGGCAGCGACGGAGGCGGCGGCAACGGGGGCAGCGGCGCGGGCGGCGGCGGCGGCGGCGTGACCGGATTGCCGTCGACGCTGGCGGGCACGTGGGAGCTGAGCGGCTCGAGCGCCGGCAGCGTCGACGGGCTCCTGGTGCTGTCGTCGACGAGCGCGCACCTCACCGTCGGCGGCGGCACGTTCGACCTGCAGGCGGGGAGCACGCCGTCGTTCACCTGGTCGACGGCGTCGGAGGCGCAGATGTTCACGGCGTCGCACACGCCGGTCGCCGTCGACTTCGGCGCGCTGCCGCTCGCGCTCGGCGGCGACTGGGCGTTCCACGGGCCGGGCAACGGCAGCTGCGTCGGATCGATCCGCGGCGACGCGGCGAGCGGTGGCTGCAGCGGCGCGGGCGAGCCGCCGTCGCCGGTGCCGAGCCTGAACCGGCAGGTGCAGGTCACGCACGCCTCGAAGCTCGACTCGATCTTCGGCGCGCTCGGCGGCACCTGGACGCTCACCGACAACGGCGGCGGCGCCTGCACGTTCACCTTCCAGGGCGCGACGCTGAGCGCGAGCTGCAAGGACGGCAGCGACCCCGCGGGCGGCGTGACCATCACGTTCAGCGACGGGCTGGCGAGTGGATTCACCGACAGCGGGGCCGAGTTCTCTGCGCGTCGTCGCTAAAGCGCTGGTGCTGCTGGTCGCGCTCCTGCGGCCGGCGGCGCCGCCGGCGACGGCGCCGATGCTCGAGCTCGACGCGGTGCCCCTGGTCGAGCCGTCGCGTTCGGCGCCGTCGCTGGCGGCGGTGAGCATGGCGCCCGACGAGCGGCGGCGGCTGCGCCTGGCGCTCGTCGAGCTGGCGACGCGGCTCGAGGTGCGCGCGCATCCGCTCGCCGACGACCTCGAAGACGGGCCGGTCGACGCCGAGCTGCGCGCCGCGCTGAAGAGCGCGCTGCCCAAGCTGACCGCGGCGCGCGCGCTCCTCGCCGGCGCCTGGCACGGATCGGCCGGCGGCGACGGCGTGCACGTCGTCGATGGCTGCGCCGCCGGGCGCGCGTGCATCGATCCATGGGCGCGCGACGGCGACGCGGCGGCGAGGCGCGCGCGCTTCCTCGCGTGGCCATTGAGCGCCGCCGCGCTGGTGCGCTTCGACGACGCGGCCGGCGCCGGCGCCGCCGCCGCGCGGCTGCGGGCCCGCGCCGCGGCGCGCGACAGTCGCATCGCGCTCGTCCTCGGCACGCGCGAGCTCGACGCCGACGCCGACGCCGACGCCGACGGCGACGCCGACGCCGCTCGCGAGCTCGAGGCGATCCGCGCCGCCGCCACTCGCGCCGCGCGCCTGCTCGCGCACGACGCCGCGCACGGCGAGGCGCGCGCGCTCCTCGCCGACGTCGCCGCCGCCGGCGCGCCGGCGCCGCCTTCGTGGCTGCGCCTCGACGCGCGCGAGCTCTACGTCGTGCCGCGCCTCGGCAGCGTCGCCGCGCTCGACGCCTTCGTCGCGGAGGTCACCACGTACGCACCGGGCGCGCGCTTCGAGCGCCGCCCGCGTCCGCTCGATTGACGGCGCGCCAGGGGCCGTCGGACAGCCCCTAGTTCAGCGAGTACGGCAGCGCCAGCGTGAACGGCGCGATCTGCGCGTCGAACTGCCCGCCGTCTTCGGTATGCATCTGATAGGTGCCGTGCATCGACCCGTGCGGCGTCGCCAGCATGCACCAGCTCGTGTACTCGAACGCCTGCCCCGGCTTCAGGATCGGCTTTTCGCCCACGACGCCGTCGCCGCGCACCTCCTGAACCTTGCCTTCCCCGTCGGTGATGATCCAGTGACGGGTGCGTAGCTGCGCCGTCTCCTCGCCCTCGTTGGCGATGCGCACGGTATAGGCGAACGCATACTGACCACCCTTTGGAGACGAGCGTTCCGGCAGGTATTGGGAGCGCACGGTCACACGTATCCCGCGCGTCACGGCCGTAGTCATGGCGGACGGAACATACCCCTTGACTAGCTCCCGGGCAATGGCCATACCGTTTCGCCCGATGGAGCCTGCCAAATGATCGAGGTCGAAGGACTGACCAAGTACTACGGCGAGCATGCCGCGATTCGCGATCTCTCATTCACCATCAACAAAGGCGAGGTCATCGGTTTTCTCGGCCTGAACGGCGCGGGAAAATCGACGACGCTGCGCGTGCTCGGCGCCGTGCTCTTGCCGACGGCCGGCCGCGTGAAGATCGACGGCCTCGACCTCGGCACCGAGCCGCACGAGGTGCGCAAGCGGATCGGCTTCCTTCCCGACGTGCCGCCGCTCTACAACGAGATGTCGGTCGGCGACTATCTCGGCTTCGTCGCGCAGCTGCGCGGCGTCCCCGCCGAGGAGGTCGAGGGGCGCGTGCGCGAGGCCGAAGCCAAGACCACGCTCACCGAGATGCACGGCGAGATCATCGGCACCTTGTCGCACGGCTATCGCCAGCGTGTCGGCGTGGCGCAGGCGCTGGTGCACCGCCCGCAGCTGTTGATCCTCGACGAGCCGACGTCGGGTCTCGATCCGGCGCAGATCAAAGAGATGAGAAAGCTCATCCGCGATCTGCGCGGCGAGCACACGGTGCTGCTCTCGAGCCACATCCTTCCCGAGGTGTCGCAGACCTGCGATCGCCTCCTCATCATCGACGAGGGCAAGCTGGTCGCGTCGGGCACCGAGGCCGAGCTGTCGCGCGGCTCGGGCGCCGCCGTCGACGTCGAGATCGGCGGCGCCATCGACAAGGCCAAGACGGCGCTCGCCGGCGTCGAGGGCGTGCGCGGCGTCGAGGTGCTCGGCGCCACGCAGTTGCGCGTGCAGGCGTCGCCCGAGCTGCGGCCGGCGCTGGTGCGCGCGCTCGTCGGCGCCAACGTCGACGTGGTACGCATCGATCGCGCGGCGTCTCAGCTCGAATCGATCTTCATGCAGCTGACGCAGACGAGGTCCGCATGAACGCCATCCTGCTCATCGCCCGGCGCGAGCTCGCCGGCTACTTCCGCACCTGGCTCGGCTACATCATCATCGCCGCCGTGCTCGTGGTCGACGGACTCTTGTTCAACTCCTTCGCGCTCGGCAGCGGCATGGACCGCAAGTCGACCGAGGTGTTGTCGCAGTTCTTCTTCTTCTCGAGCGGCGTCACCATGATCGCGTCGATCTTCATCTCGATGCGCCTGTTGGCCGCCGAGCGCGAGGCGGGCACGGTCAACCTGCTCTTGTCATCGCCCGTGCGCGACTTCGAGATCGTCCTCGGCAAGTACCTCGCGGCGCTCGGCTTCCTCGCCATCCTGCTCGGCGCGTCGCTGTACATGCCGGCGATGGTGCTGGTCGCCGGCAAGATCAGCTGGGGCCACGTGTTCGCCGGCTACTTCGGCCTGTTGCTCCTCGGGGCGGCGGCGCTGGCGGTCGGAACCTTCGGCTCGGCGATCACGCGCTCGCAGATCCTGGCCGTCATCCTCTCGGCGGTCATGGTCGTCGCGCTGCTCGTCATGTGGTGGGTCGGTCGCGTGACCGATCGGCCGCTGTCGTCGGTGTTCGAGAACCTGGCGCTGTGGAGCCTGCACTTCCCGCCGTTCCAGGCGGGCATCATCCACCTGCGCGATGTCATCTACTACGTCGTGGTGAGCTACGTGGCGCTGTTCGCGTCGGTGCGGGTGCTCGAAGCGCGGAGGTGGCGCTAAATGAACGCTCCATCGTACGTCTGGTCACTCGTCTACTTCGGCGGCATGCTGCTCGCCTTCATCGGCGAGCGCATCGTCGGCGCCGGCTCGGCGCGCGCGCTCACCGGCGTGGGCGTGCTCTGCATCGGCGTCGCTATCGCGGTGCGCGCGGCGCGGTCCAAGCGCGCAGCATCGGATCGCCGCGCCGCGGAGCGCATGCTGATCGCGCTCTACGCGGTCGGCGCCTTCGCCGTGGCGCTCTATCTCGCGCAGTCGGATCTGTCGTCGACGGTGTTCGGCAAGCCGCTCGAGAAGGACTGGCCCAAGCTGGCGACGGTGCTCGCCGCGCTGTGGCCGGCGATCTGGATCTTCTCGGCGCTGCCCATCGTCATGTGCGAGTTCAGCTACGCGACGGTGACGCGCTCGCCGCGCCTGGAGATCGCGCGCATTCGCGACGCGGTCTGGTCGGGCGTGGGCATGGCCGGCGCCATCGTGTTCGCCTTCGCCATCGCCTACGTCGGCGCCGACCGCGACAAGAAGGTCGACCTCAGCTACTTCCGCACGGCCAAGCCGGGCGAAGCGACCAGGAAGATCGTCGCGACCATGGATCAGCCGATCACGGTCTCGATGTTCTTCCCGCCGGCGAACGAGGTGAAGGAAGAGGTCGCCGGCTACTTCGACGACCTCAAGAAGGAATCGAAGCTGCTCACGGTCAATAGCTACGACCGCGACGTCGATCCGCAGAAGGCCAAGGAGCTCGGCGTCACCGGCAACGGCATCGTCGTCGTCGCGCGCGGGGCGCACAAGGAGTCGATGTCTGTAGGCCTCGAGCTCGAGGGCGCGCGCGCACAGCTGCGCAACCTCGATCGCGACGTGCAGACGCGCCTGCTCAAGGTCGCGCGTCCGCCGCGCATCGCCTACTTCGTGACCGGGCACGGCGAGCGCACGTTCGATCCGACCGGCGAGACCGACAAGCGCGGCACGATCCGCGAGATGCGCGAGATCCTGCAGCAGCAGGGCTACACGGTGCGCCAGCTCGGCGCCGCCGAGGGCCTGGCGTCGGACGTGCCGCAGGACGCGTCGGTCGTGCTCATGGTGGGGCCGACCAAGCCGCTTCTGCCCGAGGAGGTGGCCTCGCTCGATCGCTACTTCCAGCGCGGCGGGCGCCTGTTCATCGCGCTCGATCCCGAGTCGGGCGACGAGCACGAGCTGCTCGAGAAGTTCAGCGTCAAGTACGTGCCGACGGTGCTCAACAACGACATGGCGATGGCGCGCAAGACCAACCAGGTCTCGGATCGCCAGAACATCGTGACCGCGACCTTCTCGTCGCATCCGTCGGTGACGACGCTCGGGCGCTACGGCGGCCGCGCGCCGCTCATCATGATCGGCGCCGGACACTTCGAGGAGCTGAAGGACAGGCCGAAGGATCTGGTCATCGACACGACGGTGCGCGCGCACGCCGCCACCTGGAACGACCTCAACGGCAACTTCGAGTTCGACAAGCCGGCCGAGACGCGCAAGCCGTGGGAGCTGGCGATGGCGGTCACCAAAAAGGGCAAGGACAAGGACAAGAAGGACGAGGGGCGCATCATCCTCGCCGCCGACAGTGACTTCATGTCCGACGGCGTGATCGCCGCCTACGGCAACCCGGCCTTCCTGCTCGACGGTGCCAAGTGGCTGGTGGGCGACGAGAGCATCACCGGCGAAGTCTCGAACGAAAACGACGTGCCCATCGTGCACACCAAGAAGCAGGATCAGGTGTGGTTCTACGGCTCGTCGTTCCTCGGGCCGGCGATCGTGCTCGCGATTGGATTCTTCGTCGTCGGCCGCCGTCGCGGCCGCGCGGTGCGCAAGGAGAAGCAGTCATGAACGTGCGCGGGGCTGCGGTACAGAGCGGTCTGGCGGCGCTGGGGCTCGTGGTCGCCTACACGACGTGGCAGCGCGAGCCGGAGCGCGCGCCGGGCGAGGTTGTGGTCGTCGACGTCAACAAGGGCGACGTGCAGAAGGTCCGCTTCGACGACGGCAACGGCAAGACCGTGGAGATGGAGTCACACAAAGAAGGCGGCGAGGAGCCGCGCGTGTGGCTCAAGCTCTCGGCCGACGCCAAGGCCAAGAAGCCGGCGCGCGAGGTGCCGGGCAACGAAGGCGCCGAGCGGCTGTGGGAGAAGTTCGCGCCGCTGCGGGCCACGCGCGCGCTCGGAACGATGTCCGCCGACAAGCTGAAGGAGCTCGGGCTCGACGCGCCGAAGAAGCACCTCGAGGTGACCGCGCGCGGCGTGATGCATCGCTTCGACGTGGGCAGCTCGCCGTTCGGCGTGTCCGATCCGTACGTGAAGGACGTGGGCGACGGGCACGTGTACGTGCTCGGCGGCAGCGTGGTCAACGATCTCGAGGCGGCGGGCGTCCGCTTCGTCGATCGCGCGCTGCACGGCTTCAAGCCGGGTGACTACGACTCGGTCACCATCTCGGCGGGCGGCAAGTCGCGCACGCTGTCGGCGCCGCCGGCGGAGAACGCGTTCGCCATCAAGCTCATCAATCCCAAGACCAACAAGCCCGACGAGATGGCCAAGAACTGGCACGACAAGCTCTGGCGCCTGATGGTCACCGACGTGCTCGGCAAGGGCGAGATGCCGTCGAGCGGCACGCCCGAGGTCGCGTGCAAGGTCGAGTACTCGTGGAAGGGCAAGTCCAAGGGGTTCGTCGAGCTCGGGCGCACGGCGCCGTCGTCGGTGGCGTCGAACGCGTCGCCGACCGGCCCCGGTGAGCAGTGGGCGCGCTCCGAGCGCACCGCGAGCTGGGACAAGCTGCCCGGCAGCGCCGACGAGCTGATGAAAGAGTGCCTCAAGGTCGCCGCGGGCGAGTAGCGGCGGCGCTACTTCCGAAGTACGAGCGCATGCGCGCCCTGCGCGCAAGCAGCGCCGGGCCGACGGCGCGCGCCGAGCTGCGCGCGTTCGCCGCCGAGTGGCCGGGCGCGCTCAAAGAGCTCGACAGCCTCCCCACCGACGAGATCGAGCAGCGCGTGCAGCTCTGCGCCGAGGGCGCCGATGAGCCGTGGATGGCGTGGAGCCTGCGCTACCACGAGCTCATGCGCGCGGCGCTGGCCCTCCGCCGCGGCGAGCGCGCCACGCTCGTCGACGAGGAGTTCGGGCGCGCCGTCGAGAGGCCGCCACACGGGCGCTTGAACGTCGTGGTGTTCGCCGCGCTGGCCCGCGAATTCGACGTGACAGCGCGCGAAATCTGGGATGCGCTGTTTCCGCGCCGCGGCCGGGCGCCGCGCGACTACCGCTGATCCTGTGCTAATGATCAAGTCGTGGCTCCGCCGCCGCCGCCCACCAAGCGCGAAGTGTTGCTCGCTCTGCTCGAACGCGCCGAGGCGCGCGTGCACCTCGATGCGCGCCGTCCCGGCGTGGAGCTGCCCGCGCGCTTCCTCGGTCAGGCGCACTTGCGGCTCGACTACGGCTACGGCTTCACGCCGCCGATTCCCGATCTGGTGATCGACGACGCGGGCATTCGCGCCACGCTGTCGTTCAATCGCGCGCCGTTCGCTACCTTCGTGCCCTGGTCGGCGATCTACCTCATCGCCGACTTCGACGGCAACGGCGCCGTCTGGCAAGAAGACATCCCGAGCGACTTGAAGATGGAGCAGGACGCCGGCGGCTCGCCGCCGAGCGCGAAGCCGGCGGACGCGTCGAGCCCGCCCGAGCCGTCGGAGCCGGAGCCGCCGAAGAAGCCGCGCCCGTCGCACTTGAAGCTGGTGAAGTGAGCGAGCGCCAGCGAGCGAACGTGAGCGAGGCCGGTACCGCCCGCGGAGCGACCTCTTGCTCGCGGTGCACCTGAAAGGGCGCCCGTGAGCGCTGCGCACAGCGACGGCGAGCGCGTGCTCGCGCTCCTGCAGCGTCACGGATGGAACGCGACGTCGTTCCAGATCCTCGAGGCCGGCTTCCGCTACTGGTTCGACGGCGACGACGCTTGCGTCGCCTACGTCGAGACGCGCGGCGCCTGGGTGGCCGCGGGCGCGCCGGTGTGCGCGGCGGCGCGGCTCGGCGAGGTCAGCGCGCGCTTCATCGCCGCGGCGCGCGCGGCCGGACGGCGCGCGGCGTTCTTCGCCGCCGAGTCGCGGCTCGTCGACGCAGCGGCGCTGCGCGCCATGCAGATCGGCGAGCAGCCGGTGTGGGACGCGACCCGCTGGGCGACGACGATCGGCGCCACGCGCCGGCTGCGCACGCAGCTCAACCGCGCGGTCAACAAGGGCGTGCACGTGCGCGCCGTCGCCGCCGCCGAGCTGGCCACGCCGGCGGGCGCAACGTCGCCGGCGCGAACGAAGTCGCCGGCGAACGCGACGACGCTCACGCCGCTCGGGCGCGCGGTGAGCGCGCTCATCGATCGCTGGCAGCACGCCAAGCCGATGGCGCCGATGGGCTTCCTCGTCGACGTGCAGCCGTTCCACTTCGGCGCCGAGCGCCGCTACTTCGTGGCCGAGCGCGAGGGCGTGCTCGTCGGCTTCCTCGCCGCCGTCCCCATCTACGGCCGCGCCGGCTGGCTGCTCGAAGACTTCTTGCGCGATCCGCGCGCGCCCAACGGCACGAGCGAGCTCATCATCGACGCCGCCATGCGCGCGCTCGGCGAGGAAGGCTCGCGCTACGTCACGCTCGGGCTGGCGCCGCTCGCCGGTCCGCTGCGCGGCACGCTGCGCGCGGCGCGGGCGCTGTCGGCGGCGCTCTACGACTTCGAGGGGCTGCGCGCGTTCAAGGCCAAGCTGCAGCCGCACGCGTGGGAGCCGATCTACCTCGCGCATCCGCCGCGCAGCTCGAGCCACGTCGCGCTCGTCGACGCGCTGGCGGCGTTCGCGCGCGGCAGCTTCGTCCGCTTCGGCGGCGCGACGCTGTTGCGCGGACCGGCGCTGGTGGTGCGCGCGCTGGCGGCGGCGCTGGTGCCGTGGACGGTGCTGCTCACCAGCGCCAGCGCGCGCTGGTTTCCCTGGCCGTGGGTGAAGACGGCGTGGATCGCGTTCGACCTGGTGCTGGTGGTGACGCTGTTCGCGCTCACGATGCGCTGGCGTCACTGGCTCGGTGCCGCGCTGGCGACGGCGATCAGCGTCGACGTCGCGCTCACGACGGCGCAGGTCGCCTTCTACGATGCGCCACGCGCGCACGGCGACCCGATCGACTGGGTGGTGATGATGATTTCGATCGCCGGTCCATTGCTCGCCTCCGTGGTGCTTTGGGGCGCCGTCGGGCATCGTCGCTCGACCCCGGATCTGGTCGAATCCAGATTAGAAACGAGCAGTTGACCACTACCAACTAGGCAAGTAGGCGAAAAGTGTCTAGTGTGGGTGTCATCGCGCGTTTACGCGAGCGGAGAACACCTATCATGAACAGGCTCACCTGGTTCGCTGCGGCTGCTGGTTTTGCGATGGTGATGAGCGGATGCACTGCCCCCGACGATCCGTCGGTCGCCGACGACGAGGCCGCGCTCAACGGCGCGCAGGACCCGCCGGGCGCGCGCGTGTTCCACGCCAAGGGCGGTGGCCACCAGGGCGGCGGCGGCTCGCCGCTGTTGACCTGGCACGGCGGACCGGTGCTGCACACCAACTCGACCGAGGCGATCTTCTGGGGCACCGAGTGGAGCTCGGCGTCGTTCCAGGGCGACAAGGTCACCGGCCTCGACACGTGGTTCGGCGGCCTCGACAAGTCGAGCTTCGCCACGACGTCGACCGAGTACGGCGACGGCAGCGGCAACGTCACGTCGTCGTCGTCGTACATGGGCCACGTGTTCGACAACTCGGCGGCGCCGCGCAAAGCGATCCAGGTGAGCGACGCCGTCGCCGAGGCGTGCAAGATCACCAACAACAACCCGGTGCCGAACGCGGTCTACTTCCTCTACACGTCGACGGGCGCGGGCCACGTCAGCTACTGCGCGTGGCACTCGGCGGGCACCTGCAGCAACGGCGCGCACGTGCAGGTGGCGTACATGCCGAACCTCGACGGCATCGCAGGCTGCGATCCGCAGGATGATACCGGGCTTCACTCGCAGGGGCTGTCGGCGCTCGTGAACGTGACGTCGCACGAGTGGTCGGAGGCGATCTCGGATCCGTCGCTCAACGCGTGGTACGACGCGGGCGGGCAGGAGAACGGCGACAAGTGCGCGTGGAGCTTCCACAACGACGTGCACGTCGGCGGCTCGGCGTGGAAGGTTCAGATGGAGTGGTCGAACGCCGCGTACAACGCGGGCACCGGCTACGCGAATCTCTCCGGCCAGAACGGCTGCATCCAAGGCAACTAGGGCTGCGGCCGCATCTCCGGGGCATCTTCGCGCGTACGTCCTCGCTTCCTCAGTCACGGGCCGGAGCCCGCTCCCTCGGTCGCTCCGGGCGTGCGAGCGATTTTGCCTCCGGAGCTGCGGCCTCGCCGCGTCAGCGCCCGATCTTGATTGGGCACCTTCCCCGAACCCGCTCGCAGAATCCGATGGCCGCCGGCCGCTCGTGCCGACGGCCGTCGGTGAATCGTGATTCGTAGGGTTATTTCTCGCCGGCCAGGAGGTTCTTGGCGATGACCATGCGCTGGATCTGCGACGTGCCTTCGTAGATCTGCAGGAGCTTCGCGTCGCGCATCAGCTTCTCGACGGGGTACTCCTTCGTGTAGCCGTAGCCGCCGAAGATCTGCACCGCGTCCGTCGCCACGCGCATCGCCGCATCGGCGCCGTACGCCTTGGCGTACGACGAGACGATCGAGTCGAGCTTGCCCGAGTCGACCATCCACGACGCCTTCATGTAGAGCAGGCGCGTCGTCTCGTAGGCGATGGCCATGTCGGCGAGCATGAACTGCACCGCCTGGTGCTGCGCGATCGGCACGCCGAAGGTCTTGCGCTCGAGCGAGTAGTTGCGGCTCTCGTCGAGCGCGCGCTTGATGATGCCGGCGGCGCCCGCGGCGATCCACGGGCGCGAGCGATCGAACGTCTTCATCGCCACCTTGAAGCCGCCGCCCTCCTCGCCCAGGAGGTTCTCCTTGGGAACGCGCACGTCCTCGAAGATGACGTCGTTGGTCAGCGACGAGCGCTGGCCCATCTTGTTTTCCTTCTTGCCGATCTTGACGCCCGGCGAATTCATGTCGACGACGAACGCCGTGATCCCCTTGTGCCGCAGCTTGGGATCGAGCGTGGCGAAGGTGGTGCAGAAGCTGGCGACGCCGCCGTTGGTGATCCAGCGCTTCTGGCCGTTCAAGATGTACTCGTCGCCCTTCTTCTCGACGCGCGTGCGCATGCCGGCGACGTCGCTGCCGGCGTCGGGCTCGCTGCACGCGTAGCAGCCGTAGATCGGCTTGCCGCCGTCGCCCGCCGTCAGGCGGCCCAGGTACTTCTGCTTCTGCGCGTCGGTGCCGGCGATGATGAGCGGCATCGACGCCAGCATGTTGGCGGCGAGCGTGGTGTTCACGCCGGCGCACGCCCACGCGATCTCTTCCATGATGAGCGAGTGGGTCAGGCACGACAGCCCGAGCCCGCCGTAGGCCTCGGGGACTTCGAAGTTCATGAGGCCGAGCGCGAACGCCTGGTTCATGAGCTCGCCGGGAAACTTGCCCTCCTCGTCGAGGTGGCCGGCGACCGGCGCGATCTTCTCGCGGGCAAACTCGCGCGCGGTCTGGATGAGAGCGTTCTGCTCGTCGGTGAGCGTCAGGTCGAACATGTTGCCTCCCCAATGGGAAAAGTAACGGGATGAGTAGCGGCCAAAGCGGCTTCCGTTGGAAAAACTGAATGGTCATTCATTTTGCGGAGACGTGTCAAGCGGTGATAAAGTACCGTCGGAGCTTCGTGTGACCAGCACGTCGCAATTCGGGAAGTACAGCCTCCAGCGCAAGCTAGCCGAAGGCGGCATGGCCGAGGTGTTCCTCGCCAAGCTGACGGGCATGGAGGGCTTCGAGAAGCTGGTCGTGGTCAAGCGCATCCTGCCGCAGCTGTGCAGCGATGATTCGTTCGTCAAGATGTTCCTCAACGAAGCGCGCGTGGCGGCGCGGTTGAACCACCCGAACGTCGTTCAGATCTTCGATCTCGGAAAGCTCGACGAGCAGTACTTCATCGCCATGGAGTACGTGCACGGCGAGGACCTGCGCACCGTGATCCGTGAGGCCACCGACGCCGACAAGCGGCCGCCGCTCGGGCTGGCGTGCCGCATCATCGCCGACATGCTCGGCGGGCTGCACTACGCGCACACGCGCGTCGGCGCCGACGGCAAGCCGCTCGGCCTCGTGCATCGCGACGTGTCGCCGCAGAACGTGCTCGTCACCTACGAGGGGGCGATCAAGCTCGTCGACTTCGGCATCGCCAAGGCGACGCGCGAGGTGGGCGCGGCGCAGACGCAGGCGGGCCTGCTCAAGGGAAAGTATTCGTACATGTCGCCGGAGCAGGCGCGCGGACAGCCGGTCGACGCGCGCGCCGACGTGTTCTGCGCCGGCATCCTCCTCTGGGAGCTGGCGACGTGGCAGCGTCTCTTCAAGCGGCCGACCGACATGGCGACGCTGATGGCGGTGGCCGAGGAGCCGGTGCGCGCGCCGCACACCGTCGAGCCGGCGCTGCCGCCCGAGCTCGATCGGCTGATCATGAAGGCGCTGGCGCGCAATCCGGATGAGCGCTTCGCCTCCGCGCAGGAGATGCGCGCGGCGCTCGAGGGGCTGATTCGCACCAAGGCGTGGGAGGCGGACACGCTGGCGCTGACCAGCTGGATGCGCGAGATGTTCGCCGGCAAGCTGCGCGCGCAGGCGGCGGACGTGGCGGCGTCGGGGCTGGCGTCGCTCGAGGACTTCCTGCTCACCGTCGAGGAGAAGACGTCGATCAGCTGGATGGCGCAGCCGGCGCCGGGCGGCGGCGAGAAGAAGACGCCGTCGACGGGGTTGCCGCCGTCGCGGCCGGTGTCGGGGCCGCATGCACCGACGCCGCTGCCGACCTCGGCGGCGGCGCTGTACAGCGACGGGGCCACGGTGCCGATCAACCACGGGATCGCGCGCTCGAACCCGCACGCGACGACGCTCAAGGGCGGCGATCCGGTGCCGCCGCTGCCGAGCGCGCCGACGATGGCGAAGGCGGAGGGTGTCGCCGGAGGGGTCATCGTGCCGTCGGATGCGCCGCTCAAGGCGACGCCGACGGCGGCGACGGCGGGCGTGATCGTCCCCGATGCGCCGCGCTCGTCGGACACGCCGTCGATGAGCGTGGGGCCGGAGCAGAATCCGCTGCCCGGCCTCCTGGGGTCGACGGCTCCGATGCCGATCTGGACCGAGCCGGACCGGCCGACGGCGAAGCGGCCGGCGCTGCTCGGCGATCTGCCGTCGCCGCTCCGGCGCGTGCTGGTGGCGGGCGCGGTGGCGGTGCTGGTCGCGGCGATCGCGCTCACCGTGGCGTTCTGGCCTTCGACGACGCCGCCCGGCTCGACCACGCCGGCGAGCGGCGCGGGAGCCGTCCCGACCGGCGGATCCGCGACGGGCGGGACGAGCGCGGCGCCGACAGGCGCGGGCAGCCGCGCCAAGCCCGGCGAGAAGCCGACCTACGCGACGCTGGTCATTCGCGTCGACGCACCGGCCAGCATCACCGTCGACGGTCAGGCACAGCCGATGGGCGACCACGCGACGGTGAACGTGCAGCCGGGCGTCGAGCACATCGTGACGGTGCAGCGGCCCGGCCACTCGATGCGCAAGCTGCACGTGCCGTCGCTGGCGCCGGGCGAGAGCATGCCGCTCAAGTTTTCGGTTCGCTAGCCTGCGGCTCGGCCGCCTGCTCGGCGGCGGACTTGCGCGCGGCCTTGCGTGCGGCGCGCGCGTCCTCTTTTTCCTTCTGCGCGGCGAAGGCGTCGCGCGCGGCGCGGCCGCCGAGGATGAAGCCGATCACGATGCCGATGATCAGCACCGCCGGGATGTAGATGAAGTGCGCGGTCGTCGGCATCGTCGTCAGCCGCGCGCCGCCAGCTTCTTCTTGAGCTCGTCGACCTCGTCCTCGAGGCGACGCGCGCGCCGCGCCACCGTGAACACCCAGACGACGACGGCGGCGCAGATGAAGCCGTAGGCGCCGCCGACGAGGCGCGAGGCCGGGATCGACTCGCCCGGCTGCATCATGTCGCCGTTGACCTGCTCCCAACCTTCGTTGCTCTTCTTCGGCGCCGAATCTTGCGCGAGCGCGACGCCGCCGAGGAAGAAGAAAAAGAACGCGATGGCGATGATTCGTTTCATGTCATTCCACTCCTATCATTCCATGGCGTCTTCGGCTTCGAGGTGCAGCTCGTCGACGCGCGCACGCGCGCGCTCGAGCCCGACGCGCATGTACAAGAGCGCGAAGAAGAGAATCGTGAACGTCACCATGCTGACCGCGAACGGAATCGCGAAGCCTCGCGGCAGCGACGAGACGACGGTCGTCTTCGGGTGGATCGTGCGCCAGATGCTGACCGAAAAATAGATGAGCGGCACGTCCGCGGCGCCGAACAGCGCCAGCCCGGCTGCGAGCCGCCGCGAGCCCGGACCGCCGTACTTTCGCGCGAACAGGTAGGCGACGAAGATGATGAAGAGCAGGAGCGCGGTGGTCAGGCGGACGTCCCAGGTCCAATAGGTGCCCCACGCCTTGCGCCCCCACAGCGGGCCGGTGACCAGCATGCACGAGCCGAACAGCACCACCAGCTCGCCCGCGCTGGCGGCGAGGCGATCGCCCGCCTCCGACTTTCCGAAGAGGAACATCGCCGACCCGAGCGCGCACACGAACGTCGCCAGGAAGGTGATCCAGCAAACCGGCACGTGGTAGTAGAAGATTTTTTGTACGAAGCCCATGCTGGCTTCGAACGGCGCTCGGAGGATGAGCTGGGGCGCGACCAGCAGGCCGAGCGCGGCCAGCGTGACGAGAACGAGAAAGTACGGTCGGAGCTTCATGCGTCACCTGCGACGAGCGGTTCGAAGACCCAGACGCCGAGCGAGATGAACACGGCGTCGAACACGACCAGGAACTTGAGCCAGAACAGCGCCACCGACGGCTCGGCGCCCATGAGGAGCGCGACCGTGCCGCGCGTGCCGGCGATGAGCACCGGCACGACGATGGGATAGACGAGCAGCGGCAGGAGCACGTCGCGCGAGCGCGCGTGACCGAGCGAGGCGCCGAAGAGGGCGGCGACGGCGGCGAAGCCGAGCGTGCCGAGCAGTAGGAGCGCGACGAGCAGCGGCAGCACGGCGGCGATGTCGAGGCCGAAGAGCAGCCCGACGAACGCGAGCGTGACCGCCTCGACCACCAACATGAGCAGAGAGATCGCCGTCAGCTTCGACAAGTAGAGCGCGGTGCGCGGCACCGGCGCGAGCAGCAACGCGCGCAGCGTATCACCCTCGCGCTCACGCTCGAAGGCGCGCGAGATGCCGACGGTGCCGGCGAGCGCGATCGCGACCCACAAGACGCCGGCGCCCACGTCGACGGTCGGCTTGGGTCCGCCGAGGAAGGCGAAGCAGAAGACGAGCAGCACCACGACCGCGAAGAAGACGGTGGCGTAGACGAGCTCCTTGGCGCGCAGCTCGACCACCACGTCCTTCCACAAGAGCAGGCCGACGGCGCGCATCACGGAAGACTCCTCACCTGCGCGCGCATCCTACGATTGTACCGCCGTCGCCGTGGCCGCGCGATAGACGTCGGCCAGCGCCGTCGTCGAGCGTGGCGTCGGCGCCGCGGCGTCGTGCGCGATGCGGCCGCGCGCCAGCACGACCACGCGATCGACGAGCGGCGCCACGGCGTCGAAGTCGTGGGTGACGACGACCATGATGCAGCCGCGCGCCCGCTCCTCGGCGAGGAGGTCGGCGAGCAGCGCTACACCCGCGCGGTCGAGGCCGGTGAACGGCTCGTCGGCGAGCAGCAGCCGCGGCTTGTGCACCAGCGCGCGCGCCACCGCGAGCCGCTGCAGCATGCCGCGCGAGTAGGTGCGCGCCGGCCGCGCGGATGCCTCCGCGCTCAGGCCCACGCGCGCGAGCAGCGCACGGGCGGCGGCGTGCGCGTCGCCGACGCCGTAGAGGCGCGCGAAGAAGACGAGGTTCTCGTGGCCGGTCAGATCGCCGTAGCAGTGCGACTCGTGCGCGATCACGCCGATGGCGCCGCGCAGCTCGTCGTCGCCCGGGTCGCTGGCGCCGTAGCGGACGCTGCCTGCCGTCGGCGAGACCAGCGTCGCCAGGATGCCGACGAGCGTCGACTTGCCGGCGCCGTTCGGCCCGAGGAGCGCCGTGGCCTCGCCGGCGCGCAGCGTCAAGTCGACGCCGGCGAGCGCGCGCTGGCGGCCGTAGACCTTGGTCAACCCGCGCGCGTCGACCGAGTCGAAGCTCATCGCAATTCGTCGAGCTCGCGATAGATGCGTACGAGGCGCGCCGTGAGCTCCTGCTTCTTGCGCTCGCGCTTCTCGCCGCCGTCGGTCTTCTCGACCGCGGCCAGCTCGCCGAGCAGGTGCTCCTTCTGCTGCTCGAGGCGCTCGCGCGTCATGCCGCCGCCGCCGCCGAGCGCGGCGTAGATGCCGAACGCGAAGAGCAGGCCGATCGCCACCGCCGCCGCGAGGAGGCGCCACGTCGGATCGTTGTGCGGCAGCCCGTGCATGCTGAGCGTGATGGTGCCGCCCGCCGGCGAGCCCGGCCCGCGATAGAGCACGAGCTTGCGCCCCTGCAGCTCGCGATCCTCGGCCTGCAGCGCGTTGCCCTCGACGCTCATGCCGTCGATCTTCTCGGTGACGAACGCGAGATCGTCGAACGCCAGCGGCGTGTGCTGATTGATCTCGAGCGACGAGCCGTCGTACGCCAGCGCGAACAGCACCTGCACCTCGGTGTCGCCCGCCGCGATCGGCCCCTTGATCACCACCTCGTGCCCCGCCACCGTTACGTTCGGCGGATTCTGCGGACCGCCCTGCGCCGACAGCGAATGCTCGGCGAGCGGCAGATGCAGCCCGTTCGGCCCGGGGTCGATCGCCATCCCGGTCTCGTTCATGAGGCGCCACACCTCGGCCACCTGCACGACGTCGTCGGTCACTTCGAGGATGAAGTGCGAGCCCGGCCCGATCTTGAGCTTCGAAACGTCCTTCGACACCGGCCGCACGTCGATGGTGACGCGCGAGCCCATGTTCTCTTGCAGCTTGAACGGCTTCGACGCGAAGCGCTGACCGTCGCGCACCGCCTCGGCGAGGTAGCCCGAGTCGGGCTTGGCGTCCATCCCTTCGAACTTCGCCTCGCCCTTGTCGTCGGTCTTGGCCTTGCGCTCTTCGACCGCGCGCACGCCCGCTTTGGCATGGCCGAGCACCACGTCGACGCCGGGCAGCGGCTCGCCGCCCTCGCCCGCCGCGCGCACGATCACCGTGCCCGCCGGGATCGCCTTGTCGGGCCGCGCCGCGCCGTCGGCGGCGCCGCCCTTGGGCTGGAACACGAGCATCACGCGCGAGCCCATGTCGCTCTGCAGCTCGATCGGCTGCGACGCGAGCTCCTCGACGCCGTCGGTGGCCTTGGCCGTGTACGGCCCCGCCGAGGTCAGCCCCGAGAAGGTCGCGCGCCCCTGGTCGTCGGTCTTCTGCTTGAGCGCATGATTTTCGTTGTCGACGAGCCCGACGTCGACGCCGGTCATGCGGTTCGACAGCTCGCCGCGGATGAGGCGCACCGTGATCGTGCCCGGCGGCACCTGCGGATCCGGCCGCGGGATGCCCGACATCTTCGACGGGTCGATCATCATCGGCTGCGCCAGCGCCAGCGCCGACGACAGCAACACGAGAGCCCCGACGACGAAATTGGCGCGCTTCACGACGCGTCCCTCACCAGCTTGTTGCCGCATTTCTTGCAGAACTCGGCGTCGCTGTCGTTGCGCGTGCCGCACTTGGCGCACTTCTCCGGCTCGGGCTTGGGCGCCTCGGGAGCCTGCACGGTCCCCGACGCCAGCTTCTTGCCGACGTCGGCGGCGATCATCGCTTCGTAGTCGCGCCCGGCGTCGTCGAGCTGGCGCATCACGCGGACGGCGCGCCCGCGATAGGTGGCGCTGATGTCGGCGAAGTCTTTGTCGGAGACCTTGCCCATCTGATGGTCGAAGTCGAGCTCCTTGAGCGCCTTCAAGAGCGCCTGCTTCTCGCGCTCGAGCTCCTTGCGCCGCTTGCCGGTGACGGCGGCGCCGACTTCGACGACGGGCGCGTCCTTGGCGAGCGACTGCGCGGCGCGGAACACCAGCCACACCACCCAGCCCATCGCCAGCGTCGCGCCGACGAGGAACGGGACCGACGCGCGTCCGCCCGACCAGGCCGCGGTGCCGCCGACGCCGGCGGCGGCGAGGACCACGACCGCGGGATAGATGAGCCGCGTCTTAGTCGAGCTCATCCAGCTCATCGTCGAGGCGAGATTGATACTCGTCTTCCGCGGCGCCGGGCGCGCCCACCGTCGGCACCGACGGCGCGGTCTTGTTGCGGGTGCGGCGCGCGATGGCGACGAGCAGCCCGGCCGCGCCGAACAGCGCCGCCACCGGCAGCACCCACACCATGCGGCGGTAGCCCTTGTCGAGCGGCACGCGCAGCGTCTCTTCGCCGTACTTGCCGATCTCGAGCTTGTAGATGTCGTCGTCGCTCATGCCGCGGTCGAGGAGCTGCTGGATCTCGACGCGGCGCATTTCACCCTCGCCGCAACCGTCGGCGGCGCACTCGTCGAGCGAGTGCGCGCAGGTGCCGCACAGGCAGCGGTACTTGTTGAAGAGCATGCGCTCGTGATCGTTGCGCGCCATGTGCAGCATCGAGCCCTGCTGCACCTGCGCCATCTGCGACTGCGCGTGCACCGTCGCCGGTGACATCAGCAGGAACAAGATCGCCGTCGCCGCCGCGGCCGCCTTCGTCTTGTCCGACTTGGCCGCCGCCCCGGCGAGGGCGAGCGCGCGATCGGGCAGGAACGCGATCACGGTGCCGAAGATGAGGAGCAGGAAGCCGAGCCAGATCCAATTCACGAGCGGATTGATGACCGTCTTGATGCTCACGCTCTGCGACTTCGAGTCGTAGCCGTTGAGCACGATGTACAGGTCCTCGGCGAGCGTCTTGTGGATGGCGACGTCGGTCGTCGGCGGCTCGTCCTCGTGATGGCGGAACGACCATTTCGCCGGATACATCGTGACGTAGGGCTTGCCGTCCTTCTGGACCTCGATGGTCGCTGCGAGCGTGTCCTTGTCCGGCGCCGTCGACGTGTTCACGCCGGTGTAGCGCAGCGTGTACTTCGTGCTGCCGACCTGGACCTGCTGCCCCTTGTCGAGGATGAAGTCCTTCTCGACCTTGTAGGCGTCGCCGGCGAAGCCGACGAACATGAGCACGATCGCCACGTGCACGAGGTATCCGCCGTAGCGCCGCTTGCCGCGCGCGACGAGGCCGATGAGCGACGTGAAGAAGTCGAGCTTGGTGTGCGACTGGCGCACGCGCGTGCCGCGATAGAACTCCTGCGAGATCGTCGTGATCACGAACGCGCACAGCGAAAAGCACATGACCGACGCGGTGAGCGGGAACTTCAAGTGCGCGCCGCGCACCGTCCACTCCGACCAGCCGCGCAGCGGCGTGAAGATGCCGAGCACGAGCGCGGTCAGCACCATCGCCCCCGTCGGCAGCGCGAACTGCGTCTTCAGGTTCTCCGCCGACGCCTTGCGCCAGGCGATGAGCGGCCCCACGCCGGTGAGGAACAGGAGCGTCAAGCCGACCGGCGTCATCGTCGTGTTGAAGAACGGCGGCCCGACGGTGATGCGGTCGTGCGCGATCCACTCCGACAGCGTCGGGAACAGCGTCGCCGTCAGGATGAAGAGCGCGGCGCCGAGCAGGATCCAGTTGTTGAGGAGGAACGCGTACTCGCGCGACAGCCACGAGTCGAGCTCGTTGCGCGAACGCAAGAGCGGCAGGCGATAGATGACGTAGCCGAACGAGAAGATGGCGATTGCGCCGATGAACGTCGAGAAGAGCCACGCCAGCGTCGTGTCCTGCCCGAACGCGTGCACCGACTGGACGATGCCCGAGCGGGTCATGAAGGTGCCGAACATGGTGAGCAGGAACGTCGTGATCACGAGGCAGACGTTCCACACCTTCATCATGCCGCGCCGTTCCTGGATGATGATCGAGTGCAGGAACGCGGTCGCGGTCAGCCACGGCAGGAAGCCCGCGTTCTCGACGGGATCCCAGCCCCAATAGCCGCCCCAGCCGAGCACCTCGTAGGCCCAGAGCATGCCGAGGATCAGGCCCTGCGACAGGAAGTACCAGCTCACGATCATCCAGCGCCGCGTCGACTGCAGCCACGAGTCGTCGAGGTTGCCGGTGATGAGCGCGGCGAGGCCGAAGGCGAACGGCACCGTCGCCGACACGAACCCCAGATACAGCGACGGCGGATGCGTCGCCATGTACGGGTTCTGCAACAGCGGATTGAGCCCCTTGCCGCTCGTCGGCGTCTGCGTCAGGAAGACGTCGAACGGACGCTTCTGGAAGATGATGAGGAACAGGAAGAAGCCGATGACGACGTAGAGGATCGCCGCCACGTACGGAATGAGCTCTTTGTGCCGCTCGCGGTTGATGAACAGCGACAAGGAAGCGAAGATCGAGAGGAGCAGCACCCACCAGACGATCGATCCTTCGAGCCCGCCCCAGAACGACGTGACCTTGTAGATCCACGGCATCGAGGCGTCGGAGTGCTGCTGCACGTACTTGATGCTGTAGTCGTTCGACAGGAGCGCGAACCACATCACCAGCGACGAGAAGGCGATGAGGCCGGTGGTGGCGTAGGCCGCGAACACCGACGAGCGCACCAGGCGCAGGTTCTTGCGCCGCGCACCCGCCACACCCGCGCCCACGACGAATGCGCAACCCACGAGCGCCAGCAGGAGGCCGGCGTCGCCGAGCGAAGCGATGGCATTGTGTCCCATGGTTAGTTCTGCGCCGCCTGCGCAGTCTCCACGTTCTGATCGCCGCGCGTGCACATCGTCGCGGCGGGGCCGTCGGCCTTGGTCGCGTACTTCGACGGGCACTTGGCGCTGATCTCGCGCGCATCGAACACGCCCTTGTCGAGCGTGCCCTTCACCACGACCTCCGCGCGATCCTTGAAGGTGTCGGGGACCGTGCCGGAGTAGTGGACCTCGATCTGCTTGCCGCAGTTGATCTCGTCGAACTTGTACGCCATCTGCGAGTGCTCGCGATCGAGCTTCTTGAAGATCGATCCGGGAACGACGAAGCCGTGCATCTGGACGTGCTTATGTTCCCATTGCGCCGGCTGCGCCATGATTTCGTCGACGTGCTTGTAGTACTCGAAGGCTTCGCCGGCGGAAGATGCGAACAGGTAGGCGACGCCGCCCACGAGCAGACCAAGGGTGACGACGCCGGAGATGATCTTTTTTTTCGGGCCGGGCATGCTGCCTCGCTGACGGGGTAAAGGCCCCTCGCTGGGGGTATTTTACCTCAAGTGTGGGGGGATTAGCCCCCGATCGCCACCATGTGTTTTCGCGGGCCCCCCGTACCGCAAGCCGTGAACGTGTGGCCCTCCTTCTTGGCGGACACAGCCAACAGCACCTTTCGTGCCAGCTCGTCGTCGTCGGCGCCGGCGCGCAGCGGCGTGCGCAGGTCGCTCTCGTCGTCGATGGCGAGGCAGGTGTGGAGCTGCCCCGTCGCGGTCAGCCGCACGCGATTGCAGGTGTCGCAGAAGGGCTCGGTCACGGCAGAGATGATGCCGACGCGGGCCCCGGCGTTACCGCCCTCGGCGACACGCAGGTAGCGCGCGGGGCCGACGCCGGCGATCCCGCGGGCTTCGTCGGCGACGAGCGGGCCGAACGCGGCCTCGAGGCGCGCGCGGATCGCGGCGGCGGACACGAACGTGCTCGCCGGCAGCAGCGCGCCGTCGGACATCGGCATCGACTCGATGAAGCGCGGCATGTGGCCGTGGCGCCAGGCCCACGCGGCGAGCGTCGCAACGTCGTCGTCGTTGATGCCGCCCATGACGACGGCGTTGATCTTGGTGCCGTCAAAACCGGCGGCGCGCGCGGCGGCCACGCCGGCGACGACGCGACCGAGGTCGCCGCGACGGGTGATGGCGCGGAACTTGGCCGGATCGAGCGTGTCGATGCTGACGTTGAGGCGGCGAAGGCCGGCGTCGCGCAACGGCGCGGCGAGCTCGGTGAGGCGCTCGCCGTTGGTGGTCATCGCCAGGTCGTCGAGGCCGAGCGCGGCCAGGCGCGCGACGAGCGCGACCAGATCCTTGCGCACCGTCGGCTCGCCGCCGGTGAGGCGCACGCGGCGCACGCCGAAGCGCATCATGACGCGCACGATGCGCTCGATCTCCTCGAAGCGCAGCACGTCGGCGCGCGGCACCACGTCGATGCCGCTCTCGGGCATGCAGTAGACGCAGCGATAGTTGCAGCGATCGGTGAGCGAGACGCGCAGGTAGCTCACGGTGCGCGCGAACGAATCGCGCAGGACCGGAAGCGAGCGCGGCTCGATCATCGATGCGCCTCGAACACGAGGTGGCCGAGCTCGGGGATGATCAGCTTGCCGAGGGCGAGCTTGACCGCCGCCGTCGAGCCGGGCGTGGCGAACACGGCGACGCCGCGGTGCAGGCCGGCGACGGCGCGCGACATCATCGCGGCCGGGCCGATCTCGGCGAACGAGAGCATGCGGAAGAGCTCGCCGAAGCCGTCGAGCCGCTTGTCGAGCAGCGACGCGACCGCTTCGTAGGTGGAGTCGCGCGTGGAGATGCCGGTGCCGCCCGAGGTGACGACGACGTCGGCGCTGCGCTCGGCGGCGATGCTGCGGATGAGCGCGGCGACCTCGGCCGGCTCGTCCTTGAGGAGGCGGTAGCCGGCGACCACGTGGCCGGCCGCTTCGAGGAGCTCGCGCGCGGCGCGGCCCGAGGTGTCGGTGGCCTCGGTGCGCGAGTCCGACACGGTCACCACGAAGACGCGGACCTTGGCAGGCGCATGTTGTTTGTGGTCGGCGACGGCCATGTCCTCAACCTGGGGGACGATGTAACATGCGCGCCAGATGCGCGCCATCCTCCACCTATTAATAGGCTCCCTGGTCATAGGCACCGTGGGCTGCGGCACGAGCGCCGACGTCGACAAGTTCGAGCTCGACATCGCCGTCGACGCGCCGCAGGCGACCTCGGTGGTGATCGACGACAAGCGGACCCTGCCGCCGACCGGCGCCGTCTACTCGCAGGGTTTTCCGTCGGTGAGCGCGGCGATGACGGTGCACGGCACGGTCGAGACCGTCAACGCCGACGGCAGCGTGCGGGCGATGGCGGCCTACGACCTCGGCAGCTACTGCTCGGGGCAGATGCCGCTTTTACGGCAGACCCTGCATTTTGCCGAGTCGCTCGACGGCAGCGGCAACCCGCAGCTCGCGCTCGGCTCGGTCGAGTGCGAAAAGACCGACGGCACCGGCACCATCGTCATGCCCTAGGGAGTGGTGCGCTTCCAGGCGTCGAGCTCGCTGATGCGCGAGAACCACGCCTGGACGTGCGGGAACTCGTGGAGCGGCGCGTCGGCCTGCTTGGCGTACATGAGCGACGACGCCAGCGTCAGATCGGCGATCGTCATGGCGTCACCGACGACGTAGCGCCGGCCGTCGAGCTGCTGGTTCAGCACGGCGGCGAAGCGACGGAAGCTGACGAGCGCCTCTTCCACCTTGGCGGCGTCGGGCGGGCCCATGCCGAACGCGGCCTTGAGCACGCGCTGGAACGCCAGCGTCCCCAGCTGCGGCGAGAAGTGCGACGAATCCCAGAACTGCCAGCGCGTCACGTCGGCGCGCCCGCGCTCGTCCGCCGGCAGGAGGCCCGACTCGGGCTTCTTGGTGGCGAGGTACTGCATGATCGCGCGCGACTCGGTGAGCACGTAGTCGCCGTCGACGAGCACGGGGACGGTGCCGTTCGCGTTGAGGCGCAAGAAGTCGGGGTGCTTCTGCTCGCCCTTGGCCAGATCGAGGACTTTCTCCTCGAGCTCGAGCCCGAGCACCGCCGCAGTCAGACGCACGCGCCGCACATTCGGCGACAAATTGTTCAGGTACAGCTTCATGGCTCACCTCTCCGTGGCTGGGTTTCTATAACGATCGTTACAGATGCATCCTAGCACATCCGTAGCGAGCGCTATAGAATGAAGCGTGGCCAAGGGACGCCCGCGCTCGTTCGACCGCGAGGACGCGCTCCGCTGGGCGATGATGGTCTTCTGGAAGCACGGCTACGACGCCACCTCGGTGGCGCTGCTCACCGACGCTATGGGCATCGCCGCGCCGAGCATGTACGCGGCCTTCGGCGACAAACGCGCGCTGTTCGAGGAGGCGCTGCAACACTACGCGCAGACCTACGGCGCCTTCACCATGCGCGCGCTGTCCGATCCGGATGCGCGCGTCGCCGTCGAGCGCCTGCTCCTCGGCGCGGCGGAAGAGTTCACCAGCCCCGATCACCCGCCCGGGTGCATGTTGATCACCGCGGCGACCAACTGCGCGCCCGAGTCGGCATCGGTGCAGAAGCGTCTCCGCGGCATGCGCGCCGGTCTCGTCGACGCGCTCGAGGCGCGCATCGCGCGCACGCTCGCCGGCCGACGCCTGCCGGCCGACGGTGACGCGCGCGCGCTGGCGCGCTTCTTCGCCGCGACGCTGCAGGGAATGTCGGCGCAGGCACGGGATGGCGCGAGCCGCGCCGAGCTCGAGGCGATCGCGCGCGCCGCGCTGCGCGCCTGGCCGGAGCCGCGGGTCAAGCGCGCGCGCGGACGGTGATCTCGACCTTCGACGCCGGCGCCAGCTTCGGCAGCGGCGGCACGCCGGCGGCGTCGGCGAATTCGCCGAGCGTGCGCGCCAGCTCGGCCGCGGTCGGACGGCGCGACGGTTCGCGCTCGAGGGCGCGGGCGATCAGCTCGGCGAGCGACGCCGGCAGCGACGGGTCGAACGTGCGTGCGTCGGGCGCCGGCTGCATCACCCGGCGCATCATCATCTCCTGCGGCGACGACGCCTCGAACGGGCCGCGCGCGGTCAAGAGGCGGAACAGGATGATGCCGACGGCGTAGACGTCGGCGCGATCGCCGACCTCGCCGTCGCCGCCGACCTGCTCGGGCGACATGTACGCGGGCGTGCCGAGCACCAGGCCTCCGCGCGTGGTCTCCTCGCTGGCGCTGACCGCGTCGTAGAGCTTGGCGATGCCGAAGTCGAGGAGCTTCAGCCCCGGCGACGTCGTCGTCAGCATGACGTTGTCGGGCTTGACGTCGCGGTGCACCACGCCGCGCGCGTGGGCGTCGGCGAGCGCATCGGCCAGCACCGCGCCGAGGCGCGCCGCGTCGGCCGGCGGCCACTTGCGCGCCAGGTGGCGCGTGAGCGTCTCGCCGTCGACCAGCTCCTGCACCTGATAGAGGAGGCCGTCGTCGCTGACGTCGACGTGGAGCATGCGCACCACCGCCGGATGCGTGAGCGTCGCCGCCGCGCCCGCCTCGCGGATGAAGCGATGGAGCGCGTCGAGCTGCCGCGTCGAGGTCGCCTGGATCACCTTGATCGCCACCTTGGCACCGGAGCGGCGATCGACGCCGCGATAGACGGCGCCCATGCCGCCTTCACCGAGGATCTCGTCGATCTCGAAACGACCGCCGAGCAGCGTACCCGTCGCCAGCGCCATGTCGTCGGCGCGCTGCATGGCGATGCGCCCGAGCGCCAGCGACAGCTCGTTCGAGCGCGCCACCACCTGCACCTGCAGCTGCGCCACCTGCTCCTGCACGCGCCGCTCGAGGCTGGCGTTGAGCGCGGCCAGCTCCTCGCGTTGCGCCTCGATGGTGCGCTTGGCCGCGTGCTCGCGCCGTCGCGCCGCGTACATCATCCACGACAGCACCACGCCGATGATGCCGGCGGTGACGACGTTGGGCAGGTTCGCCAGCCGCGCGCTCGGCACGCGCTGCAGCGCCATGATCATCGCGATCATCGTCGTCATGCCGACGAGATAGGCGCCGATCGCCTGCGGCGGCGTCAGCGCCACGATCACCGCGACGCCGAGGCAATAGCCGACGAACGGCGTCAGCGTGCCGACGACGATCTGATCGAACCCGCTGCACACCGCGCCATGCACGAGATAAGCGACCGCCATCGCCGGCCCGAGCAGCGCAAGGAGCCTGCGATTGCGCGAGCGCCACGCCACCCACGACACCGCGAGCGCCAGCGGGATCATCGCCGCGTGGCCGACGACGATGCCGTGCCGCCAGCGCAAGAAGTCGGCGGACAGCGTCGCGCGCGCCGCCACCGGCACGTGGAAGAGCATGACGTGGGCGACGTGCAACACGGCCATGAGCGGGGCCAACACCCGCAGGCGCCGACGGTTCAGCTCCGCCGTCTCGACGCCGAAGTCAGCCGTTTGCACGCCGAGATCGTATCACGGCGCGACGTGGTTTGACACGGCGCGCCACCCGGTCTATGAACGCCCGCTGGAGGCCCTCTCGATGAACCTGAAGAAGATGGTGATGGAGCGCGGGATGAAGCTCATGAGCGATCCGCGGGTCATGAAGCTGATGTCCAATCCCAAGGTGATGAACGTCGTCATGAAGGGCTTCCAGCTGCGCGGCAAGGCGCAGGCCTCGATCGACCAGCGCGTCGCCTCGCTCGCCAAGACGCTCAAGCTCGCCACGCGCGAGGAAGTGCGCGATCTGAAGGACACCATCCGCACGCTCGAGCGCGCCCTCAAGGAAGTGCAGGCCGAAGTGCAGAAGGGCAACGGCGCCGGCAAGGCGTCGAAGCCCGCGTCGTGATCGATCCAACCACCCTCCTTACCGACGACAACTTGACCCTGGTGACGCCGCGGCTCCGGCTGCGGCCGATGCGGCGCGACGACTCCGAAGGGCTGTTCCTCGTCTTCTCCGACGCGACGGCCATGCGCTTCTGGTCGTCGCCGCCGCACGTCTCGCCGCTCGCCACCGCCGAGGTCATCGAGCGCGCGCAGGTCGCGTTCATGGCCGGCGACGGCATCGAGTGGGCCATCACCCGCGCCGGCGACGACACCGCCGTCGGCAAGATCGGCCACTGGCGCTGGCAGCGCCCGCACTCGCGCTCGGAGGTCGGCTTCATCCTGCGCCGCGATCTGTGGGGCCAGGGCTTCGCCACCGAGGCGCTCGGCGCCGTCGTCGAGTGGGGCTTCCGCCGGCTCGAGCTGCACTCGATCGAGGCGCAGCTCGACAGCGAGAACCGCGGCTCGCAGCGCGCGCTCGAGCGCACCGGCTTCGTGCGCGAGGGTCTGTTGCGTCAGTCGTACTTCGACGGGCACACCTATCGCGACACGCTCGTGTACGGCCTCCTGCGCGGCGACCGTCGGCCGACAACTTCGATCTAGCTCGTCGATCCGGGGTGCCGAGCACCGCTCGCAAGGAGGTGCACCATGCGAGCGTGGTTGCGGACGACGGTGACAGCGGTGGTGATGGCGCTCGGCGCCACGGCGGTCGCCGGAGAGCCGAGCTTCGAACAGGTCAACCTCGTTTCGGATCAACCGGGACATGCGAAGTTCACCGACGCGGATCTGGTGAACGCGTGGGGCATCGCCCACAGCCCGACCAGCCCATGGTGGGTGGCGAACAACGGCAGCAACACGGCGACGCTCTACAACGGCGACGGTGACAAGCAGGCGCTCACCGTCAGCGTGCCCGGCGATCCCACCGGTCAGGTGTTCAACCCGACGAACAAGTTCGTCGTCTCCGACATGAACGGCCACTCGGGACCGTCGGTGTTCATCTTCGCCACCGAGGACGGCACCGTGCTCGGGTGGAACCCGAACGTGCCGCCGCCGTCGCCGTCGACGCAGGCGTTCGTGATGTACGACGGCAGTGACGAAGGCGACGTCTACAAGGGCCTCGCGCTGGCCACCGACTGCCACGGACGCTCGCGCCTGTATGCCACCGACTTCCACAACGGGCGCATCGTCGTGCTCGACGAGAGCTTCGACGAGGTCGAGCTTCCACACCACGCGTTCAAGGATCGCGATCGCAAGGATCCGCTCCCGCGCGGCTACGCGCCCTTCGGCATCGCGGTGTTCGGGGACCACGTCTTCGTGACCTACGCGCTGCAGGACGCCGACAAGCACGACGACGTCGCCGGGCCGGGCCACGGCTTCATCGACGAGTACGAGCTCGACGGCGACTTCGTGCGCCGCGTGGCGTCGCGCGGCGTCTTGAACTCACCGTGGGGCCTGGCGCTGGGGCCGCGCTCGTTCGGCATCTTCACGGACGACCTCATCGTCGGCAATTTCGGCAACGGCAAGATCCACGCCTTCGCGCACGACGGCTGGGGCCGCTACTACTTCGACGGCACGCTCAGCAACAAGCACGGGCGGCCCATCGTCATCGACGGGCTGTGGTCGATCATGCCCGGCAACGACGCCGGCGCCGGCTCCTCGCGCGATCTCTTCTTCTCGGCAGGCCCCGACGGCGAAATGCACGGCCTGTTCGGCTTCCTCAAGCGCGACTACTAGGCCGCGCGTAGCGCGTCACCGTGCGCACGACGTGATCGGGCGTGATCGGCGTCAGGCGATAACGGTGCGGCCGCTCGGACGTCCCCGCCTCACGCGTCACCGCGTAGTGCGCGCCGTCGATCTCGACGGTGGTGAGCGCGTGCCAGTCGTAGTCGTGCGCGCTCTCGATGATCCATCCGTCGTCGCGCTCGGTCACGAGATCGTCGGGCCGCTTCTTCCGCGGGCGCATCGCCACCGCCGCGCGCACCGCGACCACCGGCAGCGTCGAGAACGGCTGGTCCATCGCCGCCGAGAGCACGCGCATCAGGCCCTCGCAGAACAACCACAGCGCCAGCCAGCCCGCCGGCGTGGCGACGAGAAAATAGCCGAAGTCGGAAGCGCCGTGGACGAATTGCCCCGCCACGTCACCGGCGCCGACGACGTGATGATGCGTGCGCCACGCCACCGCGACGGCGACGCCGGCGGCCGCCTGCAAGAACCCGGCGGCGATACGCACGAACATGTGGAGGAGATCTTACGTCCAGGCGTCGAACTTGGCGAAGCGCATCGTGAAGGTCGCGCGCCCCTGCGATGCCGAGCGCACCGCGGTCGAGTAGCCGAAGAGCGACTTCAGCGGCAGCTTGGCGTTGACCGTGCGCAGCGCGCCGCGGAAGCCGACGTCCTCGATCTGCGCGCGCCGCGCCGACAGATCGCCGACGACGGCACCGAGGAACTCCTCGGGCACCACCACCTCGACGTCCATGATCGGCTCGAGCATCGCCGGCCCCGCCGCCTGGATGGCGCGCCGGAGCGCGGTCTGCGCGGCGATGCGCCAGCCCACGTCCGACTTCACGTTCTCCCTCGGCTCGACGGTGAGCACCACCGCCTCCAGGTCCTCGACGGGATAGCCCTCCGGCCCGGTGACCACGCCCTCCTTCACGCCGGCGAGGGCCGCGGTCGTCGCGATCGGGATCTTGACCGCGAGCGGCTTCGGCAAGTCGGACGACGGCGGCGGCACCTCCGAGCGCACCTTGACGCCCGAGCCGCGCGGCAGCGCGCGCACGCGCACCGTCGCCGCGCCGAAGATGAGATCGTTCTCGTCCTCCGGATTCACGCGCTCGATGCGCCCTTCGCCCACGCCTTCGCCGAGGACGGTCTCGCGGTGCACGACCTGCGGGCGACCCATGCGCGTGGGCACGCCGTACTCGCGCTCGATGCGGTCGTGCATGATCTCGAGGTGCAGCTCGCCCATGCCGCTGATGATGGTCTCGGCGGTCTCCTCGTCGACGCGCACGCGGAAGGTCGGATCCTCGTCGACGAGCTTGCCGAGCGCCTGCTCGAGCTTGTCCTTGTCGATGGTGTTGACCACCTCGACCGCGGCCGAGATCACCGGCTCGTAGGTGTCGATGCGCTCGAGCACGACCTGATCCTTCGGCGACGACAACGAGTCGCCGGTGGCCGTGTCCTTGAGCCCCATGACGGCGACGATCATGCCGGCGCCGACGCGGTCGACGCGCTCGCGCTTGTCGGCGTGCACCTGGAACAGGCGCGCCACCTTCTCGTTCTTCTTCAAGCGCGCGTTGAACACGTCGTCACCGACGGCGAGCGTGCCCGAGTAGAGGCGCAGGAACACCGTCTTGCGCCCTTCGAACATCGCCACCTTGAAGGCGAGCGCCGCCAGCGGCAGCTTGTCGTCCGGCGGCCGCTCCACGATCTCTTCCGGGTTGTTCGGCCGCGAGCCCTTCACCGCCGGCACGTCGAGCGGCGACGGCAGATAATCGACCACGGCGTCGAGGAGCGGCTGCACGCCCTTGTTGCGCAGCGCCGTGCCCATGAGCACCGGCACGATTTTCTGCGCCACGCAGGCGCGGCGAATTGCCGCACGCAACAGGTCGCCTTCGATCGCTTCGCCCGCGAGGTACTTCTCGGCGATGGCGTCGTCGACGTCGGCCACGATCTCGACGAGCTGCTCGCGCGCCGCCTCGGCCTCGTCGCGCAGCGCGGCGTCGATCTCCTCGGGCGGCGGCGCGTCCTCCTCCTGCCCCGAGAAGACGAGCTGCTGCATGGCGACGAGATCGATGACGCCCTTGAACGTGTCCTCGGCGCCGATGGGGATCTGCAGCGCCGCCGGCTTGGCGCCGAGCCGCGTCTTCATCTGCTCGATGACGTTCGTCCACTCGGCGCCGATGCGATCCATCTTGTTGATGAAGGCGATCCGCGGGACGTGGAACTTGTCGGCCTGGTGCCACACCGTCTCCGACTGCGGCTCGACGCCGTCGACCGCGCTGAACACCACCACCGCGCCGTCGAGGACGCGCAGCGAGCGCTCGACCTCGATGGTGAAGTCGACGTGGCCGGGCGTGTCGATGAGGTGGAGCTCGCAGCCCTTCCAGCTGAACGTCGTCGCCGCGGCGGTGATGGTGATGCCGCGCTGGCGCTCCTCGGGCATCCAGTCCATCTGCGTGTCGCCTTCGTGGACTTCGCCGATCTTGTGGATGCGCCCGCTGTAAAAGAGGAAACGCTCGGTCACCGTCGTCTTGCCCGCGTCGATGTGCGCGACGACGCCGAGGTTGCGAACCTTGTCTAGCTTGGATGCCTTTGCCATGAGCCGGGGAGTTTTAGTATGATATGGGTCCGATGACCAGACTCGCTTGCATCGTAGCAGCTACGTTGGCGCTCACCGCGACGGCACGGGCACAGGACTTCGAAGCAGCCGGCAAACACTTCTCGGCCGCGCAGGAGGCCTTCGGCGCCAAGCACTTCAAGACGGCGGCGGCCGAGTTCGAGGCGGCATACGGAATCACCAAGGATCCGGTGCTGCTCTACAACGTCGCCGAGTCGTACGAAAAGGGCGGCGAAGGCCACAAGGCGGTCGCCAATTACAAGGCGTATCTGAAGGAGCAGCCCGCGGCGCAGGACAAGGCCGAGGTGCAGCGCCGCATCAAGGCCATCGAGGGCAAGAACTACAAGATCGCCAGCCAGTCGGCGCCCGGTGACAACCCGCCGACGGCCACCACCGCACCGACGGCGCCGCCACCGACGACGCCCGCGACGCCTCCGCCGACGACGCCGGCGCCGACCACCGCGCCCGCGACGCCTCCGCCGACGGCGATCACGCCGCCGCCGGTGACCGCGCCGTCGACGGCGCCGACGACGACCGAGCCGGCGCCGACGACGACTCCGCCGGCGTCGCCGAACGGCACCATGCAGATGACGCCCGAGCCGACGCCGTCGACGCCGCCGCCCGCCGCGACGGCGCCCGAGCCGGCCGCGGTGCCGCAAGCGACGCCGCCGCCCGGCCTCATCGACGAGGGCCCGACGACGAAGCTGCGCGTGGCCGCCTGGATCGGCGTCGCCGCGACGCTGGCCGTGCTGACCGCGGGCGCCATCTTCGGGCTGTCGGCCGAGTCGCGCGCCGACGAGATCAACCGCCGCCTGACCTTCGTCGACACCAACGGCCAGCCGCACAAGTTCGATCAGTCGACGCAGAGCGATCTGCAGTCGCTCAACAGCGACGGCCACCTGTACAACAACCTGGCCATCAGCTTCTACACCATCGCCGCCGTCTCGGCGGTCGCCACGGTGACGCTGTTCATCGTCGACGCCAAGCGCGGCAAGCCCGAGAAGAAGCAGGCGTGGCACCTCGCTCCCGTGGCCGGCAAGGACGCCGGCGGTCTCGTGCTCGGAGGATCGTTTTGATGCGTCGCCTTCTCGCCGTCGCCACGCTCGCCTTCGCCGCCGCCAGCTTCTCGGGCTGCTTCAACGTCGACAAGCCGACCTGCTCGTACGCGTGCAGTGACACCACCCCGAAGTGCCCCGACGACTACGAGTGCCGCACCGACGGCTACTGCCACCTGACCGGCACCACCGAAGCCTGCATGTTCTCGGACGCCTCGGTCCCCATCGACATGTCGATGCCGGCGCCCGCCGATCTGACGCCCCCAAACGACTGACGACTTACGCCGCCGTAAGCTACTAAACACGCGATCCGATTGGGCGGGCGTGCCCCCCAATACGTGGTACAATCTTCGAACGCCCTGCAATGAGCGAGCGCCAGCGAGCGAATGTGAGCGAGGCCGGTGGGGCCCGCGGATCGATGACGGGCTGCTCACCGTGCACCTGGAAGGTGGACGTGTGAGCACGCAGCGCTTCCCTCGGATGTTCGGCAAGTACGCGCTGTTGCGCCCATTTGCGCGCGGCGGGATGGGCGAGATCTATCTGGCGGCGGCGGGCGAGCTCGGCGGCGCCGAGAAGCTCTGCCTCGTCAAGAAGGTCCCCGAGGATCGCGACGCGCCCGGGCTGACGGCGCGCCTCCTCGACGAGGCCAAGGTCGCCGTCCGCCTCAATCACACCAACCTCGTGCAGGTCTTCGACGCCGGCCGCGTCGACGAAGAGCTCTACATCGCGATGGAGCTCATCGAAGGGCGCGATCTGCGCGCGGTGTGGAACCGCACCGCCGAGCGCCGCTCGCGCATCCCGCTCGATGTCGCGCTCTACGTCTGCCGCGAGATCGCGCGCGGGCTCGACTTCGCGCACAACTACGGCGGCCTCGGCCTCGTGCACCGCGACATCGCGCCGCCCAACATCCTCATCAGCTTTCACGGCGAGGTCAAAGTCACCGACTTCGGGCTCGCGCGATCGATCCTGAAGAACGAGAAGACCGCGCCCGGCATCGTCTACGGCCGCATCGCCTATCTCGCGCCCGAGCAGGCGCGCGGCGAGCAGGCCGACGCGCGCACCGACATCTTCGCCACCGGCGTGATCTTGTGGGAGCTGCTGACGGGGCGACCGCTGCACGATACCAGCGACGACGCGGTCAAGAACCTCGATCAGGCGCGCCATCCGCGCGTGGAGTCGCCGTCGCATCTGACGCGCGGGCTGCCGCCGTCGATCGACGCCGTGTCGCTCAAGGCGCTGGCCTCGGAGCGCGAGCAGCGCTACCAGACGGCCGAAGAGTTCCGCAAGGCCATCTCCGACGAGCTGGCGCGGATCGCGCCGGGCACCGACTCCTCGCGCGTGGCGGCGTTTCTGAAGGACCTGTTCGGCGACGAGATCAAGCGCGAAGCGGCCGAGCGCGAGCGCCTGTTGCGCGAGGAGCTGCCCAAGCTGCGCGCACAGCGCTCGGGGACCGAGCGCACCGTGGCGCCGCGGCCGCCCGCCGATCGTCTGGAGGGGCGGGAGCGCGGCAGCGGCGACGGGCCGACGCGCCCCGCGATCCCGGCCGTCATGCGCGAGGCGTCGCTCGACATCAACGATTCGCTCGACGAGGATCCGCAGACGCGGCGCGTGAAGCGCCCGCCGGCGGTGATCGAGCCGGTCAAGCCGGCGCCGCCGCCGCTGCCGGGCATGCGGCCGGCCAACGGCGGTGTCAGCGCGCGGCCGCTGCCGGGCGTCAAGCCGACGCCGCCGCCGGCGCCGAACGCGAACAATCGTCCGCCGTCGCCGCCGCCGATCCGCTCGATGATCCGCAGCGGCAACCTGCTCGCCGACGATGATGACGAGCTCACCGTCACGGTGCCGCCCCGCGGCGTGGCGCTCACGCCGCTCGGCCCGACGCGCGCCGCGGCGCCGGCGATGCGTGCGCCGGCGCCGGCCCGTCGCGACGACGAAGGCGAGATGACGGCGCCCGAGCAGCTCGTCGGCACCGTCATCGACAGCCGCTATCGCATCGAGCGCGTGCTCGGCACCGGCGGCATGGGCGCGGTGTACGAGGCCGAGCACGTCGAGATCGGCAAGAAGGTCGCGCTCAAGGTCTTGCACCCGCAGTATTCGCGGCAGGCCGATCTGGTCGCGCGCTTCCGCCGCGAGGCGCGCGCGGCGTCGAAGGTCGGCCATCCCAACATCGTCGACGTCACCGACTCGGGCACCACGCCCGACGGCGACGTCTACTTCGTCATGGAGCGCCTCGACGGGCTCGACCTCGGCGAAGTCTTGCGCCACGAGCGGCGCGTCGCGCCCGATCGCGTCGTCGCCATCGGCACGCAGGTCTGCCGCGCGCTCTCGGCGGCGCACGCGGCCGGCATCATCCACCGCGATCTCAAGCCCGAGAACATCTTCCTGGTCTCGCGCGAGGGCGTGGCCGATTTCGTCAAGGTGCTCGACTTCGGCATCGCCAAGCAGGACATGGGCAACCAGAACTCGCCGCGACGGCTGACCACGCCGGGCATCGCGATGGGCACGCCGGAGTACATGGCGCCCGAGCAGGCGGCGGGCAAGGCGATCGACGGGCGCGTCGACATCTACTCGGTGGGCGCGATCTTGTACGAGATGCTGACGGCGGATCCGCCGCATCACGGCGCCAACGTGATGGAGATCCTCGCCAAGAAGGCGACCGAATCGCCGACGCCGCCGCGCGAGCTGAATCCCGACGTGCCCGAGCAGCTCGAGGAGGTCGTGATGCGCTGCCTCGAGCGCGATCCCGATCGCCGGCCACAGACGATGGGCGCGCTCGAGTACGAGCTCACCAAGTCGATGCGCGGGCGCGGCTCGGCGGTCGCGGCGGTGCTCGGGCTCAAGCCGTCCGAAGACGTGATGTCGTCGACGTGGGGCGGCGAGGAGCCGCGGCTGTTCGAGGCCGGCTCGTCCAAGCCGCGCGTCTTCGATCCGAACGGGGCGCAGGGGCGGCGCGGGTCGATGCCGTCGATTCCGGTGCAGCGCACGGGGATGACCGGCGCGCTGCCGCTCTCTGCCGACGCCGATCGTGTGAGCGTCACCGGTGGGTCGCGTCCGCCGACGCCGCTGGGGCTCGCCGAGGCGCTCGCCGCCGACGACAAGCGCATGGCCGAGCGCGGCGCGGGCCACGGAAGCAAAGCGGGCGGCGGCGCCAAGTGGGTCGTCGCCGGCCTGCTCGTGCTGACGGCGGCGGGCGGCGCGGCCTACTGGAAGCTGTACCGGGAGCCGACCGAGGTGGTGACGCCGCGTCCGACGACGACGACGCAGGCGCCGAAGCCGTCGGGCACGAAGGCCGAGCCGGTGAAGACCGAGCCGGTCAAGACGACCAAGAGCAAGGACGACGACAGGATGTCGCCGGCCGAGATCGATCGCATGCTCGAGTGGGCGCGCCGCACCGCCGAGGGCGGGCGCATCCTCGCGCCGCCGGGCGACAACTTGAAGGAGCTGCTCGACCGCATCGACAAGGCCGATCCGGGCAACGCGCAGGCGGAGGCGCTCAAACAGAAGACGACGACGATGCTGGGGCGCAAGGGCACGCTCGCGCTCAAGAAGCAGCGGCTCGACGAGGCGGCCGAGGACTTCGACGCGCTCGTGGGCCTCAAGCCCGACGACGAATGGTCCAAGGGGCGCCTGGCGCGGACGCTGACCTTGCGCGCGCAGCGCTCGCTCGGCAAGAACAAGTTCCAGGCGGCGCTCTCCGACGCCAACGCGGCGCTCGAGTACGCGCCCGAAGAGACGAGCATCCAGAACACGCTCGGCGACGTGCACCTGGCGATGGGCAAGCGCGAGCTCGCGGCCGAGGAGTATCAGCGCGTGCTCGACGTCAAGCCGGCCGACCCGCACGCCAAGCTGGGCCTCCAGCGGGCGACGGCGCCGAAAAAGGCGCCACCGAAGAAGCGAAGAGGCCGCGGCCGCTAGCCGCGGCGAAACCGCGAATCTGATCTAGACTGCACCCCCGATGATTTCCGAGAAGACCGCCGCCGACCTCGGCTGGCACCGCCTGCTCGACGAGCTGGCGCGCCGCGCGCAGACCGCGCGCGGACAGGCGCTGGCGCGGGCGTTGCCGCTCTACGATCACCAGGACGCGGCGCGCGCGCGTCACGAGGAAGTGTCCGAGGCGCGGGCGCTGCGCGACGTCGGCGAGCCGCTGCCGTTCTTCGGGCCCGACTGGGGCGTGCGCGCCGTCGACGAGGCGCTGCAGCGCTCGGGCAAGTCGGGCGCGCTCGAGCCGCAGGCGCTGCGCGACGTGGCGCTGACGCTGGCCGCGGGCGCGCGCGTGCGGCGCCATCTCGTGGCCCATCGCGAGGCGCCGCGCCTGCTCGGGCGGGCGGCGCTGATCAGCGATCTCGACGACGTGTCGGGCGCCATCCTCGACAGCTTCGAGGACGGCGGCGGCAACGTGCGGCTCAACGATCGCGCCTCGCCGGCGCTCGGGGGCCTCCGGCGCAACGCGCTGCGCATTCGCGAGGAGCTGGAGCGCAAGCTCGAGCGGCTGCTCGAGGGCACGCACATCGCGCCGCATCTGCAGGATCGCTTCTTCACGCAGCGCGAGGAGCGCTACGTGGTGCCGATTCGCGTCGACGCGCGCTCGCAGGTACGCGGCATCGTGCACGGCACGTCGCAGTCGGGGCAGACGGTGTTCGTCGAGCCGGAGGACCTGGTCGATCTGAACAATCGGCTCAAGCTGGCCGAGCTCGAGGTGTCGGAGGAGGAGCGGCGGATCCTGGCCGAGCTGTCGCGGCTCGTCGAGGACGAGCTGCCGAAGATCCACGTGAACCTCGATGTGCTCGCCGAGCTCGACCTCATCGACGCCAAGGCCAGGCTGTCGGCCGATCTGCGCGCGACGGCGCCGGAGCTGATGGCGCTCGAGGACGAGCTGGCCACGCTCGATCTGCGGCGCGCGCGCCATCCGCTCATGATGCTGGCGGAGCTCGGCAAGGACGCGCCGCGGACCATCGTGCCCAACGATGTTGTCCTCGGCGTGGGCGAGACCCTGGTGGTGTCGGGGCCGAACGCGGGCGGCAAGACGGTGGCGCTCAAGCTGTCGGGGCTGCACGTGCTGATGGCGCGCGCCGGGCTGCACATCCCGGCGCAGGAAGGCTCGCGCGTGCCGTGGTTCTCGGCGGTGCTCTCGGACATCGGCGACGATCAGAGCATCGAGCGCGATCTGTCGACGTTCTCCGCGCATGTGCTGGCGCTGCAGTCGTTCCTCGGCGCGGCGACGCGCGGCGTGCTCGTGCTGCTCGACGAGGTCGCCGTCGGCACCGATCCGGCGGAGGGCGCCGCGCTGGCGCAAGCGGTGCTCGAGGCGCTCGCCGATGGCGGGGCGACGGCGATCGTGACCACGCACTACGATCGCTTGAAGGCGCTGCCCACGAGCGACGAGCGCTTCTTGAACGCGTCGGTCGGCTTCGACCTCGAGCGGCTGTTGCCCACCTACGAGCTGCACCTCGGCGTGCCCGGCGCCTCGGGCGCGATCCGCGTCGCCAAGCGGCTCGGCATCGCCGACGCCATCTGCGCGCGCGCCAGCGAGCTCGCCGGCGCGGGCCAGGCGTCGCTCGAGCAGCTGCTCCTCGACCTCGAGGTCGAGCGCAAGCGCATCGCCGCCGAGCGCGCCGCGACCGAGGCCGAGCGCGCGGAAGCCGAGCGCAAGCACGCCGAAGCCGAAGCGCGAGCGGCGCAGGCCAAGGAGCGCCTGGAAGCGGCGCGCCGCGGCGCCCACGACGAAGCGGTGGAGACGCTGCGCCGCGCGCGCGCCGAGCTCGACCGCACCGCGACGGTGCTGCGCCGCCATGTCGGGGACGGCAAGATCACCTCGGCGGCGGTGCAGGAATCGAAGCGCCAGATCGAAGCCGCGGCGAAGGACGTGCACGCGCACGCGCCGACGCCCCAAGCTCCGCCCGGCCGCCCGGCGACGCCAGCCGACCTCAAGCCCGGCGTCGACGTCTGGGTCCGCAAGCTCGGCGCCCGCGCCACGATCGCTGCGCCTCCGAAGGGCAAGCAGGTCGCCGTGCAGGCCGGCCCGCTCAAGCTCACCGTCACGCTCGACGAGCTCACCGTCCTCGAATCACAACCAAAGCAGCAATCGGCCCGCGCCAAACGCGGCCACAACGCCTTCGAAGTCCCCGCGCCGCCCAAAGCCCTCGTGCGCGCCGGCTACAACACGCTCGACGTCCGCGGCGAACGCGCCGACGCCGCCCTCGGCCTCGCCGAAAAATTCCTCGACGACGCGCTCCGCACCGGCAGCGAAGCCGTCTTCCTCATCCACGGCCACGGCACCGGCGCCCTGCGCGACACCCTCCGCCGCGAGCTGGCCCACTTCCCCGGCGTCTCGCAGGTCCGCCCGGCGACCCCCGAAGAAGGCGGCGACGGCACCACCGTGATTGTGTTGTCGTAGCTGCTGGAACCTGCTCAAGCCAGATTCACAAGGAGCTGGCTTGAGCGGGGATGCGCTATTTCTGCGTGAAGCGCGGGAGCATGGCCATGGCGAGCTGCATCGCTAGCGAGGTGTCGCCGCGCAGCGAGATTTTGCCGCTGAAGTAGGCTTCGGGGGGGGCCAGCTTGCGGGCGAGGATCGCGGCGTAGGTGGCGGCGTCGACGGTGATGGTGGCGTCCTGCTCGGTTTTGCCGGGCTGGGTGCCGAATTTGACGAGCATGCCCCAGGTGCGGCCGTTGTAGCCGGTGACTTCGAAGCGGACCGTGCCCTTGACGGCCGACAGGATTTGACGCGAAGCCGGGTCGACGAAGAGCACGTCGAGGGCGGAGGCCTGCGGAGGCGCGAGGTCCACGTTCGCGCCGTCTTCGCCGACGGCGAGGGCGCGCCAGTCTTGCACCGATTGCCAGAGCTGGACCATCGGCGACGGGCCCGCTTCGCCCGCGGCGCGAACGCTCAGCGTCCCGCCGCGCACGTCGAGGACCCACTGCCCGCCGCCCTCGCCCTCCAGATCCACCGCGACGGTGATGTCGGACGCGGCGCGCTTGCCGGCGCCGAACTCGCTGCCGAACTCGCGCGGGAGCCAATCGGTGAAGAAGCGCGCGGGCGTGATGTCCCGCGGCGGTCGGTTCGCCTGCATCGTTGCTCCTATTGGTCTTTGTTGCCCGCGTCGCCGCCGGTGTCGAGCTGCCACTCGACGCGGATGTGCTGGCGCACGCCGAGCTGCAGCGCCTGCTGCCCGGCGATGGCGCCCTCGGCCTGCGTCATCTGATCCACCGTCGAGCCGATCATCTTGCCGGCCGCGACGTCGAAGCGATACTCCGCCGAGCTCTTGCCCGACAGCTTCTGCATCGCCGTGCCCTGCGGCCGCTTGCCCTCGAAGCGCCCTTCGCAGCCGATCACCGCCACGCCGCCGCCCTTGCGCGCGTAGGTGTAATCGTAGTGGACCTCGCCCTCGAACCCCGCCGTCGACGGGATGGGCATCGACGTCTTCCAGGTGCCGCCGACGTCGACGTTCTCCTCGGGGAACAGCGCCCCGCGCTGCGCGCCGTAGATGGCGTTGAGCACCGCGCGCGCGGTCGACTCGTCGAGCGGCTTGCGCAGCCCCGAGATCGCCACCGCGACGACGTCGCCGCGCTCCTGCCGCTTGAACTGGATCTTCAGCTCGTCGAACACCTGCGCCATGTCGTCGATCATCTCCTGGCTGGTGCCGGCCGATCCCTCGCCGGCAGCGTCGACGAGCCGCGCCGAGATGAGCATCGAATGATCGGGCGCCACGCTGTCGACCGTCTCCTCCTCGCCGAAGCTGAAGGTCAGCGTCACCGGCTTGGTCGCGCCGCGCTTGTCGCCCTGGGCCGCCGCCTGCTCCTGCTCGATCGTCAGCTTGATCTTGCTCTTCGCCGAGTCGCCCGGCTTGGCCTTGAAGCGCAAGAGGTCGCCCTTCGGCGGCGGCGGCGGCGCCGGGGCCGGGGGCGGCGGAGGCGGCGGCTTGTGGGCGCACGCCATCATTAATAGGGCGCACGCCGCGACGAGATTCCCCCTCTTCATCGTCCGAACTTAAACTTTCGACTTTTCAGTTTCAACTTCTGCTTTAGACTTCGCCGCCATGGGTTTTGCATGCGGAATCGTCGGTCTGCCGAACGTGGGCAAATCGACGCTGTTCAACGCGCTCTCGGCCACGCAGCAGGCCGAAGCGGCCAACTATCCGTTCTGCACCATCGAGCCGAACGTCGGCGTCGTCGGCGTCGCCGATGCGCGCATGGACGCGCTCGTGGCGACGGTGAAGCCGAAGAAGGTCGTGCCCACGACGATGGAGTTCGTCGACATCGCCGGCCTGGTCAAAGGCGCCTCCAAGGGTGAAGGGCTCGGCAACCAGTTCCTCGCCAACATCCGCGAGGTCCACGCCATCGCCCACGTCGTGCGCTGCTTCGAGGACGAGAACATCGTCCACGTCGAGGGGCGCATCGATCCCGCCAGCGACATCGCCACCATCGACACCGAGCTCGGCTTGAAGGACCTCGAGTCGATCGAGAAGCGCCTGGCGCGCGCGCAGAAGGCGATGAAGGGCCCCGAGGCCAAGACCGAGAAGCCGATGTTCGACCTCTGCACCAAGCTGATGAAGGGGCTCAACGACGGCGTTCCCGTGCGCGCCATCCCCGTCACCGACGAGGAGCGCCCGCTCGTCAAGGAGCTGCAGCTCCTGACGTCGAAGAAGGTCATGTTCGTCGCCAACGTCGCCGAGAAGCAGCTCGCCGCGGCGATGGAGGGCAAGGACGCGCACGTCGAGGCGCTGCGCAAGGTGGCCGACAAGGAGGGCGCTCCCGTCGTCGTCATCTGCGCCGCCGTCGAGGCCGAGATCTCGACGCTGCCCAAGGAAGAGCAGCCGGAGTTCCTGGCGTCGCTCGGGCTCACCGAGCCCGGCCTGCAGCGCGTGGTGCGCACCGGCTACGACCTCCTCGGGCTCATCACCTTCTTCACCGCCGGCGAGACCGAAGTGCGCGCCTGGACCATCATCAAGGGCACCAAGGCGCCGCAGGCCGCGGGCACCATCCACACCGACTTCGAGCGCGGCTTCATCAAGGCCGAGATCATCTGGTGGGAAGACCTGGTCAAGCTCGGCTCCGAAGCGGCCTGCCGCTCGGCGGCCAAGCTGCACGTCGAAGGCAAGGACTACGTGATGCGCGACGGCGATACCGCGCACTTTCGTTTCAACGTGTGATGCTCGACTTCTGGCTCCTCTTCTTCGGCTTCACCTTCGGCATCAGCACCATCGTCGGCCTCGGCGCCCGCTTCGCCTTCACCCGCGATCGGCGCATCAAGCGCATGCTCCGCCGCATCAAGCCGACGCTGATCCGCGACGTGCGCGACGGCCGCGCCGTCAAGATCGTCGGCGAGCTGGTCTACGCCGGCCGCTCCGTCGAAGCGGCGTTGTCGCGGCGCGCGTGCGCCTACTATTCGGTGCGCGTGCAGGAGTACCGCAGCCACGGCACCCGCGGCGGCCACTGGCGCGAGATCGTGCGCGAAGAGAAGGGCATCGACTTCTACCTGCGCGACGAATCGGGCATGGCGCTCGTCCGCGTCGCCTCCGACGGCAAGGACTTCCCGGCGCTGGTCAACGATCGCAAGGCGCGCACCTCGCCCATCGTCAGCGACGACGCCGACCTGGCGCGCTTCATGGCCGAGCGCGGCCGCAGCGTCGAGGGCACCTTCTTCCGCAAGAACCTGCGCGCCTACGAAGGCGTGCTCGAAGCCGGCGAGCGCGTCGCCGTCGGCGGCCTCGCCCGCTGGGAGCCGGATCCCGACGCCGCCGGCGGCAACTATCGCGAGACGCCCAAGCGCCTGGTGCTGCAAGCGTCCGAGTCGCTGCCGCTCTTCCTCAGCGACGATCCGTCGGCGCTATGACACCGGCAGGAGCCACAGCGGAATGCCGTCGAGCACCAGCCGCGTCGGCGCCTCGCGGTACATGGTGACGCCGGTCGGATCGAGCTCGCGCCGCACCATCCCGATCACCGCGATGCGATCGCCGGGCACGAACAGCGCCTCGCGCTGCACCATGCCCTCGACGCGCGCCGCCGACACCGCGTTGGCGGTCGCCACCACCAGCGCCGCGCGCCCGCCGCGCACCTGCACGCGCCCGCCGGCGTCGTCGCGCAGCCAGAAGTCGCACGCCCCCGAGCGCGCGATGCGATCGAGCACCCAGCCGCCGTCGGCCGCGACCGAGCGGATGGTCCAGCCCACGCACGGCCGCTGCGTCAACGGCGCCGGCATCGTCTCGCGATCCTCGACCACGCCGACCACCTTGACCTGCGCCCCCTCGGCCAGATCGCCGATGCGCGTCTCGGGCAGCCGCGCCGCGATGCTCGACCAGCGCGCGGTGCGTGCGGCACCGTACCGCCAGGCCACGCCGGCGACGGCGGCGATGACGAACGCGCCCATCCAGTCGAACACGCGGATATGCTAGCAGCCCATGCGCGCGGCACAACCATGAGCGGCTACCGCGGCCGCTTCGCCCCCTCGCCGACGGGCGACCTGCACCTCGGCGGGGCGCGCACCGCGCTCGTCGCCTGGCTGGCGGCGCGCGCGGCCGGGGGCGCCTACCTCGTGCGCGTCGAGGATCTCGACGGCCCGCGCACCATCCCCGGCGCCGAGGCGCGCATCCTCGAGGATCTGCGCTGGCTCGGCCTCGACTGGGAAGAGGGGCCCGACGTCGGCGGCCCGCACGCGCCCTATCGCCAATCGCTGCGCCTGGCCCGCTACGACGCCGCCGTCGAGCAGCTGCTCGCGTCCGGGCACGCGTTCCACTGCTGGTGCTCGCGCGCCGAGGTCGCCCGCGCCGCCACCGCGCCGCACGGTCCCGGCGACGACGGCCCGCGCTATCCCGGCACCTGCCGCGCGCGCACCACGCCGCCGCCGCGTGACCGCCGCCCGTCGGTGCGCCTGCGCGTCGATCCCGAGATCATCGCGTTCGCCGACGGCGTGCACGGCACGCAGCAGGAGGATCCGTCGACCACCATCGGCGACTTCGTGATCCGCCGCGCCGACGGCATCCCCGCCTATCAGCTCGCCGTCGTCGTCGACGACGCGGCCATGGGCATCACCGACGTCGTGCGCGGCGACGACCTGCTCGGCTCGACCGCGCGCCAGCTCCTGCTCTACCGCGCGCTCGGCCTGGGGGCGCCGCGCTTCTCCCACGTGCCGCTCATCCTCGGCCCCGACGGCGCGCGCCTCTCGAAGCGCCACGGCGGCGTCGCCGTACGCGTCCTGGCCGAGCGCGGCCGCTCGCCCACCTACGTCGTCGGCCGCCTCGCCGCCACGCTCGGCCTCGTCGCCGACGGCAGCGACGCCACGCCGCAATCGCTCGTCGCCGGCTTCACGCTCGATCGCCTCACGCGCGCCGCGACCACGCTCGATCCCGCCGCGCTCTAGCCTGGCGCTCGATCCGCGCGCGCTACATCCGCGTCCGCGACAGGTTCTGCAGCGCCCCGAGATCCGCGCGCAGCTTCTTGTATGCCCGCGCGCGCCGCGTCGCTTTCGACGCCAGGGCGCCCACGATCCCATGCACGTCCGCCGTCGACTGCAACACCACGTCGGTGCGCCCACGCCCGAGCGGCGTCAGCAGCACCTTGCCTTGCACATCGACGTTCTTGCCGACGCCGCGGTACACGATCGCGCGCGCATTCCAGTGCATGTTGAGCGTCAGATCGCGGCCGATGATGCTCGAGCGAAACTTCATGACCGCGCGATCGTTGCCCGAGCGCGAGAGCACCTTCGCCCACTGCACGTCGGGGAAGCTCTGCGGCCAGCGCTCGAAGTCGGTGAGCCAGCGGCGCACCTCGTCGATCGGCGCATCGATCACCGCGTGCCCTTCTTGCCAAGTGCCGTCGGTGCCCGGGACGTCTCGCGTCTCGATGCCCTGCCTGCCCGCCGGCCCGGCCCACGCCGCCGTGCCGAGCCCGAGCGCCATCACCAACCCTGCCGCCACCGCGCGCATGTCCCCCGGTGGTGCAAGAGCGGCACCTCGTGACGGTCGTCGGCGCCGTCGTCAGACCATCGACGACGCCAGCCACTCCGACAGCTTCTCGACGCTGCCGACGAGCGCGTTGGTGTCGCGCAGCCGCTTCGACAAGACGCGGATGATCGTCACCAGCACGAGGTGCAACACGACCGGATCGTCCTCGAGCAGGTTCGACAGCGCATAGTGCGGCACCCGGAACACCTCGGTCGCGTCGGTCGCCCGCACCGTCGCCGAGCGCACCGCCGGCTCGACGAGCGACATCTCGCCGAAGAACTCGCCCGGCTTCAGCGTGGCCAACGGATGCGACTCCGCCGCGCCGATGTGCACCGTCGCCTTGCCCGAGAGGATGAGATAGAGCGCGTCGCCCAGCGTCCCCTCGACGACGATGTCCTCGCCCGCGTGGAACAGCTCGAGCTCGCCCGCTTGCGCGAAGCGCAGGACCTGCTCGAGCGACAGCCGCGCGAGCAACGGATGCTGCTGAAGGAGCTCGGCGTTAGTCACGGCCATGCTCACGAGCATATACTGCGCCGCGAATGCGTAAAGCCTCGCTCCTCGTGTCCGTCGGCGTCGTGGTCTTCGCGGTCACCGCTCACGCGCAAACGACGCACCCCATCCCCGTCGGCGAGCCGCCCACGCCCGGCGTCTACAACCCGACCCTCGGCTTGAGCGGTGACTCCGACGCCAGCGCCGTCGACAAGAACCCGGCGTCGCTCGGCTACCTGCCGTCGTGGTCCGGAGTCTACCTGCACTCCGAGCTCGATCCCGACGGCACCGTCGGCGGCCGCGGCGACGGCTTCTTCGTCGCCACGCCCATCCCCTACCTCTCGGCGCTCTCGCTCGGCGCCGGCATTCAGCTCCTGCGTCCGCCCACCTCGTTCCCCTTTCCCAACGAGCAGAAATTCTCGCTCGCCTTCGGCGTGCGCCTCCTGCGCGGCATCGCCGTCGGAGTGCAATACGCGCATCTGTGGGCCGACACCGGCCCGGTCGCCTCCGGCCTCGACACGCTCGATCTCGCGCTGTCGCTGCGTCCCACGCGCTGGCTCGCCGCCGCGCTCGTGATCCGCGATCTACCCTCGCCCGCCGTGCAGGGCTTCCCGCTGCAGCGCGTGTGGGACACCGAGCTCGCCTTCCGCCCCTGGCAGACCTCGCTCGTCGAGATCGCCGCCGGCGCCCGCTTCGGCGAGCGGCGCGGCGACGTCGATCCGCACTTCCGCCTCTGGCTGAACCCCACGCCCGGCATCACCATCAAGGCCGACGTCGAGTGGAAGCGCGACGTCGATCTCGACGGCACCAACGAGAACGACGTCCGCGTCGCCATCGGCCTCGCCATCGATCTCGAGCACATCGGCGTCCAGGGCTTCGGCCTCTTCGGCACCGACTCGGGCCTCACGCGCGGCCACGGCTTCACGCTCGCCGCGCGCATCTCCGGCGATCGCTACCCTGCCGTCTGGAACGGCCCCAAGCACCTCGTGCGCTTCGATCTCGCCGGCATCGACGAGCGCAAGCTGGCGCGCCTGGTCTCGTGGATGCGCCACGCCGAGAAGGAGCGCGACATCGCCGGCGTCGTCTTCGTCGTCGGTGACGTCGGCGGCAGCTGGGCCACCGCCGAGGAGCTGCGCGCCGCCATGCTGCACATGCGCAAAGCCAAGAAGCACGTCTACGTCTACACCGCCGAGACCAACACGCGCGGCTACTACGTCGCCTCCGCCGCCGAGCGCATCTTCCAGGATCCCGCCGGCGGCATCCGCCTGGTCGGCCTCTCGTCGACGACGATGTTCTTCCGCGGCCTCGGCGACCTCCTCGGCGTGCGCGCCGACTTCGTGAAAATAGCCGAGTACAAGAGCGCGCCAGAGCAGTACACCCGCACCGGCTCGACCGAGCCCGCGCGCGCCGAGCGCGAAGCCTACGTCGGCGACGTCTGGGCCCACGTCGTCGACGGCATCGCCGCCGCGCGCCACGTCGACGCCGCCGCCGCCAAGGCGTGGATCGACCGCGGCCCCTACACCGCCGTCGAGGCCAAGGCCGCCGGCCTCGTCGACGAGCTGCGCCACGGCGACGAGGTCGAAGGCGCCATCGCCGAGCGCCTCGGCCGTCCGATCGCGCTGCGCACCGCGCCGACCTCGCCCGAGCGCGAGAACGACTGGGAGCGCCCCGCCGTCGCCGTGCTCTTCGTCGAAGGCGACATCATCGACGGCAAGTCGGCGTCGATCCCGCTGCTCGGCATGAAGTTCGCCGGCATGCAGACGCTCATGACCGCCCTGCAGCGCGCCCGCGACGACGCGCGCGTGCGCGCCATCGTCGTGCGCATCGACTCGCCCGGCGGCTCCGCCCTCGCCTCCGACGTGATCGCGCGCGAGCTCGAGCGCACCGCCGAGGTCAAGCCGGTGATCTGCTCGCTCGGCGATCTGGCCGCCTCGGGCGGCTACTTCATCGCCTCCGCCTGCTCGCGCATCTACGCCGCGCCGTCGACGCTCACCGGCTCGATCGGTATCTTCACCGGCAAGTTCGACGTCAGCGGCCTCGCCGCCAAGATCGGCGTCACCCTCGAGCACTACGAGCGCGGCACCCACGCCAGCATCGACTCGATGTACCGCCAGTACACCGACGAGGAGCGCACGCTCATCCTCTCGAAGCTGCGCTACTACTACGGCCGCTTCGTCGACCAGGTGGCGCGCGGCCGCCACATGACGCCCGCCGCCGTCGACGCCGTCGGCCGCGGCCACATCTGGTCGGGCGACGCCGGCCTCGCGCGCGGCCTCGTCGACGAGTTCGGCGGCCTCATGGACGCCGTCGCCGAAGCCAAGCGGCGCGCCGGCCTGCGCGACGAGGATCGCGTCACGCTCGAAGCGGTGCCGAACGAGCCGACCATCCTCGGCCAGCTGCTCGCGCTCTTCGGCATCGGCGGCGACCGCGTCGCCGCGCCGAAGGACGACGACGTCCTGACGCGCATCCTGGCCCCGGCGCTGCGCGGCCTGCCCGGCTCGCTGCTGCTGGCGCCGTCGACGCCGCAGGCGCGCCTCGACTTCGACGTCAGCGACGCCGACTAAGCCTCGCCCTCGCCGGCCTCGTCGATCAACCGGCGCAGATCCGCCGGCAAGGCGCTCTCGACCGCCACCTCGTCGCCCGTCGTCGGGTGCGGAAAGCGCAGCTCGGCCGCGTGCAGCGCCTGCCGCGTGTGCTCGAGCCGATCCGCGACCGCCTCCCATCCGTGATCCTGGTAGTCGGCGAACACGCGCTCGTCGGGATAGAGCTTGTCGCCGACGATCGGAAAGCCGAGATGATCGAGGTGCGCGCGAATCTGGTGCTGCCGCCCCGTCTCCGGCCAGCACTCGACGAGCGTGTAGTCGCCCGCGCGCGCCGCCGCCCGCCAGCGCGTCCGTGACGCCAGCCCGTCGGCACGCACCGCCATCTTCACGCGCACCAGCCCGCCGGCGAGCGCGAGCGGCGCATCGATCACGCCCTCGCCCTCGAGCGCGCCGTGCACCAGCGCCACGTACTTCTTGTGCACGCGCCGCTTGGCGAACGCACGCTTGAGCGCGACCGCCGCGTCGCGCGTGCGGGCGATGAGCAGCACGCCCGACGTCTCCAGATCCAACCGATGCGTGATCTGCAGCGCCTCTTCGGGGAACTTCTCGCGCAGCACCGCCGTGATCGTCGAAAAGTGCCACTTCGCCGTCGGGTGCATGGCGATCCCCGCCGGCTTTTCGAACGCGTAGAACGCATCGTCGGCGTGCAGCAGCGGCAGCTCGCGCGGCGCGTCCGGCTCGGCCGGCGCCGGGCGGCGAAAGGTCACCCGCTGGCCCGGCGTCACCACGGATGACGGCTTGCACGGCCGCCCATCGATCCAGCACTCGCCGCGGATGACCCGCTGCACGCGCGTGCGCGACAGCCGCGGGATCTTCTTCCGCAGGAAGCGGTCGAGCCGCCAGCCGCCGCACTCGCCCTCGACGAGGAACTCGTGCTCGATCGTCAGCGGTCGCCTGCCGCCGTCCCGCACTGCGCTCACCGCCGTTGGTCTACCACGTACGAGATCCGCCCGTGATCGTTTCGACCACGCCGCGCCCGCTCGGATCACGGTGCATTACCTCATCTTACCTAGCGGTTTTGCTCAGTTTTTGGACATTTTTTGTTCAAGTTCTGAACTCTGAGCAGTGCGGTTGATCAACCGCACATGGAAATCTCAGCACTTGTCTGACGGCATAGCGGTCGCAAGGAGCGTAATCCACGACACCGAACTAACGGTTCGGAAGACAGAGAGGGCCCCACATGATGAAGTATCTGCTCGCGCTGACCATGACTCTCGGCCTCGCTTCGACAGCGGATGCGAAGTACACGGTCACGCGGCCGATCGACAGCGTGCTCGGCACCTTCCTCGATCACTCGTACACCACCGAGGAGGACTGGTCGTGCGTCGAGCAGTTCGGCGGCAGCTGCGACTGCGCCAGCGCCGGCTCGGCCTGTGTCTGGCGCCAGCACGCGCCGGGCAGCGGCAGCTGCTACGACTCGAACTTCTTCTACAAGTGGACCTACCTCAGCCAGGGCGTGTGCCACCAGGCGACCAACAACAACGCTTATTACATGGGCGGTCCGTCGCCGGGCTACCTCGGCAGCGGCGTGCGCGGCATGGGCACCTCGGTGGCGACGTTCGGCTACTGGGGCACCGACGGCGGCTGCTGAGCCCCGTCTCCTCCACTCAACCCCGCGTGATATCCTCGTCTCGTGCGTAACAGACTCATCCCCATCGCCGCACTCTGCGTGATCATCGCCGTCGGCTTCTACGCCTGGCGCTCGACGCGCGTCGCACGTGCGGTCGCGCCGGCGTCGAAGCCCGCGGCGGCGCAGGCGGCGGCGTTCGTGCCCAAGCCCTACAAGCGCACGAGGCCGCAGATCTACGCGGGCACGCCCTACGATCCGCAGAAAAAGTATGCGCCGGGGACCTATACGCCGGCCGGCTTCGCCGTCGATTATCGCGAGCGCGTGGTGCACGAGTTCTCGCACTTCATGTCCACCCGCCTCGGCAAGGAGCTCGACGACGAGCGCGCCAAGCAGGTGGAGGCGGTGCAGAACAAGTTCTGGGACAGCCACGGACCCGACGTCGACCTCCTGGCGCAGGGCAAGATCACGCAGCCCGAGTTCGCCGAGCGATCGCATCAGACGATGATCGCGTTCGCCAGCGACATGGAGAAGATCTTCAGCGACGACGAGTACCAGAAGATCTTCGACGTGCCGAAGGGGACCGACACCTTCTACGTGCTGGCGCACTCCCCGACCGAGCAGCCGGGCATGAAGTTCCAACCGGAGAAGAGCGGTAGCGGTCCGCCCAACCTCTCGCAGATCCCGCAGCCGCATCCGACCGAGGCGAGCGAAACCGACTCGCCGGCGCCGCCGTCGACCAGCGACAAGTGGCCCAAGTCCGGCAAGTAGCGCCGCTCAGGCGCGCTTGACGCGATACTGATCGGGATCGAGCGCGAAGCGCCGCAGCTTGTTGTAGACGGTGCCGCGCGAGATGCCGAGCTGGCGCGCGACGTCGGGGATGGAGCCGCCGTTCTGCGCCAGCGCCTGCACCAGCATCTCGCGCTCCTGCTGCTCGAGCGTGCGCGGCGCGGTGCGCGACAACGGCTCCGACTCGCGCTCGGCGCCCATGCGCGGGCGGATGCCCTCGGGCACCTGGTCGAGCACGGTCTGCTCCTCGGTGGCGAGGTTGACCTCGGCCTCGAGCACGTTCTCGAGCTCGCGGATGTTGCCCGGCCAGTGGTAGCGCATGAACGATTCCATGACGTGCGGGGCGAGCGCGCGCACGCTCTTGCCGAGGCGCACCGCGAAGAGCGAAAGGTAATGCTGGACGAGAAGCGGCACGTCGCTCGAGCGCTCGCGCAACGAAGGCAGCTGGATGTGAATGACCTTGAGGCGGAAGAGCAGATCGCGGCGAAAACGCCCCTTCTCCGCGTCCTCGTCGAGATCGCGGTTGGTGGTGGCGATGACGCGCGCGTTGAGCTCGACCTCGCGCGTGCCGCCGATGCGGTGCACGCGCTTCTCCTGGAGCACGCGCAGGAGCTTGGCCTGCATCTCGATCGGCATGTCGCCGATCTCGTCGAGGAGGATGGTGCCGCCCTCGGCGAGCTCGAACTTGCCCGGATGGCCGCCCTTCTTGGCGCCGGTGAAGGCGCCGCCCTCGTAGCCGAACAGCTCCGACTCGAGGAGCTCGCGCGGAATGGCCGAGCAGTTGATGCCGACGAACGGGCCCGACGCGCGCGGCGAGGCGTTGTGGATCGCCTGCGCCAGCACCTCCTTGCCGGTGCCGCTCTCGCCGGTGACGAGCACGCTCGAGTCCGAGCGCGCGGCCGCCTCGGCGAGCTGCAAGCGGCGGCGCAACGAAGGCGCCTGGCCGACCATGTCGCCGAACGAGTAGCGCGCCGGCGAGCCGACGATGCGCTGCGCGACCTGCTGCGCGCGCTTCATTTCGGTCAGCGTGACGACGGCGCCGACGACGTCGTGGGTGTCGCTGCGGATGACGCGCGCGTTGACCAGGTACTCGCCGGTGCCGATGCGCGTGACGCGGCCGTCGAGCTCCTCGCCCTGCTCGATGGTGAGGCGCAGAAAGCCGAGGTCGGGCAGATCCTTGAGCGCGCCGGCGATGGTGGTGCCGAGGATGCGCGCGGCGACGGCGTTGATCGAGGTGATCTTGCCGCGCTTGTCGAGCGAGAGCACGCCGTCCGAGATGGCCTCGAGCGTGGCCGCGCGCGAGCGGAAGGCGAGGCGCAGCTCCTCGGCGACGCGCGCGTTCTCCAGCATCGTCGCCGCCTGGGCGCTGAAGATGGTCAGAAGGTCGAGGTCGTGCGGAGTGAAGACGCCGCCGCACAGCTCCTTGTCGACGTAGACGGCGCCGAACAGCTTGTCGCCCTGGCGCAGCGGCGTGGTGAGCGCGTGGCCGAGGCGGATGTCGTCGCCGCGCTCGGGCGAGCTGCCGCCGCGCGACGGCTGCACCAGCGTCGGGCCGGCGCCTTTGACCACCTGGTCCATCGCCTCGCGCCAGGCCTGCTCGTTGGCCACGTCGGGCATGCGCAACGACGCGCGCACCACGAGCGTCGCGTTCTCCAGGAACGCGACGACGCAGCGATCGGCGCCGGTGAGCTGCGCGGCCATCTTGCAGATTTCCGAGACGAGGCGGCCGTAGTCGCCGAGCGCGTTGAGCGAGCGGCACAGGTCGAGCAGCGTGCGGATGTTCTCGCGCTCGACGACCATCGACTGCACGGCGCCGAGCACGCGCCCCTCGGCGCTCGACAGCGCCTCGACGCCGGTGGTGACCGCGCGCTCGGCCTCGACGGCGGCGGCGTTGATGGTGTGCAGCTTGGCGCGCACCGGAGGCGGCAGCTCGGCCTCGGCGCGCCCGATGCCCTGCTCGACGGCGTCGATGAGCCGGTGCACCTCGCGCGCGACGTTGAGGCGCGCGGCGCGCAGCTCGTCGGTGAGCTCCTTGACCTCGTGGGCGGCGACCTGGTCGGTGGCACGGCGCCCGAACTGGCGGAACGCTTCGCGCACGCGCTCGAGGTCGGAGAGCGCGCCGTGCTCGCGGAACAGCTCCTGCGCGCGCGCGAACCAGGTGGCGGCCGAGCCGGCCTGCTGCCCTTCGATGATGGCGGTGCGGCCCTTGGCGTTGCCGACGAGATGGCCGTACGCGAAATAGGCCTCGGCGAGCTCGCGCGGCAGGTTGTGCGTGGCGACGAGGTCGATGGCGCGCGTGACGGCGGCCTCGGCGGCGGCGAAGTCCTCGCGCTGCACGCACAGGCTGCCGACGACGAGCAGCGCCGCCGCCTGCGTGGCCGGCGCCTGCGAGCCCTCGGCGAGCTCGACGGCGCGCCCGATCAGCGCCTCGGCGCCCTCGAGGTCGCCGGCGGTGAAGGCGAGCTCGGCGAGGCTGGTGTAGACGGTCGCGAGCGCCTGCCCCTCGGGGTGCGTCTCGAAGAAGCTGCGCGCCCGCTCGAGCGCCCGCGAGGCGCGCGCCGCTTCACCGCGGCGACGGTAGATCTCGCCGAGGTGCATGAGCGCGCGCGCTTCGGCGTGGAGATCGCGACGGGCACGCGCCGCTTCGAGCTGGCGCTCGAGGTGCGGCTCGGCGCGCTCGATCTCGCCGCGACGGAGCAGCGCCACGCCGGTGGCGAGGTCGACGCGCTCGCGCAGCTTGGGCTCGGTCGACGCGCGGCGCGCACCGCCGAGGTGCACCAGCGCCTGGCCGTAGTCCCCACGCGCGATGAGCAGCTCGGCGATCTCCGCCTCCACCCGCGCGCGGAGCTCGCCGGCGGGAAGATCTTCGAGCTGAGTTCGCAGGCTGTTCAGTTTTTGAACTTCCGGGGACAAGCCGTCCCATTTTAGAGGATCGCGCTAGCGCGTGGAAGGACATGTCCCACACACGCCTTCGGGAACGAGAGACCCCGCTTTGCTTGACTACGCGATGTTTTGACGGGAGACTTAGGGTCGAATGACCCCACCGGACCCGAATTTCGGCGGCGCCTCGGGTGCCAAGAAATTCCCCGACTACGTGCCGCCGACCAAGGTGCACTACGACGGGCAGAAGCCCGCGACGCTGCACCTGCGCAAGTGCAAGCTGGTCACGCAGGTCGGCGGGCGCGCGCGCGAGCACACGTTCGACAAGGGGACCATCACGATCGGCGCGATGGAGGACAACGACCTCGTCGTCAGCGACGACACGGTCTCGCGCTACCACTGTAAGATCGTGCAGGAGGACACGAGCTACCTGCTCGTCGATCTCGGCTCGACCAACGGCACGTTCATCAACCGCGTGCGCATCAAGGAGGCGTACCTCAAGCCGGGCTGCACCATCGGGCTCGGCAACACCGAGGTGAAGTTCCACGCCGCCGACGAGAAGGTCGAGATTCTGCCGTCGCGCAAAGAGAAGCTCGGCCGCATGGTCGGGCGGCACGTGAAGATGCGCGAGCTCTACACCGTGCTCGAGAAGATCGCGCCGACGGCGACGACGGTGGTGATCGAGGGCGAGACCGGGACGGGCAAGGAGGTCGTGGCGCAGACCATCCACGATCTGTCGCCGCGCTCGTCGGGGCCGATCATGGTGTTCGACTGCGGCGCGGTGCCCGACAACCTGATCGAGTCGGAGCTGTTCGGGCACGAGAAGGGCTCGTTCACCGGCGCCATCATGACGCGGCAGGGGCTGTTCGAGATGGCCCATGGCGGGACGCTGTTTCTCGACGAGCTCGGCGAGCTGCCGCTCGATCTGCAGCCGAAGCTGTTGCGCGCGCTCGAGCAGCGCGAGATCCGGCGCGTCGGATCGAACAAGCCGATCAAGGTCGACGTGCGCATCATCGCCGCGACCAACCGCAACCTCGAGGACGAGGTGCGCGGTGGGCGCTTCCGTCAGGATCTGTTCTATCGCTTGAGCGTGGTGCGCGTGATGCTGCCGCCCCTGCGCGAGCGCATCGACGACCTGGCGGTGCTCGTCAAGCACTTCCTCGGCGAGGCGCCGTACAACCGCAAGTCGGACGGCTCGCAGAAGGTGACCGGCGTATCGCGCGCGGCGATGGATCTACTGACCACGTACAAGTGGCCGGGAAACGTGCGCGAGCTCGTCAACACCGTCGAGCGCGCGGTGTCGTTCGCCGAGGGCGAGATGATCGAGCCGCGCGATCTACCGGAGACGGTGCGCGGCGAAGAGTCGGCGCCGCGGCGCGCGGGCGCGTCGGGCCCCATCTCGGTGGGCGCCGCCGATGTCGACGCGACGTTCAAGGACGCCAAGGAGCGCTGGGTCTCGACCTTCGAGCGCGACTACATCCTGACGCTCCTCAAGAAGAACAAAGGCAACATCTCGCACGCGGCGCGCGAGGCCGACATCGATCGCAAGTACTTCCGCAAGCTCATGAAGAAGTACGGCATCGAAGGCGGCGGCGAGACCGAGAGCGAAGACGAAGACGCTGACACCGTCTCCTGAGCGCGCGCATCGAACGGCCCGTGAACTCCCGCGAACGCATCCCGCCGAGCGTGCACCTGGCGCTGCTCGCGGTGCAGGTGATGTTCGCGTCGCTGTCGATCGTCGCCAAGATCGCGCTGCGCGAGATCGGCCCGCTCGGGCTCGTCTGCGCGCGCTCGATGACGGCGATGCTCGTGTTGGTGGCGGTGCGGCTCCTGGCGTTGCCGCGCGAGCGGGTGCAGGCGCGCCATCTGGCGGAGCTGGCGGCGTACGGCTTCTTCGGCGTGACGGCGAACATGATGCTGTTCGTCGAAGGGCTGGCGCGGACCACCGCGATCAACGCGATCGTGATCGGCACGACCATCCCCGTGTTCACCGTCGGGGTGGCGGTGGCGATGCGCAAGGAAGCGGCGACGCTGGCCAAGGTGATCGGCCTGACCGTGGCGTGCGTGGGCGCGCTCGTGATCGTGGGCGCGGGGCGCTTCGAGGCCGGCGGCGGCCGGCTGCTCGGCAACCTGCTCATCGTCGGCAATTCGCTGTCGTTCTCGATCTATCTCGTGATCTCGCGGCGCCTGTTGGCGACGTACTCGCCGATGACGGTGGTGGCGTGGACCTTCGTGTTCGGCGCGATCGGCATCTTGCCGTTCGGCGGGCCGACGCTGGCGGCGGCGGCGCCGCATCTCTCGTCGCGGACGTGGCTGTGCATCGCATACATCGTCACGTTCCCGACGGTGGGGACCTACTTCCTGAACATGTTCGCGCTGCAGCGGGTGCCGTCGTCGCTCGTCGCGATCTACATCTACGTGCAGCCGATCATCGGCGCGCTCCTGGCGGCGGCGGCGCTCGGCGAGCGGCCGTCGGCGTCCACCTACGTGGGCGGCGCGCTCATCGGGCTCGGCATCTGGCTGGTCACGCGCGAGGCGCGGCGGCTGCGCGCGGCGGCCGATCGCGCGCGATCTGCTACATTGCAAGCGTGAGCGAGGACGACGCCCCGCGCCTGTTCACGGGGCGCCTCGAGCTGGTGGCGGCGACGGCCGCGCTGGCGCGCGCGGCGGCGACGTCGCCCGAGGCGCTCGGCGAGGCGCTCGGCTGCGAGGTGCCGAGCGGCTGGCCGCCGTGGCTGATGCCGGATCGTCAGGCGCGGTGGGCGACGGAGCTCGCGGCCGATCCGGCGCTGGCGGGCTGGAGCGCGTGGTACATCGTGCAGGTCAGGCCGGCGGTGCTCGTCGGCAGCATCGGCTTCGGCGGGCGGCCCGACGGCGGTGGCTGCGTCGAGCTCGGCTATGCGATGCTGCCCAAGTATCGGCGCAATGGCTACGCGACGGAGGCGATGGGCGGGCTCATCGATTGGGCCTTCTCGCATCCCGAAGTGCGCCGCATCCGCGCGCACACGCCGAAGCACGATCAGGCGGCGATCCGCGTCCTCGAGAAAAACGGCCTGTCCCACGTCGGCACCGTCGACGACGTGCTCGCATTCGAGCTCGCCAGGCCCGAGTAACAGAGCTTTTTCTATCGCTGGCGGGGGGGAGGCGCGGTGACCAGCTGGGCGGCCGAGGCGCCGATGTCGTGCGTGAGGATCGCCAGGCGCAGGTCGTTCCACTCGGTGTACTGCTGCTCGTCCTGCGGGATGTTGTCGACGTGGCTGCAGACCGCTGGCTTCGGCGGCGACAGTTTGTCGCAGTAGGCGTGCGCGCACGCCTCGAGCACCGCGGCCGAGCGGCGCGCCGGCGGCGGATCGTCGAAGCGCATCATCGCCTCGCGGCAGCCGGCCTCGCGGTACAAGGGCGCGCAGCCGCGCGCGACCATCGCCGCGTCGCTCGGCTGGCCGGCCGGCGCCGGACCGCCGCGGCGGGCGCGCGCCTGCGCCACCATGCTCTGCGCGCCGACGCAGCCGGCGATCTTGGCGTCGAGATCCTCGGGCGCGACCGGCGTCGGCTCGGGCGGCCTGGCCGGCGCCGCCGTGGGCGGCAGCGGACGCGGCGCCAGCGGCGGGCGCGCCGTCTCGCGCGTGGTCCCGTTGGGCACGATCGGCGTCGGCGCCGCGGGCCCCGACGACATCATCGGCGGCGCCGTCGGCAGCGCGGCCCAGATGGCGAGCGCGACGAGCGCAGCGGCGAAGACGCCGAGAGCGAAGCGGCCCATCTACCCTAGCGCTTGCCCTCGTCGATGAGCCGCGCGCCTTCCATGAGGAGATGCGTCGTCGTCGACTTCACCTCGTCCTCCATGTCGACGTCGACGGCGCCGAAGTCGAAGCGGCCGTCGGCCCAGGTGAGCATGTGATAGACGGCCTCGGCGCCCTTGCGCGCGTTCTGCGGCGCGCGATCGCCGTCGAGCCGCGCGGCGATGACCTGGCCGGCGCGGCAGAAGATGCGGCCGGTGACGCCGATCTTCTCGAGGCGCAGGATGCCGCTCTTGCGCTCCATCTCGATCATCACGAGCAGCGACGAGAGCCCGAGCTGCTCGAGTGTGCCGTGGATGCCGGCCGGCTTCTTCGCCGGGCCGCCCGGAATCGGCGGCGGCTCGATGGGCGCGCGCTTGACCTCCTCGGCCTTGGCGGCGGTCGCCTGCGCCTTCTTGAGCGCGTTGGCGACGCGCAGGTCGAGCTCCTCGAAACGGAACGGCTTGGGCAGATAGTCGTCGGCGCCGAGGCGGAAGCCCTTGATGCGATCCTCTTCGCCGCCGAGCGCGGTCAGAAAGATGACGGGCACGAGCGCCAATTCCGCGCGCGAGCGCAGGGCGCGCACCAGCGACCAGCCGTCGAGCTTGGGCATCATCACGTCGGTGATGATGAGATCGGGCCTGAGCTGATCGGCGCGCATCAGGCCCTCTTCACCGTCGCTGGCCGTAGCGATCGCGTAGCCGCGCTTCTCCAGCAGCGTCGAGACCATCCGCAGGATCCACGGGTCGTCGTCCACGATGAGGACGCGCGGCGCTGAGGGCATGACATAAAAGTTTAACGCGCAGGGACGAGCGGGCGCAAGAAGGCCGCGAGCGCGTGGCCGGTAACCTCGTTGCCACGCGCATTCAGGTGCGAATCCTGGCGGTGGAACAGATGACGCATACCGTCGGAACCGACGGGCTGGGCGCGCAGGATGGGCAGCAGATCGAGGGTTGGAATCCCCTTTTCCTTCAAGCGCGCCGCGAGGATGCGCTGCGCCCGATCGCGGTCGAGCGGCACGCCGGCGCGCGCCGAGACCTCGCGCCAGAGCGGGTCCTCGACCTGGACCTCGTCGGGTATCAGGAGGACAGCGAGCGTCCGCGGGGCGGCGGCGGCGCGCATCTGGTCGAGGATCTCCCAGAAGCGCTTGTAGTAGGGCTCGTCGCCGCCGCCGCAGATTTCGCGTGCGTGACGGGTCTCGAGCTCGAGGAACGCCTCGCGTGACATCGACGGCGGCTCGCGCAGGGGGTCGCCGAGCCACGGCTCGGCCTTCAACAGCTCGGCGCGGGTCAGGATCGTGCCGGGTGGCATCTTGGTGTCGGGCGGCGTCGCCGGCATGGCGCCGTGCAGGCGATGGCGCTCGCGCACGACGATGCCGAGGCGGCGCGGCAGCTCGTACACGAGCATGTTGTGACGGTCGAGCCAGCGGCGCATGCCGCCGCGGAAATGATCGCGGCCGCGCAGGTTGTCGACGATGTCGTTGCCGACGAAGAGATCGACGACCACCACGTTGGGATCGAGCGGCAGCGCCTCGTCGCGCTCGAGCAGCTGATACTCCTCGGGGCCGACGGCGCAGACGCCGATGGCGTCGACGGGGCAGCCGAGGTCGCGCTCGGCGACGGTGGTGAAGTGGAACTCGTGCGGCACCACGCCGACGGTGAACGAGTCGCCGACCGCGGTGACGAGGCAGCCTTTGTTCTTCTCGAACTCGTCGTCGGGGAAGCCGCGCGAGTTGACGCGAAAGCCGGCCAGCGGCGCGCCCGGCTTGAGCTTGTTGGCGGCGAGCCAGCCCTTGGCGTCCGTGGAGTCTTGCGCGAACAAGGGCGCGTGCACGAACGCGGCGACGACGCGCAAGGTGAGCTCGAGGCCGACGAAGAGCACGCACACGTTCATGCACACGAGGTCGACGGCGTCGGTGGCGCGCGATCCGAGCGCGCGCGCCAGCGCCGGACCGAACGCGTCGAGCGTGGCGAAGAGGCCGAAGGCGATGATGAAGGTGTAGTAGGAGCCGCCCTGCTCGTAGTCGTGGAACAGCGACGAGAGCCAGGCGAGCGACAGCACGTAGAAGGCGAGGCGGCCGGGGCGCGCCGCGTGCTCGACACCGCCGCGGCGACGGCCGATGGCGCGACGATAGATGGCGACGGCCATCATCACGCAGGCGATGATCGAGAGAATCTCGAGCGGGCGCGCCCAGGCGCCGAGCGCGGGCCAGTGATCGTGATCGCCGTGCAGGTTGACGACGAGGCCGATCGACACGGCCAGCGCGAGCGCGAAGACGATGGCCATCAGAAGAGGGTGTAGATGAACGGGGCGATGACCGAGCCTTCGACGAGCACGATCACGGTGCCGAGAACGAGCAGGATGGCGATGGCCGGGATCAGCCAGAAGCGTTTGCGCCGGCCGAGGCCGCGGAAGATGCCACCGACGCTTTCGAGCTTCGACATGACGTCACTGCCTCATCAATAAGGACGCGTCAGGCGATCCGGCTCGGCCGGCTCGCGCGTGCGCCAATAAGTCGGGCGACGGCGATCGCGCCGGCGCTCGAGGGGATCCTTGCCGAACGCGCGCATCACGAGCGCGATCGGCGCCAGCACGACGAAGAAGACGACGGCGAGGAGGATGCGCGTGTTGACCCAGCCGAGCGCGTGCGCCAGCAGCGACCAGCCGCGCTCGACGGGCGCGAGCGCGCGCGGCCACACCAGCGCGCCGAGGAGCAGCGTCGGGCCGGCGACGGCGGAGACGTAGAAGGGCACGTGGTGCTTGTGGCGCAAGACGAAGATCACGAGGAACGCGGTGAACACGCCGCCGACGACGAAGCCGAACTTGCGCAGCTTGCGCACGTCGGTCGCGGCTGCCGTCGTCGTCGTCGTCGCCATCAGTCGAGCTCGTGGCGGGCGCGCCAGTCTTCGTCGTCGACGAGGGCGGGCTGCTCGCTCTTCTTGAGGTGGTGGCGGCCGAGGATCAGATGATCCATCTCGGTGCGCATGAAGCATTTGTAGGCGTCGGCGGGCGTGCACACGATCGGCTCGCCGCGCACGTTGAACGAGGTGTTCACCACGACGGCACAGCCGGTCTCCGCGTCGAACGCGCGCAACAGATCGTAGTAGGCGCCGTTTTCGCGCGTCACCGTCTGCACGCGCGCCGAGTAGTCGACGTGCGTGACCGCCGGGATGGTCGAGCGCGGCACGTTGAGCCGCTCGATGCCCCACTTCGCCCGCTCGGCGTCGGTCTCGGCGCGACGCAGCGACGCCCGCACCGGCGCGGTCATGAGCATGTAGGGCGAATCGGCGTCGAGCTCGAAGTAGTCGCCGCACTTTTCGCGCAAGACGCTCGGGGCGAACGGACGGAAGGACTCGCGGAACTTGATCTTGAGGTTCATCGTCGACTGCATCGTCGTCGAGCGCGCGTCGCCGAGGATGCTGCGCGCCCCGAGCGCGCGCGGGCCGAACTCCATGCGCCCCTGGAACCAGCCGACGACGCCGCCTTCGGCGAGGAGCGACGCGGTGGTGCGCGCGCGATCGTCGAGCGGGTGATAGGGCACGCCTTCGGCTTGCAGGAACGCCTCGACGTCGTCGTCGCTGAACTCGGGACCGAGGTAGGCCGCCGACATGGCGTCGCGGCCGCCGGGATCGCGCGGCTTGTCGTGCGCGTCGTACCACGCGATCAGCGCGGCGCCGACGGCCCCTCCGGCATCGCCCGCGGCCGGCTGCACCCAGATCTTCTCGAACGGCGCTTCGCGCAACAGACGCCCGTTGGCCACGCAGTTGAGCGCGACGCCGCCGGCGAGGCACAGGTTCTTCATGCCGGTCTTGTCGTGCGCGTGGCGCGCGAGGCGGATCATCGCCTCCTCGCACACCGCCTGCACCGACGCCGCCAGATCCATCTCGCGCTGCGACAGCGGCGACTCGGGCGCGCGCGGCGGCGCGCCGAACAAGCGATCGAACCGCTTGTTGGTCATCGTCAGACCGGCGCAATAGTCGAAGTAGTCGAGGTCGAGGCGGAACGAGCCGTCGTCGCGTAGATCGATCAGCTTGTCGTAGATGACGTCGGCGTACTTCGGCTCGCCGTACGGCGCCAGGCCCATCACCTTGTACTCGCCGCTGTTGACCTTGAACCCGGTGTAATAGGTAAACGCCGAATACAATAGTCCGAGCGAATGCGGAAATTGGATTTCCTGATTCAGCTCGATCTTGTTGCCGCGCCCGACGCCGAGCGAGGTGGTGGTCCACTCGCCCACGCCGTCGACGGTGAGGATGGCCGCCTCGTCGAACGGCGAGGGGTAGAACGCGCTCGCCGCGTGCGATTCGTGATGCTCTGGAAACAATATCTGCTTATCGAATCCCGGTAACTCTTTGCGAATCAGATCGGGAATCCACAGCTTCTGCTTGAGCCACAGCGGCATCGCCCGCCAGAACGATCGCAACCCCCACGGCGCCGACGCCGCGTAGGTCGACAAGAGGCGCTCGAACTTGAGCATCGGCTTGTCGTAGAACGCGACCACGTCGAGCTCGCGCGCTTCAATCCCCGCCTGCTTGAGGCAGAACGCGATCGCGGAGGCCGGCCAGCGATGGTCGTGGCGTTTGCGCGTGAAGCGCTCCTCCTGCGCCGCGGCGACGATGCGCCCGTCCTGCACCAGGCAGGCGGCCGCGTCGTGATAGAAGGCCGAAACGCCGAGGATCCACACGCCGGATGGCTATACCACACTGGACTCGGCGGCGGCGCGGCCTACCTCAGGGCGCATGGCCTCGAGTCGCCGGCAGTTCGTGCAGGGAATGGGCGGTGTCGCGCTGGCGACACTGCTCGCGCGCCGCGCCGTCGGCGGCGTACCGAAAGGACCGCAAAAAGGCGCGCCCAAGGAGGGCGACATCAAGCTGCCCGCGGGCGCGGTCATGCCGATGCGCACGCTCGGGCGCACCGGCGTCAACGTGTCGCTGCTCGGCCTCGGCGGCTTCCACCTCGGCATTCCGCGCGACGACAAAGAGGCGGTGCGCATCGTGCACGCCGCCATGGATCACGGCGTCACCTTTCTCGACAACTGCTGGGACTACAACGACGGCAAGTCCGAGGAGCGCATGGGTCTCGCGCTCGCCGACGGCCGTCGCGCAAGAGCGTTCCTCATGACCAAGCTCGACGGGCGCACCGCGGCGTCGGCGGCGCAGCAGCTCGAGCAGTCGCTCAAACGGCTGCGCACCGATCACATCGATCTCGTGCAGGTGCACGAGGTCATCCGCATGAGCGATCCCGATCGCGTCTTCGGCCCAGGCGGCGCCATCGAAGCGCTCGTCGCGGCGAAGAAGGCGGGCAAGGTGCGCTTCATCGGCTTCACCGGCCACAAGGATCCGTCGATCCACCTGCACATGCTGGCGACGGCGGCGAAGCACGGCTTCACCTTCGACACGGTGCAGATGCCGGTGAACGTGATGGACGCGCACTACAAGAGCTTTCTGCACGAGGTCATTCCGCGCGCGCACGATCACGACACCGGCGTGCTCGGCATGAAGTCGCTCGGCTCGGGGATCCTCCTGCAGTCGGGCGTGGTGACGGCGCCCGAGTGCCTGCGCTGGTCGATGTCGCAACCGGTGGCGGTGCAGATCACCGGCTGCGACACGATGGGCGTGCTCGAGCAGGCGTTGTCGATCGCCCTCGGCTTTCAGCCGATGCCCGCCGCCGAGGCCGAGAGGCTGCTGGCGCGCACCGCGGCCCCCGCCGCCGACGGGCGCTTCGAGCGCTTCAAGACGAGCGACACCTTCGACGGCACCGCGCGCAACCCGAAGTGGCTCGAGAGCGCCCAGCTCTAGCGGCGGCACGCTGTAGGACACGCGCATACTGTTGCGAACGCGAGCGTTTGGCCGCACGATCGCGGTCGACGCTCCTCGAGGTACACCATGCGCGCTTCACTACTCGTTCTCTGCATCCTGCCGTTTGCCGCCTGCTCGTCGTCGAAGGCGGGCCACGGCGGCGGCGGCGGGTCGATCGACGGCCTCGTCTCGATCACCGTGGCCCCCGCCGATCAGACGCTCATCATCGACGGCAGCACCGCCGCCACGAGCGCCTACACGGCGACGGGCACGTTCAAGGACGGGCACACCGCCGACATCACGTCGCAGGTCTCGTTCTCGCTCACCGCCGTCGGGCTCGGCACCTTCGCCGGCGCGGCGTTCACGTCGAACACCGATCACGGCGGCTTCACGCAGGTCAACGCCGTCGCTGGCCAGCTCGCGGGCACCACCAGCCTCACGCTGCAGATGAAGCAGCGCTACAGCGATCCCGGCTCGATGGGCCTGCCCGCCGATCCCGGCTCGCAGTTCGGCGGCACCGACACGCCGTCGCTGGCGGCGCAGCTCGTCTACCCGAACGACGGCGTGCTCGTGCCGCCCAACCTCGGCAAGCTCGAGATCCACTGGAAGCCGGCCGCCGGCACGTCGCTGTTCGCGCTCTCGTTCAACAACGCCGCCACCGACGTCACCGTCTACACCGTTTGCACCAACCCGACCGGCGGCGGCTGCATCTACACGCCCGATCCGCTGGTGTGGCATTGGATCGCCGAGTCCAACCGCGGCGCCACGCCGGTCCACGTCACCATCCGCGCCACCGACGGGCAGGGCGGCGGCGTCGGCACCTCCAACGCCGTGGCCGTGTCGTTCTCGTACGACGACATCAACGGCGGCCTCTACTACTGGACCACCTCGGGCTCGACTGGAATCATGCGCTTCGACTTCGCGTCGACGACGCAGACGACGGCCACGCAGTTCATCGGCACCCAGCTCACCGGCGGCACCTGCGTCGGCTGCCACGCGCTGTCGCGCGACGGCGCCAAGGTCGTCGCCGAGGCCGGCGGACAGAACGACGGCCGCCTCTTGCTGCTCGACGTCGCCACGCAGATGCCGATGGTCGCCTTCGGCTCGACGCCCAAGAGCATCTTCGAGTCGTGGGATCCCGCGGCCGCGCGCTACGTCGGCGTCTACGGCGACACCGGCGCCACCGACTTCGGCCTCATGCTGTTCAACGGCTCGAACGGCGCGTTCCTCGGCGACATCGCCGGCACCGGCACCATGGCCAACCCGGCCGATCACCCCGACTGGTCGCTCGACGGCAACCACATCGCCTACGTCAAGGTCGGCACGCCCGGCACCAACCAGCGCATGTGGTCGGGCGCGATCGAGATGATCAGCGCGCCCGACGGCATGATGTGGGGCGCGCCGCAGGAGCTGGTGCCGTCGACGCCGGGCAAGAACCACTACTACCCGTCGTTCGCCCCCGACGGCAGCTTCGTCGTGTACGACGAGTCGACCTGCCCCGCCGGCAAGAACACCGACGGCTCGTGCAACGCCGACACCGACGCCACCGCGACCTTGTGGGCCGTCGGCACCGGCATGGGCGCCGCGCCGATCGACCTGGCGAAATGCAACGCCGGCGGCATTGCAGATGGCAACACCACCGCGCTCACCAACTCGTTCCCGCGCTGGAGCCCGTTCGTCTTCCAGCGCACCGCCGAGACCAGCGCGAGCCGGCTCATGTGGCTGACCTTCTCGTCGACGCGCAATTACGGACTACATCCCATTCCGCCGAGCGCCGCCCCCGGCGGCGAGTCGCCCGTCGGCACGCTCCTGTGGATGGTGGCGGTCGATCCCGACCAGATCGCCGCCGGCGCCGACGGCTGCTACACCGCCTTCGCCCTGCCCTTCCAGGACATCACGACGTCGAACCACATCGCGCAATGGACGACGAAGGTCGTCCCGCCGATCGGGAAACCCGTGACGCCGATTCATTAAAACCCTACATCTATGATGTGAACGAGCTCGCGACGACCGCCGTAGCGCTCGCGCTCCTCGGCGTGCTGATGGCGCTGAGCGTCGTCGGCAGCCGCGTCGCCGGGCGGGTGAACATTCCCGTCGCGCTGCTCTTCCTCGGCATCGGCATGCTCGCCGGCAGCGACGCCGTCGGCGGCTTTCCCTTCGAGAACTACAGCTTCGCCTTCCGCCTCGGCACGGTCACGCTCGTGCTCATCCTCTTCGACGGCGGGCTCAGCGCCTCGTACGCCACGGTCAAGCGCGTGCTCGCGCCCGCCACGGTGCTCGCCACCGCCGGCGTGCTCCTGACCACGGGGCTCACCGCGGTGTCGGCGCGCGCGCTCGGCTTCTCGTGGGCGGAGGCGTTCCTCTTCGGCGCGATCGTCTCGTCGACCGACGCGGCCGCGGTCTTCTCGGTGCTGCGCACGAGCCGCATCGAGCTGTCCAAGCGCGTGGCCGCCACGCTCGAGCTCGAGTCGGGGCTCAACGATCCCGTCGCCGTGATCCTCACGGTCGCGCTCACCGCGGTGCAGACCGGCACGCATCCGTCGCCGGGGCACATGGCGCTCGAGATCGCCGTCGAGCTCCTCGTCGGCGGCGTCGGCGGCGTGGCCATCGGGCTCGGCGGCCGTTGGCTGCTGCGCCGCGCCCGCCCCGCCGCCGCCGGGCTCCTGCCCGTGCTCACGATCGCGCTCGCCTTCATCGCCTACGGCCTGACGACGGTGATGCACGGCAGCGGCTTCCTCGCCACCTACGTCGCCGGGCTGGTCATCGGCAACGGCGCCCTGCCCTATCGCAGCGGCCTGGCGCGCGTGCACGACTCGATCGCGTGGCTCGGCCAGGTGGTGATGTTCCTCGTGCTCGGCCTGCTCAGCTTCCCGTCGCGCCTCGTCGGCGTCGGCTGGGTCGGCCTCGAGCTCGGCCTGGTCATCGCCGTCGTCGCGCGCCCGGTGGCCACGCTCTTGTGCCTGTTGCCCTTCCGTTTCCACCTGCGCGAGATCGCCTTCGTCGGCTGGGTCGGCCTGCGCGGCGCGGTGCCGATCATCCTCGCCATCTTCCCGGTGCTCGCCGGCGCGCCCGGCGCGCACCACATCTTCAACGTCGTGTTCTTCGTCGTGGTGGTGAACGCCATCATCCCCGGCGCGCTGGTGCGCCCGGCCGCGCGCCTCTTCGGCGTCACGGTGCAGGGCACGCCGCCGCCGGCCGCGTCGCTCGAGATCGCCTCGACGCTGCCGCTGCGCTCGGAGGTGCTGTCGTTCTACATCCAGGCGCCCGCGCCGGTGGCCAACGCGCGCATCGCCGACGTCGAGTTTCCGCCCGACGCCGCCATCATGCTGGTCGTGCGCAAGGACGAGCTCATCGCCCCGCGCGGCGACACCACGCTCCTCGTCGGCGATCACGTGTTCGTCTTCTGCCGGCCCGAGGATCGCCCGACGGTGGACCTGCTCTTCGGCCGCGAGGCTTGACGCGAGATACTTAGCGTGCGAAATATTTCGCATGCTAACTACTTTCTTCCGCGAAGAGCACGAGATCTTCCGTAAGACCCTGCGCGACTGGGTGCAGAAGGAGCTCGCGCCCTACACGGCCGAGTGGGAGAAAGCCGAGCTGTTCCCCCGCGAGATCTTCAAGAAGGCGGGCGAGATGGGCTTCCTCGGCGCCTCCTATCCCGAGGACGTCGGCGGCTCCGGCGGCGACTGGTGGTTCACGACGGTGTGGGGCGAGGAGCTGGTGCGCTCGGGCTGCGCCGGCGTCAACATGGCGCTCGCCGTGCAGTCGACGATGGCGACGCCGATCATCAACGAGATCGGCACGCGCGAGCAGAAGGACGAGTTCCTCGTGCCGGCGCTCAAGGGCGAGAAGATCGCGGCGCTCGGCGTCAGCGAGCCCAACTGCGGCAGCGACGTCGCCTCGATCCGCACGACCGCCAAGAAGGTCGGCGGCGACTACGTCATCAACGGCGCGAAGTGCTGGATCACCAACGGCACCCGCGCCGACTTCATCACGCTCGCGGTGCGCACCGGCGACGCCGGCTACGGCGGCATCTCGCTCGTGCTCTTCCCGACGGACACAAAGGGCTTCAGGGTCGCGCGCAAGATCCACAAGGCGGGCAACCACGCCTCCGACACCGCCGAGCTGTCGTTCGAAGACTGCCGCATCCCCGCGCGCAATCTCCTCGGCGAGGAGAACGCGGGCTTCTACTACATCATGACCAACTTCCAGGGCGAGCGGCTCATCGCGGCGGTCAAGGCCGTCGCCGGCTCGCAGTGGGCGCTCGACAACACCATCCGCTATTGCACCGAGCGCACCGCGTTCGGCCGGCCGATCTTGAAGTTCCAGGTCTGGCGCCACCAGTTCGCCGAGCTCGCCACCGAGATCGAAGCGGCGCGCTGGCTCACCTACCGCGCGGTCGATCTGTTCAACCGCAAAGAGGACGCCGTCAAAGAGATCACCATGGCCAAGCTGTTCGCCGGCGAGCTGCTCAACAAGACCGTCGACCGCTGCCTGCAAGCGCACGGCGGCTTCGGCTACTCCGACGAGTTCCCCATCTCGCGGCAGTGGCGCGACGCGCGCCTCATCACCATCGGCGGCGGCACCTCCGAGATCATGAAGGAGATCCTGTCGAAGCGCCTCGGTTGGGGCTGATCCGCGTGATATAGTCAGGACACTATGCGCCTTCTCGTGGCGGTCCTTTCAGCCGCCATCCTGGCTTACTCGGCGCCCGCGGGCGCGCAGGTACCGCAAGCGGACGAGGACGCGGCCAAGGCCCACTTTCTCTCCGGCTCCGCCTACTACGAGCAGGCCAACTACAGCGACGCGGTTCGCGAGTTCATCGAGGCGCACCGCCTCTCGAAGCGCCCCGACCTCCTCTACAACATCAGCGTCTGCTACGAGCGCCTCGGCCGCTGGGACGACGCCATCGCGGCGCTGCAGCAGTATCTGAGCGAGCGGCCCGGCGCACCCGATCGGCAGGTGATCGAGTCGCGCATCGCCAACTACGCCGAGCGGCGCGACCAGGAGCAGCGGCTCAAGCTGACGCAGCTCCCGCCGCCGGTGACGGCGCCGGCGCCGGTGGTGACGCCGACGCAGCCGCGCCGCCACGTGGCCAGCTGGATCGTCGGCGGCATCGGCGCCGGGCTGCTCGTCGCCGGGCTCGGCACCGGCGTCACCGCGCACCTCGCCTACAATGACCTCATCATGAAGTGCGGCGGCACCGTCTGTAACGGCAGCGATCAGTCGCTGCGCAACGAGGTCAGCTTCGGCCGCGCGCTCACCATCTCGACCGACGTGCTGCTCGCCGTGGGCGGCGCCGGCCTGGTCACCGGCGTCATCTTGTTCATCGTCGAAGCGCGCCACAAACCGGCGCCGGCGCATTAGGAGGAACGGATGCGTAGCCTTGCGTTCGCCTCGCTCGTCTTCATCGCCGCCGCGGCAGGCGCGTGCAGCGCCATCGACGACTTCAACAAGTTCACGTTCTCCGACGGCGGCGGCGTGAACACCGACATGGGCGGCCTGCTGCCCGCCTTCGGCCAGGCCTGCGTCGACGCCTGCGACCCGGGCCCCGGCGCGGTCGCCGGCCGCGCGCTCACCTGCTTCCACATGTTCGGCTCGCGCAGCGTGCCCGGCGGCATGTGCACGCGCACCTGCACGCCCGGCGCGGCGGCGTGCATCGACTACGGCGTCGGCGTCGCCGACTGCGTCACCGTCGAGGGCATCGCGCTCTGCCTGCCCCATTGCGACGCGACCATGGCACGCGGCTGCCGCTCCAACTACGAGTGCTGCGCGAACCACAACGTCGTCACCAACGCGGGCGACTGCGCGCCGTCGCAGACCGATCTCTGCCACTGATGCGCGGCGTCGTCTTCGACGTGTCGCTGGCCCGCTACGCCCTCGCCAAGGCGCTCGGCAAAAAGGTGCCGTCCTTGTACTACGGCGCGCTCTCGTGCTTGTCGCTGCGCGAGGTGGCCGAGCCGATGCTGCGCGGCCCGGCGTGGGCCAAGGTCGCCGTCGACGCCGCCGGCTTCTGCGGGAGCGATCTGGCGACGGTGCTGCTCAAGATGTCGCCCGCGCTCACGCCCTTCAGCTCGTTCCCCGCGGTGCTCGGCCACGAGATCTTCGGCCGGCTCACCGAGGTCGGCGCCGAGGCGCGCGCCGCCGGCTTTCGCGAGGGCGATCGCGTCGCCGTGAACCCCGCGTTCGGCTGCCGCGTGCGCGGGATCGATCCACCCTGCCCGTCGTGCGCGACCGGCCATCCCGCCACCTGCCACCGCGCCGGCGAGAGCGACGGCAGCCTCGCGCCCGGCTTCAGCATCGGCTACCACCGCGACCTGCCCGGCGGCTTCTCCGACGTCGTGCTCGCGCACGCGACGCAGCTCCACCGCGTGCCCGACGGCGTGCCCGACGTGCGCGCGGTCTTGACCGAGCCGCTGTCGATCGGCCTGCACGCGGTCCTGCACCGCGCGCCGCGCGACGACGAACAGGTCCTCATCGTCGGCGGCGGCATGATCGCCTACTCGGTGCTCGCGGCGCTGCGCCTCGCCGGGCACAAGTGCCGCGTCACGCAGCTCGTGCTCGTGCCCTTCCAGGCCGAGCTCGCGCGCGCGCTCGGCGCCGACGACGCCATCGTCGCCACGCAGGAGGACGTGCTCGCGCGCGTCGTTCAGCTCACCGGCGCGCGGCGCCACAAGCCGATCATCGGCCGCGAGGTGCTCACCGGCGGCTTCGCCGTCAGCTTCGACTGCGTGGGCACGCCCGACAGCCTGCGCGACGCGCTGGCCTACACGCGCAGCCAAGGCACGATCGTGATGGTCGGCGCGTGCGGCATCGTGCCCAGACCGGACCTGACGAACATCTGGGCCAAGGAGCTGACCATCCAGGGCACCTACTTCTACGGCCCCGAGGCGAGCGGGCGGCACACCATCGATCTCGCGCTCGAGATGATGACCGGCGACGGCGCGCGCGCGGTCGACGCGCTCGTCACGCACCACTTCCCGCTCGAAAAATATCAGGAGGCGATCGTGGCCAACATCGATCGCGGCAAGTCGAAGGCGATGAAGACGGTGTTCCGTCCGGCGGCGCGCGCGTGACGCCGCTCCACGAGCTCGACGAGGCGTGGAAGGTCGGCCCCGCCGGCGCGCGGCTCGAGGCGGTGCGCAACTCGGGCCTGCGGCTGCGCGCGCGCCTGAAGTCGGGCCCGACGGCGACGAGCGTGCGCACCGCGGATCTCGTGACGCTGCCCTATCCCGTCAAGTACGGCTTCGGCGGCGCCGCGCGCGTGGCCGCGCCGTACCTCATGATGACCAACCGCATGCAGATCGTGACCTTCGTCGAGGACGGCGCGACGCGACGCATGCTGGTCAATCCGTCCGATCACGAGCGCAACGAGGCCACGCCGTTCTTCGCGCGGCTGGCAGCGAGCGCGCCGTCGTTCTTGAACCGCGTGATCGCGCGCCGCCACGCGACGGTGCCGAGCGTGCTCGCCGAGGCCGGGCTGCGCGGCGACGCCATCGACTACGTGACCTACGATCACCTGCACACGCAGGACCTGCGCCGCGTGCTCGGCGAGTGGTGCCCGCGCGCCAAGCTGCTGGCGATGGAGGCGGAGCTCGCCATCTTCGAGCGGCTCCATCCGCTGCAGCGCGATTGGTACATCGCCGACGCGCTCGCCGGCGTGCCCGCGGGGCGCCTGGTGCCGCTCGACAGCGACACGCTCGTCGGCGACGGCGTGGCGCTGGTGCGCACGCCGGGGCACACGCTCGGCAACCATTCGATCGTCTTGCACACCGATCGTGGGCTGTGGACCGTGAGCGAGAACGGCGTCGCCGTCGACAATTGGGCGCCCGAGCGCAGCACCATCGCCGGGCTGCACAAGACGGCGGCGGCGACCGGCGCCGAGGTCATCCTCAACAGCAACACGCGCGAGGAGTCGCTCGAGCAGTACACGTCGATGGTGCTGGAAAAGACCCTCGCCGACGAAGCGCCCGACGGCAGCGGCTGGCGCCAGCACTTCTCGTCGTCGGAGCTGACCCCGTCGCTGCTGGCGCCCGGGCTGCGCGCGAGCTACGTCCACACCGCCATCACCCACGGCCCCGCGCCGGCGTAGGGAAGGTCCGCGCTCCGGCGCGCGTCCTACGTTCGTGCGTCAGGCAGCGGTCGTCCTCGCGCTCGCGGCGCCGCTCTTCGCCGGCATCGGCACGATCTTCGTGGCCGCGGATCCGCCCGGGCCGTGCGGCTCGGTGGGCTTCGTCGTCGCGTTCTTCTGGTTCGTGATGGCCGCCTTTCTGTTGCTCGCGAGCCTCGTGGTGCGTCTCGCCGCGCCCCGGCCGCGGCCCGCGCGCGCGCCGCTCGACCTCGGCCCCTATCGCACGCCGCCGCGCGACGAGCCGATCAGTACGCGGCGGTCGGCTTGACCCGCGAGACGATCATGAACGGGTAGCTCACGTGCGTGACGGTTCCCGTCGCGGAGAACTTGAGCTTCTTGGCCACCTTCGCCAGGCACGACGCCTCCGGCGGCGCCTTGCCCTTGTCCTCGCTCTCGGGCGCCACCTGCACGTCGGTGACCTTGCCGTCGCCGTCGATGGTGATGGTCATCAGCACCGCCAGCGTATCGGGCCGGCGCGGGTTGCGGTTGCAGCTCTGCACGGCGCGATCGCTCGCCTCGATGACGCGATCGACCTCCTGCATCGACACCGGCTTCAGCGCGGCGAGCAGCTTGAACGGCTCCTCCGGCTGCACCGGATCGGCCAGCACCGACGTCGACGACGGCGACGACGTCGGCTCCTTCGCCGTCGTCGCCGCCTCCTTCGCCGGCTCTTTCGACTGCTCGTCGGCGAGCGCGACCTGGCAGAACAGCATCGAGGCCACGAGGAGGAAGCGGCGAATCGTGAAGGTGCTCATGCCGGCCGCATTTGCAGCGCGCGTGCCGAGGGCTCGGCCCGACGGGTGTGGCATTTCTCGACGGTCCGAGGTCAACCGTCCCCACTTTTTACATTCCCGAAACGAGGACTTTTGTCCTCACTCGCGCGGTGGTGGGAGCGGCGGATGAGTCGTCGGCGGGGAACCTGGCCGCCGCGCCAAAGCACGCAGCGGTGTCGCCATCCAGTGAGGGCGTCAACGCCCGCGTCGCCGCCGACGTTGGCATCACCGAAGACCCGGGCCCCCTCGGCCGCGCTGCAGCGCGGACGACGGATGGGTGGGCGTGGCCAGCGACCGTCCGAGTCGAGTAAGTTCCCCACGCCGTTCTCGGAGAGCGGTGGCCTGGCACGGGTGGCGCTCCCTCACGCTACGCCCCGCTGCACGGCACAAGCGTTGCGCAAATCTGGGAGAGCGCCGGCGGTCAACCCACCGCACCACGGCCCCGCCGCCCCCGCGGCCCCCTACCCGCCGGCGTGCATGCGCGTCGCCTGCCCGGGCCGCGCCACGATCTCCGCCTCCGCCGCCGTCAGCTCCTCCAACCGCGCCCGCACGCCGCCGCCCGCCGCTTCTTCCGCGAGCTCGACGTAGATCTCGCCGTGCCGCGCCTCCGCCTCCGCCAGCTCGCCGTAGAACCTCGCCAGCCGCGCATCCTCCACCGCCGCCGCCAGCCGCACGAACCGCTCGTGGCTGCGCGCCTCGATCAGCGCACAGCACAGCAGCTCGTCGACCCTACGCGCGCGCGCGTCCTCGGATCGCACCAGCTCGAACAGCGCCGCCGCGTAATTCGCCGACGGCAGCCCACGAAACGGCACGCCGCGCGCCTCCAGCTCCTTGAGCACGCGCTCGAAGTGCACCAGCTCCTCGCGCGCCAGCCGCGACATCGCCCCCACCAGCGCCGGCCAGTCGGGATACTTGAACAGGTAGCGCACCGCCGTCGACGCCGCGCGCTTCTCGCAGTGCGCGTGGTCGACGAGCAGCGTGCCGAGGTCCGCGCACGCCGCGCGCACCCACGACTGCGACGACGGCGCGACCCTCACGCCAGCTCCACCACGTCGACGTGCAGGATCGCCGCCGTCCCGCGCAGCTCGTCGAGCAGCTCCGCCGGCGGCCGCGACCCGAGCCGGATCTTCGCGCTCGCCGCCTGCGCCCCCTCGAAGATGGTGTTCTCCATCTCCTCGACGTTGATGTCATGCCGCCGGATCGCGCCGAGCACCTCGGCGAGCACGCCCACCTTGTCCAGATGCCGCACCAACAGCTGGAACGCCGCCGGCGAGCGCGTCGCCAGGTTCACGCAGTTCGGCACCTCGCCGCGCTCCACGAACGAGCGCACGATGCGCACCGTCTCGTCGGCGATCGCGCTCTGCGCCTGATTCGTCGATGCGCCCACGTGATGCGTTCCGTACACCGCCGCGTTCTGCCCGAGCGCATCGGCGAACGTGCCGGTCGCGCTCTTGGGCTCGTCGTCGAACACGTCGGAGGCGAAGCGCAGCTGCTTCTCCGTGACCGCGCGCTCGAGCGCCCGGGAGTCGACGATCTCGGCGCGCGCCGCGTTCACCAGCATCGTGCGCGGCCGCATGCGCCCGAGCGCCGCCTCGCCGATGAGCCCGCGCGTCTCCGGCGCCAGCGCCACGTGCAGCGTCACCGCGTCGGCGCGCCCGCAGAGCTCGGGCACCGTGCGCATGCGCTCGACGCCGAGCTCGGCCGCGCGCGCATCGTCGAGCGAGCGCGACCACGCCACCACGTGCATGCCGAACGCGCGCGCCCGCCGGATCACCTCCTGCCCGATCGATCCGGTGCCGACGACCCCGAGCGTGCGCCCGTAGAGGCCGTCGGCCTTGCCGTACTCCTTCTTGTTCCACGCGCCGGCGCGCAGATCGCGCACCTGGTCGGGAATCCGCCGATCGAGCGCGAGCAACAGCGCCATGGTCAGCTCGGCCACCGCGATCGCGTTCTTGCCGGGGCAATTGGCGACGTAGATGCCGTTCTGCGACGCCGCCTTCACGTCGATCGTGTTCACGCCCGCGCCGGCGCGCACGATCAACGCCAGCGCCTTGGCGCGCGCGATCGCCGCCGCCTTCACTTCCTTGCTGCGCGCGATCACGATGCTCGCGTCCTCGATCGCCGCGGGCAGCTCGTCCGCCGTCAGCGTCGGCTTGTACTCGACGGTGAGCCCGAGCGCGCGCAGCGCCTCGAGGTGCGCCTCGGAGAACGCATCGATGATCAGCACCTTCACCAGCTCACCACACCTTTGGCGCGCTCCAGGTCCTCGACGGTGTCGATCTCGCGCCAGCCGCCGTCGATGAACGCCGGCCGCATCACCTCGCCGCTGCCGATCAAGTCGTTGAGCAGATCGGTCAGATACGCCACCTCGAACGTCGGCGCGCGCCCATAGGGCTTGCCCGCGCAGGTCGCCTTGCGCGCGTGAAACCGCTCGCGCATCTGCTCCGCCGCGCGCGCCGAAAACCGCGCCAGCCCGATGAACTCGCCGGTCGCCTCCTCGGGCGGCATCGTCTTCTTGCCGACGAGCGTGACCCGCCCCGCCTCGACGCGCGCCACCTCGCCCTCTTCGACCGGATGGTTCATGCGCCCGACGTACGCCTCGTGCCAGCGCCGATCGATCACGAGCGCATAGTCGCCCTCGGTCTCGATCACCGTGCGCACCACCTCGGGCCGAAACACGATGTCCGAGTACGAGAAGAGAAAGCCGCCCGCCATCGCCGGCTCGGCGTAGAACAGCGACGTCAGGATGTTGTTCGTGCGGAACTCGTCGTTGTCGAACGTCCGCGCGCCCTCGACGACGATCTTGTCCTTCATGTAGCCGCGCACGATGTTGATCTCGTCGACGCCGGCCGCGCGGTAGGCGTCGACCTGCCGCTGCAGGATCGAGCGTCCGTTGACCTCGACCAGCGTCTTCGGCCGGTCGTCCGTGTACGGCGACAGCCGCCGCCCCATGCCCGCCGCGACGATGATCGTCTTCATCGGCCACGCCCCAGCTTCAAGAGGATCGTCAGGCTCGCGCGCCCCAGGTACAGCACGTGCGCGCCGAGATACGCGTACAAGAAGATGTCGAGCCGATTGAACGCGCACACGAAGAGGAACCAGCTCGGATAGTGCAGCACGTAGCGCCCGAGCGCCTCGACCAGCGCCACCGGCGACAGCGACTTCGGCGCCAACTTATCAAAGTGTCCGCCACGCTCCGTCGCCGGCGGCAGCGGTGGCGCGCCGATCGCGTCGAGATACTCCGGCCGCCGCATGAACGTCGTCAGCGTGATGCCGACGGCCGCCGCGAACAGCCCGCCGAGCCCGATGAGCAGCCAGCGCGCGCCGTCGGTGGCACTGGGCGTCTGCAGGTAGAGCCGCGCCGCCGCCGACGCGATCACCATGAACGCCTTGACCTCGTCGAGCATGAAGTCGAGCAGCGCGCCCACCGGCGACGCCAGCGACTTCAGCCGCGCCAGCTGCCCGTCGACGCAATCGATCACGTACGCCAGCTGCAAGAGCAGGCCCGCGACGACGAGGCCGAGCCACGTGCGCCAGAAGATCAGCGTCGCGCAGCCGCCCGCCGCCACGCCGATGGCGAGGAACGAAACCTGGTTCGGCGTGACGCTCGTTTCCTTGAGCATCCACACCAACAGCGCGGCCGGCGGACGCGAGATCCACTCCGTCCAGAAGTTGTCGCGCTTCTTCTTCGACTGCCGGTAGATGTCGCGCACCGCTGCGAGCACGCACCGGTTTTAGCCGCCGCGTGCAAAGCGGTCAACGTGCTATAGCAATGCGCATGCGCTGGAACCTCCTCATCGCCATCGGCGTGCTCGCGCTGTCGATCATCGCCACCGCCTTCGTCGCCTGCTCCGACTCCGCGTCCTGCAAGCCGGGCACGCTGCTGCTCCAGGTCGGCCTCCTCGACACGTCGCCGCTCGCCGATACGATCGAGGTCGTCAGCACCGACCCGATGATCCCGCTCGACCAGAAGTTTCCGCACGTGCCCAATCCGATGGCGCCCGGCGTCGAGCACGTCTCGGTGGAGGTCACCTTCCCGAACGGCTATCCGAAGGACACCCTCGTGCATTTGATCGTGCGTGCCCTCGGCGGCGTGACCCTGCTGGGGGCAAACTCGGCCGCCATCCACCTCGACAACAGCTGCACCGTCGGCAATGTGGCCGTCCGCGGCGGCGGTCTCCCCACGGATATGGGGGAAACCGACTGAAAAATCGTCGAGTAGCGGTTCGTAACAATTGAAACCCGGGTTACATGTGTGATACGCGCATTCTCGTCCTGCGGACGGGAGTGTGCACATGGCGAACGGCGGTTTCGTGGATGGGGGCGCGACCGATCAGCCGAAGGAGGCGGAGATGCCAATAGATCTGGCAACGATGCCTTCGTCGTCGACGGAGATCACGGATCTCGTCGAACGGTTGCGCACGGGGCGTTGCGTCTTGTGCGCGGGCTCACGTCTGAGCGCGGCCGACGGCGAGCGCACTTTTCGCGCGCTCGTCGGCAAGCTGCTCGCCGAGCTGCCCGAGAGTGACGCGGACGGCGCGCGCCAGGTTCTCGACACGCGCCCGCTCGCGGCCGCCGGCTTCGTGCGCCGCCGGCTCGGCGATCGCTTCGCCGAGGAGCTGAAGAAGGCAGCGGCGCCGTTCGCCGAGCTGTCCGAGACGGTGCGCCTGCTCGGGGAATTGCCGTTCCGCGCCATCGTGACCACCGCCTACGACGACGCCTTCGAGCGCGCGTTCACGAAGGATGGCGTGGCGCCGCGCATCTACACGCCGCGCGATCACGAGGCGCTCAAGAACGACGGCAAGCTGCGCTTCGTCTTCAAGGCGCTCGGCGATCCGTCGCGCGCCGACTCGATCGTCTGGTCGGCCGAGGATCTGCAGACCGCGCTCGCCGACGGCGGCTATCGCACCGTCGCGCACGATCTCTATCGCTCGCGCAGCTTCCTCTTCGTCGGCTTCGACGGGCGCGATCCGGACCTGGCGATCCTGCTCGAGCGCGTGCTGTCGGGCGCGCGCGCCGGCGAGGTCGAGCACTTCGCGGTCCTGCCGGGGCTCGGCGCCGTCGAGAAGGAGGAGCTGTACGCGGCCTATCGCATCCGCGTGCTCTCCGCCGAGAACGTGGCCGAGCTGGCGCGCCAGCTCAAGGACGCGGTCGGCGACGAGATCGCGCCGACCCTGCCCGACGACGACGACTTCGAAGGCTGGCTGGCGCTCCTCGCGGAGGAGCCGGCGCGCGCCGATGCGCTCGATCGACTG
>DATNAQ010000123.1:0-72993 GCA_035607415.1 Polyangia bacterium
ATCGCGCTCGAGCTCCTCTACCTGCACGAGATCCGCGACTGGGAGTGGGATCCCCGCCTCTACGATTCGTTCCCCTATTACGACCCGCGCGAGATCGTCGGCGGGCGGCTCTCGGACATCATCCACGGCGACTTCGCGCCCGAGGCCGAGCGCAAGAAATCGGTGCTCGCCGAGCTCGCCGCGCTGCCGAAGTATCTGACGGCGGTCGAGGCGGCGCTCGCCCATCCGCGCGGCACGCGCCACACGCCCAAGGTCTACGCCGAGCAGGGCATCGCGGCGAACAAGGGCAACCTCGAGTTCTTCGCCAACGAGGTGAAGCCCTTCGTCGGCGACGGGCCGCAGTACAAGGCGGCGGTCGCCGCGCTCGAGAAGTATCAGAAGTTCCTCGAGACCGAATTGCTCCCGCACGCCGACGGCGACTGGCGCCTCGGCGAGAAGCTCTACGGCAAGAAGTTCCCGCTCGCGCTGCAGACCAAGATGACTCCGGCCGAGGTGCTGCCGCGCGCCAAGGCGGCGTTCCAAAAGGCGCGCGGCGAGCTCTATACGCTGTGCAAGAAGATGTACGCGCAGCGCTGGCCCCAGGAGCCGCCGCCCGCCGAGCAGCAGAAGGTGATCCAGCGCGTCGTCGACGAGCTGTCCAAGGACCATCCCAAGCCCGACGAGCTCGTCGCCGCGCACGCGCGCAACCTCGATGCCCTGCGCGCGTTCATCGGCAAGCACGATCTCATCGGCCTGCCGCCGCGCGACACCTTGCGCGTCGAGCCGATGCCGGTCTTCAAGCGCGGCGCCGTCGCCGCCGAGTACCTGGCGCCCGGCGTGCTCCTGCACAACCCCAACTGGCACGCGACCTACTACGTCGATCCGATCGATCCGACCTGGCCCGCCGACAAGGTCGAGTCCTACCTGCGCGGGCAGAACGACTACCAGGTCCAGCTCGTCGCCGCGCACGAGGCCTACCCCGGCCATCACACGCAGTACTTCTACTCGAAGCGCAACCTGAACCCGCTGCGCGCGGTCTTGTGGAACGGCCCCATGGTCGAAGGCTGGGCCGTCTACGGCGAGGGGCTCATGGTCAAGCTCGGCTGGGGCGGCGACAAGAACGACCGCTTCCGCGTCTACAACCTCATTGGCATCATGATCTCGACGGCGAACACCGTCCTCGACATCGAGCTGCAGTCGGGCCACATGACCGACGACGAGGCGGTGCGCTTCATGGTCGAGGAGGGCTTCCAGCCGCGCGCGCAGGCCGAGAAGAAGCTCAAGCGCGCCAAGCTCGACTCGACGCAGCTGTGCCAGTACTTCCTCGGGCTCGACGAGATCGAGACGCTCGAGGCCGACTACCGCAAGAAGGTGGGGGCGAGCTTCAAGCAGCGCACCTTCAACGAGGCGCTGGTCGGGCACGGATCCATCGCGGTCCGGCTGTTGCGCGACTACGTGCTAAAATGATCGCGTGGGGTCGCCCGACGAGCTGGCCGAGTTCCAGGCGCTCAGCCTGAAGGTGTCGGCGAAGACGGCCAACGAGGCCGAGCGCGCGCGTTGGCGCGAGCTGCGCACGCGGCTGGCCAAACCGCAACCGCCGCCTCCGCCGCCGCAGGTCGCGCGCCAGCATTCGCGCGCGCAGCGCAAGCTCAAGGTCGAGCTGGCGCCGGTGGCGACGATGCACGCGACCTTCACCGAGGAGGTCTCGCCGGGCGGGCTCAAGCTGCGCGTGCCCGGGCCGCTCGACACCGGCGCGCTCATGGTAGTGCGCCTCGAGCTCGGCGAGCCGGGGCCGCTGACTTTGTCTGCGCGCGTGGCCTGGTGCCGGCGCGACGGCGGACATTATCTGGCGGGGCTGGAGCTGATCGGCTTGCGTGACGACGAGCGCGAGCGCATCGAGGCGTGGGCGGCGGTGCCGGCTACTCCTCCACCGTCAACAGCTCGAACGTAATCACGCGCGCCGTATCATCGTCGATGATTTGCTTGATCACGCGCGCCTCGGGCAGCTCGGCGGTGAGCCGCGCGACGAACGCGTCGCGATCCTCGACCGCGACCACGCCGTCGGCGATGTGCTTCTTGGGCTCCAACTTCACGTGCGCCTCCGTCGCCGCCGAGCGGCGGCGAGCAAGATGAGGGCGACCAGCGGCGCCGCGGCTCCAGCGCCGGCGCGCGTCGGCACGAACGCGCAGCCGCCGTGGACCTCGGGGCCGGCGCAGTCGCCGGAAGAACCGCAGCTCGCCCCAACGCCGCCCGCGCCCGTCGACGAGGGGGGCATCGGCGTCGCGGACGACGTCGGGGGAGTCTGCGTGCCACCGGAGGGGGACGGTGGCGTACCTTGGAAGCCGGGATCCGCTTGCGCGATCCAGCCATCGATCCAGTCGGCGAACGCGTCGACGCGCGTGTCGTAGCCGCCTTCGGCGCAGGCGACGTCGCCGTACGACGTCAGGCCGACGATGATCTCCTGCCCGCCGAGGCTCATGAACGCCGGGCCGCCCGAGTCGCCGTTGCAGGTCTCGTGCGCGCCGTCGGAAAAGTGGAGCATCAGCGCCGTGTGGTCGGTGAGCGTCGTGGTCGTCGAGCGCTTGATGCCGCCGCCGGTCTGCGTGGTCGCGTTGTCGAGGCCGTAGCCGACGAAGCGCACCGTGCGCCCGTCGAGGTTGTCCATCGACGCGCGGTTGTAGCTCAGCGTCGGGACGTACGACGGCAGCGCATCGCGCATGATGACCACGCCGACGTCGTTGCCCGATCCGAGATCGCTCGAGTTGAACTGCGGGTGAAAGTGGGCAGCGCTGACCGGCAACATGTTCGCCGTCGTCGCGCGGCCGAAGTCGTCGCCGAGGTACACGTTCCAGCTGGCGTTGGTGATGCTCGGATCCTCGCCGCCCGCGCAGTGCGCGGCGGTGAGCACGACGTGCGGCGAGACGACTTCGCCGGTGCAGAGCTCGCCGCCCTGCTGGCCGGGGACGGACATATAGAGGAGGACGACGCCGGGATCGGCGACGTCGCTCATGCCGCCGATGATCTCTTCGGTGACCGCGCCGGCGCCAGACGCGGCACCGGTGCAGCCGCCGAATGCGATCATGAGGAGCAAGGCCGACCGGCGCACGTCGTTCCGCATGAGCAAGGGTCAGGCCGTGTTGACAGCGACGGTGTTCCACGTAGTTAGGCCGGCGCCACGCGCGTCGGAAGGGCCGCGGCAGGGGCCCGGACCCTCCGCTCGGGGGGGAATCCCCTCCGGTGACGGAAGGTTGCGACCAACGCCGTTTACTCGCCACCGCACGGTTGTGGCAAGGTAGAGACAATGCGTGGACGCTCGATCTTGATTGCGCTTCTGCTCGTCGCCGGTTGTGGAGACAACGGCGGCGGCAAGGGCAACGCCGACATGACGGTCCTGCCCGACATGTCCCGCGCGCCGACGGATCATCCGCCGCTGTGGCGGTTGCAGAACACGACGACCGCGCCGGTGCAGACCGCGCCGGAGATCTGGATCGTCGTCTGGCCGGGCGACGAGCAGCTCGGCGCCGACCTGGTCGACTTCACCGACTGGATGCTGCACTCCGACTACTGGAAGACGTCGATGGGCGAATACGGCATCGGCGAGGGCACCGCCAAGGGGCTCATCGTGCTGCCGACGGCGCCGCCGGCGTCGATCGGCGACTCCACGCTCGCCGGGCTCTCGACGATGCTGGTCACGAGCGGGCAGATCACCGGCAACGCCAACACGCAGGTGGCCTTCTTCCCGCCGTCGGAGACGACGGTGAGCCTGGGCGGCGGATTCGTCAGCTGCGGCGCGTTCCTCGGCTATCACGAGCACGGGAAGAACTCGGCCAGCGCCGTCGCCTACTCGGTCAACGCGCGCTGCAAAGGCACGCCCGGCGAGGTGCTCGACGGGCTGACCGACACGTTCAGCCACGAGGCGGCCGAGGCCGCGACCGATCCGCTGCCCGACAACTCGGGCGGCATCCGCGACAACAGCCCGGCCGGCCAGGAGGTCGCCGATCTGTGCGAGTTCGGCGAGGACATGCCGATCGACGTGCCGCCCGACACGATGCACCCGGCGGGGCGCCGCTACTGGGTGCAGCGCCTGTACTCGGACAAGCGCGCCGCGATGGGCGACGTCGATCCCTGCCTGCCGCTGCCGTGGGATCACCCCTATTGGAACGTCGCGTTCGATCCGGCGACCATCCTCGGCGCCGCCGGCTCGTCGGCGGCCATCGACGCGCGCCTCGACGTGTTCGCCTACGGCGACGTCGGCGAGGTCCATTGGACCGCGTCGTCGAGCGACGCCGACGTCGAGCCGCCCGAGGGGACGGCACACGCCGGGGACACCATCCCGATCACGGTGACGCCGTTCGACACGCTGCGCTCGGGGACGGTGATCGAGATTGATGTCATTTCGGAATCTGCGGACGCTGCATCGCAGCTGTGGATGGGCTATGTAAAGGTTCCATGAGGCTCGCCCCGCACGTCCTGGTCGTCGCTTCACTCCTCGGATCCTCCGCACTTGCAGCTCCCGGCCGACTGCCCCTCGAGGCGGTGCCGGAGCGCTACGCCATCACGCTGGCGCCGCACCTCGACGCCGGCACGTTCGACGGACAGGAGCGGATCGCGCTGCGCGTGCCCAAGCCGACGTCGACGGTGACGCTCAACGCCGCCGACATGACCGTGACCCGCGCCAGCGTCGGCAGCGACGTCGCCGCCATCCGGCTAGAGGGCGAGACGCTGACGCTGACGTTCGCCAAGCCGCTGCCGGCCGGCGCGGCCACGCTCGACCTCACCTGGCACGCCAAGCTGTCGGACAAGCTGAGCGGCTTCTATCACGCCGAGTCCGAGGGGCGCCGCTACGCCTTCACCGACTTCGAGCCGACCGATGCGCGGCGCGCGTTTCCCTGCTTCGACGAGCCGGCGCTCAAGGCGCGCTTCACGATGACGGCGGTCGTCGATCCCGCGCACCTGGCGGTGTCGAACACGCCGATCGCGAGCGTGAAGGTCGAGGGCGGCAAGAAGACGGTGCGCTTCGCCGAGACGCCGCGGCTGTCGACCTACCTGGTCGCGCTCGCCGTCGGGCCGCTGGTCGAGAGCCACACCACCGCGGGCAAGACGCAGATCCGCGTCATCACGACGCCGGGCAAGGCGGCGCTGGCCAAGCACGCGCTCGAGTACGCGGCCGAGCTTCTGCCCTGGTACGAGAAGTACTTCGGCGTGCCCTATGCGTACGGCAAGCTCGATCTCGTCGCCGTGCCCGACTTCGAGGCAGGCGCGATGGAGAACGCGGGCGCCATCTTCTTCCGCGAGGCGGCGCTCCTGCTCGACGACCAGGCGGCGCCGCAGACGCAGCGCCGGGTGGCGATGATCATCGCGCACGAGATGGCGCACCAGTGGTTCGGCGATCTCGTGACCATGCAGTGGTGGGACGAGACCTGGCTCAACGAGGCGTTCGCCACGTGGGCGGAGAACCGCGCCGAGGCGGCGTTGCATCCGGCGTGGGAGCCGTGGCTCGAGTTCGCGCGCGGACGCGAGGGCGCGCTGGCGACCGACGCGCTGGCGGCGACGCATCCGGTCCACATGCCGGTGGCCAACCCCGAGCAGGCACGCGAGGCGTTCGACAACATCACCTACGAGAAGGGCGCGTCGGTGCTGCGCATGCTCGAGCGCTGGCTCGGCGAGGAGAATTGGCGCCGCGGCGTGAGCGACTATCTGCACGCGCACGCCGAGGGCAACGCCACCGGCGACGATCTGTGGCGCGCGCTCGCGGCGGTGTCGCACCAGCCGGTGGGCGAGGTGGCGCGCGGCTGGATCGATCGCGCCGGCCATCCTTTGCTGACGGCGACGGCGCGCTGCAACAGCGGCAAGACCGAGCTGGTGCTGGCGCAGACGCGCGACGCCTCGGCCACGCCGCCGAGCTCCGCCAAAGGCGGAGCCCCGGTTGTGGAGCCGGCGTGGCCGATTCCGGTGTGCGCGCGCACGCCGTCGACGGCGTCGTGCAGCCTCATGCGCGCGGCGACGGAGACGCGCGTGGTGGCGCCGACGTGCGAGCCGTGGGCGCTGGCCGACGCCGACTCCGGCGGGTTCTATCGCGTGCGCTACGACGCCTCGACGCTGGCGGCGCTCGGGCGCGCGGCCGAGAAGAGCCTGCAGCCGGTCGAGCGCGTGGACCTCGTCGCCGATGTGTGGGCGCTGGTGCGGGACGGGCGCGCGCCGCTCGTGTCCTATCTCGACCTCGTCGCCGAGCTGCGCGGCGAGCCCAACGACAATGTCGTGCAGGAGGTGCGGCGTCGCTTGTCGCGCATCGGGCACGAGCTGGTCGCGCCGGCCGATCGCGAGCGCTGGCGCGGCTTCGTGTCGGAGGTGTTCGGCGGCGCGCTCGACGAGCTGGGCTGGGAGGCGCACCCCGGCGAGTCGGTCGAGCGGCGCCAGCTGCGCGCGTCCTTGTGGGACACGCTCGGCGACGCGGACGTGCCGTCGGTGCTGTCGGCGGCGGGGCGCGAGCTGTCGCGCTATCTCGGCGATCCGTCGAGCGTGGATGCGACGCTGGCCTCGACCGTCGTCGACCTGGCGGCACGCGGCGGCGATGCGGCGCGCTGGCAGAGCTATCGCGCGCGCATGACCGCGGCGACGACGCCCGAGGAGCGTCAGCGCTTCCAGACCGCGCTCACGTTCTTCCAGGCGCCGGCGCTCGTCGAGGACACGCTCAAGCTGACGCTCACGCCCGAGGTGCGCTCGCAGGACGCGTGGCGGGTGCTGACGTCCTCGCTCGGCCATCCGTGGTCGCGGCGCGCGACCTGGAGCTTCGTCAAGACGAGCTGGCCGGCACTGTCGGCGAAGGTGCCGGAGAACCTGCTCATCCGCGTGGTCGGCGCCGTCGGTGGCTTCTGCGACGCGGACCTCTTGAAGGACGCGCTCGCCTTCTTCGGCGACAAGCACCTGCCGGGCATCAAGCGGCGGCTGGCGCAGGCCAAGGAAGACGTCGAGGAGTGCGTGGCGTGGAAGACGCGCGAGACGGCGCCGCTGGCGTCGTGGCTGCGCGCGCGCGGCCACAAGCACGCGATGCGGTAGACGCCCGCTAGTCGTCGAGCGGGAAGAGCCAGGGAGCGCGCCAGCGGCGCGGCGTGAACTTGCGCGCGGCCGACATCTCGTTGGCCTCGGCGAAGATGGCGTTGCGCCGCGGATCCGACGGCGGTAGCACGTCGAGGAGATCCTCGAGCAGGCGCATGCGCGCGCACGGGATGGCGCCGTGGCGCGACTGCTCCTCGGCTTCGGTGAGGAACGCCAGGCCCTCGGCGCGCCGCCCGAGCGCGAGCGCCACCACCGCGCGATCGTGGAGCATGCGTGCGGCGAACAGCGGCGGCTCCAGCGCCGGCGTCTGCTTGAGCGCGCGCTCCGCCTCCTTGACCAGCGCGCGCGCCGCGTCGAGCTGACCGATGCGCGCCAGGCGATGGGCCTCGGCGAGGAACGAGCGCACCACGCCGTCGGCGCACTCGAACGCGCCCGTCGTCGGCGAGAGCGCGCTGCGCCGGATGCGCGGCAGCATGGTGCGCGCCAGCCGCGCCGCCGCCTCGGCGTCGCCGTCGAGCAGCTTCATCTCCACGAGCTGATAGGTGAACAGCGAGCGGTGCGTCCACGGCAGCTCCGCCGGGTCGACGTTCTCGACGTCGGCCAAGAGGCGCCACGCCGTCTCTTTGTCGCCGCGCATGCGCTCGATGTAGGCCAGGCGCACGATGTCGAGCGGCGTGAGCGCCTCGGCGCGATGCGCGGCGCCGCGCGAGACGTCGGCCACGAACTTGTCGTACTCGCCGGCGAGGAAGAGCGCGTTCTGCCGCTGCAAGGCGACGTAGCCGGTCTTGGCGATGCGCAGCTCGTGGAACTCCTCCCACCACGCGAGCGAGCGATCGGGCCGCCCCGAGACGACCTCGTAGAGCGCGCGCAGAAGCGGCAGCCACATGCGCGCGCGATCGCCGGCCACGCGCGTCGCCCCCTCCTCGAGCGCGGCGAAGTGCGACTCGACGCGACGCGAGATGCGGCCGCCGAGATGCGCGAACGGCAAGAGCAGGATGAGCGAGGTCGCTTCGGCCTCCTGGCGCACCTCGGGCGTCGGCGAGCGCGCGCCGAGCAGGCGATAGCGCAGCGCGAACTCGAGCTGCTCCAGGTTGCGCGAGGTGAACTGGTAGTGCGGGATCGCCATCGAGTAGGTGAAGAGGCGCACCGCCGTCTCCGGATCGTCGACGGGGCGCGGCGGCTTCTTGACCCGGCCGCCGATGATGACGCGCACGAGCAGCCACAAGACCGACAGCGCGCGCAAGAGGCGCGGCCGCTCCGGCTTGTGGCCGAGCTCGGCCAATCCCTCGCCGCACAGCTTCCACGAAGCGTCGAGGTCGCCGTCGACCATGAGGCAGTTGGCCAGGTGCATCTTGTTCCAAAGCCGGTCGATCGGAGGCAGGTCGGCGCCGGGCAGGCCGCCGCGATAGTGCTCGATGGCGTCGCGGAAGCGCCCCGCGCCCTCGAGCGAGTGCGCCAGCCTGAGGCGCAGGTAGGCCGCCTTCGTCGGGTCCTTGCAGTGGCGCAGCGCCAGCGCGTAGAGATCGACGGCGCGCGCGTGCGCGAGCTTGCGAATGGCCGCGTCGGCCGCCGCCTCGGCGTGCGCGGCCGCGCGCGCCTCCTCGCCGGCGAGCATCAGCTCGCGCACCAGCGACTCGGCGTCCTCGGGGCGCAGCTGCGCGATCGTCTCGGCCAGGCGGCGGTGCAGGATGCGCGTGCGCGGCTCGGGGATCTCGGCCTTGATCGCCTCGCGGATCCGGTTGTGGTAGAAGTCGTATCGCTCGTCCTCGAGCGAGGTGCCGCGCCGGCTCGATTCGCGCAGGATCTTGAGCCCGCACAAGCGGCGCAGGCCGGCGCCTTCGAGCGACAGCGCGCGTGAATCTTCGAGCAGCGCCGCGCGCAACAGCTCGGCGTCGACGGGGCCCGGCGAGATCGCCGCCAGCTCGACGAGCGCCATCTCGTCGACGTTGAGGATCGACAAGCGGCGGCGCACGACCATCGACACCGTCGGGATGTCGAGCTCGGGATGCTCCGAGTGCAGCCGCGCCAGCTCGACGAGCAGGAACGGGTTGCCGGCGGCCTCCTTGCAGATCTGCGCGATCGCCTGCGGCGAGAACTCGGCCGACTGGCGCAGCGCGCTCTCGACCACGCGCGCGCCGTCCTCGGCGTCGAGCGGGCCGAGCCACAGCTGGGTGAGCACCTCGTCGCCGCCGGGGCGGCGCATCTTGCGCAGGAAGCGATCGAGCGCCTCGCCGTCCGACTCGCCGGGCGGCCACGCCGTCGCCATCACGAAGAGGCGCTTGGTGGTCGGCGCACGCAGCAGATAGGCGAGCAGCGCCAGCGAGTCCTCGTCGGCCCAGTGCAGATCGTCGAGCAGCAGCACCACCGGCCGATGCGCGGTCACGCGCTCGACCAGCCGCTTGACGACTGCGAACGCGCGCTCGCGATCGACCTCCACCGGCAGCATCTCGACGGTCTCGGCCGTCGTCAGCTCGCGCAACACCGGGAACAGCCGCGCCAGGAGCGCCAGATCGCCGCCGATGGCGTCGGCGAGCTGCGTCTTGTCGAGCTCGCCCTTCTGCACCGCGCGCTCGAGCAGCGTCGCCGCGCCGTCGACGGTCTGATCGAACGCGTTGTAGGTGACCGCCTCGTGCTCGCGGCAGGCGCCGCGCAGGACGATGCAGCCGGCGTCGCGCGCCTCGTCGAGGACGGCTTCGGCGAGCGCGCTCTTGCCCGAGCCCGACTCGCCGGAGATGAGCGCCATGTGGCACTCGCCGTCACTGGTGCGCGCGAGGAGGTCGGCGAGGATGCTGCGCTCGGCGGCGCGCCCGACGATGCCGCCGTCGGTGAGCGCGGGGAACTGGTTCGAGCCCCATTCGCGCGCGCGGTGGCGCGCGGGCGTCGGCGGCGCGCCGCACTCTTCGAGCGCCTGACGCGCGGCGCGCGGCGAAGCGAAGCGCTCTTCGGGCCGCTTGGCGAGGAGGCGCAGGACCCACAGCTCGAGATCGGGCGGCACGCCCTCCACGCGATCCGACGGCGGCACCGGATGCTGGTAGCGCTGCGCGTTGAGCACCTGCCGCTGCGGTCCGCCGAACGGCGGCTCGCCGCAGATCATCTCGTACACGACGGCGCCGAGCGCGTAGAGATCGCTGCGCGCGTCGAGCGGGCGGCCGTCGATCTGCTCCGGGCTCATGTAGGTCGGCGTGCCGGCGAGCATCGCGTCGGAGAAGTCGGGCGTGTCGGCGGCGCCGGCGAGGCCGAAGTCGAGGATCTTCGCGTGCCCGCGATCGGACACCATGATGTTCGACGGCTTCAGATCGCGGTGCACGATGCCCGCCGTCGCCAGGCACTCGAGCGCGTCGAGGATTTGCGCGCACGCGGCGTAGAGGCGCGGCAGGTTCACGCCGCTCGCCGCGCGCGAAGAGCCACGCACGTAGCGACGGAAGTCGACGCCCTGGGCCAGCTCCATCACGAAGTACGAGCAGTCGTCGGCGATGACGAGGTCGTACAAGCTCACCAGGTTCGGATGGGTCAGGCGCGAGGCGAGCCGGTACTCGTTCTTGAAGCGGAGCAGGCCCTCACGCTTCGACGAGAGGGTCTTGATGGCGACGCGCTCGCCGGTCTCGCAGTGGACCGCCTCGTAGACCACGCCCATGCCGCCACGGCCGAGCTCGCCGAGCACGCGATAGCGTGAGTCGGCGGCGACCGAATCGGGCAGCCCGGGTATGGGCTGCTTCCCCGCGACCGGAATCGCGGCGGAAGAGCTGGTGGGCGGGACCACGCTCATGGCGCAATGCAAACCTGACGCCCAGCTATTGTAAAGGCGAATCGAAGACTTACAACTGTGGCGCCGGTGCCTCTGGGGAGTCCGTCCCCAGGTGTATCGACCCCTGTGCAATCAGAGTCGCCACTGATATAGGAGCCGCCGTGCTCAGCTTCATCGCCGAAAAGGCCAAAGAGGATGCGCCGGCGCTGGTCCGTCGCGACGGACAGACCATGACGTTTGGGACGCTGGCGATGGCGTCGGCCGCGGTGATGCAGGTGGTCGGCGAGCGCGTGGGCGACCCGGCGCGGCGCATCGTCGGCGTGGCCGTCGAGGACACGGCGGGGTTCGTGGCCAGCGTGCTGGCGGTGCTGGAGGCGGGCGCGGTGGCGATGCCGCTCGACCTCCGGCGCGGGACGGCCGCGCTCGAGCGCGAGGCGGCGGCGGCGCGGGCGCTCGCGGTGATCGTGGGCGACGCGGCGGAGGATCGGCTCGACGTGGTGGCGATCGATGCGAGCCGGCGCGAGCTCGGCGGCGAGGCGTGCCTCATCGTCGACGCGGGGCTGCGCAAGGCGGTGCACTCGCGCGCCGGGCTCGGCGTGGCGGTGGATGCGATCGCGCGTGAGGATGGGCTCGACGCGGCGTCGCGGTTGGCGATGGTGGGATCGCTCGCGAGCGTGACCGGGCTGACGACGGCGCTGGCGACGTTGCGTGCGGGCGGGGCGATCCTCGATCATGGCGCGGCCGGGGCCAACGTCGCGGCGGGCTCGATGGCGGAGCTGCTCGCGATCGCGGGCATGCCGCTTCCGCGTGTCGTGCTCGTGGGTGACGGCGACGTGGCCGCGTTGGCGCGCGCGTTCCCGGGCGCGAAGATCGCGCGCGCCTACGACACCGGCGAGGCGCTGCGCGTGGCCGGCGATGCGGCGGTGCGCGGCGACGGCTGGATCGAGGTCGGGCCGACGACGATGCTCGGCTATCTCGACGACGCCGAGGCCACGCGCGCCGCGCTCGTCGAGCGCGAGGGGCGCCGGCTGGTGCACGCACAGCCGCCCGAGCGGATCGCGCCCGAGGCGCTGGAGCGCTGGATTGCGTCGACGCCGGGCGTCCGCGAGGCTGTGGTGCTGGCGATCCGCGACGCCGCCGGCGAACGGCTGCATGCCTTCGTCGCCGGAGACGCGACGCTGGTGCCGCGCCATCCCGCGCGCGTCGCCGTGCTCGAGTCGCTGCCGCACGGCGCCGACGGCGCCGTCGACCGGCAGGCGCTGCGCCGCATGGCCAGCGTCGACTGAGCACGGATTTTGCGGTACACCGACGGTATGGCGCTCGTGTTCGAGCAGCTCTTCGACCCCGAATCGTCGACGTATACCTACCTCGTCGGCGACAGCGACGCGAAGGTGGCGGCGCTCATCGATCCCGTCGCGGAGCAGGTCGAGCGCGATCTCGGGCGCGTGGCTGCGCACGGGCTCAGGCTGGTGCACACGATCGAGACGCACGTGCACGCCGATCACGTCACCGGCGGCGGCGCGCTCTCGGAGCGCACCGGATCGAAGCCGGTGGTGCACCGCGATTCGCCGGTCACCTGCGAGGCGGTTCGGCTGGGCCAGGGCGATCGCTTCCAGCTCGGCGTGCTCGTGTTCGACGTGCTCGAGACGCCGGGGCACACGCCCGAGTCGCTCAGCTTCGTGCTCGCCGGCGACGGCGGCGCGCGCGTGTTCACCGGCGACGCGCTGCTCATCGGCACCTGCGGCCGCACCGACTTCCAGGGCGGCGACGCGGGCGCGCTCTACGACAGCATTCACGGACGGCTGTTCGCGCTGCCCGACGAGACGGTGGTCTACCCGGCGCACGACTACCAGGGGCAGACGTCGTCGACCATCGGCGCCGAGAGGCGGCGCAACACCCGCGTCGTGGCCAATGGCGTGAGTCGGTCGCGCGACGAGTTCATCACGCTCATGAACGGCCTCGGGCTGCCGCCGCCGAAGAAGCTCGACGTGGCGCTTCCGGCCAACCTCGGCTGCGGCCGCCCGCCTCAGTCGCACTGAACGGTGCTACAGTCCGGGGCTCGCATGCCCCGTGACCTTCCGATCGGCAACGAGCGGCTGCTCGTGCTCTTCGATGACGACTACGTCCTTCGGGACCTGTATTACCCGAACGTCGGCAAGGAGAACCACGCCGGCGGCTACCCGTTCCGCTTCGGCGTGTTCGTCGACGGGCGCTTCTCGTGGGTGCGGCGCGACACCGGCTGGAAGATCGAGCGGCGCTACGAGCGCGACACGCTCATCACCGACGTCGTCTGCACGCACGACGAGCTGGCGCTGACGCTGCACTGCTCGGACTGCGTCGATTTTCACGAGACGCTGCTCATGCGCAGGGTGCGCGTGCAAAACCGCGCCGCCGGCGAGCGCGAGGTGCGCCTGTACTGGCACCACGATTTTCGCATCAGCGAGTCCGACGTCGGCGACACCGCGGCGTACGATCCGGAGACGCGCACCGTTACGCACTACAAGGGCTATCGATACTTTCTCGCCAACGTGCGCGTCGAGGGCCGCGACGGGCCGCGAGATGGCATCGACCGCTTCGCCATCGGGCAGAAGGGGGCGCCTGGCCGCGAGGGCACCTGGCGCGACGCCGAAGACGACGGCAACCTCGGGATGAACCCGATCGCGCAGGGCGCCGTCGACAGCGTGGTCTCGGCGGCGGTGCGCCCGTCGGGCGGCGGCGAGGCGACCGTCTACTACTGGCTGTGCGCGGCCAAGGTCTGGCAGGGCTCGTGGGACGGCGCCAAGGAGCTGAACGCCAAGGTCGTGGCGCGCGGGCCGGAGTCGTTCATCGAGCGCACGCGCGCGTGGTGGAAGTTGTGGGTCGGCAAGGAGCCGACCGAGTTCTTCGGGCTGCCGCCGTCGATCATCGATCTGTACAAACGGTCGCTCCTCATCATCGCCACGCAGATCGACGAGGGCGGCGGCATCATCGCGGCCAACGACTCCGACATCATGCACTTCGCGCGCGACACGTACTCGTACGTCTGGCCGCGCGACGGGGCGCTGGTGGCGCACGCGCTCGACATGGCCGGCTATCCCGAGAAGTCGCTCAAGTTCTTCCACTTCTGCGCCGACGTCATCACGCGCGACGGCTATCTCCTGCACAAGTACAACCCGGACAAGTCGCTGGCGTCGTCGTGGCATCCGTGGATCGCGGCGATTCCGTCGACGACGGGCTCGCAGGCCGACATCAAGCTCGGTCGGCCGCAGCTGCCGATTCAAGAGGACGAGACCGCGCTCGTGGTGTGGGCGATGTGGCGTCACTTTCTGCGCTATCGCGACATCGACGCGATGAAGCCGCTCTACGGGCGCCTCATCCGGCGCGCCGCTGATTTCATGGTCTCGTACCGCGAGCCCTACACCAAGCTGCCGGCGCCGTCGTACGATCTGTGGGAGGAGCGGCGCGGGATCCTGACGTTCACGTGTGCCGCCGTCTACGGCGGCCTCGTCGCCGCGGCGGAGTTCGCGCACGCGTTCGGCGATGTCGAGCCCGCGCAGCGGTACGCGCACGCGGCGCGCGAGATCCGCGCCGGCATGGACAAGTACTTGTGGCGGCCGGAGCTGAACCGCTTCGCCCGGATGATCAACGTCTCCGACGGTGGCAATGTCTCCGACGGGGGGAACGCCGGCGGCGACGGCAACATCACCGTCGACGGCACCATCGACGCCTCGCTCTACGGCGCCTTCGCGTTCGGTGCCTATCCTCCCGCCGACGTGCGCGTCGAGGCGACCATGAAGGCGGTGCGCGATCGGCTGTGGTGCAAGACCGAGGTCGGCGGCCTCGCGCGCTACGAGGGCGACTATTACCACGCGGTCTCCAAGGACACCGACAACGTGCCCGGCAACCCGTGGTTCATCTGCACCATGTGGCTGGCGCTGCACACGGTGCACAAGGCGCAGACCGTCGAGGAGCTGCAGGAGGCGGTCGAGATCCTCGAGTGGGTCGACTCGCGCAAGCTGCCGTCGGGCGTGCTCGCCGAGCAGGTCCATCCGTTCACCAACGCGCCGATGTCGGTGTCGCCGCTGACCTGGAGCCACGCCACGGTCGTCGACGTGGTGCAGTCCTATCTCGAGAAACGCGAAGCGGTCGAGCGCTGTCCGACTTGCGGCGGCCCGATGCGGCGCAAGATCGAAGGATACGAGAGAAGCGAGCCGGACATTCTGCACACGCACGGCCACTAGGGGAGCGACATGGACGAGAAGGCGAATCCACTGCGCGAAGGGCTGCAGGGCGAACGCACTCCCGCGCCGACGACGATGGTGATCTTCGGCGCCTCGGGCGATCTCACCAAGCGCAAGCTGGTGCCCGCGCTGTACTCGCTGGCGCGCGATCGGCTGCTGCCGCCGGTGTTCAACGTGGTCGGCGTGGCGCGCCGCGAAATCCCCGACGAGAAGTTCCGCGACGCGATGAAGGAGGCGACCAACAAGTACGCGCGCCGCCGCCCCGTCGAGGACGGGCTGTGGAAGACGTTCTCCGACGGTATCTTCTACGTCAACGGCACCTTCGAGGATCCGGCGACCTACCAGCGCCTGAAGAAGCGGCTCGAGGAGATCGACAAAGATCGCGACACCGGCGGCAACCGCGTCTTCTATTTGTCGACGCCGCCGTCGGAGTACCCGATCATCGTCAAGCAGCTCGGCGCCGCCGGCCTCATCAACAAGGACAAGCGCGGGCCGTCCACGCGCGTGATCATCGAGAAGCCGTTCGGGCGCGACCTCGAGAGCGCGCAGGCGCTCAACAAAGAAGTGCACGGCGTCTTGCGCGAGGATCAGACCTTTCGCATCGATCATTACCTCGGCAAGGAGACGGTGCAGAACATCCTGGCGTTCCGCTTCGCCAACGGAATCTGGGAGCCGCTGTGGAACGGGCGCTACATCGATCACGTGCAGCTCACCGTCGCCGAGTCGATCGGCGTCGAGGGGCGCGGCGGCTACTTCGAGCAGGCCGGCATCCTGCGCGACATGGTGCAGAACCACATGTTCCAGTTCTTGTGCCTGTCGGCGATGGAGCCGCCGGTCGCGTTCGAGGCCGAGGCGGTGCGCGACGAGAAGCTGAAGGTGCTGCGCTCGTTGCGCCCGCTGCCGACCGAGCCGAAGGACGTCGAGAAGTTCGTGGTGCGCGGCCAGTACGGGCGCGGCTTCGTCAACGGCCAGGAGGTGATCGCCTATCGCGACGAGCCGGGCGTGGCGAAAGACTCGCGCGTCGAGACCTACGTCGCGCTCAAGCTCAGCATCGACAACTGGCGCTGGGCGGGCGTGCCGTTCTATCTGCGCGCCGGCAAGGCGCTGCCCAAGCGCGTCACCGAGATCGCGATCCACTTCAAGCGGGCGCCGCACGCCATCTTCGGTCAGGCGCTGCGCGGGCGGCTCGCCGACGAGCCGAACGTCCTGTCGATCCGCATCCAGCCCGACGAAGGCATCTCGCTCAAGTTCTTCTCCAAGGTGCCGGGCCCGACGATGGAGCTCCTGCCGGTGCCGATGGAGTTCCGCTACGGCACCTCGTTCGGTGCCGAGCCGCCCGAGGCGTACGAGCGGTTGATCCTCGACTGCCTGCTCGGCGATGGCACGCTGTTTACGCGCGGCGACGAGGTCGAGGCGTCGTGGACGTGGATCGATCGCATCGAAAAAGCGTGGGCCGCGCTGCCGGCGCCCAACTTCCCGAACTACGCGGCCGGGACGTGGGGGCCGAAGGAGGCGGACCGCTTGATCGAGGACGACGGGCGCGTATGGAGAAAGCCGTAATGACGCCGCCCGACGATACCGATCGCTTGCAGGTGTTCGAGCGCGGGGACGCGATCGAGGTGTCGCCCGCTCGCATCGAGGCCGAGCTGGCCGCGTTGTGGCGGCGCGCCGCCGAGGCGCGGCCGGGGCAGATCCCGAACCCGGTGACGCGCGCCTGCTTGTGGAACCTGGTGGTGCGCGTGCACGGCAAAGACGACTTCACGCGCGCCAAGAAGGTGATCGACGATCTGGCGCAGCGCATTCCGGCGCGCACCATCGTCATGCGCACCGAGCCCGACCAGCCCGAGGGGCTGCGCGCGTGGGTCGAGGCCAACTGGCGGCGGCGCGAGGGCGGCGGGCCGGCGTCGGGATCGGACGAGGTGACGCTGTGGGCCGCGGGCAAGGCGGTCGAGCGCGTGCCGTCGCTGGTGCGCTCGCTCTTGGTCTCGGATGCGCCGACGGCGATGTTCTGGACGACGTCGCTGCCGTCGCCGGGGCCGATCGTGGCCGAGCTCATCCACCAGGCCGATCGGCTCATCGTCGACACGCGCAAGCTCGGCGATGAGCGCGGCCTCGGAGATCTGTGCGCGCTCGGCCTACGCGAGCCGGAGCTGCAGCTCGCCGATCTGTCGTGGCTCGGGATCTCGCCCTTGCGCGGGATGTGCGCGGCGCTGTTCGATGCGCCGCGCGATCCCGAGGTGCTGGAGCGGCTCGATCGCGTGCGCGTGGTGTCGAACATCAAGGGCACGCAGGCGCGCGGCCTCCTCGCGCTCGGCTGGTTGATGTCGCGGCTCGGCTGGAGCGAAACGGCGCGCGTGGGCGAAGAGCAGGGCGCGCGCTCGTGGAAGGCCAAGCGTCGCGACGGCAAGCCGGTGGCGCTCGAGCTGGTGACTGATCCCGGCGGCGATCACGGCGTCGCCGGGCTCGAGCTGCACGTGGGCGCCGACGTCTGGTCGCTGCAGCGCGACACCAGTATTCACGTCAAGGGGCCCGACATGCCGCCGCGCTCGCAGCCGGCGCGCAGCCACAGCGACGCGGAGCTGCTCGCCTCGGCGCTCGGCTCGCGCGGGCGTGACACCGTCTTCCGCGACGCCCTCGCCTGCGCGGCCGCCCTGGTGCAATCATGAACCCGACGAGGACTGCGCGCGGCGACGTGTGGGTCTACGACGACGGCGAGGCGGTGGCGCGCGCCGCTGCCGACACCTTCGTTGCCATCGTGGCCGGCGTGCTCGCCGATCGATCGATCGCGCGCGTGGCGCTGGCCGGCGGCTCGACGCCGAAGGCGATGTATCGCCTGCTGGCGTCGCCGGCCTATCGCGAGCGCGTCGAATGGGGGCGCGTCGAGATCTTCTTCGGCGACGAGCGCTGCGTGCCGCCCGATCACCCCGACTCGAACTACCGCATGGCGCGCGAGTCGCTGCTCGATCACGTGCCGCTCGGCGCCGATCGCGTGCATCGCATCTGCGGCGAGCGCCCGCCGGAGGAGGCGGCCGCGCAGTATCAGCAGAAGCTGGTGCGCGACGCGGCGCTCGACCTGGTGCTGCTCGGCATGGGGCCCGACGGTCACACCGCGTCGCTGTTTCCGGGGACACCGGTCTTGACGGAGACGCGGGCGCTGGCGGCGGCGGTGTACGTCGAGAAGATGAAGAGCTGGCGCGTGACGCTGACGGCGCCGGTCTTGTCGGCGGCGGCGCACGTGGTGATCACGACGGTGGGCGCGGAGAAGGCCGAGGCGCTGGCGACGGCGCTGTTGCAGCCGCCCGGCGCGGTGCCGATCCAGCTCGTGCACGCGAGCGATCAGCGCTGGCTCGTCGATCGCGCGGCCGCGCAAAAGTGGCGCGAATCGATCTGAATTTGCTATGTTCCGCCGTCGGAGGAAATAGAACATGGCGCGCCGCGTGAAACGTCGGGTCAAGCAGCGTTCGGCTGCTCATCGCAAGTGGGTCGGCAGCAAGCGCAAGCGCAAGAGGAAGGCGCATCCGCGGGTCGGTTACGGCGCCAAGAAGCGTCGCACCAAGAAGTCGCGCAAGAAGTAGCCTGGTAACGGAGCACTCCGAGTCAGAGCCGATAGGCCTCGACGACCACGCCGGCGGCGGTGCGCCGCATCCAATAGATGGTTCCGTCGTCGCCCACGTACAAATCGCGGAAGGACTCCTCGCGCGGCGGCGGTGCCGGCAGCGTGAGGCGCGCGCGCTCGTGCCCGTCGTCGGGATCGAGCGCCACGATCGTCAGCGACTCGTCGGTGATCGCGTACGGCGGCGTCGCCGCTTCGCGGCCGGTGTGCGCACCGATGTAGATGCGCCCGTTGGCATCGCTGTCGAGGAGCGCGATGAACATGACGGGCGCGCCGAAGCCGACGGTGACCTGCCACGCCGGCGGCGGCGCGGCCGAGCCCCAGAGCGTGACCGTGGCGCGGCCCGACGCGCGATCGGCGATGGCGGCGGCGACGAAGCGGCCGTCGCGCGTGGGACGGCCCGGCGCCGCTTTGAGCCCACGCGCGGGATCGCCGGAGGCATCGGCGAGCGGCATCCAGGCGCCGTGCTCGCGCTCGACGTAGAGCGCGCCGTCGCGATCGGCGAACACGCCGGTGGCGGCGGCGCCGTCGCTGATGCCGGCGATGGTGAGCGGCAGCGACGCGCGCACGCTGCCGTCGGCGTCGTAGAGCGTGACGCGCTTGTCGTGCAGGCGATCGAGCACGGCGACGCGATCGCGTGAGCGCGCCAGATCTTGCGCGGCGTCGCTGTCGAGCGCGATCGGCGGCAGCGGGCGGCCGTTCGCATCGAACCGGGCGAGGCGGCGGTTGACGTTGTCGAGCACGACGACGCCGTGGGCGTCGACGAAGAAGCTCATCGGACCGACGGCGAGCGACTCCGGATCGACGCGCCGTCCGAGCTGACCGGGGGCCGCGCCCCACGCCGCCGAGAGCACGACGTGCGCGCGCGGCGAACGCGCCGCACCCGACGGCGACGCCGGCGCCGTCGGATGGCCGAGGTCCACCTGCGCGGCGCCGATCGCGGGCGCCGGCGGCGGCGGCGTCTTCGGGGCGATCGGCGCCGGCGACGGATGCAGCCCGCGCGCGAGGAAGTAGCCGAGCACGACCACGATGAGCGCCACCGCGACGACGAAGACGGCGGCACGCGCGCCGGTCATAGCGCCGGCAGCGCCGCGATCTCGGCCGGTACCTCGTCGCCGCGCGTGATCACCACGGTCGGTCCGTCGTCGAGCGCGCGCGTCCAGCGCGCGGCCTTGGCGCTGACGTCGACGAGCGGCCAGGCGCCGTGCAAGCGCGCCTCGACGAGCTTCCAGGCGAGCATGCGCGCCGGCGCCGGGCCCTCGACGAGCACGAGCGCCACGTCATAGCCGAAGCGGTGCGCCAGGCGCTCGCCGATCTGCGCGTGCGGCTCGGCGCCGCCGTCGAGACGCACGATCCCGTCGGGCAATTCGGCGTCGCTCGGGCTCCCCGCCAGGATGGGGATGCGCGCCGGCGCGCCGTCGAGGAAGCGGCCGGCCGCCGCGGTCAGGCCGAAGCGTCCGTTGCGTGTGCGCGCCAATCCGAGCTGGCCGAGGAGGCCATGGCCGAGCGCCTCGTCCCAATCGGCCTCGTCGCTGTCGCCGTCGCGGCCGAGCGCGCGCGCGACCGTGGCCGCGGCCACGTCGCCGGCGCCGAGGAGGCGCGCGCCGTAGAGCAGGGCGAGCCCGCGCGCGGCGCGCTCGTCGAGCGCCAGGCGCGACACGATCGTCGCCAACGACGAGTGGTCGGGGAGCGTCGGTGTGTCGAGCGTGCGGCGCGGCGCGGCCAGCTGCGGCTCGGCCCACTCGCACAGCTCGTCTCGCCAGTGCGCGGCGCTCGGCTCGGGCGCCTCACTGGCCTCGCGCGCGGCCCGCTCGCGCCGCTCTTCGGGCGTCTCGCGCGCCACGCCGCTTCGTGTCGCGCGCGCCGTCGCGTCGGTTACCGGCCGCGTGTCGTCGCCGCGTGCGGCCGCGGTCGCGGCCGTCGCCGCCTTGGCGCGCGCGGTCGCGGCCTGCATCTTGTCGCGCCAATTCGCCGGATCGACCACGCGCGGATGGCCTTTCGTCGCGCTCGCCGCCGCGCTCGCCGCGCCCGTCGCCGCCACGCTCGTCGCGACCGGCGTCGATGGTGTGCTCGCCGTGACCATCGGGCTCGTCGCGCTCGTCGCGCTCGTCGTCCCGGCGCCGCCGAGCGGCATCCACGTCAGCGCCGCGCCGTTGGCCGCCAGCACCAGCGCCGGCTGCGCGCCCTCGACGACGCACATCGCCTGCGGCGCCGCCATCGGCGCCTTCAGCTCGCGCCGCTCGCCCGCCTGAAAGTCGAGCTCCCAGAGCGTGACCGGCGCCTCGTCGCTCTTGCGCGTCGCCACCACCAGCCGCTGCGACTCGGGATGCCCGGCCGCCCCGACGATGTTCGCGCCCAGCTCCACGCGCGCCTGCAGCCGCCCGTCGGAGAAGCGGAACACCTCCATCAACCCCGCCGGACCCCCCGCTGCGATCCACAGCAGGCGCCGCCGCGCCGAGAAGCCGGCCAGCTGGGCCTTGGGCAGAAGCGGTAGATTCAGCCGGAACAGCGCGCGCCGCACCAGCGGATCCCAACACTCGAGCTGCGCCTCGCGCGTGCGCGACGCCGACAGCAGCCGATCCTCCGGCGCCGGCGCGGCCAGGAGGAGCGGCTCGCGCATCGGGATGGTGTCGACGAGGATCTTGCTCGTCACCGCCACCAGGCGCGGCTGCTCCAAACTCTCGTTCACGATCAACGCCCGCCCGGCGACGGCGGCGAGCACGCTCAGCCGATCCTCGAGCTCGAGCGTCGCCACCGGCTCGAGCGACGGCAGCGCATAGCCGCACAGCTGCGTCCGCCCCGCGCCGCGCACCACCGCCAGCAGCCGATCGGCGCCGAGGAACGCGACGTCGGCCGCCCCGTCGAGCGCCACCGACGCCAGCTCCGCGCGCGTCGCCTGTGCGTAGACCGTCAGCCTCTCGCCTGCGCACGCGACGTACGCGCCGTCGACGCCGGCCACGAGCTCGGGCGCGCCCCCCTGAAGTCGCATCGCCCGGTTGTAACAGGGATTCAGGGCGAGGTGAAGGCGACCGGATCGTAGTCCGACGTCAGGAGCCGTCCCGACTCGGCGCCGGTGAAGTAGATGCCGAATCCGCCGCGCGAGCCATCGACCTGCATGTCGACGTAGATCGGATCGGTCGACGACACCAGATCGACGCCGTCGAGGTTGGCCCCCGGCGCCGACGAGAACGTGATGGTGCCCTGGTCCGCCGACAGCGTGATGTCCTCGGCGCCCGAGAAGCCGTGCAGCTGATTGGCGTCGAACACGCCGTCGGTGGTGATGCTGCCCGAGAACAGCGCGGCCGAGCCGAGCGTGTCGCTCCAGGTCAGCCGATAGCCGCCCTGGCCGTTGGCCGTCATCACGTAGCCGATGTCGCCCGCCGGGAGCTCCGACGCCGCGCCGGCCGCCACGCGGTAGCCGACCATCTGCTGCGCGCCGAGCGTCCGCGGCGCGTCGAGCACCGGGCCGCCGCCGTGCGGGCCGCCGCCGGTGTCATGCACCACACAGCCCGTGGCCACCCATCCCGCCACGAGCACCAGGCCGAGTCGCGTGATCATCTTTCGCATGGTCGTCTCCCAAGCAAGCTATGCCGGTGAGACGTGCCTCGCGCAACATCCATTCAACGTCGCAAGGCGGTAAAATTCGCTGAGGCTACAGAATGTTGGCGGCGAGCTCGGCGAGCGGGCTGCGCTCGCCCTTGACCATCGAGACGTGCCCGGCGATCGCTTCGCCCTTGAAGCGCTCGACCACCGTCGTCAGGCCGTTGTTGCTCGCGTCGACGTACGGATTGTCGATCTGATAGGGGTCGCCGGTCAGGATGATCTTGGTGTTCTCGCCGACGCGCGTGATGATCGTCTTGACCTCGTGCGGCGTCAGGTTCTGCGCCTCGTCGACGATCATGTACTGGTTCGGGATCGAGCGGCCGCGGATGTAGGTGAGCGGCTCGATCTCGATGTAGCCGAGATCGATCAGCTCCTGGTGCGAGCGCCCTTCCTTCTTGTCCTGCTTCGACATGCCGAGGAGCAGCTCGACGTTGTCGTAGATGGGCTGCATCCACGGGTTCAGCTTCTCCTCGATGTCGCCGGGGAGAAAGCCGATGTCCTTGCCGAGCGGGAAGATCGGACGCGACACGAGGAGCTTCTGGTAGACGCCTTCCTCGACGCACTTCTGCAGGCCCGCGGCGATCGCCAGCAGCGTCTTGCCGGTGCCGGCCTTGCCGACGAGCGTGACCAGCTTGATCTCGTCGTTCAAGAGGAGGTCGAGCGCGTAGTGCTGCTCCTTGTTGCGCGGGCGGATGCCCCACACGCCGTCGCGCAGCTTCTTGACCGGCGCGACCTTCTTGTTGGGCCCGTCGAAGCGCCCGAGCGCGGTGTGCGACGCGTTCTCGCGATCGCGCAGCAACAAATATTGGTTGGCGTAGAAGCCGTTCTGCCCGCCGATGGCGTCGATCGACAGCGCCCCCTCGGCGTAGAACTGATCGACCGCCGACGCCGCGACCTCGACCTCGCCGTTGCCCGAGTAGAGCTCTTCGACGTCGATCTTCTCGGCGTTGTACTCCTCGGCCTTGAGCCCGAGGGCGTCGGCGCGGATGCGCAGGTTGACGTCCTTGGTCACCAGCACCGTCGGACGGTCGCGCGTCTTGTCGCGCACCTCGAGCGCCACGCCGAGGATGTTGTTGTCCTGCGAGGTCGACGCGCGCAGCGTATCGGGCAGGGGCCGCGACGCGAGCGCCACCATCAGGCGCCCTTTGTTCTCCAGCGCCACACCCTCGGACAGGCTGTGCCCGAGGTTGCGGAACTCGTCGAGGCGCCGGGCCACCTCGCGCGCGTTGCGGCCGCGTTCCGACAGCTCCTTTTTGAAGTGGTCGATCTCCTCGAGGACATAGATCGGGATGACCACGTCATTGTCGGCGAAGTGGAAGATGGCGCGTGGATCGTGGAGCAGGACGTTGGTGTCGAGGACGAAGGTCTTCCGCATCTCTCTGAGGCTTACGGGTATCACAGATGGCGCGCTCGTTGCAGCTTGAAATGCACAATGAACACCTGGAAGTGCACGATCTGTGGATTCGTCGATGGCAGCGAGGTGGCGCCTCCCCATTGCAACGAGTGCGGGGCGGTCGACACCATGTTCGTGCGGTCGGACGAGTCGCCGCACGGCATCCCGCACAACCCGATACAGCCGCACGACGAGCGCGATCAGACGGAGCTCGACTTCAGCCCCGGTAAGTGCGTCGAGTAGCGACATTTGACACGCGCCATGCCGCAGCTACGATGCGGCATGCGCGTGTGTCTACTGTTCGTAGCGCTCGTCTCGCTCGGTGGCTGCGGGGACGACTCGACGTCGGCGAGGACGCAGGATCTGTCGATGTCGATGGCCGTCCACGACATGGTGACGGTCTCGTCGCTGTGCGGCCATCCCGGCGATCCCGGCAACTCCAAGGGCGTCGGCAAGTACTGCATGACCTCGTCGCCCGATTGCAACGGCGTGACGGCGTCGATCTGCTCGACGGTCATGCCGATCCCGCAGGGGCCGACCTACTTCTGCACGCTGCCCTGCGATCCCAACGCGACCACCTCGCCGTGCGGCGAGAACGCGAGCTGCACCTGCATCAATCCGAACAACCCCGCGCTGTGCGGCTGCGTGCCCGACGTCTGTCGCGTCGGCCTCTTCGGCTGAGCTAGGTTTTTTCCGGAGTCCAGAGCGGCTCGGTCTCGCCGCGCTCGCGCACGTTCCAGCGCCCGATGACGTAGAGCGCGTCCGAGAGGCGATTCAGGTAGCGCACGCACTCGGCGTCGACGGGCTCGAGCCCGGCGAGGTGCACGACCGCGCGCTCGGCGCGGCGGCAGACGGTGCGGGCCAGGTGCAGGTAGGAGCTGACCCAGCCGCCGCCGGGGAGCGTGAAGCTGCGTAGGGGCGGCAGGTTCTCGTTGAGCTCGTCGATGTCCTTCTCGAGCGCCTCGACGTGCCGCGTTTCGATGCGCGGCTGCTTGGGATCGAGATCCTCGGGCAAGGTGGCGAGGAGCGAGCCCAGGTTGAACAGCTCGTTCTGCGCCCGCTGCAAGATGGCGTCGAGGCGCGCGCGCGCGGCGTCGGGGCCGGCTTCTTCCTGGTTGGCCTTGCGCACGATGCCGAGGACGGCGTTGAGCTCGTCGACGGTGCCGTAGGCCTCGATGCGCGGCGAGTCCTTCGCCACCATCTTGCCGCCTACGAGCGCGGTCTGGCCCTTGTCGCCGGTCTTGGTGTAGATGCGGCTGAGATAGACGGACATGCGGCGCACATTAGCGCAGCCGCTCGCCGATGGCGATGCCTGCGCGCACGCGCCACTGCCCGTCGTAGTCGATGGTGCCGTCGGCGAAGAGCGCGAACGCTTTTCCGAGCTGGACGTGGCCGCCGATCTGCTGGCCGAGGCGCAGGTCGATGCGCGACAGCGACGACGACGCCGTCGACGCCATGGCCGCGCCCGTGGTGGCGTCGAGCAGGACGAGCTGCTCGGCGCGATCCATCCACACCGCGTCGAGCCCGACGAGCGAGGCGGTGTGCACGGAGACGCTGCGTCCGAGGTGCAGCTCGTAGCCGAGGCCGGTGAGGAACTCGGCGCGCGTCACCGTCGAGTAGGAGACGCCGGGATCGGCGTCGCGCAGGCGGCCCCAGGTGCCCGAGGCCTCGATCGAGAAGCGCAGGCCCGACGGCAGCACGAACACCGGGCGCACGCCGATGCCGCCGCCGACGAAGAGGCCGGCGACGTCGCGCGTGCCGACGAAGTGCTTGTCGAGCTGCTCGTCGTAGGTTTGCGTGGCGATCTCGCCGACGACCTCGGCGCTCAACAGATCGATGTACTCGAGTGACTCCTTGGCCCGCGCCACCGACGGCAGAAGCAGCCAACCGAGCATCGAAAGGAAGATCGTGTGTCGCATGTCCCGTAATACGGGACGGCGCGCGCGTTACTTGACGGCTTTGAGCTGGACCTTGCCCGACTGCAGGTCGGGCCAGGCGACGGCGCGGTTACGGCCGTTGTGCTTGGCGTGATAGAGCGACTGATCGGAGTGATCGATGAGCGTCTTGCCGTCGCGCCCGTCGTCGGGATAGACGGCGATGCCGAGCGACAGCGTGCAGCCGAACGGGCCCTTCGGCGACTGGAACACCTGCTTCTCCACTTCACCGCGGATCCGTTCGGCGAGCTGGCGCGCGCCGGCGAGGTCGGTGCCCTCGAGGACGATGGCGAACTCCTCGCCGCCGTAGCGGGCCGCGAGGTCGATCTTGCGCACGCAGTCGCGCACCACCGCGGCCACGCCGCGCAAGACGACGTCGCCGATGGGGTGGCCGTAGGTGTCGTTGACCTTCTTGAAGTGATCGATGTCGGTGAGCAGCAGCGCGTGGCGCCCGCCGGTGCGCTCGGCGCGGGCCAGCATCTCGGCGAAGCGCTCCTGGAAGGTACGATGGTTGACGAGGCCGGTGAGCCCGTCGGTGGTCGCCATCTCCTCCATGCGCCCGTAGAGCTGCGCGTTCGACAGCTTCACCGCCACGTGGCTGGCGATGACGGTGAGCATCTCGCGCTTGTCCTTGCCGAACGCGCGCGAGCGGTGCGCGGCGACGGCGAACGAGCCCACCGCCTCTTCGCGCGAGATGAGCGGCAGGACGAGCAGTGACTCCATGCCGTCGAGGCGCACCTTCTTGGTGAAGACGAGCGCGTCCTTGTCGCGGATCTCGCCGCCGGCGGGCAAGAAGTGCTTGTTCTTGACCACCATCGAGGCGATGCCGGCGTTGTCGCCGAACGACAGGCCGGCCAGGCCCTTGGGCACCTCGCCGACGGCGCTGACCACGGTGTGGCGCTTGGCGCTCTTGTCGAACAGCGTGATGGCGGCGAGATCGAAGTCGCAGATCTCGCGCGTCGCCTCGAAGGTGGTCGTGCAGACGTCCTCGGCCGTGAGCGCGCGGTTGAGGCGCGCCAGCGCGGCGAAGAAGCGCTCGTGCTCGTACTTGGCGCGCTCGACGGCGGCGAAGACGCGCTCGGACTGGATCGCGCGCAGCATCTGCTCGGCGGCGAGCTGGACCAGCTCCTCCTCGCGCTCGTTGAACGGCCGCGCCGCTTCCGACGGGCCGCGATCGGCGCAGAGCACGCCGCGCAGGTGTCCGTCCTCCATGACCGGCACGCCGAGGAAGCTGACGTCGACGGGAGCGGCGTAGTAGGGCAGGTGGCCGCGCTTGGGATCCTTCAAGTTCACGAGCAGACGATTCTTGACCACGGTGCCGAGCGCGCCGGCGTCGGCGTTGATGGCGGTCTCGACCACGCAGTCGGAGTCGGTGACCAGCTCCTTGATCTTCAGGCGCTCGCCGGTGTCGTCGAGCCAGAGCAGCACGCAGGTGTTGAGCTCGAGCGACTTCTTGAGCAGATCGATCGTGAAGTAGATGGTGTCGTGGATCGCCTGCACGGCGCCGACGGCGAGGCGCTCCTCGTCGCTCTCGCGCGAGCGCGCCTTGGGATCGGCCGCCAACGACGACGAGATCAGGCGGAAGTCGCGCGCCTCGTCGCGCAGCGTGCGGATGGCGCGGGCGAGCGTGCTCTTGTGCTGGCGGCGCTGGCGCATCACCTCGGCCTGCAGGAACACGAAGTGGGTGAGCGCGAAGAAGGCGATGAACGTGGCGTGCGACAGCGCCTCCTGGCGCGCGCGCGGCTCGGGCGTGCCGGCGTGGATCGCGGCGCGATAGAGCAGCGCCTCCATGCCGAAGGTGACGACGACGAGCGGCACGCCGACGAGCCGGCGGTGGAAGGTCACGAGGAAGGCGACGATCGCGTAGACCAGCGGATAGATCGGCGAGCCGAGCCCGCCCGAGAGCTCGAGCGTCACGTAGGTGGCGACCACCAGCGCCGCGCCGAGCTCGAGGTCGCGCTTGAGATCGCGGCGGCCGTCGTCGGTGGCGAGATCGCGCTCGGTCTGCGGCAGCGCGCGCAGCCGTGCCGCGACCTTGATGACGACGAGGGCGCCGAGCGTGCAGGCGGCCACGATCGGCCCCACGTCGGCCGACGACGCGCGCAGATCGGGAAACCAGCCGGCGCCGACGAGCGCGGCGGCACCGACGGTGGTGGCCGCGCCCCATAGATCGAGGGTGACGCGGCGAGCGCGCCACAGGAGGCGCCGCAGCTTGAAGCCGAGCAGCATCAGCGCTGCGCCTCGTTGACCTGGTAGACGACCTCGCCCGGCTTGACCAGGCCGAGCTCGTCGCGCGCGGCGCGCTCGACGGCGGTGCGCGAGAGCGTCCCGTCGTCGTCGCTGAGCGCCTCGAGCTCGTCGCGGAGGCGCTGATTTTCGACGTGCATCTTCAAGTTGGCTTCGTGGAGCGCGTCGCGCTCGGCGCGCAGGTGCATGAGGCGCGCGAGGCCCGACGAGCCGTAGAGGTGATAGGGCACCCAGCCGAGCGCGACGGCCAACAGGGCAGCGATGCCCAAGCGGCGGACCCAGACGCTCGACCACACGCGCATAGATGTGTCTCGATGGTGCCTGTGCGGACTTTGGTCCGCAAAATTTCTGCTGAGATGCGGCTAGGGGTCGAGAATGCCGTCGGAAGTCGCCACTGCCTTGCACGTGGCGTTGGCGTCGCCGGGGGTCCAGACCAGCACCAGGTTGCACATCTCGTCCTTGGCGAGGTAGCCCCAGTCGACCTCGGCGGCGGTGTCGTTGAAGTAGTGGCAATCGATCTCGAAGCCGGTGCCGGCGGCGATGTGCATCGTCGGCGTGAACTGCTTGAGCGGCGGCGCCTGCCACATGTTGTTCACGTAGATCTCGTCGCCGACGTTGGTGCCGTCGAAGAGCCTGATGTGCGCGTCGCGGCCGAGCGCGTGCGTGTGCGTGGTGACGAGCACGAGGTCGACGTCGTGGTCCATCACGCAGCGGGTCCACTCGGTGTGATCGGCCATGGGCGGGATGGTGATGTGGCGGTCGCGGACGGCCATGCCGGAGATGGTGGTGACCACGTCTTTCCGATCGATGGTGTAGCCGTTGACGTCGGCCTCGACGTGGATGTCGTTGGCGGTGGCGTTCACGTAATGCATCTCGAACAGCACGGGCAGGCCGGGCGGCACGCTGGCGACGACGCCGGGACCGAGGTCGATCTGCGAGTGCGCGGTGCCCTGGGCGGCGTAGAGGGTCGCCTGGTCCATGAGCTCGGGGTGCTGCGCGTAGAGCGTGTTGCAGTCGTAGCGGCCGGGGTCGATCGTCGTCGAGAGCAGGGCGGTGACGTCGAGGTGGTGCAGGCCGGCGGTCTGGACCGACTCGACGCGGTTGATGTTGGCGACGTCCTCGTTGGGCATGTTCATGACGAGGCACTGCCAGGTCTCGCCGCCGGCGGGGGCGTCCATCTGCATCGAGATCTGGAAGCCCTGACCGTCGGCGGGTGGGGCGAGCAGGCCCATCGGCCTGGCGGGCGAGTGATTGCAGCCGGCACAGCCGACGGCGACGGACAAGAGCGCGAGCGAGAGACGTTTCATGACCACGACCTCCACGGCGGCATCCCACCACGGGCCGGCGCAGACGAAAACTCGACTTCACTCGACGGCGCGCAGCGACGGGAAAGTGCGCGCGGCGGGCCGATTTGCTCGATAATGGGGGCATGCCGCGAAGGCCGAAGACGACGCCGCGACGGCCGCCCAAGCAGGAGCGCTCGCAGGAGACCGTGAACGTGCTCATCACGGCGACCGAGCGCGTGTTGACCGAGGAGGGCTACGCGGCGGCGACGACCAATCGCATCGCCGAGGTCGCGGGCGTCAGCATCGGCACGCTCTATCATTATTTTCCGACGAAGGAGGCGCTCATCGAGCGGCTGGTCCACAAGATGTGGGCCGACGAGCTGGCGATGGTGGAGTCGCGCGGGGCGCTCCTCATCGAGGCGCCGGTGCCGGTGGCGGTGCGCGAGCTGGTGCGCGCGTTCGTGGCGATGGTGCAGGAGAAGGAGACGCTGGTGCGGCGCTGGTACGCGGAGGTGCCGCACCTCGGGCAGCTGGAGTTCGGGCTGGAGCTGTCGGACCGGGCGACGCGGCTGGTGCGCGCGGGCTTTGCGGCGCGGATCGGGGAGCTGCGCGAGCCGGTGCGGGCGAACCTCGAGTTCGCGGCCGACTTCGTCGTGAAGATGACGATGGCGGCGGTGCGGACGGCGGCGCGGGATTATCCGAAGGAGCTGGCGTCGGGGGAGCTGGAGGTGGCGGTGGCGGACATGATCACGCGGTATCTCGTGGCCGGCTGAAACTCTACGGCCGCACATCGGCAACACCGTCGCCCCGGCGACGCTAACGGCTCGTGCGTGTCACCGTCGGGGCCGCCGTCCGACCGGCGCATTCGCATCGGCGCGTGCAGGATGCTCGCAAAGAATGTAGGGCGAGTCGTGTAACTAGTTACACGATGGGCATCCCATCTCGGACGTCGTCAACGGCGCGCAGCTCCGCCGCTGGGCGCACCGAGCCGGGCACGGATCCACCGGGCCACCTGCGTGCTCGTCTCCTCGACCGTTTCGTGCGTGGTGTCGAGGAGGTCGACCGGCGGCGTGGCCGACGCGCCCTCGTCCTTGAACCAACGATTGAAGGCGACGTGATCGGCGATGTACTGCTCGCCGCCCGACCGGCGCCATGCGGGGCGTCGTCGCAGCCGCTTGGTGAGCACGTCGTCGTCGCAGGTCGCCGCTCGACACACGTCTCGAGGTTCTCGGGGAAACCGGTGCCCGCGCCGAAGAGGACAACTGGGCGGCCCGCCTGCGCGATGTTCTTGCAGACGCGCAACCAGGTTTCGAAGTACATGTCCGGGTCACGCTCGAAGTGCGGCGCCCACAAGATGTCGCCCTCGAGGACGACGACCTCGTCGAGCGTGCTGGCGAGCAGGCGGCACACCGCGCTCTTGCCGGTGCCGCTGGCGCCGCCGACGAGCAGGAGCGGCGAGCGCCGGAAGGCGTGGCGGTGGCCGCACTCGGGACAGATCGCGTCGCTCGTCGCCTCGTCGATGCGCTTGTCGGCACGGAGCGCGCGATCCCGTCGTCGACGCCCTCGGCGACGGCGCAGCGCACCACGCCGATGGCGCGCGCCGGCAGCGCCGCGGCCGCGGTCACGAGTTGACCGACAGGATGCGCGTCAGCCGCACCAGGTCGAGCGCCGCCTTGGCCTTCTTGATCGCCCACAACGGCGTCGGCGGGATCTGGAGGAACCCGTCGATGCGGATCTCGCGCTTGACCAGCGCGCGCACGAAGTTCTTGCCGTTGTCGTCGAGCAGCCAGGGCATGCCGTAGCGGATCGACAGCAGGCTCATCTCGGGGATCTTGCCCGAGTCGGCGGTGATCACGAGGTCCGGCTCGTGGCGCAGCCCGTCGTAGATGGTGCAACGCCCGCCCTCGAACGCGAGCGTGACGGTGACCTCGGCGTCGGGCGCGACGATCCCGAACGTCGACGACATCGACTCGAAGTCGCGCCGCTTCTTGTCGCTCGCCGCCAGGTTCTCCGCGAGCAGGCCCTGCAACATCATGGCGAGGCCGTTGTCGGCGGCCTGCGCGTCCAGCGTCACGACGTCCATCGGTCCACGCTCCTAATAAGCATTCTTGTACACGCCGAGCACGAGCTGCTTGTCGCCGGCGAACTTGCCGTTTTGCACGAGGGCGCCGTCGGCGAGCGAGTGCGCCGCGCATTGGTCGAGATCGGCCTCGGGCACGCCGACGTCGCGCAGCCGCCCCGGCAGCTTGATGCGCGCCACCAGCTGCGCCACCGCCTGCGCCGCCGCCTCGCCGGCCATCTCGTCGCCGAGGTCGCGCGCGTCGATGCCGAGCGCCTCGGCGACGTCGCGATAGCAACCGCCGAGCTCGTCCGAGTTGAAGCGGATGACGTGCGGCAGGCAGATGGCGTTGGCGGTGCCGTGATGCACCCCGTGGCGCGCGCCGACGACGTGCGCCATCGCGTGCACCAGCCCCACGCCGGTCGAGTTGAACGCCAGCCCCGCGATGTTGGCGGCCACGAGCATCTGCCCGCGCGCCACCTTGTCGGCCGGCTCGGCGACGGCGCGCGGCAGATGGCGCGCGATGAGCCGCATCGCCTGCAGCGCGAGCCCGTCGGCGATCGGGTTCTTGTTCTGCGAGGTGTACGCCTCGATGGCGTGGGTGAGCGCGTCGATCCCCGTCGCCGCGGTCAGCTGCGCCGGCATGTCGAGCGTGGCCTCGGGATCGAGCACCGCCGCATCGGGGATGAGGCGGTCGTCGACGTAGTGCATCTTCTCGTGCGCGCGCTCGTCCTTGACCACCATGTACATCGACACTTCGCTGCCGGTGCCCGCCGTCGTCGGCACCGCGACGTGCGCCGTCTGCCGGCGCTGGAGGTGCGCCGAGCCGTGGTGATCGCGGATCGATCCGCCCTCGGTCATCACCAGCGCCATGCCCTTGGCGGTGTCGATCGCCGAGCCGCCGCCGACGGAGACGAGCCCGTCGCAGCCCTGCTCCTTGGCGATCCGCGCGCCGTCGTCGATGACGGCGACGCCGGTGTCGGGGATGACGCCGTCGTAGATGGCGCCCATGCGCGTGCCGAGGGCGCGCTCGACGCGCGCCACCACGTCGGTACGCTCGCGCATCACCCGATCGGTCACCACCATCGCGCGCTCGATGCCGAGCCGCTTGCACAGGGGCCCGAGCTCGCCGACGCTGCCGTCGCCGAAGAGCACGCGCGTCGGCTGGTAGAAGCTGAAGCCGAGCTTGGCGTCGTAGGCCATCGGGCGGCTATTTTTCGTCGAGGAACGCGGTCGGCACGCGCGTGGCGCACTCGACCAGCTCCTTCGACGCGTTGACGTACTTCACGATCGTGGTCATCTGGCCCTTGAGCTCGAGCTTCTTTTGCATCATGGCCTTGAGCGGATCGAGCTCCTTGCGCAGCACCGACTTCCAGCGCGCGTAGTCGCCGGTGATGCAGAACGGCGCCTTCTCGGCCTCGGCGCCGGGCACCACGCGCACCGCGGTGCAGTTGCCGCGGTCGATCTCGAGCCACATGCCGATCGCCTCGGGAAGTCCGATGGTCGGATCAGCGCGCGTGAGCAGGGCGACCGGACCGAAGGTCCACGTCGCGGAGGCCTGCTTGTAGGCGCTCGATTGCTGGACCTGCTTCTTGAACTCCTCCGCCCATTCGGGTGAGGGAAATGTAAACGCCATCGCTGCGGACTTTAGTACACTCCGCGTCCATGAAGTACCTGGTTTATGCCCTTCCATTAATGATCGGCGTCGGTTGCAGCTCCACCAAGCCGATGCCTCTGTGCAGCGCGGCGATCCCGAGCGGCGCTACCGCGGTCACCGGACCCGACGGCAGCGCCGCCTGCGCCGAAGCCGGCAGCGTCACGGTCATGAAGGACAGCGACCTCAGCGCCGACGGCTATACCACCGTCGGCTCGGCCTTCACCTTCACCGGCGCCGGACCCTTCCCGCACGGCGTCGACTTCGTGCTGCCGTACTCGTCGGGCAAGGTGTCGAACGACCTCGGCGTCGTCGTGCTCGTCAAGAAGCGCAACTGGGCGGCGCACGCCGGCGCGGTCTCCAACATCGTCGTCGAGAAGGCGCACGGCCTGGTGCACTTCCACGCGCCCGACGTCGCGACCTATCAGATCGCCGTCGCCAAGACGGCGGGGCAGAAGACGATGCGCCACTTCACCTATCGCGCGCTCGCCGGCGTCTCGATGGGCGGCTTCGGCTCGTCGGTGAACTTCTGGGCCCACCCCGACCGCTACGACGCCGTCGGCGTCATGGGCGCCGATCCCGGCCCCGACATGACCTACACGCTCGGCATGATCCACGACTTCTTCTTCTCCGGCTTCTGCACCGCCGCCGACGGCCCCGGCATGATCGGAAAGCTGTGCGCACCGAAGCGCGCGCTCCTGACCGACCAGGGCGAGCGCCTGTCGACGTTCGAGTCGTTCCTCTACGAGCCGGGCGAGGGCGTGGGCCTGACGCTGCGCCGCTCGCTCTACGTGCGCGCCAACCGCGATCTGACCCGCGCCATGGGCAACGGCGTCTATTACAACCCGAGCTCGCCGTACCTGCCGCCCGGCATCCCCGCGTCGACGATGGCCCTTCAGCCCACCGACGCGTGCTCGCAGCCGACGGTGCTCAAGAGCTTCTTCGACGCGCGCTACAACCCCGACGGCAAGTACGACGTCATCACCTTCTGCGACGGCAACGACTCGGAGACGCTCGGCTACGGCAAGTTCGATCCGTCGGTGCCGGCGACCGATCCGACGCAGATCCTGCTCGCCGTCGACGTCAACGGCAACGGCGTGCGCGACTCGGGCGAGCCGGTGATCGTGCAGGGCAACGAGCCGTTCGACGACGTGGGCGTCGACGGCCTCGCCGACGCCGACGAGCCGGGCTACGATCCGGTCGCCAACCCCGATCCGAACGGCGACGATTATCATTATCTTTGGAACCCGACCGGTACCGAAAACAATTGGCGATATGACCAGGGCGAGCCCTACCAGGACGTCGGCGTCGACGGTGTTCCCATGTCGGTGGGCGGCTGTCAGGCCGCGGCGAATATGCCGAATTGTTATGATTACGGCGAAGGAAATGGGAAATTCGATTATACGCCGGGCCAGGAGTCGTGGCGCAACGACGACCCGCGCACCAACCTGGAGAAGCTCGCGCCCGCCGACGTGGCGCGCCTCGACACCTGGTACGACGCCGGCATCCGCGACTTCTTCAACGCGCAGGTCTCGACCAACAGCCTGATGGGCGCGCTCGGCGCCATGGGCGCGCCGCCGCGCGTGTGGGACGGCTTCCCCGCCATCGTCGGCGACGCGCGCTCCGACGAGAACAAGTTCGACGCCAACCACATCGACTGGTCGTCGCTCGGGCGCCACGTCTACGTCCGCTACGGCGATCCCGATCTCGACGAAGCCACCGTCGAGTCGACCGGCGACGGGCGCCACGTCGGCACCGCCATCCAGGCCGTGCACCGCGCGCAGTCGCTCCTGTTCTATCTCGGCAACCGCTGGCCCGACGGCGATCGCGCGCTGGCCAAGGTCGACAGCGCCAACTCGCAGGTCACGGGCACCTTCACCGCGGCGTCGGGGCGCATGTCGCCCTACGAGGTGATCCTGCCGCCCGGCTACACGCAGCCGGAGAACGCGAACAAGCGCTACCCGGTCGTCTACTTCATGCACGGCTACGGCATGGATCCGATGGGCATCGCCATGATCGCGCTCATCGCGCAGAACGCGATGGTCGACACGCGCCAGACCGACCAGACGCGCCTGCCCAAGTTCCTCATCGTGCTCGTCGACGGCAAGTGCCGGCCGGGCGGCGACGTCTCGACGGCGCCGCTGCCCACCGACGGCGATCTGTGCGAGGAGGGCACGTTCTACACCGACCATCCCGAAGGGGACGCGCAGGCGGAGTCGGAGTTGATGCAGCTCGAGGATTACATCGACGCGAACTACCGGACCAAGGCGCCGGCCGATGTCGAGGTGAACGAGTAGGATTTCGAAGCGGGGGCGGGGCGCTTACTTCGAGGGAGCGACGCTCTCGATCTCGAAGATGTTGGCGCCGTCCTTCTCGATGCGCGTGCCCTCGGCGGTGACGGTCTTGCCGGCCCACGCCGCCAGCTTGGTCGACGGCGAGGTGTGATCGCCCATCGTCACCACCCACAGCTTGCCGTCGGCGACGATGCCGGCGGGCATGCCGCCCTGCAGGCACTTCTGCGCGCACGCGGCGTGCTTCTCGCCCTTGGCGGCGTGGCTGGCGTAGCAGGTAATGTCGACGACCTCGCCCGTGAGCTTGTCCTTGGCCGCGCTCTTGGCCGGCTTGTCGGCGAGCGCCGCGCTCGAAATGATCATCAGGCCCGCGAGCAGTAGCTTCTTCATGACGTCCTCCACAGTCTACGGTTCGACGATGTTAATCCCTTTTTCAGTCAATACCCAAACGCGATTGCGCGCGTCGACCGCCAGGTCGTCGATCTTGTCGTCGGTGAGGCCGCGCGACGAGTCGATGACGTCGGGCGCGCACTCGCCCACGCACCACAGCCCCTTCTCGTTGCCGATGAAGACGTTGCCGTGCGAGTCGTGCGCCAGCGCCGTCGCCGGCGGATAGAAGGCGCCGAGGCGCGGGAAGGTCCAGCGCGTGCCGTCGAAGCGGCCGGTGCCGCGGCGCGTGGCGACGAACACCTGGCCGTCGGGGCCCGGTCCGATGTCGCGCACGAGCTCGCTCTCGAGCCCGTCGTTCTCGGTGAACACGCGCAGCTTGCCGTCGAGGAGGCGGGCGGCGCCGGAGCGCGTGGCGAACCACGCCTCGTTGGGCGACTTCCAGTACATCGCCACCACGTCGGTGGGCAGCTCTTTGTGCACGAAGACCTTGCCCGAGTCGAAGGCGATCTCGTCGGCGCCGAAGTCGCGCGCGTCGCCGTCTTTGTCGACGTAGCGCAAACCGACCCACAGGTGGCCGTCGGGGGCGTAGGCGGCGAAGTTGAGGTCGGGCGCGCCGCTCGGGACCTGCACCGCCTGGATGCCGATCGGCGTCCAGCGGCCGTCGTCGACGCGCGAGATGCGCAGCTGCGGGTTGTCGGCGCCGCGGTGGATGGCGAGCACGTCGCCCTTGGGATCGAGCAGCACCGCGAGCACGCGCGAGCCGGGCTCGGGATCGACGGCGGCGATCTCGAACGACTGTCCGTCGAAGCGGAAGGCGCGCGTGCCGCCGGTGGCGAGGTAGCAGTCGTCGGCGGCGTTCTTGCCCTGGATGCAGGCGACGGTCAGGCGCACCGCGCCGGCGGCGAGATCGTCGATGCGGAAGCGGCGCGGGACGTCGTTCTCGATGCGCAGCGCGCCGAGGAAGCGCGTGCCGACGAGGAGGCCGCGCTCGCTGCCGGCGACGGTGGTGACGCCGTCGGGCAGGCGCAGCGTCGACTCCTCGGCGACGAGCGGCGGCCCCTCGGGCGCGGGCGCGACCACGGCGACGGTGCCCTTGGGCAGCTTGGGCGGCGTCACCGCCGGCGGCGGCTTGGGCGCGTTGGGCGGATCGTCGAGCGCCGTCGACGGTAGATCCGACTTGAGCGCGACGAGGCGCGGCGCGACCACGTAGCTGCGCAGGGCGCGCAGCCGCACCGGCGACGGCTTGGCGTCGGGATCGGGCGGCGGTGCGTTGGGATCGATGTAGGTCCGTGCCTCGATCGTGTAGAGCTGCGGGCCGGCGCCGATGAGGGTGCGCGCACCGGCGCGGGCGGCCCACTCGAGCACCGACGGGGCGGTGAGCTCGTAGGAGAAGAAGCGCGTGCCGTCGTAGTAGGCGGCGCGCGGGCCGTTGGGTCCCTCGCCGATGACGATCACCGACTTGTCGAGCGTGACCAGGCCGCGCACGTTGTCGACCTCGCAGCCCTGCGAGCTGCCGAAGTGCTCGATCTTGTCGCCGCCGCGCAGGATGCGCAGCACGCCCGAGCCGGAGGTGCCGACCCATTCGGTGCTGCCGTAGCCCGACGCGATGGCGGTGACGCCGGTGTCGGAAAAATAGTGCTCCCAGCGGCCCGCACGCAGGCGCGCCAGCCCTTCGGGGCCGCCGGCCCAGATGGTCTTGCCGTCGGAGACCAGCCCGGTGAGAAAGTCACCGACGGGCGCCGCGGCCCAGTTGGTCCAGACGTTCTTGTAGCCGCGCGACAGGCCCTTCTGCGTGGCGAGCAGGATGCCGCCCTGCGGATCGACGCCGATGGCGGCGATGCGATCGGCGGGCAGCCCGTCCTTCGACGACAGGAGCGTGTTGCGCCCGCCTTCCCAGCGCAACAGGCCGCGCGGCGTTCCGACGAGCAGCGCGGTCGGCGAGTCGCCGATGGCAGTGACGGTGAGGCTGTCGGTGAACGAGCGAACGCGCGAGGCGGTGAAGCTCGGCGGCTTCGGCGCCGGCGCGTGCGGCGGAGGCGGCGCCGGCTTGGGACAGCCGCTGCCAGCGACCAGGAGCGCGAGCGCCGCCAGGCGGCCGAGCGACATGTCCATCCGACGACATCTTCACGGTGCCGTCGGTGCGGTGTCAAGAAGTCGCGCGGCGCGCGGCGGCTAGACGGCGACGGGCTCGACCGCCTCGACCACCGGCTCTGCGACGGCGGGCGCCGGCTCGGAGGCCGTCACACCGACGGGGCGCGGCAGGATCGTCACGGCTTCGTCGCCGTGCAGCGGATCGTGCAGCAGCGTCTGGGTCGCGTAAATCCGCGGGGTGCGCGCGAGCTGCGCCAGCGCCGTGAACAGCGGCAGCGACTGATAGCGCTCGGGCCAACGGCGGACCAGCTCGTCGCGCACCAGCGGCGCGTAGTGCGAGCTCATCGACGGGAACAGGTGGTGCTCGACGTGGAGCCCGAAGTTGAGGTGCAGCGTCATGAACACGCGCGGCAGCGTCACCGACAGCGAGTTGACGAGCGGATCGTTCACCTCGGTCATCGGCGAGAGGCTGTGGTTGGTCAGGATGTAGCTGATGACGATGGCGTTGCCGACGACGAGCGGGAGCATGAAGGCGAACACGAAGTGCGCCGGCCCGACGAGCGCCAGCACCGCGAGCCACACCGCCCAACCGGCGAGGGCCTCGAAGATCGCCAGGCGCCGCTCGCGCGGCGACATCGCGCTCGTGCTGCGCGACCAGTTCCACAGCATCTGCGACGACTGGCCGGTGAAGCCGAACATCAGCGTCAGAAAGCCGAGCGGGCGGCGATGGCCGAAGGCGACGCGGTCGGCGAAGCGCGCGCCCGCCGAGCGGTGATAGGTCGCCAGCGACGGGTAGCAGTCGGGGTCGTTGGCCTCGTCCATCGTGTGCGCGTGATGGGTCTTGTTGTGCCACGCGACCCACAGCCGCGGCGAGAGCGCGAAGGGCGCAAAACAGATCCAGCCGACGAGCGAGCGCGCGCGGCGGCCGCGGACGACGGCGCCGTGCATGGTCTCGTGGCCGACGAAGGCGGCGCCGGCGAAGCTGTTACCGATGACGAGGCCGATGAAGGGGGCGGCCCACCAGCCGCCCCAGCCGAGGCCGATGGCCACGATGCCGGCGGCGATGATTCCGACGTGCAACGCCAGCCAGGCGAGGCGCGAGCGGACGGGGGAGAATGCGTCCGCCGGCAGCGACGGGCGGACTTCACGAGCATAAGAGGAGAGCGTTCGCAGGTTCACAGTAGAAATTGTGGCGCTCCGACTGTCATGGTTCCGTCACAGCTCCGCAATTGTTTCGCACCGTTGACATGACGCGGTGCGCTTGCTAGAAGCGAAGACCCGTGAGCGACAGGCGTGAAGATCTGCGTCGCCAGTTCGGAACCGTCTGGAAGATGGCGTCCGACGGCCTTGGCACGCTCCGCGAGGTCGTGGTGCGATCGTCGCAAACGGGGCGGCTCCGCGTCGACCTGGCGCTGCTGGCGCGCGAAAAGCAACAGCTCCTGGCACGGATGGGCGCGCAGCTCGGGCGTCTCATCGATGACGGTGCCATCGAAGTACCCGAGGCGCTCAAGCAGATGTGGGAGCGCGTGCGTGACGTCGATGCGCGGATGAACATGGACGCCGGGCGTGCGCACGACAACGCCTACGGGGCGCCGCGCGGGTACGAGTCGGAGGCGGGCGGGTACGACGACGAGGAAGAAGAAGACGCGCTCCTCGAGAATGAAGTTGACGAGCACGCCGAGATGGCGCAAGAGAAGAGGCGCTAGGCGACGGAGACGATAGTAACGGGGCAGTAGCTCAGCTGGGAGAGCGCCGCAATGGCATTGCGGAGGCCGAGGGTTCGATCCCCTTCTGCTCCACTAGGACCGTGTGATTCGTAGGACCGTTCGGCTACGGCAGGCAACAGGACGCCACGTCGAAACATGAAGACGAACGCGGCCCGAATCCTGGACGGGCTCGGCATTGCCTACGAGCTGCGCGAGTACAACGTCGATCCCGACAACCTCGACGGCGAAACGGTCGCGCGCAAGATCGGGTTACCGCCCGAGCAGGTGTGGAAGACGCTGGTGGTGCGCGGACGCGCGGTCTACCTCGCCGTCGTACCCGTCGACGCCGAGCTCGATCTCAAGGCGCTCGCGCGTCACACCGGCGACGGGCGCGTCGAGATGGTGCCGCTCAAGGAGGTGCAGCCGCTCACCGGCTACATCCGCGGCGGCGTCACGGCCATCGGCACGAAGAAGGCGTACCCCGTGTTCGTCGACGAAATGATCGAGCTGCATGATCGCGTCGCCGTGTCGGCGGGCGTGCGCGGCACGCAGATCATCCTGCGCCCCGAGGACTATCTGCGCGCCACCGCCGCGACGCTGTGCCCGATCGCCCGCGACCGGCGTTAGCAACTTTTTTCGGCGCGCGCCGATAACCAATCATGGACGTAGAACCGAAGCTCGAGCGCCACGTGCGCGCCAACGCCTTCGTCGCGGCGCTGGCCGACGCCGCGGGGCGGCAAGAGACGGCGCACGAATTTCTCGATCGCATGATGCGCGCGTGGGCGCTGCTCGAGCCCGTCGAGGGCGAGCGGCTGTTCGGCGCGACGGGGGAGTGGTAGATGCGCGGACCTGGACTGCTCGGCTGAGCCCGAGCTACCCCGACGGCGGCGGGGCGATCGCGCCCTTCTTGTCGGGATACCTCGGCGTGACCTTCTCGTAGAAGGTGCGGAACACTTCGAAGTCGCGCGCCAGATCGCCGGTCGGTGTGAACGCCGGGCCGAGCCCCGCGACCTTGCGGCCGTAGTCGATGAAGCCGAGCACGATCGGCACCTCGGCGCCGCGGGCGATGTGATAGAAGCCGGTCTTCCAATGCGCGGCGCGACCGCGCGTCCCTTCGGGCGGCACCGCCAGCGCCAGCCGCTCGCTCGCCTTCAACCGCGCCACCGCCTGCTCGACGGCGCCGTGGCGCGCGCTGCGATCGATGGGCACGCCGCCGAGCGCGCGCATGATCGGCCCGAGCGGAAAGCGGAACCACGCGTCCTTGACGAACCACGCCAGCGGCAGCTCGAAGATGCGCGCCGCGACGAGCAGGATGACCGCGTCCCAGTTCGACGTGTGCGGCGCGGCGATGATCACGAAGCGCGCGTCGGTCGGCGGCGCGCCTTCGACGCGCCAACCGGCCAAGCGAAACGCGAGCGCGGCGAGCCTGTGCATGCCGCATTCATATCAGGTTTGCGCGACCACCGCGCGCAGCCGACCGAGGCTGCGGATCCCGAGCTCGCCGTCGTCGGCGCCGAGCTGCGCGGCGCGGCGCGACCGCGGCATCACCAGGCACGCGTACTCGTGCCCGAACATCGCCGTGTGATAGGCGCTCACCGCGATCGGCGGCGCGCCCGGCATGATCACGTCCCAATCGAGCTGCCCTTCGCGCACGAGCTCGATCCAGCGATCGCGCCAACCGGTGGCGAAGGTCGCCTCGGCACCGTCGGCGAAGCGCTCGCGCGCGGCATGGTTTGCCGAAAGCAGGCGCCCGCCGGCGTCGAGCCAGATCACGGCGTCCTCGATGTGCTCGACGGCGAACTGCGCGAAGCGCAGGAGCTGCCGCACCGTGCGCTGTACGTCCTCCTGATCGGTGACGTCGAGCGTGGTGCCGTGCAGCTGGCGCGACCCGCCGTCGCACTCGACCTCGCCGCGCGAGTGCACGACGCGCTCGACGCCATCGCGATCGACGAGGCGCAAGTGCATCGACCAGGCGCGCCCGAGGCGCGCGGCGTCGTCGAGCGTGCGGCGCACGCGTGCGCGATCGTCGGCGTGCACGTGCGCGAGCAGCTCGCCGAGTGAGCACGCCTCGTCGGGCGCGAGCGGCACCAGGCGCGCCAGCTCGGCCGAGACGTGCAGGCGGTCGCCGTCGGGCTCCCAGCGGAAGCTGCCGCAGCCGGCGATGCGCTGCGCCCGCGCCAGCGCCGCCTCGCGCTCGACGAGCGCGGCCCGTTCGCGCATCTCTTCGGTCGCGTCGCGCACGATCACCAGCACGGTCTCGATCTCGCCACTGTCGCCGCGCTCGGGGACGGCGAGCGCCTCGAAGTGCTCGTGCGCATCGATCCAGGTCGAGCCGAGGGCGAAGCGGAAGCGGCGCTCGCGCCCGCCCACGAAGACGCGCTCGAGCTCCGTCTGCCACAGCGCCGCCACCTCCGTCGACATCCCGAGCTCGCGCTGCGTGCGGCCGCGGATGGCGTGGCGCGGCCGGCGCATCCGTCGCTCGACGGCGGGATTGACGTAGATGTGCCGGTGCTGGCGGTCGAATCGTAGGATCAGATCGGGCGAGTTCTCCGCGATCGCGCGAAACGCCTCGAAGCTGGATCGCCCCAGTTGCTCAACGCCGCCGCTCACGCCCACGACCACCTCCGCACGGGATGCGCGTCTATATGACGAAATGCCGGGCGCTCCAAAAAAACTTGCAAGCCCATGCGCTTGCATCCGTAGGAACACCTAGCGTCTTTTTGTCGAAGATTGAGTCGATCCGATGTCTGACCTGCATCGTATTCGAACGAATGCTCGATCGAATGCTCGATCAGGCGCGTACCGAGACGCTCGAGTGGCGGCGTCCGGCGACTGGCGATGGCCTGCAGCTGTTGAGCGGCACGCTGTCGAAAGAGCCCTTCCCGGCGATGGTCGTCGATTCGTTTCTCGTCGGATATTATGTTCAAGGCTCGACCGAGCTGCTGCACCGCGGGCGCAAGATCCCCGTCACCGGCAACATGGCCTGCCTCTACGAGCCCGGCGAGCTGGTGCGCAGCGGTGTCCGCTCGAGTGAGCTCGGCGTGTTCCACTGCGCGCTCGCGCCGCGGGCAGCCATCGACCGCGCCGCCGTCGACATTCGCGACGACGCTCGCGCCGAAGGCTTCGGCCTGCGCCTCTTCGGCGCCGAGGTCGCCGAAGCCGTGCAGCGGTTCGCCGACGCGGTGGTCCAGAACGCGCCGCCGATGGAGCAGGAGAGCGATTGGCTCGAGGTGGTGGCGCTGCTCCTCGGTAGCGGCGGCGACGTCGGCGATCCGCCGCGCGTGGCGGCGCGGCAGGTGCGCCACGCGCGCGAGTACCTGCATGCGCACGTGCACGGCACGGTGTCGCTCGAGGATCTGGCGTCGGCGGTGTCGGCGAGCAAGTACCACCTCGTGCACGCGTTCCACCGCGCGGTGGGGATGCCGCCGCATCGCTATCACCTCTTGCTGCGCCTGGGGCGCGCGCGCGAGCTGCTCGCCGAGGGCGTGTCGCAGGCCGACGTGGCCATCGCGCTCGGATTTTCCGATCAGAGCCATCTGAGCCGGGCTTTCAAGCGCGCCTTCGGCATCACGCCCGGTGCGTGGACGTCGCTGTTCGCGCGTTAGAGATCTTCGACGGCGAAGAGATCGTGCGTGGTCGGCGAGACGAGCGCGCTGAAGCTGGCGCCACCGTCGTGCGTGACGAGGAGAGCGCCGCCGGCGCCCGCGGCCCAGCCCAGGCCCTCGTCGTCGTCGGAGAAGCCGATGGTGGCGAGCGACGCCGTGGTGCCGCTCGTGCCCGCCGACCAGTGCGCGCCGGCGTCGACGGTGCGCCAGACGAGACCGTTCGCGCCCACGGCGACGGCGCGCGTGGCGTCGTCGGAGAGCGAGATCGCCTTCAGATCGCCGGCCGCCGCCTCGAGCGGCTGCCAGCTGGCGCCGTCGGTCGAGCCGAGCACGACGCCGCCGAGGCCGACCGCGAAGCCGGCGCCGACGCTGCCGTTCCAGCGCACCGCGCGCAAGTCGGTCGCGGCGAGGGAGGCGGGCGTGCCGAACGTCTGCCCACCGTCGACGGAACGCAACATCACGCCGCCGGCGCCGACGGCGAACGCGCGCCCGTCGCTGCCGAGGGCGACGCCGCGCAGATCGGCGGTGGTGTGGCTGGCGACCGGCGTCCAGCTCTCGCCGCCGTCGGTCGTACGCAGGATGACGCCGGCGTCGCCGACCGCCAGGCCGTGATCGCGATCGGAGAAGGCGAGGGCGCGCAGCGTCGTGCTGACGCCGCTCGACTCGAGCGTCCAGTCGAGGCCGCCGTCGTGCGTCCCGATGAGGACGCCGCCGGCGCCCGCGGCCCAGCCGTCGAGGTGGCCGACGCAGGTGAGCGCGAACAGATCGTTCGTGGTCGGGGCCGTGTGCGCGGCGAAGTTGGCGCCGTCGTAGGACGCGAGCAGCGTGCCTTCGCTGCCGGTGAGCCACGAGCCGCCCGGGCCGCCGGCGCCGCCGGTTCCGCCCGTACCGCCGGTTCCACCACCGCCCGCCGCGCCGCCGGTGCCGCCGCTACCGCCGGTCGGGGCTGGATTGGAGCCGCCGCAGCCGACGGCAATCGAGACCAAAGCCAAAAAGAGGACGCGCATCGGTTTCATGACACACCCTTTCCCCTTCAGGGTAACGGCGTCACATGAAACAGACCATGCACAGGGGCGGGTACACGTGTTGCCAGAATGGAAACGGCGGCGGCCCGCAGGCCGCCGCCGCTGCCGGAGCGATTCCCACCTACTTACTTATTGTCGTGATCGACCTTGTCGCGGTCGGGACCCGTCGTCGTGGTGGTCGACTCGGTCTCGGTGCCGTCCGGGGCCACCGTCTTGCGCGTCGTCTTCATCTCCTTCTTGCCGCCGAGCGTGGTCTTCTCCTCACGCTTGACCTGATCCTGGTCGTCCTCGTGGCGCGCGCGGTCGACCGCGTCGCGATCGCCCGGCTTGGGCCGCGTGGTCTCCACCTTCTGTTCCATGGACGAGCCGTCGGCGCGCTCGACCTTCCGATTCTTCGTCGTCTTCGCCTTGCCCGTGATCGTGGTCGACGAATCGGTCTTCTCGGTATTCTCGGTCTTGCGATCGGCGCGCGCCGTTCCGACGAACGCCAGCATTCCGAAAGCAGCAGCAACGAGTGCGAGCTTACGCATGTGCGAGGTACCTCCCTCTCAGTTATTCGCCTTGCTTTTGCAGCACGCGTGCCCGAGCCGGGTCACGATCGACACCAATCGCATCTTTTTTTCGCGCGCGATGTCGATTCGCCGGCCGGTCGTTCGACTACGTGGTGTAACCGTTGACGAGGAGACGACCATGAAGCTCTACGATCTGACCGTTTCGCCCAACGCCCGTCGCGTGCGCGTCTGCGCCGCGGAGCTGGCGATGCCGCTCGACCGCGTCGCGCTCGACTTCGCCAAGGGCGAGCAGCGCACGCCCGCCTATCTCGCGCTCAATCCGATGGGCAAGATCCCCACCATCACCGACGGCGACTTCGTGTTGTGGGAGTCGGCGGCGATCCTCTGCCACCTCGGCGCGCAGCGCCCGGGATCGATCTGGCCGACGGAGCCGCAGGCGCAGGCGCAGGTGCTGCAGTGGCTCTTCTTCACCTCGTGTCACCTCGATCCGTACTTCACCACGCTCGTCGTCGAGCGCTTCATCAAGCCGCGGCGCAACCTGCCGGGCGACGAGGCGCGCGTCGCGCACGCCAAGGAGCAGCTGGCGCGCTTCCTCGATGTCGTCGAGCAGCAGCTCGCCAAGCACGAGTTTCTCACCGGCCACTATTCGCTCGCCGACATCGCCGCGGGCTGCACGATCGATCTCGCGCCGTCGCTGGAGCTGCCGCTCGCGCAATATCCGCACACGCGGGGGTGGCTCGAGCGGCTCAAGGCGCGGCCGAGCTGGCGCGACGCCGCGGCGTGACAGTCGGCGCGGAAAACGATCGCCGCTGCAAGCAGAGTAATCGAAACTGCATTTCCTTCAACGCGCCCATGTGATATCCGCAGTGAAACTTACAAAAGTTACAAGTAAGCGAAAATAAACAGAATTTTGTTGATGACGGGCTCGTGGATGCGCTACGAATCCGGTATGAAATTCATTCGCTCCTTTTTGGCAATTACGGTTTCGACCATTCTCGCCGGTTGCGGCGGCACCGCTTCGCACGTCGGCGGCAACGGCGGCTCGGCGGGCGCGGGCGGCGGCGTGGGCGGCGGCGGCGACACCGGCGGCACGGGCGGCAACGCCGCTCCGCTGCTTCCCGCGGACGCGCAGATCGGTACGTACATCGCGCTCGGCGACTCGATCTCGGACGAAGGCGGCACCGGCCCGTTCTTCTACGATCTGTTGAACGCCGATCTGACGGCCAAGTATCCCGGCCTCACGTTCGTGCACGCCGCGCAGCAGGGCGCCATCACCGACGTCTACAGCGACGGGCAGCCGGCGAACGTGCCGCTCCTCAAGGATCAGATCACGGGCCTCGGCAACAGCTACCCGGGCGACATCGTCGTCACCATCACCATCGGTGGCAACGATCTCAACGCCCACTCGTTCGCCGCCATCTCGCAAACCGACGCCAGCCTCCGCGCCGAGCTCGACGCGCACCTGACGGCGGAGCTCGGCGAGCTCACCACCGCGGGCCGTCTCGGCAGCGGCAAGGTCTACATCGTGCTCGCCAACATCTACGACTTCACCGACGGCCAGGGCGACTTCGCCACCGTCATGTGCGGCCCGGGCGTGAACATCAGCTCGCAGGCGGTCAACACCGGCTTCGGCAACTGGAACGCGGTCCTCACCACCAACATCGGCAAGATCGCGGGCGGCGGCCTCTACGACATGCACGGCGACTTCATGGGCCACGGCTACAACAACACGGACGCGACGCAGGTCTGGTACGACTCGGCCTCCTGCATCCATCCGAATACCAAGGGCCACGACGCCATCCGCCGCGGCATCTACAAGGTCCTCACGGGCCAGTCGCTCTAAACGCCGCAGTCTGTTACCCTGGACGCTCGCATGCGTCTGGCCGCCTTCGCGCTCCTCACCCTCACGCTCACTTCCGCCGTCGCCGACGCCGACCCGCAGACGTTGAGGCTCTCGACGATCGCGCCGGCCGGCACCGGCTGGGCGCGCGAGTTCTCGGCGTGGGCGCGCGACATCGAGGCGGGCACGCACGGCAACGTGCGCATCAAGATCTACTTCTCGGCCATCGGCGGCGACGAGTTCACCGTGCTCGATCGCATCAAGCGCGAGCAGCTCGACGGCGCCATCGGCTCCGAGTCGTGCGTGCGGCTGGCGCCTTCCTTGCGGGTGACGCGCATCTTCGGGCTGTTCCAGAGCCGCGAGGAGTCGTTCTACATCCTGACGCGCCTGATGCCGCGCATCGACTCCGAGTTCCTCAAGCACGGCTTCATCAACCTCGGCGAGGCGACGCTCGGCGCCGAGCTGTTGTTCACGCGCGAGCCGGTGCGCGACATGGCCGACCTGCGCAAGACGCTCCTGTGGGTGTGGGACGACGACGAGGCGCTCAAGCAGCAGGCGCCGGCGCTCGGGCTGCGTATCGTGGCCACGCCGCTCGAGGGCGGCGCGCGCGCCTACGACGATCGCAGCGTCGACGGCTTCATCGCGATCCCGACGGCGGCGCTGGCGTTTCAGTGGTCGGCGCAGGCGAAGTATCTGACGCCGCTCGACCTCAGCTATCGCAACGGCTGCGTCTTCTTCGCCAGCCGCGCGTTCGACGCGCTGCCGCTCGAGTCACAGCGCTACGTGCGCGAGGCGACGGCGAAGCTGCGCCAGCGGCTCGACGATCTGACGGTGCGGCAGGACGCCGCGCTCGTCGGCGGGCTGTTCGCGCGGCAAGGCATGAAGACGGTGCCGGTGACGGAGCGCTTCCGGCTCGACTTCTTCTCCGAGGCGCGCGACATGCGCGAGCGCGTGGCCAGTCAGCTGGTGCCGCAGAAGCTGCTCGATGAAGTGCTCTCGTGGCTCGCCGATTATCGCGTCGAGCACCAGATGTCGCGCACGCAGCGTTGATCGCGACGCGGCGCTAACTCACCAGAAATGCGCGTTTCTCGACGGAGCGGGAACCCGCTGCCCACGACTGTCGTCTCTCCAGCATGGCACGCACAACGCTTTTCATGCTGCTGGCGGCGGCGTGCTGTGGCGCGATCGGCTGCGCGCGGCAGGGCGCGGCGACCACGAATCCCGACGCGGGAATGGTGTTCCAGGTCGATCCGCCTCAGGTCTACGTCGCCAAGGTGAAGAACATCCTCGTCGGTCTGCCGCCGACGGACGACGAGATCGCGCAGGTGAGCGCGGATCCGAGCGCGCTCGGCGGGCTCATCGACGGCTGGATGCAGATGCCGGAGTACCAGGCGAAGATGATGGTCTTCTTTCAGCTCGCCTTTCAGCAGACGCAGATCACCACCGCCGACTTCACCGACATGATCCCGCCGCAGGGGCTCGGCTTCGGCGGACAGATGCCGGCGCTCCTGCAGAACGTCAAGGAGAGCTTCGCGCGCACGGTGCTGGCGCTCACGAAGGCGGGGCGGCCGATCACCGACGCGTTCACCACCAAGCAGCTCATGATGACGCCGGCGCTGATGGAGCTGTACGCGTTCCTCGACACGCGCCACGTCGACGACAACGCGGCCATCTCGGACGCGTTCACCAAGGCCAATCCGACGCTGACGATCACGCTCGAGGCCGCGGCAGGGCCGATCGCGATCACGGACACGCTCGATCCGACGAGCGCGAATTACATGCACTGGTACAACCCGAACGTCGGCAAGCTGACGAACTATCCCGACCAGGCGTGCAACACCGATCCGATCGTGCTGCCGCCCGATTCGTACACGCTGCACACGCTGCTCTACGGCGCGGTGTTCAACCACAGGCTGGCGGGCTCGAAGACGACCGCCTGCCAGACGCAGGTGACCACCGGGTTCCAGATGGCGGCGACCGATTTTTCGACGTGGAAGATGGTGACGATCCGTCCGCCGGCGGCGGGCGAGGCGACCACGAAGTTCTACGATCTGCCGACGCTGCGCACGGCCAGCGAGCTCGTGGTCGGCACGCCGCGGCCCGGCTTCTTCACGACGCCGGCGTTCGGCGCCAACTGGCCGACCAACACGTCGAACCAGATGCGCGTGACGGTGAATCAGTCGCTCATCGTCGCCACCGGCATGGCGGTCGATGGCAACGACACGACGTCGCCGAAGACGACGCCGGGGCTCGACGCGGCGCACTCGACGCCGGGCAGCCCGTGCTTCGGCTGCCATCAGCTGCTCGATCCGACGCGCTCGATCCTGCAGAGCACGTATTCCTACTATTACTATCCGCAGTCGGATCCGGCGATGCAGGCGGAGAAGGGCCTGTTCGCGTTCCAGGGCGTGATCACGCCGGTCAATACGATCGACGACTTCGCGTCGACGCTGGCGACGCATCCGGCGGTGCCGACGGCGTGGGCGCAGAAGCTGTGCTACTGGGTCAACTCGTCGGCGTGCGCGAGCGACGATCCCGAATTCCAGCGCGTGGTCGGCGTGTTCAAGGATTCGGGGCTGTCGTGGAACGCGCTCGTGCGCGAGCTTCTGACGTCGGCGATCGTGACCAACACGGCGGCGACGCGCACGGCGGCGGAGAACGGGCAGGTGGTGGCGGTGTCACGGCGCGATCATCTGTGCGCGGCGCTCGACAATCGGCTCGGGCTCGTCGACATCTGCGGGCTCGACGCCGTCAACGCGAAGAAGGCGACGGTGGTGTCGGCGATCGCCGGCGGGCTGCCGTCGGACGGCTACGGGCGCGGCTCGCCGATCCCGGTCTTGCCCAATCAGCCGTCGCTGTTCTATCGCGCGGGGCTGGAGAACATCTGCGAGGCGGTGGCGGGCATGGTCATCGACGGCAAGCCGACCGCGCAGCAGCCGAACGTGAAGGGGTGGTCGTCGTCGTCGCCGGACGCGGCCATCGCCGGCTTCGTCTCGACGGTGATGGCGCTGACGTCGTCCGATCCGCGCAGCGCGGGCGCGACGCAGATCCTGACGCAGCACTTCCAGGCGGCCGAGGCGCAGGGCGTCTCGGCGTCGGACGCGCTCAAGTCGACCTTCGTGGCGGCGTGCTTGTCGCCGACGTCGATCGGGATCGGGTTGTGAGGAGGATGGCCATGAAGATCAGTCGTCGAGAGGCTCTCATGTCCGCGCTGTTCGGCGCCGGCTATGTCGGGCTGCGCGCGCTGGCGACCGGGCTGCCCGCGACCTTCCTCTTGAATCCACGGCGGGCGCTCGCCGCCGTCGGCACGGGCGCGTGCGCGGATCCGACCAAGGCGCAGTACGTGATCCTGGCGACGTCGGGCAACGGCGATCCGATCAACGCCAATGTGCCCGGCACCTACGACGACAAGAACATCACGCACAGCCTCGACCCGCAGATGGCGGCGACGAAGCTGACGATCGCGGGGCAGCCGCTCACCGCGGCGGCGCCGTGGGCGACGCTGCCGCAGAGCGTCCTCGATCGCACGGCCTTCTTTCACCTGATGACGAACACGCCGGTGCATCCCAAGGAGACCGACGTGCTCAAGCTGATGGGCGCGACCACGCAGGCGGAGATGCTGCCGTCGGTGCTGGCCAAGCAGCTGGCGCCGTGCCTGGGCACGGTGCAGACGCAGCCGATCACGATCGGCGCGACGTCGCCGTCGGAGGGGCTGATGTTCGGCGGGCAGGCGCTGCCGATCATTCCGCCGCTGTCGCTCAAGGACACGCTGGCGTCGACGCCGGGGCCGCTGACGAACCTGCAGGCGCTGCGCGATCAGACGCTCAATCAGCTCAACGACCTCTACAAAAACGGGGCGAGCCAGGCGCAGCGCGCCTACATCGACGCGCTGGTCACGTCGCAGAAGCAGATCCGCAACATCAACCAGGACCTGCTCGCGCAGCTGTCGTCGATCAGCGACAACACGATCACGTCGCAGATCACGGCGGCGCTGGCGCTGGTTCAGATGAAGGTCACGCCGGTGGTCGCGATCCACATTCCGTTCGGCGGCGACAACCACCACGACGCGGCGCTGGCCACCGAGACCGCGCAGACCGTCTCCGGCGTCGCGGCGATCGGCAGCCTCATGGCCGGCCTCGCGTCGGCCTCGTTGCAGGATCAGGTCAGCTTCGTCTCGCTCAACGTCTTCGGCCGCACCCTCGGCCCCGCCAACACCGATGGGCGCCAGCACAACCAGAACCACCAGGTCTCGATCGCCATCGGCAAGCCGTTCAAAGGCGGCGTCATCGGCGCCATCGCCCCGGTGCAGGGCGACTACGGCGCGCTCCCCATCGACTCCAAGACCGGGCAGGGCACGGCCGGCGGCGACATCGCCGCCATCGACACGCTCGCCTCCTTCGGCAAAACCACGCTCGCCGCCGTCGGCGTCGACCCCGCCACCATCAACTCCGTCATCACCTCCGGCACCATCATCTCCGGCGCCCTCACCTGATCCCTTCCCCCTCTGAGTAAGAGAAGGTGCTTCGCGCGCTCGCACGCGCGATCACGCTCTTCGGCGCCCCAGAACGCGTCACGTGTGCAAAGAGCGGACGCGTCGAGGTGTTGTGCCGCGGCGAGTTCCGCAGCCCGCCAGCACGGAGGCCGAATCGAGCACGGCGTTGCGGCGGGCGAGGACTGTTTGAGCCGCGGCACAACACCTCGACGCGTCCGCGGCGTCGGCGCAGGCACCCCGTGAGCAGCGCGCCTATTCGATCGTCAGCTCGTCCTTGGCGTACCGAGCGCGCAACACCTTCTTGTCGAACTTGCCGACGCTGGTCTTGGGCACTTCGGGGATGAAGGTCCAGCGCTCGGGGAGCCACCAGCGGGCGACGTGCGGCTCGAGGTGCGTGCGCAGCGCCGTGGGATCGATGGCGGCGCCGGCCTTGCGGACGACGCACGCGAGCGGGCGTTCGCCCCATTTTTCGTCGGGCACGCCGATGACGGCGGCTTCGGCGACGGCGGGGTGCGCCATCAGGAGGTTCTCCAGCGCCACCGACGAGATCCATTCGCCGCCCGACTTGATGACGTCCTTGGCGCGATCGGTGATGCGGATGAACCCCGAGGCCTCGACGGTGCCCACGTCGCCGGTGCGCAGCCAGCCGTCGTGAAACTTCTCGGGCGTGGGATCGCCGTAGTAGCCGGCGGTGACCCACGGGCCGCGCACCTCGATCTCGCCTTCGGCCTTGCCGTCCCACGGCTGCTCGGCGCCGCGGTCGTCGCAGAGGCGCAGCTCGACGCCGGGCAGGATGCGGCCCGACATCGTTCGGTACTGCACCGACGAGCGGCCGTCGCCGCGCTTGGGCGGCACCGAGAGCGCCGCCAGCGGCGAGGTCTCGGTCATGCCCCAGCCCTGGTAGATGGGCACGCCGAAGCGCGTGTCGAAGGCGGCGATGAGCGCCTCGGGGACGGCCGAGCCGCCGCACAAGATCGCGCGCAGCGACGAGAGGTCGACCGGGTTCGACTCGCCGTAGGCGAGCATGTCGCGGAACAGCGTCGGCACGCCCGCCATCACCGTCGGGCGCGTGGTGGTGAGGAGGCGGCAGATGCCGGCGGCGGTGGCGAAGCGCGAGGGCAGGACGAGGTCGGCGCCGGTCATCCACGCGGCGTAGGGCAGGCCCCACGCGTTGGCGTGGAACATGGGGACGATCGGCAGGATCGTGTCGCGCTCGCAGATGCCGAGCGCGTTGCCCATCGACTGCGCCATCGTGTGCAGGTAGGTCGAGCGGTGGCTGTAGACGACGCCCTTGGGCTGGCCGGTGGTGCCGCTCGTGTAGCACATGGCGGCGGCGGCGTTTTCGTCGAGCGCGGGCCAGTCGAAGGCGGGCGGCGCGGCGGCGACGAGATCGCCGTAGCCGAGGACGCCGTCGCCGAGCGGCGTCGCGTCGCCGTTGCCGACGACGACGAAGCGCTCGGGCTTGTGCGTGAGCAGCGGCAGCGTGCGCGCCAGCGCCGGAACGAGATCGGCGTCGACGAGGATCACCTTGTCCGCGGCGTGGCTGATGATGTACGCGACCTCGGCGGGCGCCAGCCGGATGTTGAGCGTGTGCAGCACCGCGCCCATCGACGGCACCGCGAGGTAGGCCTCGAGGTGCGCCTGCGAGTTCCACATGAACGTCGCGACGCGATCGCCCGGGCGCACGCCGAGGCGCGCGAGCGCGGCGGCCAGGCGCGTGGCCCGCTCCGCCACGTCGGAGAAGCGCGCGCGCGCGACGCCGTCCTCGGTGAGCGTGACGATCTCGCTGTCGCCGTAGGCCGCGCGGCCGTGGCGGAAGATGCTGGCGATGGTCAGCGGGAACGACTGCATCGTGCTCTGCATCGGCGCCTCCCTGTGACGGCGCGGACATGATACGCGATCTCGCGTATGCTGGGAGCGTGCACGCGCTCGTCGGCATCGTCGCCGTGGTGATGGCGTGCGGCTGCGACCTCGACGACACGGCAGCCCCGAGCCCGCCGCCGAGCCCGGCGGCGACGGCGCGCGCCAAGGCCGCCGCGACGGCGAGGGCGAGCCAGGAGTGCCGCGACACCTGCGAGCAGACCAATCTCCTCGCCGGCGGCGGCGACGACGCCTTGCGCGCTTGTCGTGACCGCTGCGACGCGCGCTTCGGCAATGCCGCGCCGCCGCACGAGGTGCCGACGAAGATCATCCAGGGCAAGCCGGTGCACGCGCCGCCGCTGGTCAAGCCGATCGTGAGGTGATCATGAGCCTCTTCACCGACGACATGCGCCGCGACCCGTTCCCCACCTACGACGCCCTGCGGCCGCGCTCGCCGGTGCACGTGCCCATCGGCGACCTGTGGATGATCCTCGATTACGACGGGGTCGAGCGCGCGCTCCGCGATCACGAGTCGTTCGGCAGCGACGTGGCGCCCGCGCGCGGCGTGCGCTTCGGGTGGCTGCTGTTCCTGGATCCGCCGCGCCACACCAAGCTGCGCGCGCTCCTCGGCAAGGCGTTCACACCGCGCTCGGTGGCGGCGCTCGAGCCGCGCATCCGCGACCTGGCGCGCGCAATGCTGGCGCCGCTGCTGTCGCGCGGAACGATGGACATGGCGTCCGACTTCGCCGTGCCGCTGCCGATGATGGTGATCGCCGAGATGCTCGGGCTCCCCGTCGAGGAGTGGCCGCGGCTGCATCGCTGGAGCGAGGCCATCATCAACCTCGGCGCCACCATCGCCGGCAACGCCGCCGAGGCGGACGCGGCGTCGCGCGCGTTCCTCGCGGCCAACGACGAGATGACCGCCTACCTCGGCGAGCACACGGCGCGGCGGCGGTCTGGACCGCGCGACGACCTCATCGGGCGAGCTCGCGCGCATGCAGCGCGAGCCGGCGCTGTTGCCGTCGGCGATCGAGGAGGTGCTGCGCCATCGCTCGCCGGCGCAGACGACGTTTCGCGTCACGCGGCGGCCGATCGAGCACGGCGGGCGGACCATCCCCGCCGGCAAATTCGTGCTCGTGATGATCGGCGCGGCCAACCGCGATCCGGCATCCACTTTTGCATCGGCGCGCCGCTGTCCCGCCTCGAGGCGCGCGTCGCGCTCGGCGAGCTGCTACCGACGCTGCGCGAGCTCGAGCGCGCCAGCGACGAGCCGTGGCAGCCGCGCGCGGCCTTTCAGGTGCACGGCCCGACGTCGCTGCCGATCCGCTTCGCTCCGGCAGCGCTCACCGACGCCACGTCGCGTTGAAAATGTGGTTGCGCGTCGATGTCAGACGTGGTGACGATCCGTCCGCTCGTCCGGGTCGTATGTAGTCCAACCGTAAACCCACTGGAGGGGAACATGACGGTCAAGGGAGCAATGGTAGCAGCGGCGGTGGCAGGGCTCTTCGCGGCAGGAACCCCCGCGGTCGTGCAGGCCAAGGGCAGCAAGAAGGTGAGCTGCACCGGCGTCAACAGCTGCAAGGGCAAGGGCGCTTGCAAGTCGGCGACGAACGACTGCAAGGGCAAGAACGACTGCAAGGGCAAGGGCTGGACGAAGATGAGCGAGAAGGACTGCACCGCCAAGGGCGGCACCGTCGCCACCGAAGAGGCGGGCGAGAAGAAGTAGCCCGCAGGGACTCGGCTAGGCGTCGCGGTCGCGATCGCGGCCGTCGACGAGCAGGCCGAGCTTCTTTCCGATCACGTAGTCGAGCGACACCTTCCCCGCACCGCGCACGCCCAGCCACAAGAACATCACCGCGTAGGCCACTTCGTCGAAGCCGAAGAAGTCGGTCCAATCTTCGATCTTCGACCATTTCGCCGAGGCGATCGCCACGCACATCACGATGATGAGCGGCACCGACGCGATGCGCGTGCCGAGGCCGACGAGGATCAAGCAACCACCGAAGAATTCGGTGCACGACGCCAGCACCGCGTTGAAGTGCGGGAACGGGATGTGCCAGCCGGCGAAGTTCTCGGTCGTGCTCTTCAGGTCGCTGAGCTTGCCCCAGCCCGACTGGATGAACACGACGCCGAGCACGAGGCGCGCGGCCAGCGGCGGCAGCCAGTGCAGCCGGGAGACGACGGTGCGGATGAGGTTGCGAACGGCGACGATCGGCTTTGGAAGGTCCATGTTCCCCTCTACGCCGCACCCGCGGCCCCGGTTACGCCCGGGGCATCTTACTTCAGGATGAAGCCGCGATGGGTGATGCAGCTGCCGCCGCGATCGTCGTGGCCGACGATCCACAAATCGATGGCGCCGCCCTCGCTCGGCAGATCGCGATCGATGGTCCACTTCTGGACGCTGGTGCCGCCGACGGGCGTGTCGGGGAAGGTGCCGGCGGTGGCGAACCATTGCGTGATCTCGCGCTCGAACACCGTCGGCTTCGACGAGTCGGGGATGGCGTACTCCTCGCCGCTGGCGGTGTAGTGCGGGTAGAGCGCCCACATCTGTCCGTCGTGCGCGTCGTTGACGATGCCGTCGTCGGGCAAGGGATCGACCGAAGCGAACGACGGATTCTCGTTGGGCGCGCAGTGCGGGTGTGGATAGGGCGGGTCGAGCGTGCAGCCCTCGGGGATCAGCTCGGGCACGCGGATGCGCAGGCGATAGATCGCGTCGACGGAGTCGGGCCCGTCGACGACGTGAGCGACGATCGGCAGGTAGACGCCGTAGGTGGCGTCGGGCGGGCCGAGGTTCGACGAGTCGACGTCGGGGATGGTGACGGGCAGCGTGAGGCCGCTGCCGAGGCCGACCAGGCCGTTGCCGCTGCCGTCGGTGCAGCCGGCGTTGGCCACGCCGTCCGACGGCAACAGGCAGGCGCTCCAGGTGACGTCGATGGTGCCGCCCTTGGTGTCGGCGACCCACGCCGTCAGCATGGTCTGCTGGCCGGGCTCGACCTCGGGCGGCTCGGCCTGCACGCCGAGCACGCGCAGCCCCTGAACCAGCCCGGCGGCGCCGAGATCGGGCACGCCGCAGCCGGCGACGGCAAGCGCCAGAGCGATCGTATGCGCGCGCATCAGAAGTCTCCTCGCACGCCGAACACCGGCAAAAACGGCAGGCCGCTCAAGTATTGCACCTTTTTGTAGTCGAACGAGTAGAGCACGCCCTCGGCCGACGACGAGTTGTAGATGTTCTGGACGTCGAGATAGAGCGTCAGCTTCCAGGCGTTGAAGTCGAACGTCTTGTCGACGCGCACGTCGAGCTGGTTGAACGGGGGCAGCCGTCCCGAGTAGGGCGAGCCGTAGACCGGAATGTACTGATAGCTGTTGACGTCGTAGTAGGCGCGCGTCACCGGCGTGTAGGGATTGCCGGTGACGTAGCGGAAGCGCACGCCGGCCTGGAAGCCGTAGGGCAGCTTGTAGCTGCCGAGGATGGTGAGGATGTGCGTCTGGTCGTACTGGAAGACGCGCCACGGATCGCCCGGATGATCGCGACGCTCGGAGCGCATGATGGTGTACGAGACCCAGCCGAAAAAGTTCTTCCACAGCTCCTGGCGCGCGAGCAGCTCGCCGCCATAGACGCGCCCGACGCCGCCGTCCTCGAGCGGCGGATCGCCCGGCAGCACGCCGCGCACGACGAGGTTGCGCAGGTCCTTGTAGAAGCCCTGCGCCTCGATGTGCAGCGTCGAGGTCGCCTTGATCTCGATGCCGGCGACGTAGTGGATGCCGAACTCGGGCGCGAGCGTCGGGTTGCCGAAGACGCGCGACAGATCGGCCGAGTCGGGCGCCTGGTGATAGACGCCGACCGATCCCTGCAGCGCCACGCGCGACGACACCTTGACGCGCACGGCGAGGCGCGGCTCGGGCAAGACGGCGTCGGATTTGAAGCGCTCGTTCTTGGTGCCGACGAAGGTCATCGCCTCGAGGCGGAACTGCGGCATCACCGTCAGACGCTGATGGAAGAGCTGGATGGTGAGCGCCACGAACGGCGCCACGTGGTTGGTGATCACCGTCGTGTGATCGATGAGCACCGCTTCGTTGGGATTGGGCGGCGAGTAGCCGAGGAAGTCGCCGGTGTCACCCTCTCGGAACAGGCCCGACGGATTCTGCCGCGCGTCGAGGTTGTAGCGCGTGCCTTCGTAGTCGAGCCCGGCGGCGAGGCGCAAGAGGCGCCCGAGCGGCACGTGATAGATCGCGCGCAGTGACCACTCGAGCTGCGTGTCGGTGTTGAAGTAGGTGCCGTTGCCGACGGTGGTGGAGAAACCGTAGGGCGTGTCGTAGCCGACCGACGGCGTGATCGACAGGGTGCCGCCGCCGCGGAAGCGGTGGGTCCAGCGGATGAGCCCGCGGTGGAAGAAGGTGTCCTGCTCGTACTCGCGGAACGGGCCGCCGTTGTTGTCGAACAGGCCGACCTGGAGCTCGTCGTCGCTGCCGAAGACGAAGAGGTCGAGATCGTCGCGCGGCGTGAGCGCGTAGTGCAGCTTGAGCTGGTAGTCCCAATATTTCGGCTCGAAGCGCGTGCGCTGGGCGAGGAACGGCGGCAGCGTGAACTCGAGGATGCTGACGCGGAAGGCGGCGCCGAAGGAGAACTTCTTGCCGATGTTGCCCTCGAGCAGGCCCGAGGCGTCGACGAGATCCATCTGCGCGAAGCCGTGGAGCCCGTCGGTGCGCGGGTTGCGCGTCTCGATCTCGATGACGCCGCCGAGGCCGCGGCCGTGCTCGACGTCGTAGCCGCCGGGCAGCAGCGTGAGCGAGTTGACCAGCGCCGAGTTCACCGTCGAGCGCACGCCGCCGAAGTGGTACAGCGTGGGGATGTAGACGCCGTCGGCGTAGACGCGCGTGTCGTTGGGCGCCGAGCCCCACACCGCGAGCAGGCCGCCGTTGAACGGCGCGCGCGCCAGGCCGGGGAGGTTCTGCACCGCCTTGAGCGTGTCGCCCTGCGTGCCGGCGATGTGGGCGATCTCCTCCGACGACACGCTCTCCGCGATCGGATCGGAGGTGACCGTCCGCCCGCGCACGTGCGAGACGTAGCGCGACTTGGCGATGACGTAGACGTCGAGCACCGTCGGCAGGTTGATGCGCAGGTCGACGTCCTGGTCGTAGTCCTTGATATCGTTGCCGCGGAAGTGCACGACGTGGTGGCCGAAGGTCAGCCCCTCGAACAGGAAGCGGCCGCGCTTGTCGGTGGTCTGCTGCGCGACGCCGTCGTCGATGATGACGTCGACTCCGGCTTGCGGCACGCGATCGCCGCGGCTGTGCACCTCGCCGAGGAACGGCTGCGCCACGATGGGAATGGGCAGGAGCTGCGCGCGGACGACGGCCGGCGTGAAGATCACGAAGGCGAGGGTGAGGCTGCGCAGGAGGGGCCGCACGAACGTCGTCTTCTTCATATCACGCCGGACGTGGTACGAATGATCGAATGCGTTGGCACGTGGTTGCTCTCGTCCTCGTCGCTGCCGTGGTCGCCGGTAGCCTGGGCTTCTTCGCCTGCTCCGATTCGCCGAGCTGCCAGCCCGGGGAGCTGGTGCTCCACATCGGGCTCATCGACAATTCGCCGCAGGCCGACACCATCACCGTCACCGGGATCGATCCCGGCGCCGCGGTGACCGAGAGCTTTCCGCACGCCATCGATCCCAACGCGGTGGCGCTGAACATCGAGCACGTCGTGGAGCACGTGACCTGGCCGCAAGGCTTCCCGTCGCACGCGGTCGTGCACCTCGTCGTGCGCGCGCTCTTGAATGGCACCGTCCTCGGCGTCAACACCGCGACGATCCAGCTTGGCACCAAGTGCGGGGAAGGCTCGATGCTGGTCTCGGCGCGCTACGGCACCGACGACGACGCCGGCGTCACCGGCGGATTCTAGGGCGTCGCTCAGAACGAGAGGCGCAGGCCGAAGCGCATCGACAGCGGCGCCTGGTAGGCGGTGGCGCGGCCGTAGTTGGGGTTGAGGATCGGCGGCCCGCCCGCCAGCGTCTTCAGGTTCACGAGGTCGGCAGCGGTGCCGTTCGGGATGGGCTTGACGCTCGAGGTGGTGTACTCGGCGTCGACCGCGGTGACCGCCTGCTGATCGAGCAGGTTGAAGACGTCGGCGGTCGCCTCGAGCGCGAACAACGACGAGAGCTGCCGCTTGTAGCCGAGGTGCAGGTCGACCTGCGTGTAGAACGGCGTGCGTCCGCCCGAGCCGCGCGGCAGCACGTAGGTCTCGAGGCGCCCGTAGGTCGGATGCGCGCCGAGGACCTCGATGGGGCTGCCCGAGAAGGCGTTGAACGCCGCGCCGACGATGAACGTGGAGGCGCCGACGGGGATGAAGTACGAGCCCTGGACCTTCAAGTTGTGCGGGCGATCGTTGGGCAGCGGGCCGTCGCGGTTGACGAGCAGCTCGCGCAGGTCGTACTGCGTCGAGATGTTGGGATCGAGCTGGCCGTTCGACGCCTGGAACAGGCCCGGGTAGTTACCGACGGTGCGCGAGTAGGTGTACGAGGCGAGCACGATGAAGTTGTGCGAGAGGCGCTTGCTCGCCGTGAGCACCAGCGCGTCGTAGGTGCGCTTGGGCGCCGCGAAGCCCGACGACAGATCCTTGTAGAGCGCGAGCTGCTGCTGCGCGTTGGCGCGCGGGCAATTGGGGCCGCTGTTGCCGTTGCAGCTGGCCGGATCGGGCGGCAGGCTCGAGATCTTGCTCTCGAGGTCGTGCACCGCGCCCTGGTCGATCGGCTCGCCCGGATTGGCCACGATGTAGTTGACGCCGCCGTCGGGCGAGACGTCCTCGATCACGCGCCCGAGGTTGCGGTGGATGTACGAGGCGCCGAGCACCATGTCGAGGCCGACGTCGAACTGCAGGCCGGCGGTGACCTCCTCCGAGTACATGCCCTTGAGCGTCGGCGAGACCAGGCCGAAGCTGCCGCCGTTGATGTCGGCGTTGCCGATCTTCGGGCCGGTGCAGGTCGTCGGATCGATGCGCCCCTGCGCGTTGGCGGTGCAATTCTGACCGATGCCGGCGATGATCCCTTCGCCCGAGAACTGGCGATCGTTGATGTCGAGCGGGATCGACTCGTAGAAGCGGCCGTAGCTGGCGAAGATCTTCGAGCGTCCCTTGCGCGTGAAGTCGTAGATGGCGCCGACGCGCGGCGCCCAGTTGTCGTAGATGCCGATCTGGGTGACGCCGTTGATGTCGCGGACCTGCTGGCCTTCCCAGCGCACGCCGGCGTTGAGCGTCAGGCCGGGGACGAAGCCGACGTTGTACGAGTCGCGCAGGTAGGCGCCGTAGTTGTACGTCGTCGTCGTCGCCGAGAAGCCGTCGAGGAGCACCATGCCGTCGCCGTTCGGCCCGTTCTCGGGGATCTTGGTGCCGTACTGGCGATAGATCTCGGGGCCGCCGGCGCGCACGCGGTAGAAGGCGCCGCCGGTGTACGAGCGCTTGTCCTTGTAGATGTCGTCCTCGAAGTCGAAGCCGAGCTTGATGGCGTGCGTGCCGCCGAGGCGCGCGAAGTAGGTCGCCGACGCCGAGGCCGAGATGCGCTGCGACGTCGTGTGCTGGAGGAAGCCGAAGCCGCCGTCGATGTAGTTGAGCACCGGGCAGGGGTTGAAGGTCGCGCCCTGCGACGGCGTCTGCGGCGCGCACGGCGTGACGCCGGGCTCGAAGGTCGCCAGGTCCTGGTTGACGCCGTAGAGCACGCCGGGGCCCATGCCCGCCGCCGTCGGCGTCGGCGTCAGATCCTCGTAGTGGTAGCCGGCGAGCACGTCGAGCTGCAGGCGCCGATCGGCGAGCTTCGAGGTGAAGTGCACGAGCGCGTCGTGCGTGTTGTCGAAGGTCGAGCCGAGGAGCTGCCCCTCGGAGCCGTTGAGCGTGCCGAGGATGCCGCTCGTCGTCTGCGGGCTGCCGATGTACTGCAAGACGAGCGCGTTGTTCTGGTCGAGCTGGAAGTTGAGCTTGGCGATCCAGTTGTAGAGGCGCGTGTCGGTCTGATAGCGCTTGGTGAACTGGTCGGGCAGATCGACGGTGGCGAAGCCGGGCGTGGTGCAGAAGCGCTTGTCGAGCCAGGCAGGGCAGGTGACCGACGGATCCTTGTCGCCGGCGTAGGCGCCCATGAAGCCGGCGGGGATGTCGTTGTCCGTGCGCGTGCGCAACGAGCGCGTGGTCTCGAACGTGGTGAACGTGGGCGCGAAGCCGACGTAGAACCAGACCTTGTCCTTGACGATGGGGCCGCCGAGATCGAAGCCAAAGTCCATGGCGTACTTCTGGTGGTTGCGGAAGCCGATGGCTTCGCCCGAGCGCGCGATGAAGTGGCCGTCGAGCTGGAAGGGCGTGGCGTTGAACCACAGGTCGCCGTGGAACTGGTTCGAGCCTGCTTTGGTGATGACGTTGACCACGCCGCCGGTGGCGCGGCCGTACTCGGCGTTGTAGCCGCCGGTGATGAGCTCGGTCTCGCCGACGAACTCGAGCGTCAGCTGCGTGCCGAGGAGGCCGAAGGCGGGGTTGGTCGAGTTGACGCCGTCGATGAGGAAGTTGTTCTCGGGGCCGGTGGAGCCGTTGAACGACACGCTGGTGCCCTTGCCGATGCCGGTCTCGCCGGTGCCGGCGGCGGCGCCCGGGGCCAGCGTCATGATCGAGTCGTAGGTGCGGCCCTGCACCGGCGTGTTGCGCACGAAGTCGTTGGTCACCGCGGTCTGCGTCTGCGTGTTGCCGACGTCGACGTTGGGCGCCTGCTCGACGATACGGATGGTCTGCACCTGCGCCGTCTGCGTTGGCATCGCGACGTTGATCGCGAGCGTCTTGTCGGCCTGCACGAACACGCCGGGGCGCTCGATGTGCAGGTTGGCGAAGTAGAAGCGCACCAGGTACTCGCCCGGCGGCAGGTCGGTGATGATGTAGTGGCCGTCGGCGTCGGTGAACTCGGTCTGCTCGCCTTGCAGCGCGGGCGAGGTCACGGTGATGGTGACGCCGCCGAGCTTCTTGCCCGAGGCCTGATCGATGACGGTGCCTTCGATCGAGCCGCTCACGGCGGCGTGGGCCTTCGGCGCGAACAGCAACAGCGCGGCGGCGAGCGCCAGCGAAAAACGTGCGAGGGTCCTCATTGGCACTGCTCCGGCGTGACGTGGTTGTCGAAGGTGTTGGCGTCGCTCGCGGGATCGCCGTCGGCGCCGGCGACGGTGAACATCATCGTCGGCGAGGTGAAGGTGGTCTTGCCGGCGGCGTCCTTGACGGTGAACGAGAACGTGTAGTCGCCGGCGGGCCAGTCGGCCGGCGCGCGCGCGGCGCCGGCGCCGGCGGTGTAGACGAAGTCGAGCTGCGCGTCGTTCTCGTCGTCGGCGCAGGCGGTCGGGTCGGCGCCGCGATCGGCGTAGGCCTCGACGGCGGCGGGATCGAAGCCGGCGGGGCCGGTCGCCGTCACCGTCGCGCTGGTCTCGTCGAGGAGCGACCAGAAGGCGAATTGCAGCACCTCGTTCGGCGCGATCGTCGTCGGGCTCGACGAGAAGTCGGGATACGACGCGTCGGGGTTGGGGGCGATCGCTTCGGTGGTGAACTTGAGATCGGTGGGATCGACGAGCGTCGCGCCCGAGGCGTCGGCGGCGGCGAGGCCCTGACGATCCTTGAGCAGCTCGGGGTGGATGCGAATCGTGTAGGTCGACTCGGGATCGAGGTTGCCCGGCAGGATCACGATGGCCGGGCCGAACGGGATCCAGACGACGTCGGAGGTGAACTCGGGCGAGCCGGAGTTGTCCCAGTACGCGGTGGTGCCGGGGACCGCGGTGCCCGTCGAGTCGAGGAGCTCGACGATGCCCGCCGCCAGCTTGTAGGGCGTGGCGCCCGTCGGCGCGCCGTTGTCGTTGACGGCGACGGTCTCGATGCTCGAGTCGAGGAGCTTGTTGAAGACGAGGCGGATGGCGGTGGCGCCGGCGTTGAGCGGCACGCCGTCGGCGGGGACGGCGAGCGGATCGACGCAGGTGCCGCCCGTCGGGCTCGAGCAGTCGAGCGGCGGCACCGTCTGCGCGACGAGGAACTGATTGATGCACGGGTTGGTGTCGCTGCACTGGGGCGGCGGCGCCGTGTCGAGAAGATCGACGGCGGCGCCGCGCTCGGCGGGCGGGCCACCGACGAAGGCGGCATCCTGGATCATCGCCTTGATGAGGCGCGGCGGCCCGGCGGGATCCTTCAGATGGCCGAGCGAAGTGTCGTCGCAGCCCGTCGTCGCGGCGGCGGTGCCGGCGATGACGATGCACGAGACGACGAGACCGGGCAGCATGCGCATGCAAACTCCTTGGGCAAAGGCGCGGCCAGGCGCGTGCACGGCGCACGCGTCGAACCTCGTTAGCGGCCGCCGGTCAGCCCGTTACGAACAGGCCCAACCGGCCGGCGTCGAAGCTGCGGCCTGACGCTCGCCGCAGGGTTGGTTCAGTTGGAGCAGAAATTCGCACGGTATGGACCGCACGTACCGTTGGACACCGAAGTGAAGAAAAGCGGAAACCTCAGGCAACGGCGATCAGAGGCACTGGCTCCGGCGCTGGATGGATTGGCAGAACGACGCCTCCAGGCACCACGCGACGGCACAACCGTCGAGGCAATAGACGGTGCCCGCGTTGCAGGCCGGCGCCGTGCACGTGCGCGCGTAGGTATCGCAGCCGCAGAGAAAGCAGGTCTGCGTGACGCGATCGTTTGCCGGACAGGGCGCCTGGCCGCCACCGCCGCAGCTCGGATCGACGCAGGCGGGACAGCCCGGTTGACACTGGCAGGCGTTGGGCTGCGCCACCGACGGAGCACTGCGCTCTTCGCCGGCGGCGCCCGGCTGCGGCTCGACTCCGCCACAGGCGGCGAGCATGGCTGCGCAGGACAACAGGACGACGGCGACTGCGTGGGAGCGCATGAGGACCTCTATGGACAGGGCCAGCCGGGCGGCGTCGGATCGCTGGCCTGACGCTCGCCGTGGCCGAAGTGGCAGAAGCGCGTGCCGCACAAGGCCGCATCGTCGGTGCAGGTCTTGTAGACGTACGCGAGCCCGTCGGCCGAGCACGTCGGGGTCACACCCGCCGGCGGCAGATCGAGCGGACATTGATAGCCGCGACAGAATTTGCAGGCGCCGCCGTCGCAGATGTCGGTCGCCGACGCCAGGAAGAAGTCGGGATACTCGAGCGGACCCCAGTACGACGTGCAGGTGAAGCCGTCGAGCCGGCTGTCGTCGGCGAGCTTCATGTGCTCGGTGTAGCTGTCGACGTCGACGGGCACGGAGCCGATCGTCGGCTGGCAGAGATCCTGGAAGTGTCCCTCGGCGTCGAAGCTGCCGCAGTCGCCGGGCTGCGGATCCATCTGCGGCCCCGCGCGCACCAAGCTGAAGCCGGTCGTGACCGGAAAGATGTCGACGAAGGCCGCCGGCGCCGGCTTGCCCGAGCCGAGATAGAAGATGTCGAGATCGGCGGCGAGCACGCGATCGGGCGACGGCGGAAAGCCGGGCTGCGTCATGGTCAGCTTGCCGTCCATGTCGCCACCGTCGGCAAACACGACCAGCGTCCCGACCGACCAGCTCATCGCCGGGTCGAGGCCGAGGGCGACCGAGCGCGCGGGCGGCAGCGAGTTCACCACCGTCGGATCGGGACGGTCGACGATGGGCACGCGAAACGTCGCCGGGAACTGCGCCAGCACGTCGATGGGCTGCTCCGCATAGTTCGATCCGGGCGAGACGTTGTTGTCCCACAGGATGGCGATGTGCACGTCCTTGGGCATCGCCGTCGCCGTCGAGCTGTCGATCACGCCGGCGATGGTGGCGAACGGCGGCTTGAAGGTGCCCGTCGCCAGACGGTCGCACGCGGCCGTCGCCGCGACGAGCGAGAGCGCGAGCATGAGCCGCATGGCCACCATCAGAACGACACTCCCACACCGACGCCCGCGCGGTAGGTCGGCGCCGTCGCCATCCCCGAGCCGTCGCTGGTGTGCAGGAAATAGAATAACCCGGCCAGCTCCAGGCGCGCATAGAGGCGGTGCGGCAGCGGCAATTCGAGCTGGCCGAGCGCGCCGACAAACGGGCCGAACGACGTGCGATCGGCGGTGGTCGGATCGTGGAACGCCTGCGCGAACGAGCTGCCGCCGACCTCGAGGCCGACGTCGAGCGTGAGCGGTCCGAGGTCGAACGCGCGCAGCCCGTCGAGCGCCACGGCGATCTCGCGCGTGGTGATGTCGAGCCGTCCGTTGTCGACGCCCGACTGCGCGAAGCCGAGCCGCAGCGCGAGCGAGAACTGGCGCAGATCGACGCGCCCGCCCACCTCGGTGCGCCAGGCGGTGCCGAGGCCGAACACCTCGCCGCGCACGCCGCCGTCGGCGAACAGGCTGCCGGCGATGCGGCGGACCGTACCGCCCTTGCGCACCACGCGCGCGTACTCGATGCGCGACATCGCCTCGGGCGCGACGGTGGTGATGGTGCGCGCCGTGACGTCGAAGCGCCCCTGCTCGAGGTGATCGGGCTCGCGCCGCGTGACGAAGTAGCGGCCGGCGTCGAGCGCGATGCGCCCGCCGGCATCGTCGGCGGCGAGCTCGGCGACGACCGGCCCTTCCTGGGAGCCTTTGTGCACGACGTAGAGGCCGGGGCGCGAAAAGGCGAGGGTGCCGAGGGTGCGATGCTCGGCGCCGGGCCGCGTGAGCACGAGATCCTCGCGCCCGCCGAGGTCGAGACGGAAGGTCGGATGCTGCGGCCCGAGCACGGTGCGCGAGGTCGACGCCAGCGTGCGCTCCTTGGCGTAGGCGAAGGCCTCGCCGAGCGTGACCACGCCGTCGTGGTTGGTGTCGCCGGCGCCGAGCAGCGCCGAGACCAGCGCGTGCGTGAAGAACGAGGCGCCGAGCGCGTCCGACTCCTGCGAGCTCTCGCCTGCGGCCGACGACGAGAGCATGGCCACGCCCTCGGCACCGACGGGGAAGCCGGCGTCGATCTCGAACGCGGGCGCGCGCGTGCCGCCCTTGACGCGCGTGATGGTGCCCGAGCGGCAGGCGTCGAGCACGAGCACGCGCGCCGACGCCGCCGAGCCGCTCACGAGGTCGCGCAGCTCGGCCATCGGCAGGTGCGTGCCGGCGAGGTGCAGCGCGTCGGCGTCGGCGTGGCCCGAGTAGTAGACGATCATGAGCGACTCGCCCGAGAGCGTGCGCACGCGCGCGTTGAGCGAGATGAGCGCGCGCCGCACCTCGGAGGCGCGCAGGTCGTTCAGCGTGATGACGTTCTCCGGCTGAAAGCCGCCGAGCTGGCGCAGGACGGTGCCCACGCGCTCGGCGTCGCTCTCGGCGAAGCGCAGCGTCGGCTCGTCGGCGTCGCCGGCGTTGGCCCCGATGACGATGGCGAAGCGGTTGGGCTCCGCCCGTGCCGCCGCGGGATGTACAGTGGCGAGCAGCGCGACGGCAAGGCAGGCCGCGCGCCACCACCGGGCGTTCATTGGCTCTTGTCCATCGTGAGCGCCGCTTCCATGCAGCCGGGCAGGCCGAGCGCGCCGACGCGCCTGGGATCCTGCTCGGCGCGCGCGAGCGAGCGGCGACCGGCGTCGACGGCGTCGGAGACGGAGAAGCGCGCGTCGCACTCGAGCGCGACCAGCCGCTCGGCGCCGGGCGTGGCATCGAGGATGACGCTGCCGGGCATCGCCTGGCGCGCGCCGCGATCGATCTGGTGCGGGTCGGCGCCGTCGGAGACGTAGACCGAGACGGCGCCGGCGGTGTCGAGCCCGAGGATCACGAGGTGGCCGGCGCGCGGCGTCGACACGAGGAAGCGGACCGCGTCGCCCGCGCGCACGTGGCCGCCGGGCGCGAGCGGCTCCTGGTGCCCGTCGGCGTGGCGCACCACCACGTCGAGCGCGAGCGCGCTGCTGCCTTTTGCGCGCTCGGCCGGGCCGTTCAGCAGCCGCGGCAACAGCAACAAGATGATCGCCGCGGCCGCGAAGAGCGGCAGCGCCGTGGTCAGCCACACCCGGCGGCCGAGCGGCGTCACCGGCGCCGTCGGTGCGCGGCGCGCCAGCTCGTCGAGCAGCACGGCGTCGCGATCCTGGTTCGCGCGGAATTGCGCCAGCCGCTCGCTACAGCGCGCGCACGCGGCGACGTGCGCCTCCGCCGAAGCCCCCACCGGCTCGCCGGCGATCAGGCGATCGAGCGCCAGATCCGACAAGCACGCCTCCTCCCGCCGCGTCCGCGAAAACTCCATGTGCGCGCCCATCAGCCCGCAGCCTCCTCGGATCCGGGATCCAGCCGATCGCGCGCCGCCGCGCGGAAATCGCGCAGCCGATTGCGAACGGTGCGCTCGGAGATGCCGAGCAGCGTTGCGATCTCGTCCTGGTTCATCTGGTCTACGTAATAATAGATGGCGACCTCCGCCAATTCCCGCGGCAGCTGTTTCAAGAGCTCATCGACGCCCACGCGATCTTCGACCGACTCGGCCACCGGCTCGCGCGCCGGCATGCGCCGCTCGAGCGCGCGCCGCCGCCGCGCCCCGTCACGGATGGCGTTGAGGCAGTGGTTGGTCGTCACCTGATAGAGCCAGGTGGTGAGCGACGACTCCCCGCGAAAGCCGGGGAAGGCGCGGATGGCCTTCATGAAGACCTCCTGCACCATGTCCTGGGCGGCGTGCTCGTCGCCCAAGAGGGTACGGGCCCGCCGCAGCACCATGCTGCCGTAGGTCCGATACAGCGCTTCCATCGAGGCCTGATCCATCCCTCAGACCCTTCGACACCTGTAGTAAGATGATCCGGCAAGCGCCGGGTGGGAGCCAGCAAAAACGCTTGGATCGCCCGATTCGAAGGGATATGTTCGAGCTTGTAATCGGCGAGGTGCAGGGTGCGGCGACCTTCGACGATGGCCGCGATTGCGTTGGCAACCGTGGCCGGGTGCAGCGGGTCTGATGGGTTGGTGCCGCTCATTGCGAGCGGTGACGCCGTACGTGTCCTCGCCTCGGGCAACGTGGCTTGTCCGTCGGCCTTCGGTGACGCCGCCTTCGACGACAGCGCGTGGCAGAAGGTGGTCCTGCCGATGGCCTCGGTGCCGAGGGGCGGCGTCTGCCTGCGCGCGTCCTTCGACGTAGGCACGGACGTGTCGCGGTATCGCTGGCTCACGATCACTCTGTCGGGTCGGACACGCGCGCTGCTCAATGCCGGCAAGCCGCTCGGCGATGATATTCAAGCGGGCGGTGGAATCGATTGGTCCACCGATGACGGCGATTTGCCCGCGTCGTATCAACCCCAGCAGCAGAGCCGCTTCTACACGCTCGATCTACGCCTGTTCCCGTCGCTGTTGCAGACGCATCACAACGTGCTCGCGCTGCAGATCCCAGAGACGCCCACACCGGTCGACATCTCGGCGGTGCTCCAGCGTGACGACGTGACGGCCGACGACGTCGTGCAGGTGACCAAGGGTCCCTACCGGCTGCGGCCGTCGCCGACGTCGATGCGCATCGCGTGGGAGAGCGATCGCTCGGCGCCGTCGTGGCTCGTCGTCGACGGGCGGCAATACGACGGCGGCTGGGCGATGCACCACGAGGTCGAGGTCGACGGGCTCGTGCCCGGCCGCTCCTACGAGTTCTACGTGGCGACGGCGCAGTCGAGCGCGCTGCCGCCGCAGTGTCAGGACCTGTTGTCGTCGCCGATGGCGCACAGCAAGGTGGTGGCGCCGACGCCGGACCTCGACGACGATCAGTTCTGGAAGTATCTGCAGCGCCGCGACGCCTGCAATCGCCTGGCGGCCGCGATCCACTCGACGCCGAGCCAGCTGCACGTCGCGGCGGCGGCGGCGCCGACGGTGCGCGTGGCCATCGTCGGCGACACGCGCGCGACGGCGACGGGGCTGGCGTCGTCGGTGATCGACGCGGTCACCGCCGAGGCGCCCGATCTGGTGGTCCACACCGGCGACGTGGTCGCCACCGGCGCCGACATGGAGTGGCAGACCTTCTTCGACGCCAGCGCCAAGCTGCTCGCCAACGTGCCGTTGGCGCCGGTGCCGGGCGAGCGCGACCTCATGCCATGGGGCGATCGCTTCGGCCAGCTCTTCGGCAGCGACTCGACGACGGGCCGCGCCTATTCGATCGACCTCGGCGCCGTGCACCTGGCGTTCCTCGACTCGACCAAGCTGCTCGACGCGCAGGCGGCGTGGCTCGACGCCGATCTGACGGCGGCAGAGGCCAAGGGCGCGCGCCACGAGATCGTGATCCTGCACTGGGGGCCGTGGACGGCGGGGGCGAGCGGGGCGTCGGCGCTGGCGTCGGTGGTGCCGGTCGCGGCGCGCCATGGTGTCGAAGCCATCGTGAGCGGACACGAGAACATCTACGAGCATGGCGTCGCCGGCGGGATGAACTACTTCATCACCGGCGGCGCGAACGCGTCGCCGGGGCGCGTGGCGCAGAAGCCGACGACGGTGACGTCACGCGCGCTGCCGCACTATCTGATCCTCGAGGTCAACGGCGACACCGCGACGATGAGCGCCAAGGATCTCGGCGGCGTCGTCTTCGACCAAGTCACGCTATGAGGGCGGCGGCGGCGGTGGTGATGCTCGCGGCGTGGACGGCGCCGGCGGGCGCGGCGGGCAATGCGCCCGCGGGCAACGCGCCGGCGATGGGCCCGGTGCAGCTGTACAACCTGGCGTGCGAGAAGTCGCTCGCCGGTGATCGCGATGGCGCGTTCGTGGCGCTCGACCAGGCGATCGCCGCCGGCTTCGGCGCGCTCGACACGATGGAGAAGGATCCGGATCTGAAGCGGCTGCGCGAGGACGCGCGCTGGAAGAGCACGATCGAGCGCGCGACGGCGCAGAACAACCCGTGCAAGGCCCTGCCCGAGGCGCGGCAGCTCGACTTCTGGGTCGGCGAATGGGACGTGCACGATCCCAAGGGGCACCTCGTCGGGCACTCGCGCATCGAGCGCATCGTCAACGACTGCGTGGTGCTCGAGAATTGGTCGGGCTCGCTCGGCGGCAACGGCAAGAGCATCAACTTCTGGGACAAGAGCAATCATCGCTGGCAGCAGACCTGGGTCGACAACCGCGGCAACGTGCTGCAGTACACCGGCCGGCTCGTCGAGGGCAGCATGCGCTACACCGCCGACGGCAAGCGGCTGACGTTTTCGCCGCTGTCGGGCGGCAAGGTGCGCCAGCTCGCCGAGACCTCGAGCGACGGCGGCAAGACCTGGTCCGTCGGCTACGACTTCACCTACAGCCGCCACGTCGCGCGCTGAGGGCTCACTTCCCGGTCACGCCGGGCTCGGGCGGCTCGCGCGAGCAGTCGCGCCGGTCGGCGGATCGTCTGAGCTCTCCGCCCAGCAGCTGACGCGGCCGTTGCGCCGGAGCGCGCACGAGTCGCGATCGCCGGCGCTGACTGCGATCGCGTCGTCGATGCCGGGGATGCGGTGGCGCTCGCCGCTGCGCACCAGCGCATGCGAGCCGTCCTCGCCGTCGCCGCGGTGGCGATCGCCCCAACAGACGACCTCGCCCGAGGCGCGCACCGCGCACGCGTGATGGTGGCCGGCGGCGACATCGACGACGTCGTCGAGGCCGGGCACGGCAACGCCGCCGCCGACTGCGCGGGATATGGCGCTGGCTCCGGATACGATCGCGGCGCGCCGATCTTGACGCGATCAGCCGCCGACGCGCTCGCCGTCGGGGACGTCGCGCGTGATGACGGCGCCGGGCGCGACGAGCGCGTGCGCGCCGACGCGCAGCCCCTTCATGATCGTGGCGCCCATGCCCACCCACGTCGCGCGCCCGATGCGCGTCCCGCCGCCGACGACGGCACCGGCGTCGACGTGCACGCCGTCGTCGAGGACGCAGTCGTGCTCGATCACGGCGTTGGTGTTGACGATGACCGCGTCGCCGACGCGCGCCGCGGGGTTGACCACCGCGCCGGCGACCACGACGGTGCCGGCGCCGACGGCGACGTCGCTCGCGACCACCGCGCGCGGATGCACGGCGCTGCCGATCTCGAACCCGTGCGCGCGCAGCCGCTCGTAGCAGCCGAGGCGCGCCTGGCAGTCGCCGAACGCGACGATGGCCCAGCCGATGCCGAGCTCGCGCGCGCGAGCGAGCGCTCCGTCGCCGGCCAGGACGCGCACGCCGAGGTGCAGGTCGCCGTCGCGCTGCGTGGCCTGCTCGTCGGCGAATGCGGCGATCTCGAACGCGCCGCCGAGGCGCACCACGTCCGCCACCACCTTGCCGTGACCACCGGCCCCAACGATCAAGATCCGTCGCATGCTGCCTTCGTAACACAGTTGGCAACACGCCGTGCGCCATGCATATACTTCCCGCGATCAAAAATCTGGCTGGAGGCCAAAGGACTATAGATGGCTCGCATCGACGTTCCGTTGTCCCGCCTGCGCTTCGGTGAAACACAACGAAAAGATGCCTGGTGGGTGACGCCGCTCATCGTCTTCACGGTGTTCACGTCGTTCATCGTCTACGCCACGTGGGCCGCCTTCCAGGGCAACAACTACACCTACGGGCCCTATCTCTCGCCGCTGTACTCGCCGCTGCTCTTCTCGCCCGACGGGCACGGCTGGCTCGGCGTGCGCCCGACGTGGATCCCGGGCTGGATCACGGTGGCGATGCTGATCCTGCCGTTCCCCGGCGGCTTCCGCCTCACCTGCTATTACTACCGCGGCGCCTACTACAAGGCGTTCTGGGCCGATCCGCCGTCGTGCGCCGTCGGTGAGCCGCGCAAGAGCTATCTCGGCGAGCGCTCGTTCCCGCTCATCATCCAGAACATCCACCGCTACTTCATGTACGCCGCCGTCATCTTCATCGGCATCCTCGGCTGGGACGTGATCGAGGCGTTCCGCTGGATGGGCGCCGACGGCGCGCGCCACTTCGGCGTCGGCGTCGGGACGATCGTGATGCTGGTGAACGTGTGCCTCCTGGCGTCGTACACGTTTGGCTGCCACTCGCTGCGCCACCTCGTCGGCGGCTGGATGGACAAGTTCTCCGGCCACCCGGTGCGCAAGGCCGCCTATGACTGCGTGACCGCGTGCAACGGGCGCCACATGCTGTTCGCGTGGTGCTCGCTGTTCTCGGTGGCGCTCACCGACGTCTACATCCGCCTCTGCGCGATGGGCATCATTCACGACGTGAGGATCTTCTGATGAATCCCGACGCGTACAAATCGCACGAATACGATGTGCTCGTGATCGGCGCCGGCGGCGCCGGCCTGCGCGCGGCCATCGAGGCCGCGGCCGCGCCCGGCGTCTCGGTCGGGCTCGTCTGCAAGTCGCTCCTCGGAAAAGCGCACACCGTCATGGCCGAAGGCGGCATGGCCGCTGCGCTCGCCAACGTCGACGAGCGCGACAGCTGGAGGACGCACTTCGCCGACACGATGCGCGGCGGGCAGTACGTCAACAACTGGCGCATGGCCGAGCTGCACGCCAAGGAGGCGCCCGATCGCGTGCGCGAGCTCGAGGCGTGGGGCGCGATGTTCGATCGCACCAAGGACGGCAAGATCCTCCAGCGCAACTTCGGCGGGCATCGCTATCCGCGCCTCGCGCACGTCGGCGATCGCACCGGCCTCGAGATGATCCGCACGCTCCAGGACCACGGCATCCACCAGGGCATCCAGGTGCACATGGAGCTGACGGTGGTGGCGCTGCTCAAGGACGGCGAGCGCGTGTGCGGCGCCTTCGCCTACGAGCGCGAGCGCGGCTACTTCCACGTCTTTCGGGCCAAGGCGGTCGTGTTGGCGACGGGCGGCATCGGCCGCGCCTACAAGATCACGTCGAACAGCTGGGAGTGCACCGGCGACGGGCACACGCTCGCGTACGACGCCGGCGCCGAGCTCATCGACATGGAGTTCGTGCAGTTCCATCCGACGGGCATGGTGTGGCCGCCGTCGGTGCGCGGCATCCTCGTCACCGAAGGCGTGCGCGGCGAGGGCGGCATCCTCAAGAACAAGGACGGCCGCCGCTTCATGTTCGACGACGTCCCCGACAACTACAAGAACCAGACGGCGGACAACGAAGAAGAGGGCTGGCGCTACACGCAGGGCGACAAGTCCGCCAAGCGTCCGCCGGAGCTGCTCACGCGCGACCACGTGGCGCGCTGCATCAATCGCGAAGTGAAGGCGGGGCGGGGCAGCCCGCACGGCGGCGTGTTTCTCGACATCGCCTGGATCAAAGAAAAGCTGCCGAATTCGGTGGAGCACATCAAGAAAAAGCTGCCCAGCATGTATCACCAGTTCAAGCAACTAGCGGACATCGACATCACGAAGGAACCCATGGAAGTCGGTCCCACCACTCACTACGTCATGGGCGGCATTCATGTCGATCCCGACACCCAGATGTCGCGCGTGCCAGGCCTTTTTGCCGCCGGCGAATGTGCGGCGGGCATTAATGGAGCCAATCGGCTTGGCGGAAATTCCCTCTCGGATCTATTGGTGTTTGG
>DATNAQ010000128.1:0-17639 GCA_035607415.1 Polyangia bacterium
GCGCGGTAAGATGCGTCGTGGCCCCGCGCGCTCGCGCCCAGCCGTACTTCGCACATGAAACCGCCGTCGTCGACGACGGCGCCGTCATCGGCGCCGGCACGCGCATCTGGCACTTCTCGCACGTGAGCGCCGGCGCGCGCATCGGCAAGGACTGCGTGCTCGGCCAGAACGTCTACGTCGCGCCGACGGTGGTGATCGGCGACGGCGTGAGGATCCAGAACAACGTCTCGCTCTACGACGGCGTCATCATCGAGGCGCACGCGTTCCTCGGCCCGTCGGCGGTGTTCACGAACGTCACCAACCCGCGCAGCGAGGTCTCGCGCAAAGACGAGTACCGCCCGACGCACGTCGGCCGCGGCGCCACCATCGGCGCCAACGCGACGATCGTGTGCGGCCACGACGTCGGCGACTACGCGTTCATCGGCGCGGGCACCGTGATCACCGCGAACATTCCGCCCTACGCGCTCGTCTACGGCGTGCCGGCGCGGCAGCACGGCTGGATGTGCCGCTGCGGCGAGCGGCTGGCGATCGAGGGAGCGGCCGCGTACTGCCAGGCGTGCGGCCGCGGCTACAAGGCCGTCGGCGACGGGATTACCGAGGCTTAGCGCCTTTCTCCGGAATTCCGGACTTTTGCCCGGCCGCCCGCCCGCCTGAGTCTACGCGGCCGGATTCCCCCATCGGATGGTCCGGCCCAATTTCCCGATTTCCGGAATTTGCGGCGCCGCGCCGCCTGGGTTACACTGGGTTCGTGGCCCGCCTCGTGGATTGTTCACGACTGCGAAAGGCCGCGCGTATCGAACGCGCCGATGAGGCGCCCTTACGAACGCCTGGCGTTCGCCGCGTCAGCATACGTGCGGCCTTTGCCCTGGCGCCGGCCCCCCGGCCGGGGGAGGAGAAAAGACGATGAGTCATTGTAAGCGCTTTGCCCTGGTGAGGTCGCGGCGGTAGCTGCGAGCCCAGGCGAAGCCTGGAAAGGCCCGTCGGCCCGGTGCCGGCGGGCCTTTTTTATTCTATGCTGCGCGCACCATGAAAGTTCCCCTCCTCGATCTGCGCGCGCAATACGCGACCATCGCCGCCGGCGTCGAAGCCGCGGTCAAACGAGTCCTCGAGAGCGGCCACTACATCCTCGGCGAAGACGTCGCCGCCTTCGAGCGCGAGCTCGCCGCCGCGACGGGGCGCACGCACGCGATCGCGCTCTCCAGCGGCACCGACGCGCTGCTCGCCGCGCTGATGGCGCTCGGCGTCGGCCCCGGCGACGAGGTGGTGACCACGCCGCTGTCGTTCTTCGCCACCGCCGGCGCCATCGTGCGCCTCGGCGCGCGTCCGGTGTTCGCCGACATCGACCCGCGCAGCTTCAACCTCGACGCCGACGCGGCGCTGGCCCGCGTCACCGACAAGACGCGCGCGATCCTGCCCGTGCACTTGTTTGGCCGCGCCTGCGAGCTCGAGACGCTGCGCAAGACCGGGCTGCCGATCCTCGAGGACGCGGCGCAAGGCATCGGGCTCGGCACGCTCGGCCAGCGGACGCTGTGCGCCACGCTCAGCTTCTTCCCGTCGAAGAACCTGGGCGCCGCCGGCGACGCCGGCGCCGTGGTCTGCGACGACGACGGCTTCGCCGATCGGGTGCGCCTGATGCGCGCGCACGGCTCGCGGCCGAAGTACATCCACCACGTCGTCGGCGGCAACTTCCGCATCGACACGATCCAGGCGGCGATCTTGCGCGCCAAGCTGCCGCACCTGACGGCGTGGAACCAGGCGCGCCGCCGCAACGCGGGCCGCTACCTCGGGCTCCTCGACGGCACGCCGCTCGGTCTGCCCGAGCCGGTCGAGGCGCACGTGTGGCACCACTTCGTCGTGCGCGTGCCCGAGGGCAAACGCGACGCCCTGCGCGCGCACCTGTCGTCGCGCGAGATCGAGACCGAGGTCTACTACCCGACCCCGCTGCACCTCCAGCCCTGCTTCGCCAACCTCGGCTACAAGGCAGGCGATCTGCCGCACGCCGAGCGCGCCTGCGCCGAGGTCCTCGCGCTGCCGGTCCACCCCGACCTGACCGAAGCCCAGCAAGCCCACGTCGCCGCCAGCGTCCGCGAATTCTTCGCCTGAGGGCGCCTGAACGTTCGGCCCACCCAGAGCAACCCACGTGTTGACCGGGGTCCGACCCTGATCTAAGGTCCTGATTTCTCGATGGATGACCCACTGAGCAGCCTTCAAACGCCCGGCGTCACGCTGGACGGTGTCATCTCCACGCTGCGGAAGCGGCTGTGGATGATCGTGGCCATCACGGTCTCGGTCCCGGCGCTCGTGGCGTTCGTCGTCTCCAAGCAGCCGAAGATCTACGAGGCGACCGCGACCATCATCATCGACTCGTCCGTGCCGCAGTATCTCGGCGCGCAGTTCAAGGACGTGGTCGAGATCGAATCGAACTGGTGGAACTCGCAGGAGACGCTGCAGACCGAGCTGCGCGTCATCCACAGCCTATCGGAGTCGACCGCGGCGGCCAGGGCGCTGTGCAACAAGCAGATCGGCAAGCCGCCGAATCAGCAGCGCGCCATCGACGTCCTCATGCCCGGCCTGCGCTGCGACGACGCCAAAGACATGGGCCGCGCCGGCGAGCTGGTGCAGGCGCTGGTGCGCGCCGAGCCGCAGCCGAACTCGCGCATCGTCAACATCACCGTCGACCACTCGAGCGCGGAGCTGGCGGCGATGCTCGCCAACACCGTCGGCGAGACCTATACCTCGGGCAATCTGGCGCGCCGCCTCAGCCAGTCCGAAGGCGCCGCGAGCTGGCTCGGCGACGAGTACGGCGACCTCTCGGCGCAGCTGGCCGAAGCCGAGAAAGCGATCATCGAGTTCAAGAAGCGCAACAACGTCGTCGCCGTCAGCCTCGAAGATCAGCAGAGCGACCTGGCGGCGCGGCGCCGCAAGATCGCCGACGAGCTCAACACCACGGACGTCAAGCTCATCGCCAGCCACGCGCAGCGCGACGAGTACGCGCAGCTCAAGTCGGCCGATCCGATGGAGGACGTCACGCCCGGCATCTCCGACAGCCCGGTGATGGTCAAGCTCAAGGAGATGTACGTCGAGCAGGCGCACAAGCTCCTCGAGCTGCGCGGCAAGTACCTCGACAAGCACCCGCTCATCATCGCGCAGGAGGCGCGCGTCACCGCCGCCAAGGCCGACCTGATGCGCGAAGCGTCGCTGGCGGGCAAGAACGTCGAGGCGCAGTACCAGATGCTGCTCAGGCAGCAGAAGGACCTGAAGACGGCGCTCGACGCCTCGACGCGCGAGGCGCTCCAGCTCGAGCAGCGCTCCATCGAGTACCGCACGCTCAAGCGCAACTACGACCACCTGGCCAAGCTCTCGGAGCAGGTCGGCGGACGCGAGCAGGAGACCTCGCTCGCCGGTCACCTCAAGACCAACAACGTCCGCCCGCTCGACGCGGCGGTGGTGCCGACGGACGCGATCGCGCCCAACCTGCCGCGCTCGGTGGCGGTGGCGTTGGTCGTCGCCATCATGCTCGCGATCGGCCTGGCGTTCGGGCTCGAGATGCTCGACTCGACGGTGAAGGATCAGAACGACATCGAGAAGCGCGTCGGGCTTTCGTTCCTCGGGCTGATCCCGTCGATCAATTTCGCCAAGGAGCGCAGCGCCGCGGCGGCGCCGCCACCGGCGCTGGCCGACCTCATCAAGCGCGGCAGCAAGGACCTCTACGTCCTCTCGCATCCGAAGTCGGCGCTGGCCGAGTGCTGCCGCGCGATCCGCACCAACCTCCTGTTCATGACGCCGGACCATCCGGCGAAGAAGCTGCTCATCACCTCGGCCTCGTCGCAGGAGGGCAAGACGACGACGGCGGTGAACCTGGCGATCGTCATGGCGCAGTCGGGCCTGCGCGTGCTCCTCGTCGACACCGACATGCGCCGCCCGCGCCTGCACAAGGCGTTCGGCATTCCGGCGACGGCGGACGGCCTGTCGAAGGCGATCCTCGGCGACGCGCAGGTGCTCGATCAGGTGCGCGAGACCGGCGTGCCCAACCTGTCGCTGCTGCCGTGCGGCGCCACGCCGCCCAACCCGGCCGAGCTCCTGCACGCCGAGCGCTTCAAGCGCATCGTGAGCGAGCTCGAGGGCGCCTTCGACCGCGTCATCTTCGACTCGCCGCCGGTGGGGCCGGTCACCGACGCGGCCATCCTGGCGCGCATGACCGACGGGACGATCATGATCGCCAAGTTCGGCACCACCTCGCGCGACGGCCTTTCCCGCGCGCGCCGCCAGCTGGTCGACGGCAACGTCAACGTGCTCGGCTGCATCCTGAACGACCTCGACCTGGCGCACGGCCACAAGTACGGCTATTACGCAGGCAAGTACGGCTACTACTACAGCAACGAAGCCGAGACGGAAGAGACCAAAGCCAAACAGACCGTCGCATGAGCACACCTACAATCCTCGTCACCGGCGGCACCGGCTTTCTCGGCAGGGCGCTCGGACGGCTGCTACGCGAGCGCGCGCGTGTGGTGCTCGCCGGGCGCAACAACGAGCAGAACCGCACCGCGGCGCTGGCCACCGGCTGCGAGGTATTGCCCATGGACGTCACCAACGTGGCGTCGGTGCGCGACGCGGTCGTCGAGGTGAAGCCGAAGGCGATCATTCACGCCGCCGCCTCGAAGTTCGTCGACCTCGCCGAAAAACATCCGCACGAGTGCATCGACGTCAACGTCGCCGGCTCGCAGAACGTCGCGCGCGTGGCGATGGAGCACGGCGTCGAGAGCGTCGTCGGCATCTCGACCGACAAGGCGACGCCGCCGGTGCGCAACACCTACGGGCTCACCAAGGCGCTCATGGAGCGGCTGTTCTGCTCGCTCGACGGCAAGACGGCGACGCGCTTCGTCTGCGTCCGCTTCGGCAACATCGCCTGGTCGACGGGCTCGGTCTTTCCCATCTGGACCAAGATGCAGGCCGACCACGACGGCGTCATCGGCTCCACCGGCCCCGAGATGCGCCGCTTCTTCTTCTCCGTCGACGACGCCGCGCGCCTGGTGGTGACGGCGCTCGACCACATCGGCGACATGCACGGCCAGGTGCTCTCGCGCGCCATGGCCGCGGCGCAGATCCGCGACATCCTCGACGTCTGGGTGGCGCAAAAGGGCGGGCGCTGGGAGCCGATCGCCGGACGTCCGGGCGACCGGCTCGACGAGGATCTCATCGGCGAGACCGAGCTGCCCTACACGCGCGAGCTGACGATCGACGGCGTGCTCCACTTCCTGGTGTCGTTCAACGTGCGCGCGCCCAAGCCGCTGCCGCAGATGTTGTCGTCGGCGAACGCGCCGCGACTCAGCGCCGCCGAGATCGCCACGCTCATCGAGCCGCCCAGGGAGCGCTAAACAGTGTCGCATTGGTTGAGAGACAAGCGGAAGACAAGGACGGCGCGAGGAGCCCGCGCAGCATACGTTTTGGTATGTGAGCAGGCACCGCAGCGTCGGACGCTGGATTACGCGATGGATCGCAATCGAGGCGGCGCTGTTTAGATGGGGCGGATCCGCCAGACGCTGATCATGGCCGCGGGCCGTGGCCTGCGCATGGGCCCGTTGACCGACGTGATCCCGAAGCCGATGGCGCCGTACCTCGACTCGACGCTCATCGGCGTCGGCATCAGCAAGCTCCGCCCGCACATGGAGCGCATTCACGTCACCGTCGGCTACAAGGGCGCGATGCTGGCGCAGCATCTCATCGAGCGCGGCGTCGACTCGGTGTTCAACACCGAAGGGCATGGCAACGCCTGGTGGCTCTCGGGGACGCTGATGGCGACCGTCGACGAACCGGTCTTCGTCCTGACCTGCGACAACGTCACCGACATCGACTTCGAGTCGCTGGCCGATGACTACTTCGCCGCCGACGCGCCGCCCTGCATGATCGTTCCCGTGCGCCCCGTCGACGGCGTCGACGGCGACTACATCGTGCACGAGGGCCACGTCGTGACGGCGCTGACGCGCGAGCAGCCCACCGACCTCTACGCCTCGGGGATCCAGATCGTGAACCCGGCGCAGCTCAGTCGGCTCGGCGCCGCCGGCGACGACTTCTACGCGATCTGGAAGCCGCTCATCGAGCGGCGCCTCTTGCGCGTGTCGCGCGTGCAGCCGAAGGCCTGGTTCAGCGTCGACACTCTCGCCGATCTGCAGAAGCTGCGCTAGAACCTGCCGATGCCGCGGGTCTCCGTCATCCTCAACTCGTACAACCAGGGCCGGTTCCTGGCCGAGACCATCGAGAGCGTGCTCGCGCAGACCTACGGCGACTTCGAGCTCTTGCTCATCGACAATGGCTCCACCGACGACTCGCAGGAGCTGGCGCGGCGCTACGCGGCCGAGGACGCGCGCATCAAGCTCTCGCTTCATCCGGCGAACGTGTCGCTCTCTGCGCGGCAGAACGAAGGAGTGCGCGCCGCGCAGGGCGAGCTCGTCTCGTTCCTCTACAGCGACGACCTCTATCTGCCGCACAAGCTCGAACGCCAGGTCGCGATGCTCGATCGACTGGGGCCCGACGTCGCCGTCGTGTACGCGCCGGCGCTCGGGTTCAACATCCTGACCGGACAGCGCTGGCAGCACCCCTGCCTCGCCGCGAGCGGGATGGTGCTGCGCGACATCATGTCGCCGCATCCGCGCGGCGGCATCGACATGCTCTCGCCGCTGACGCGCGCCGAAGCGCTGCGCCGCTATCCGTTCCACGAGGACCTGTTCGCCGAAGGCGAGGCGATCTATCACCGCCTGGCCATGCGCTACCGCTTCCACTTCGACGAGGAGCCGGTGGTGGTGCTGCGCGAGCACGATCGCAACATCGGCAAGGCGATCCGCCGCAATCACGAGAACTACATGCTCATGCTCGATCGGATGGAGCAGCACCCCGACTTCCCCGACGAGCTGCGCCCGCTCCTGCCCGCGTTTCGCGCGCGCCTCATGCTCAACGCCGCGTGGCAGACCGTGCGCATGGACAGCGACGACATGCGCTGGGCCCGCCGCCGGTTCACTCTCGCCGTCGGCGCCGATCGCGGGACCGCGCTGCACCCCAAGACCCTCGTCGGCCTCGGCCTGACGCTGCTACCGCGGTCACTGCGACGGCGCGTCAACCGGCTCGGCACCACGCTCCGCAGCCAGCCCGCCAACGCCGTGTACCGCGAGGGCTATTGAGCGATCCCAAATTCACGGTGATCATCCCGACCCGCGAGCGCTGCGACACGCTCGGTCCGGCGCTGCGCACCTGCGTACAGCAGCGCTACGACAACCTCGAGATCATCGTCAGCGACAACGCCAGCGCCGATCGGACCGAAGAGATCGTGCGCAGCTTCGCCGATCCCCGCATTCGCTATCTCAACACCGGCCGCCGCCTGGCGATGACCGCCAACTGGGAGTTCGCGCTCTCCCACGTCGAATCCGGCTACGTCACCATCATCGGCGACGACGACGGGCTCATGCCCGACGCCATCAACGACCTGGCCGCGCTCACGAGCGATCTCGGGCGGCCGGCCCTGCTGGGCTGGCGCAAGGCCGTCTACTACTGGCCGAGCTTCTTCGACGAGCCGGTGCGCAACACGCTGAGCGTACCGCTCGGGACCAACCTCGTTCGCCACGACGCGCGGACCGCGCTGCGCGAGCTGATGCGGTTCCAGCGCGCCTACGGGGAGCTGCCCGGCCTGTACAACGCGATCGCCGACGTGGAGCTGATCCGGGCCGTTCGCGACCGGAGCAAGCGCTTCTTTCAGTCGAGCAGCCCCGACGTCTACTCCGCGATCGTGCTGACGGCAGCCGTCGACTCGTTCCACTTCTCGTCGCGCCCCTACGGGATTGGCGGCCAATCGGCGCACAGCGTGGGCAGCTCCAACTTCGACGCGGATCAGAACCGCAAGGCATTCGACCGATACATGTCGGAGGGGAACATCCCTTTCCACGAGCAGCTCCTCATGGCTCCGTCGTTGCCCATCCTGGTCGCCGAGAGCTACCTGCAGGCGCGCGACCACTTTTCGCCGGCCCTCTCGGAGTATGACCTCGAGCGCACGCTGGAGAGCGCCCTCGCCGAGGCGAGCGTCGGCTCGCTCGCGCGCTACCAGCAAACCCGCGAAGCAATCCGGCAGATCGCAACGCGGCACGGCCGCGAGCCGTTCGCCGCCGAGATCGAGCGCCGTCATCCGCACCGCATCGTCGACTATCGAACGGAGCCGGGCGTCAACCTGGCCCGCCAGAGCATCACCGTTCGCGCCGACGATTTCGCCGCCTACGACGTCTACGCGGCCTCGCTGCTCGCGCGACATCTGCTCACGACACGGGAGCTCGGCTATTTTTCGCCGACCGGGATCGCGCGGACCATGCTCCTGGCGGCCGCGCGCTCGGCGCTACGTCGCGTGCGCGCGCTCGTGGCGCACTGAGCGTCAGCGTACGCGCTTGAGGAAGCCGTCGGGCGAGACGGTGATGACGATGCGCCCTTCGATCTCGCGATCGATCTCGAAGCGGTCCGTCTCCTTCAGGTAGGCGTGCACCGCCGACTTCGGGCTGTTGCCCTGCCGCCAGGGCCGGTCTCCGAAGAATTCGTCGGGCATGTCCTCGACCACCGTGTCGAACACGACGACGTAGCTCTCGAGCGTGACCAGCGGCGCGTACGCGCGCAGCTCGGCCAGGACGTGGTCGTGCGTGTGATTGGAGTCGAGCACCACCATCACGCGCTGCCGTCCCGCCACCTTCTCTTCGACGCGCGCCACGATCTCCGGCGCGATCGACGACCCCTCGATGAGGTCGATGCGCTTGAACATCGGGTGCGCCTCGATCGCCGTGCGGTTGTGCGCGCGGATGTCGATGTCGATCCCGACGACGCGACGATCGCCGCCGAGCAGCTCCAGCATCGACGCGTAGAAGATGAGCGAGCCGCCGTGCGCGATGCCGGTCTCGACGATGACGTCGGGCTGGACGCGCCAGATGAGCTCCTGCATGGCGACGATGTCTTGCGGGTACTGGATGATCGGCCGCCCCATCCAGGTGAACCGATAGGAATACTTCTGACGGCAGCTCTCGAGGAACCAGTCGCGGGTCAGCTCTTGCAATCGACGATCGTCGCTCATGTTCGCCTCACGTACGGCCGCGCCGGGTTGCCGACGACGGTGACGCCGGCCGGGACGTCGCGCGTGACGACGGCGCCGGCGCCGACGCGCGCACCGTCGCCGATGCGCACGCGCGGCAGGACCGCGGCGCCGGTACCAATCATGACGTCATTGCCGACGACGACGCAGCCGGCCAGGTGCGCACCGGGACAGACGTGCACGCCGTCGCCGAGCCGGCAGTCGTGGTCGACGGTGGCGCCGGTGTTGACGATGCATGCCTCACCGAGCACCGCGTCGACGGCGACGGCGGCTTGCGCCAACACCTGCGTACCGCCGCCGAGGGTGACCGACGCAGCGACGAACGCCGTGCGATGACGCGCCACCAGCGGCTGCAGCCCGGCGGCCCGCAGCTTGCGCTGGATCGCCACGCGATCGGCGCCGTGATCGCCGCCGATGGCGACGAGGCAGCCGATGCCGGCCGCGTCGTGCTCCGAGCGCCAGCGCGCGAAGCCGTCCCAGCCGTGGAAGATCGGCACGTCCGAAAAGGCGCTCGCGATCGCCGGATCGTTGTCGAAGAGCGCGACCAGGCGCGCCTCGGCCCCGAGGAGCTCGCGCAGCACGCGCGCTTGACTGCCGGCTCCCCAGAAGACGGCGTCGATCATCGCCGCATGAACTCGGTGACCGCCTCGATGACGCGGTCGCTGAGCTGATCGGACATGTTGGAATGGAGCGGCAGCGTGACGATCTCCTCGCACACCGCTTCGGTCACGCGCATGTCGCTGCGGCGCCAGCGCTGCGCGACCGTGAACTTGTGCGACGGCAGAAAGTGGATGCCGGTGGCGATGTTCCGCTCGCGCAGGGCGTCGATGAACGCCAGGCGCCGCGCCGCCGGCAGGCGCACGTAGTAGATGAACGGCGAGACGTCGGCGAAGTCCGTCGCCGGCGTGCGTAGCTCCGGCAGCTCGCGGAACGCAGCCGAATAGCGGCGGCACGTCCGCCGGCGGGTCGTGATGAACTCGTCGACGCGGCGCAGCTGCGACAGGCCGATCGAGGCGTTGATGTTGGTCAGGTGATAGCGCTGGCCGTCGCGCAGGACGTCGTACTCCCACGCGCGCTGGTTCTTGTAGCGCTCGACGGTGTCCTTGTCGATTCCGAGCAGGCGAATCTGCTGCGCCGTGGGCAAATCGTCATTCGAGCGCACGACCACCGCGCCGCCGTCGATGCTGGTGATGACCTTCACCGGATCGAAGCTGAAGCAGGTCAGGTCGCCGTCGGAGCCGATGGGCCGGCCGCCGATCTTCGTCCCGAACGCATGCGTCGCGTCTTCGATCAGGCGCAACCCGTGGCTGCGGGCGAGCGCGCGCAGCTCCTCGATGCGGCAGGGCATGCCCGCCATGTGCAGCGGCACGATCGCCTTGGTCCGCGGCCCGATCAGCGACGCCACCGACGCCGGATCGGCGCCGAGGTCGTCATCGCGGATGTCGCACAGCACCGGCTCCGCGCCGCACGCGCGGATGGCCATGTGATCGGCGACGAAGTTGAACGACGGCGTGATCACCTCGTCGCCGGGGCCGACGCCGGCGAGCGCGAGCGCCAGGTGCAGCGCCGAGGTGCCGGTGTTGGTCGCGATCACGCGCCGTGGAGCGCACTCGAGGTAGCGCTCGATCTCCTTCTCGAAGGCCTGGGTGCTGGCGCCCATGCCCAACCAACCGACGTCGAGCGCGTCGACGACCGCCTTGATCGTGTCGACGGCAATGTGAGGCTGAAAGACGGGGAGATGCGGCTCGGCCACGGGTTCTCCTAGTGTTCGCGCACGCCCCACGAGTAGGGGATGCCGCCATCATGCGGCGGCTTGCGCTCGCTGCGGCTGGGGTCGTGCGGATGCGTGCAACAGTTGGCGACGACGGCGTCGGGGTTGCTCATTCCTTTGAAGCCGTTCCACACGCCCGGCGGAATCATCACCAGCGCGTAGTCGTCGGGACCGAGGAAGAACTCGTTGATCTCGCCGCGCGTGGGCGAGCCGTCGCGGTCGTCGTAGGCGACGAGCTTGATGCGGCCGTGCACGCACGCGTAGACCAGCGTCATGTCGCGATGCTTGTGCCACCCCTTCACGACGCCGTGATAGATCGTCGAGAAATAGATCTCGCCGAACTCGATGAAGTGCGGATCGGTCCGCTTGAGCATGTGCATCACGGTGCCGCGCTCGTCGGCAATGCGGCGCAGCGGAACGTGCTTCACTCCCTCGATCATGTGAGCACCTGCGCGGTGGGGATCGGAACGATGAAGCGCCCGCCGCGCGCTTCCCACGGCGCCTGCTCGCGCCGGATCTCGGCGGCGATGTTCCACGCCAGCAGCAGGCAATGGTCGGCGTCGCTCGCGAGCAGCTCCGTCGGAGCGACGATCGGAATGTGCACGCCCGGCATCAGGCGGCCCTGCTTGAGCGGGTTCTTGTCGCACACGAACGCGATGTCGTCTGGGCCGAGGCCGCAGGCGTTGAGCAGCACCGTGCCCTTGGCCGCGGCGCCGTAGGCGCAGACCTTGTGGCCCTCGCCGCGCAGCTTGCGCACCAGCTCGACGACCGTGGACTTGGCGCGCTCGACGCCGGCGGCGAACTGCGCGTAGGGCTCGTCGCGATCGAAGCCGAGCCGGCGCTCCTCGTCGAGGAGCGCGCGTACGCGCGGCGACGTCTGCGCGACGCGATCGTGGCGCGCGAAGATGCGCAGCGAGCCGCCGTGGATCGCGATCCGCTCGCAGTCCTCGATGACGAGGCCGTGACGCGCGAACAGGTGCGTCAGCGCGGTCAGCGAGTAGTAGCAGAGGTGCTCGTGGTAGATGGTGTCGAACTCGAGCTTGCGCAGGAAGTCGCCGAGGTACGGCGATTCCGACACGACGACGCCGTCGTCGGCGAGGAGCAGGCGGAAGCCGGCGATGAAGCCATTCAAGTCGGCGACGTGGGCCAGGACGTTGTGCGCGTGGATGATGTCGGCGCGCACGCCGTCGTGGCGCAGCCGCTCGGCCAGCTCGGTGCCGAAGAATTCGGAGATGGTGTCGACGCCGCGGCCGCGCGCGATCTCGGCGACGTTGCGCGCCGGCTCGATCCCGAGCACGGGCACGCCGGCGCGCTTGTAGTACTGCAAGAGATAGCCGTCGTTGCTCGCCACCTCGACGGCGAGGCAGCGCGGCGACAGCGTCCGCTCGGCGACGAGCCGCGCCACCAGCGACTCCGCGTGCTGCAGCATCGTCGTCGAGTACGACGACAGGTAGAGATAGTCGCGAAAGAGGATCTCGGGCGGCACGGTGCAGGTGATCTGCACGAGCTGGCAACTCCGGCAGCGCACGAGCGCGAGCGGAAACCGCTCTTCGGGCTGCGCCGCCTGCTCGGGGCGCAGATAGCTGTTGGCGAGCGGCTGCTCGCCGAGCGACAGGATGGGCGCCAGCTCGGCGCCGGCGCAGCTGCGACACACCACGGCGCTCACGTCGTGCCCTCGAGCAGCGCGCGATACCACTTGTGCGTCTGCGCCAGGCCCTCGTCGAGGTTGAAGCGCGGCCGCCAGCCGAGCTGTTGGCGCGCCTTCTTCGAGTCGAGAAACTGCTCGCGGATCTCGTTGCTCGCTTCGTTGCGCACGACGGGCTCGAGGTCCGTCCGGCCGGCGACGCGCAGGATGCGCCCGGCGAGCTCGAGAACCGTCAGCGGCTCCTCGTTCGAGAAGTTGAAGGCCTCGCCGGCGAGCTCGCGCCGTTCGGCGAGCACCTCGGCCGTGCGCAGATAGGCGCTCGCGCCGTCGTCGACGAAGATGTAGTCGCGAACGAACTTGCCGTCGGAGCGGATCACGGGCCGCTCGCCGAGCACGGCGCTGCGAAACGTCCCCGGCACGATGCGGTTCCAGTTGAGATCGCCCGGCCCGTAGAAGTTGCCGCAACGGGTGATGCACACCGGAAGCCCGAAGCTGCGCGCATACATCTGCGCGATCAGATCGGCGCACGACTTCGACACGTCGTACGGATGCCGCCCTTCGAGCGGCGCCGCCTCGGTATAGGGCAGCGTCGGCTGCGCGCCGTAGGCCTTGTCGCTCGAGGCGATCACGATCTGCTTCACCGTCGGGCTGCGCCGCGCCGCCTCGAGCACGCACCAGGTCCCGCGCACGTTGGCCTCCAGCGTCGCGACCGGGTTGCGGTTGGCGATGGAGACGATGGTCTGCGCCGCGAGATGGAGGACCGTGTCGACCTCGTACTCGCCCATGACGCGCTCGAGCAGCGCCTGATCGATGACGTCGCCGCGCACCACGCGCACGCGCTCGAGGAGACCGCCGCGCACCAGCTCCGACTGCGGCACCCAATCGCGCACGAGGCAGACGACGTCGGCCCGCGCCTCGTGCAGGAGCCGCACCACCGACGAGCCGAGGAGGCCCGTGGCGCCGGTGATGAGCACCGGCCGCGCGCGCCAGAAGGCCTGGTTCACCAGATCTTCCACGGCGCCTTTCCGCTCGACCACAGCTCGTTGAGCGCGACGTGATCGCGATAGGTGTCCATCGGGTAGAACTCGCCCATGTGGCGATAGGCGACGAGCTGTCCGTCGCGCACGAGCCGCTCGAGCGGATCGCGCTCGAGGACGCAATCGTCGCCGGGCCACAGATAGTCGAAGACGCCCTTCTCGAAGACGAAGTAGCCAGCCGAGATCCAGGCGTCCTCGGTCGGCTTCTCGCGAAAGCGCTCGATACGCCCGTCCGCGTCGGCCTCGATGACACCGAAGCGGCCGGGAATGCGCACCGTGGTCACCGTCGCCAGCCGGCCGTGCGCGGCGTGGAACGCGTGCAGCTTCGGCAGGTCGATGTCGATGAGCCCGTCGCCGTAGGTGACCATGAAGCGATCGCCGTCGATGTGTCGCTGCACGCGCGCCACGCGCGCCCCGGTGCTGGCGGTCGCTCCAGTGTCGACGAGCTTGACGGTGTAGTTCTGCTCTTCGTGCTCGCCGAGGAACTTCACCGTCGAGCGCGCGCCGAGCTGCACCTCGACGTCGTTGTTCATCGCCTCGTAGTTGAGGAAGTACTCCTTGATGAGGCTGCCCTTGTAGCCGAGGCAGAGCACGAAATCGCGCAGCCCCTGGTGGCCGAAGATCTTCAGGATGTGCCACAAGATCGGACGGCCGCCGATCTCGACGAGCGGCTTGGGCCGGAACTCGGTCTCTTCGCGCAGTCGGCTGCCGAGACCGCCACACAAGATCACCACTTTCATCTGCCCACCGCCTGCTTCGCTGCGTAGTCGAGCGTGACGGTCCGCCACGGCAACAGCGGCCGCAGCGCGCCCGGAAGCGAACCCGCGTAGGTGCCGCGCGCCGAATCGCCCTCGGCCGGATCGTGGACCTGGAACGAGAGCGCGCCGCGCTCGAAGAAATGCACCAGCACCGGCTCGAACGTCGAAAGCGCCACGTCGAGAGAGTACATTCCTTCGGCCAGCGTGTTGCCGGGGATTTCGACGACGGCGCGATAGCGCCCGGGCGCGCGCGGGTTGCGCGTGGCCGGATCGTACGAGTCGTTGGTGATGAACACGCAGGTGCCGTCTTCGTTGTAGACGTGCACGTTGGGATGCAGCGGCCACTGCGTGCGCAGGACCTCGTAGTCGATCTCGACGCGAACCGGCTGCCGGATGTCGGCCACCGCCGAGCGCATCTCGGGCGAGGTCACGCGCGCCGCCAGCAGGCGCGCATTTTCGTTGCCGGGCGCGCGGCCTCTCGCTTCGTAGTCGACCGCGATCGGGCTGTCGCCGGCGCCGCCGCGGATGTATTCGGCCACGACCGAATCGGTGCGCCCGTCGATCGCGACGCGTCCGTCGCGCAGGAGGATGGCGCGGCTGCACAGGCGCGTGATCGCCGCCATGTTGTGGCTGACGAAGAAGACGGTGCGGCCGCCCGAGGCCACGTCCTGCATCTTGCCGAGGCACTTCTTCTGGAACGCGGCGTCGCCGACCGCGAGCACTTCGTCGACGACGAGGATCTCGGGCCGCAAGTGGGCGGCGACGGCAAACGCGAGGCGGACGTACATGCCGCTCGAATAGCGCTTCACCGGCGTGTCCAGAAAGCGCTCGACCTCGGAGAAGGCCACGATCTCGTCGAAGCTGCGCCGGATCTCGGCGCGGCTCATGCCCATGATCGCGCCGTTGAGGTGGATGTTCTCCCGTCCGGTCAGCTCCGGGTGGAAGCCGGTGCCGACCTCGAGCAGCGACGCGATCCGCCCGCGCAGGCGCACCTCGCCGCGGGTCGGCTCGGTGATGCGCGACAGGATCTTCAGCAGCGTCGACTTGCCGGCGCCGTTGCGGCCGATGATGCCGAGCGCCTCGCCGGGCTGCACGTCGAAGCTGACGTCGTCGAGCGCCCAGAACAGCTCGGCGGCGTTGCGCTGTCCGCGCAGCCAGCGCCCGGGCGCGCCGAGCGTCTGCATCAGCACCTCGCGCAGGCTGCGATAACCGCCGCGCGCGCCGAGGCGATACTGCTTGGCGAGGCCGCGCACTTCGACGATGGGCGCCATCACACCTGATCCGCGAAGGTCTGTTCCATCCGCCGGAAGTAGAGAAACCCGGTGACGCCGACGACGCCGACGAGGAACAGCGACAGGCCGAGACGCGTCCACGCCATCGGCGCGCCGATGAGCGCGGCGCGAAAGCTGTCGATGATCGCCGTCATCGGGTTGAGGTCGAGCAGCGCGCGATACTTCGCCGGGATCAGCGATGCCGAGTAGAAGACTGGCGTCACGAAGATCAGGAGCTGCAGGACGAACGGCAGCGCGTAGCGCACGTCGCGAAACTGCAAGTTGATCGCCGACAACCACAGGCCGCACGCGAACGCACCGGCGCCGGCGACGAACGCGAGCGGCAGGCACCAGAGCATCGTCAGGTGCAACGACACGTGGAAGAATGGCAGCATGCCGAGGAGCAGCGCGAAGCCGAGCAGGAAGTCGACGCCGGCGGCGAGCACCGACGCCAGCGGCACGACCGCGCGCGGGAAGTAGACCTTGCTGATCACGTTGGAGTTCGCGACGAGGCTGTCGCTGGCGTGGTTCAGGCCGTTGGCGAACAGCGTCCAGATGACGAGCCCGGAGAAGCAGAACAGCGGATACGGAATTCCGGAATCCGCGCGGATCCCGGCGAAACGATTGAACAGCACCGTGAAGATCAGCATCTGCGACAGCGGCTGCAGCAGCGCCCACGCGGCCCCGAGCGCCGCCTGCTTGTAGCGAACGCGCACGTCGCGCAGCGCGAGCGTCCACAAGAGCTCGCGGTATCGCCAGAGATCGCGCGCGTCGGCGAGGGAGATCGCGGCCCGCGGACGAATCACGACCTCGTACCCGGCCGGCGTATCACTCAATGAATTCAACTCGATATCCTTTACGACACGGTCAATCTAGCCTGAGCTGGGCGACCTGTCCAACGACGGTTGGTCGCCGGCCAACCCCTGAAGATTCAACGGGGCCGCGCGACGAACATGCGCATGTAGGCGCCGTACTCGCACAGAAGGTTGATGAGCGGACCGACGAGCGGGGTCTGCCGGTCCTCTTTGACGAGGGTGCGCCGCAGAAAGTCGCCCGAGCGCGAGCCGGCCGCAGGCGCGACCGCCGTCGCCGTCGCCGTCGCGAGCTGGCCCGGAGGCGCGGCCGCCACCGCCGCGTCGTCGCGGTGTCCACCGTTACGGCCACGCAGCCGATCGCGAAGCCCGCTCGCCATGGCGAACGCGCCGCGATAGAGCGCCGCGAAGCGCGGCAGCTCCATGAGGCCCCACACCAGGCTATAGCCGAACGTCCGCTCGACGGCGAATCCGGCGTCCTCGAGCAGCCTCGTGAACTCCGGCTCGGTGAACGCGTACTGGAAGAACGCGAGCTGCGACGAGCCCGGCTCCTCCTCCGTGCGCGCGACCCGGCGCACCGACAGCTTCGGCTCGAGGTCGAAGCGATCGGTCTGCGCGCCGCGAAACAGCCGCCGCCGCAGAAACGAATCGTCGGGCACCGAGCAGAGGAACCAGCCGTCCGGACGCAGCACGCGCCGCGCCTCGCGCAGCGCCGCCTCCGGCCCGCCCTCGATGTGCTCGACGACGCCGCCCGAGTAATAGCTGTGGACCTCGCCGTCGGCGAAGGGCAGCGCCGCGATGTCGGCGACGCGCACGTCGAGCTCGGGCGCGACCTCGTGGATACGAGCGACGGTCCGCGCCGCGAAGTCGACGCCGACGGCGCGATAGCCGCGGTCCGCGAGGTACTTCACCCACTGCGCCGGACCGCAACCGCCCTCGAGGAACAGGCCGTCCGGGCGCAGCTTCTGCATCAGCACGTCGAAGACCGGGTCATTCTCGCAGATGCGCACGTCGGAGAAGAACTGCGTGAGCTCGGCGCGGCCCCAGTTTTCATCCCAGTACTCGGGCGCGCTGCCGGAGCCGAGCTGCTCCTGGTACATCTTCAGCATCGCGCCGCCCTCACGCCCGCACCGCCGTGACCGCGACGGAGAACGGGTTGCGGTTGCCGATGCGATCGAGCGGCGGCGCCAGCACCGTCACCGCCGCGTTCCACGGCAACGAGCCGATCGCCGCCAG
>DATNAQ010000129.1:0-45303 GCA_035607415.1 Polyangia bacterium
GCCACCGACATGACCGCGTCGGTGAACATCTCGAACAGGTTGCGCAGCGAGAGCCGCGACGGCGGGACGATCTGCTCGCGCCCGCCGTTCTTCGTGGCCGCGCTGAAGGCGAAGGCGCCGAGGCACGCGAAGATGAGCACGCAGAAGACCGCGAGCACATGCGAGATCGAAAACGCCGACGGGAACATCGCGATGGCGGCGTGATCGCGCCCGAAATAGTGCTTCGCGAACAGCTCCAGGTTCTTCACTCCCGGAAGGAGGTCGAACCAGGTGGTCTCCTCACCCATTGGTCTCCTCGTGGTCGGCGCTGTGGTCGAGGCTCGACTTCACGGCGACGATCATGATGGCGAACGGCAGCACGGAAATTCCGATGATGAACGGGATCGGCTCGACGTGCAGATAGCGCAGCGCCACGAACACGAGCCCGATCAAGATGACCAACTTGAAGTTGAAGAGCAGCACCGTCAGCGACGGCTTCTTCTGCAAGACCACGCCGAGCTTCTGGGCGACGCGGCGGAGGGCGACGGCGTTGAGCGTCATCATCGCGGCACCGACGGCGATCGAGAAGGCACCGTGGCGACCGAGCAGCAGCATGCCGCCGCCGAGCGCGATGAGCGCCAGAAGGCAGGTCCACTTCTCGATGGCTATGAGGTGCTTGAGGCCCACTACCGTTCTTCTTCTCGTAACGCCTTCTTGCTCAGTCTATAAAGTTCTCGAAACCCCGCCGCCACCCCGATCACGATGCCCACGAGCGTCAGCCACGGCTCGGTATGCCAGCGACGGTCGGCCCAATGACCGGCGAACAGTCCGAGACAGACAGCCACTCCGAAGAAGATCCCGACGTAGCTGTACGTCCCCATCGCCTGGATCATCTTTTTGTCGATGCGTCGACTCCCGTTTCCCCGTTGGCGTGCGTGCTCTTAACACGGCGTGTCGTCGTGGTCAACGGCTCATTGGCGCGGGCGCGGCAGTCGGCGGCGACGGCGTCGAAGTCCTCGGTTTTGAGGGCCGGCGTCTCGGGATGGGCGCGGAACTGGGCCTCGGCTTCGGCGCAGCGGCCGAGGCGGGCCCAGGCGTAGGCCTCGAGCGCGAAGGCGGCGTGGACCTCCTCGGTGCGGTCGAGGGTGGTGGCGCGGTGGAAGCAGTCGGCGGCTTCGGCGTCGCGGGCCTGGGCGAGGCGGACGGTGCCGAGGGCGCGCCAGGCCCAGGCGTCGGTGGGGGTCTCGTCGACCATGGAGGCGTAGAGGGACTCGTCGTCGCGCCAGGTGGCGGTGGCGCGCTGGGCGAGGAAGGCGAAGCAGGCGCCGACGGCGACGGCGAGCGGGAAGCCGAGGCGGACGGTGCGTGCGGGCAGGCGATCGGCGAGCGTGCGCGCGGCGAGGTAGACGGTGAGGATGAGGCCGGGCAGGCCGACGTAGAGCCAGCGGCCGAGGCCGGGCCACGGATAGTCCAGAGCGGCGATCGTCGCCGTCGGGGCGATCGAGGCGAGCCACCAGGCGAGCGCGATCGCGGCGAGCCGGCGACGGCCGGGGCGCAGCGCGAGCAGGAGCACGGCGCAGACGAGCGCGGCGCCGGCGAGCGACCAGGCGAGGCGCGCGTGCGGCGAGAGCGCGCTGATCCACGTCGAGAGCTCGATGGGCGCGCGGCGCCAGGGCACCAGCGCAGCGACGGTGGCGTGGGCGAGCACCGGGCCGAGCGTGTGCACCGCGGCGGCGGCGTTGCCAGGCACGGCGCCGTGCCCGAGCGCGAAGGCGCGCAAGGACGCGTACGCAGCGACGGCAACGATGGCGCCGACCAGGGCGCGTCCACGTCGCCCGGTCGCGAGCGCGATGGCGACGGGGGCGAACACGACGCCCGTTTCCTTCGCGAGCATCGCTGCGAGCAGCGCCAGGACGAGCACGACGGTGCGCGCGACGGATCGGTCTTGCGTGCGCGCGGCCCAGATCGCGATCGCCCCGGCGCCGAGCGCGAGCATCTCGGAACGGCCGTTGATCCACGCGACCGCTTCGGCGTTCGCCGGATGCAACGCGAAGACGAGCGCCAGCAGCGCCGCGGTGCGCTCGTCGTCGACGAGCGTGCAGAGCGCCAGGAACAGCGCCAGCGTCGCCAGCACGTGCAGCGCCACGTTGGTGGCGTGATAGCCGGCCGGGTGCTCGTGCCACAGCTGCCAGTCGACGGCGAGCGTGGCCAGCGCCAGCGGCCGATAGGTCGAGATCGCCACCTCCGGCTGATCGGCCGACCACATGGCGTGGTGCGCGAAGACGTCGACGACGGCGCGCGCGTGGTGCAGCCGATCGGAGCGCAGGATGTCGTACTGATCGTCCCACACGAAGCCGTTGGCGATGGACGGGGCCCACACCGCCGCCGTCACCAGCGCCAGCGCCAGCGCGAGCGACCGCGCGCTAGATCGCCGCGAGGGCGCGGCGCGCGGATTCGATGGTTCGGTCGATGGCGCGTCCATCATGAGCCAGCGATACGAACGCCGCCTCGAACTGCGACGGCGCCAGATAGACGCCGGCGTCGAGCATGGCGTGGAAGAACTTGCCGAAGCGCGCGGTGTCCGACTTCTTGGCCGTCGCGTAGTCGGTGGCCGGCTCGGCGGTGAAGAAGCCGGTGAACATCGAGCCGACACGGTTCGACGTCAGCGGAATGCCGCGCTCCCTGGCGATCGCCCCCATGCCGTCGACGAGCTTGGCCGACGACTGCTCGAGCTGCTCGTAGACGCCGGGACGCGCGATGATCTCGAGCATCTTGCGCCCCGCGGCGACGGCGAGCGGGTTGCCCGAGAGCGTGCCCGCCTGGTACACGCCGCCGACGGGCGCGACGTGCGACATGATCTCGCGCTTGCCGCCGTAGGCGCCGACGGGCAGGCCGCCACCGACGATCTTGCCGAGCGTGGTCATGTCGGGCTCGACGCCGTAGAGCGCCTGTGCGCCGCCGAACGCGACGCGGAAGCCGGTCATGACCTCGTCGAAGATGAGGACCGCGCCGTGCTGCTTCGTCAGCGCGCGCAGCGCTTGCAGATAGCCCGGCTGCGGCGGAACGCAGCCGATGTTGCCGCAGATGGGCTCGACGATGACCGCGGCGATCTGGCCCGGGTTGGCGTCGAAGGTCGCGCGCATCGCCGCTTCGTCGTTCCACGGCGCCGTCAGCGTGTCGGCGACGGTGCCGGGCGTGACGCCCGCCGAGCCCGGAATGCCGAGCGTGGCGATGCCCGAGCCGCCGGCGACGAGCAGCGTGTCCGACGCGCCGTGGTAGCCGCCGTCGATCTTGATGATCTTGTGGCGGCCGGTGTAGCCGCGCGCCACGCGCAGCGCCGCCATCGTCGCCTCGGTGCCCGACGACACCAGGCGCACCATGTCCATCGACGGCACGGCGCGGCACAGCTCCTCGGCGAACGCGACCTCGCGCTCGGTCGGCGCGCCGAAGCTGGTGCCGTCGGCGGCGGCGCGCGCGATCGCCTCGAGGATCTCTTCGTGCGCGTGGCCGGCGATGAGCGGCCCCCACGAGCCGACGTAGTCGACGTACTCGTTGCCGTCGACGTCGAAGAGATACGGCCCCTTGCCGCGCGCGAAGAAGACCGGCTCGCCGCCGACGCCGCGGAAGGCGCGCACCGGCGAGTTCACGCCGCCGGGGATATGCTCCTTGGCGCGCTCGAAGAGCTCGTGCGATCGCCCGCGACGCGACGCCGTCATCGCTTATTCCTCACCCTCGCCGTCGTCGTCGCCGGTGTGCGTCTTGACCTGGATGGTGTCGTCGTCCTCGTCGCCCGACAGGTCCTCTTCGCCTTCGATGACCTCGATCGGCGCCGCCTGCACCTCGCCGGCTTCGTCCTCGCGCTCGGCGAGCGACTCGACGGCGACCACGTTCTCGCCCTCGTCGACGCGCACCAGCCGCACGCCCTGCGTGTTACGGCCCAGCGTCGGGATGCCCTTGACCGGGATGCGGATGACCTTGCCGCCGTTGGTGATGAGCATGAGGTCCTCCTCGTCGGAGACGAGGCGGCAACCCACGACCTTGCCGTTGCGCTCGGTGGTCTTGATGGTGATGACGCCGAAGCCGCCGCGGCCCTTGACCGGGTACTCGGCGACCGCGGTGCGCTTGCCGTAGCCGTGCTCGCACACGGTCATGAGCGTGGCCGGCGCGTTGCGCGGGAAGGTCTGGCAGGAGACGACCTCGTCCTTTTCGCGCAGGCCGATGCCCTTGACGCCGCGCGCGGTGCGGCCCATGGCGCGCACCTTCTCCTCGGGGAAGCGGATGGCGCGCCCGTCGCGCGTGGCGAGCAGGACATCGTGCTGCCCGTCGGTGAGGCGGACCTCGACGAGGTGATCGCCCTCGTCGATGGTGAGCGCGATGATGCCCGAGGCGCGGATGTTCGAGAACATCTCGAGCGAGGTCTTCTTGACCACGCCGTTCTTCGTCGCCATGACGATGAACTTGCCTTCCTCGAACTGCTTGAGCGCCAGCATCTCGACGACCTTCTCGTTCTCCTTGAGCTCGAGGAAGTTGACGAGCGCCTTGCCGCGCGCCGCGCGCGAGCCCTCGGGCAGCTCGTACACGCGCTTGGCGTAGACGCGCCCCATCGAGGTGAACATGAGGATGTGATCGTGCGTCGAGGCGACGAAGAGCTGCGACACGAAGTCTTCGTCCTTGGTCGACGCGCCGGTGATGCCGCGCCCGCCGCGCTTCTGCGAGCGGTAGGCCGAGACCGAGTTGCGCTTGACGTAGCCGCCGTGGCTGACGGTGACCACCATGTCCTCGTTGGCGATCAGCTCCTCGACGGCGATCTCGCCTTCGTCGTCGACGATCTGGGTGCGGCGCTCGTCGGAGAACTGGGCGCGGATGGCGGCCAGCTCCTCCTTGATCACCGACATCAGCCGGCCTTCGCTCGACAGGATCGCTTCCAGGCGATCGATGGTGGCGCACAGCGCCTTGAACTCTTCGTCGAGCTTCTCGCGCTCGAGGCCGGTCAGGCGCTGGAGGCGCATGTCGAGGATCGCCTGTGCCTGGCGCTCCGAGAGCGCGTAGTCGCCCTTCTCGGTGCGCTTGGCGATCTCTTCTTCCGGCCGTCCGGCGCGGCGCAGGAACTCCTCGAGCCCGGCGAGCGGCTCGGCCATGAGGTTGCTCTTGGCCTCTTCCGGCGTCGCCGCGGCGCGGATGATCTGGATGACGCGATCGATGTTGTCGACGGCGATGACGAGGCCTTCGACGATCTCCTGCCGCGCGCGCGCCTCTTTGAGCTCGAACAGCGAGCGGCGTGTGACCACGTCGCGGCGATGCTCGATGAAGTGCGAGAGCGTGTCCTTGATCGTGAGGATCTTCGGCTGCCCGTCGACGATGGCGAGCATGGTCACGCCGAACGACGACTGCAGCTGGGTCATCTTGTACAGGTTGTTCAAGACGACCGCGGGCACCGCGTCCTTGCGCAGCTCGAAGACGATGCGCATGCCGTTGCGGTTCGACTCGTCGCGGATGTCGCTGATGCCCTCGAGCTTCTTGTCCTTGACGAGCTCGGCCACCTTCTCGACGAGGCGCGCCTTGATCACCATGTACGGGATCTCGGTGACGATGATCGAGGAGCGGCCCTTCTTGTCCTCTTCGATCTCGGCCTTGCCGCGCATGACGATCGAGCCGCGGCCGGTCTTGTAGGCGAGGTGGATGCCCTGGCGTCCGAAGATGAAGCCCGCGGTCGGGAAGTCCGGCCCCGGGATGAGCTTCATGAGCTCGTCGATGGACGTAGCGGGGTCGTCGATGAGCGCGACCGCGCCGTCGATGATCTCGCCGATGTTGTGCGGCGGGATGTTGGTCGCCATGCCGACGGCGATGCCGGTGGTGCCGTTGATGAGGAGGTTCGGCACCTTCGCCGGCAGGACGGTCGGCTCGAGCTCCTTGTCGTCGTAGTTGGGCTGCCAGTCGACGGTCTCTTTGTCGATGTCGGCCAGCATCTCCGACGCGAGCCGCGTCATGCGCACTTCGGTGTAACGCATGGCGGCCGCGGGATCGCCGTCGATGGAGCCCCAGTTGCCCTGGCCGTCGGCGAGCGGGTAGCGCAGCGAGAACTCCTGCGCCATGCGCACGACCGCGTCGTAGATGGCGGCGTCGCCGTGCGGGTGGAACTTACCCATGCAGTCGCCGACGATGCGCGCCGACTTGAGGTAGGGCCGGTTCCAGGTGTTGTTGAGCTGGTGCTGCGTGAAGAGGATGCGGCGATGGACCGGCTTCATGCCGTCGCGCACGTCGGGGAGGGCGCGCGAGATGATGACCGACATCGCGTAGTCCATGAAGGACGACTTCATCTCGTCCTCGATGGCGACAGGCGTCTTCTGAGCGGCGAACGACGACGGAGGGGGCGTCTCAGCCATGGCGGGGACTCTTCTAGCACATTTTGGGGTATGGTCGGCCGCCAACTCACGTAATGGCTGAGGCGAAGCCGAAGCCTGGTTGTGGTGTGAAACCGGGCGCCGCGGTGGCGGCGCCCACGACACGAAGTGGAGGCCCGGGATGCGGAATGTGACGTGTGCGCTGGTGCTGCTCGTCGGAGGAGCGGTCTGGGCGCAGGGGAAGGCCAAAGGCGCGGGCGGGGAAGCGGCGGCCGAGGCGGCGGCCAAGGCGACGATCGACAAGGCCGACGCGGCGTTCAACGCCGGCGACGCCAAGGCGCTGATCGCGCTCGTCGACAAGTCCTATTTCGGCGAAGGCCCGACGGTGAGCGCCAAGTTCGATTACGACCAGTTCGCTGATCACATCACGAAGATGCTGGCCAAGGGCGGGCACCTCACGCGCGACGGGCTGACCGTCAAGGCCGACGAGGACGGCGGCGCGGCCTGGTACATCGCCGACTACACGTTCGTGCCGAAGGTGCCGCGCGGGGCGTTGCCGGTGCGGCGCAAGATGCGCGAGTCGGGCGCGCTCGTGAAGAAGGGCAGGGAGTGGAAGTTCGTGATGACGCACATGTCGATGGTGCAGCCCGACGAGGACGCGGGGCCGACGCCGCCGGCGACCGCGGCGCCGATGAAGAAGTAGTCGAGACGCTCGACAGGCGACGCTGACAGCGTCGAATCCTCGACGGCACGGCGCGTTCGCGGTCGCGACGGCGGCGGGCTGCGCCACGCCGGCGTACTACGTGCGGTCCGAGGATCTCGGTGCCGCCGCGGCGCCGGCGATTCGCGCCAGCGACGGCGCCGAGGTGCGCCTGCGTGGCGGCAGCTACTCCGCGACGGGCGAGCGAGCGCGCTCGGACGGCCGCGTCGTCGTGCGCGGGGTCGGCGTGCACGGCGGGCGGTTCAAGGCCGGCGCCGCCGTCCTCGGCGTGGGGCTGGCGATGGCGGCCGGCGGCGCGGCGCTCGCGCTGACGAACCTCGATCTCAGCTGCTTTGCCGAGTACTGCGCGGGGCCGCCACGCTCGTCGGCAAACGGCGGAGCCTTCGCGTTCGGCGTCGCCATCAGCGTTCTCCGTCGTCGAAATGCGGTAGGCGGGACGAGCGGCGGGCCGGCTAGCGTGGGACTTCGTTGCCGGCGGCGATCTGCTGCTTGCGGTGGTCCTCGATCATGCGGATGAACGTCGGGACCAGCTCGGGGTCGAACTGCGCGCCGGCGCAGCGCTCGAGCTCGGCGATGGCGACGTCGTGCGGGAGCGCCTTGCGGTAGGAGCGGTCGCTCGTCATGGCGTCGTAGGTGTCGGCGATGGCGACGACGCGGCCGAGCAGCGGAATGTTGTCGGCGATGAGGCCGCGCGGGTAGCCCGAGCCGTCCCAGTTTTCGTGGTGGCACCAGGCGCCGGGGATGAGCTCGGCCATCGACGGGATCGGCTCGAGGATGCGCTTGCCCTTGGCCGGATGGGTGCGGAACATCGCGACCTCTTCCGGCGTGAGCTTGCCCGGCTTGTTCAGCTTCTCGTAGCGGATGCCGATCTTGCCGATGTCGTGCATCAGGCCCGCCTGCACGATGCGCTCGGTCTCGCCTTCGCCGAGCGTCAAGCCGCGCGCGGTCAGCGACGAGTAGAACGCGACGCGCTCGGAGTGCCCGCGCGTGTACTTGTCCGACTCCTCGAGCGCGTGGGCGAAGCCGATGATGGTCGCGCGGAAGTTGTCGGCGAGCGACTGGTTCACCGACGTCAGGTCCGCGTTCTTCTGCACGAGGTCCTCGTACAGGCGCGCGTTCTCGATCGACACCGCTGCGCGGTTGGCCAGCACCGAGAGCATCTTGCGCTGGCCCTCGGTGAACTTGTAACCGCGCGTGTACGAGTACGCGTTGAGCATGCCGATCACGCGGTCCTGCACCTTGAGCGGGATCGAGCAGAACGAGACGAGCCGCTTGTCCTTGGGCGGCTCGGCGAAGAACTTGAGCGCCTTCAGGCCGTGCGCGAGCAGCGGACGATCGGCGCGATAGTGCTCGAGCACCTCGCCGAGGTTGAGCTCGCCGGTGAAGCCGCCGTCGGCCTCGGCCGAGAGCTTGCGCGAGCGCTCGACGAACAGGCCCGAGCGCGGATCCTTGAGCATGAGCGTCGAGACGTCGGCCTGCGCCTCGACGAGCACGGCGTCGAGGATGACGTCGAGGATGGTATCGAGCGAGAGCGACTGCGCGATCGCCTCGGAGATCTTGTAGAGCGAGACGGCTTCCTTGAGGCGGATGTTCTCCGCGTGCAGCCGCTGCCGATCGAGGCCGCGCTCGACGACGTGCACGACCTCCTCGATCTTGAAGGGCTTGAGGATGTAGTCGTAGGCGCCCTTCTTCATGGCTTCGATCGCCGTCTCGACGGTGCCGAAGCCGGTCATGATCACGGTGAGGACGTTGGCCTTGAGGTCGGCGATTTTCTCGAGCAGCTCGAGGCCGCCCATGCCGGGCATCTTCAGGTCGCTGATCACGAGGTTGTAGCTGCGGCGCTCGAGCTCGCGCAGCGCGGCATCGCCGTCCTCGACGGTGCGCACTACGTACCCTTCCATGGTCAAAAAGTCAGAAAGGATCTCGCGGATGACCTTTTCGTCATCCACGACCAGAACGCGCGGCGACTCCTCGTGGACCTGATACTCCATTTACCCTCGGGCCCCCCCAAGAGTCCTATCGGCAGACAGCGATGCAACCTAAGCGTAAATCGTTAAGCCATCGAAGGTCAACGGATTTCGGGCGCGCATTTTCGCGACGGCCGCTACATTAATTCGGGGAGCACAGCGAAACTAATGAGAGTCCGGGGACTACAGGACATGCGGTAAGTTGTCGCAGGAACTTCGCGTTCAGACGTTCCAGATGTTCGGCGCGGATGGGATCGCGAGCCCGGCCTTGCCGGCCACGCCGCGAATCCAGCTCACGGCCTCGTCCCACGACGAGCAAACTTGATACGGGCAGGGCATCGGCTTCACGAGGAAGATCGAGCTCAACAAGAAGCGGAAGCCGAGCGACTGGCTGACGATGCCGTTGCCGACGCACCAGCGCTTCGTTTCGTCGGCGGTCTTTTTCATCCACTGGGCGACCTTCTGCACCTGGTTGCGCTCCGACGAGTACTTCTTCATGAGCGAGATCGACGCGTACGGCGCCCGGCGCGCCTGCGCCGCCGACATCTCACTGATGAAATAGTCGACGTCCCGCATCGTCTGCTGGCCGTCGAACTTCACGAGCAAGAGCGGCCAGTGTTCCGTCGTGATCTCCACGCCCGCCATGCAACACCTCGGCTTCAGTTCGTCGAAGCTTTGGTCTGATCGTAGGTCTGCTTCTGCGCCGTATAGTCGCGCTCGAGGCGATCGACGTCGGCCTGCATCTTGTCGGCCTCCATGCGCGACTCCGAGTACTGCTGCTGCTTCTTGAGGTTGTCCTGCTCGAAGTTCATGACGTCGAAGTCCTTCGACGGTTTGATGCCCTTCTGCTGCGCCAGCTTCGCCTTCTCGAGCTCGCAGCGCGAATCGGCGGCGGCCCAATGATCGTCGGCGGCGTCGCGCTGCGCCTTGAACCACTTGCGCTTCTTGTTGAGCCAATCGACCTTGGCGTCGGCCGCCTTGACGCCGAACTCGGCGACCCGCACGTCGTGCTGCGACTGGTTCTTGCGGTTGACGTCGCCCGACATCTCGGCGTTCTTGCCGTTGAGCTTGGCGGTGTCGAGGTTGAGCTTCGCCGTCTTGTAGTCGTTCTCGGCGATCGACAGCTCGTTGTCGATGTTCTTGAGGTCGGCCTCGGCCTTCTGCTGCTCGGTCTTGGCCACTTCCTTCTCTTGCTCCGCGGCGAGGACGCCCTGTTTCTCTTGCACCGACGCCGTGGCGAGCGACTGATCGTCCACGTGGTACTTCGCGCCGCCGCTGCCGCAACCGGCGACGGCCACCAGCACGACCGAGAGCAACGTCTTATGCATTAGCTGCCTCCTTTGTCAGACTCGGGAACCACGAGAAGAACACCTTGAGCTGCGCCTTGCGCGCGTCGTCGACGTAGTCGAAGTTGGTGCCGCGATCGATCACTTCCCAGAAGTCCTTGGACTCGATGCGCAGGAGCTCCTCGCAGATCGAGACCAGGCGCTCGGGACGCTCGTCCTTCATGTCGTCGTAGATCTGGCGCGCGTAACGCACGCCCGCTTCCTTGTCGGCAGCGACGAGATAGAACGACGCGAGCTTGGCTTGCGCCTTGCGCACGCCGCGCAGCGTGTGCTCCTGCGCCTTCGACTCCGCCTCTTTGTCGACCTCGAGCAGCAGCTTCAAGATCGCGTCGTGCGCCTCGGCGTGCAGGCCGAAGGCGAGCTCGCACAGCGCCGCCAGGTCGTAGGCCGCGGTCTCGGTGACGAAGCCGAGATCCATCGAATGCGCGATTTGCGCGTAGTACTTGAAGAAGAACGCGATCTCGCCGACGCGCGCGGTCTGGCCGTGCTCGAGCATCTTCTCGGCGAGCTTGCGGTACTGGTTGAGCACGATGTACGCGGTGCGCACGCTCCAGCGCTCGGAGTTGAGCGTGGAGCGCATGTACGTGTTGAAGAACTTCACCGCGATGTCGAGCGCCTCGTCGTCGCCGCTGGCCATCGCCGTTTCGCCGACGTAGCGCGTGTTGATGGCGATGAGGTGGTTGACGTCGGGCATCTGGCCGAGCGCCTCGTTGTAGATCGACTGGTACTGGCGCAGCACCTTGTACTCGAGCCAGATGTGCTTGCCGGCGATGTCGTCGATCGACTCGGCGGCGAGCGAGACGAAGTCGGGGTTGGCTCGGATGCGCTCACCGACGGTGAACCACTCGGCGTGCACCGCCTTCTTCTCGCGCAGGTAGGTGACCGCCAGATCCTTGATGGCGTCGACGGCGCCCGAGGCGATCGCCTTGTCCTTCTGCGAGGCGGCGTTGATGGCGATGTCCGAGAGCTGCTCGACACCGACGAGCGCGCGCGCCTGGCGCATCTCGAGCGTGCCGGCGAGGCGGCCGCGATCGAGCGAGGCGGCCACCGCCTGCTGCTGGATGCGGCCGACGACGCGATCGGGATCGAGGAAGTCGAACACGTAGGCGAAGTACGGGACCATGATGAGGAGCGACGCGGTGACCAGGAACATCGTGAAGACGATGCTGACCTTGGGCAAAAAGTCGTGCGCCACCGCGATCGAGCACCACACGGCGTTGATGCAGGCGACGACGAAGAAGCCGAGGACGCCGAGGTTGGTGCGGTCGCGGAAGAAGAGATCGGCGATGCGCGAGGTGTAACGGGTCGCGGCCAATTGCACGACGATCGAGACGACCGTGATGACGATGCCGAGGATGGCCGCCACCACCTGCGCCATGTTGCCGAGCGCGTTCTGCAGCGTGTCGACGTCGAAGTTGAGCAGGAGGCGGATCGGGTTCTGGCCCGGCTTGATGAGGGCCCAATCGATCAAATAGAAGCCGAGGAAGACGGTGAGCGCGATCCCGCCAAGGAGGAGGAGCGGGTACAGGAGTGTACGCGCCCGTGGGTTGGTATGGCCGGCAAGAGCCATGCGCGCGCATCATATCACACGGCGCGGGTTACCAGGTGCCTTCGAAGACGCAGACGTCGGCACCGCGCGCGCGGCAGGTGCGCTCGGCGATGAAGGTGCGGCTCGCGCCGGTCATGAGGCAGGCGCGCAAGAGCCACGCGCGCAGCGAGTCGCAATAGCCGCCGTCGACGATGGCGAAGTCGCGCAGCTCGCCGCGCAGCCAACCCTTGCGCCCTTCGACGTGCCAGACGCCGCTCGTGTGCGCGCGTCGCCAGTACTCGGCGCCGCGCTCCATCAGCCACAGCGGCGACTTGAAGCGCAGCGCCACGCGGTGCATCCAGCTCATCTCGTACTCGGCGGACGCCCAGCCGTACTTGGCGTGGAAGTCGGGCGGGCCGAACAGATCGCGCCCGACGTTGAGCGCGGTGGTGAACCAGATCGTCGGCAGCGACGCGCCCGAGTCGAACGTGGCGGGGAGCTCCATGCCGCGCTCGCGCATCGCCGCGCGCAGCCGCTCCCAGCCGGCCGCGCCATGATGCTCGAGCACGAACTGGCGCGTCGATTGGAACGCGGTGACGTAGGTGAGCGCGGTCGGCTCGTCGGCCACGCTCCATCGTACACTAGAACGCGACGACGAGACCGTTTTGCGCCATACGAACCGGCACCTTGTGCCACAGGGCGGCGCCGACGATGGTGAGGACCAAGCCGGCGGTCTCCGTCAGACCGTCGAAGACGTAGAAGGCGCGGCCGAGATCGCCCCAGTCGTGCGAGAAGGTGTCGTTGACCTGCAGGTAGGGGCCGACGATCGGAATCGCCGACTCCCACGCCGGATCGTGGCCGACGAGCAGCGTCCCCGAGACGTCCATGATGTAGCCGAGGCCGACGAGCCCGACGCCGGTGAAGATGAGCGCGTAGTTTGGCTTCATCTCGAAGCGCGTCGGCGGCGGCGGACCGGGGCGCATGTAGGCCGGTGGCGGGTAGTAGTAGGGCTGACCCGGCGCCACGCCCGGCGGCGGCACCACGACGGGCGGCGGCACGGTGGCTGGCGGCGGCGCGGTCCCGATCGGCGGGGGCGGCGTAACGACCACCGTCGGCGGCGCCTCTTGTGCGTGGGCGACGGACGCGATGCACGTCAGAGCGAGGAGCAGCGAGGAGATCGTCTTGCGCATGCAGAGCGGCAATTGCAGTCGACAGGCCAGCGCCGCGCGGATTGGCTCGCCGCGCGTTTCCGCGCGCGCGGTCGGACCGCGGCCGTGGAAACTCGGACATGCTACAGTCGCCTTCATGCTCCTCGTCGTCGACGTGGGCAACACCAACACCGTCGTGGGCGCCTTCGATCTCGAGGGCGGCCGGGCCGGCAAGGTGCGCGCACATTGGCGCCTGGAGACGCGCGCGCGCCGCACCTCCGACGAGTACGCGGCGACGCTGCACGAGCTGTTTCAGCTGGCCGGGCTGCCCTGGCAGATCGAAGGCGGCATCGTGGCCACGGTGGTGCCGCCGGCGCTGTTCGCGGTCGAGAAGTTCTTCGAGCATCACTTGAAGGTGCGCCCGCTCGTGGTCGGCCCCGGGCTGAAGACGGGGATGCCGATCCTCTACGACAACCCGAAGGAGGTCGGCGCCGATCGCATCGTCAACGCCGTCGCGGCCTACGAGCGCTTTCGCACGGCTTGCATCATCGTCGACTTCGGCACGGCGACGACGTTCGATCTCGTCACGCCGAAGGGCGAGTACGCGGGCGGCGCCATCGCCACCGGCATCACCACCTCGGCCGACGCGCTCTACGAAAAGGCCGCCAAGCTGCCGCGCGTCGAGTTCACGCGGCCGGCGTCGGTGGTCGGCAAGAACACGGTGGCCTCGATGCAGGCGGGGCTGTTCTACGGCTACGTCGGGCTCACCGACGAGATCGTCACCCGCATGCGGGCGTCGGTCGACTATCCGTGCACGGTGGTGGCGACCGGCGGGCTGGCGCCGCTCATCGCGAAGGACTCGAAGACGATCGAGCACACCGACGAGATGCTGACGCTCAATGGGCTCGGCCTCTTGTGGGAGCGCAATCGGTAATGGCTCCCCGACGATGATGGAGCTGACGCCGCTCGAGACGCTGCCGCCGTCGGTGGAGCGTGCCGTCGGGGCCAAGGCGCCGGCGCCGATGCGCCTGATGGCGGCGCGCGGGCTGGCGCCGCTGCCGCCGGCCGATCTGGCGACGGCGCTCTATCAGCTCTCGTTCGCCGAGGACGACGCGGTGAAGTCGGCGGCGTTCAAGACGGCGGCCGAGCTGCCCGAGCGCATCCTCGGCGGCGCGCTCGAGCAGCCGCTCGACGCGCGCGTGCTCGACTTCTTCGCGCGGCGCGTGTTTCAAAAGGCGCCGCTCCTCGAGAAGCTGCTGCTCAACAAGGCGACCGGCGACGAGACCTTCCGCCACCTGGCCACGCTCGTCGACGAGACCGGGCTCGAGATGATCGCCAAGAACGAAGAGCGGCTGTTGCGCCATCCGCCGATCATCGCCGCGCTCTACATGAACCCGAAGACGCGCATGTCGACGGCGCAGCGCGCGATCGAGCTGGCGGTGCGCAACCACGTGCGCGTCGACGGCATCCCGGCGTTCGACGAGGCGGCCAAGGCGATCCAGCAGTCGGGCGCGCCGACGGCGGACCAGGCGGCGAAGGACGACGCGATGTTCGCGAGCGCGGCCGCGATCGGCGTCGATCAGGCGGCGGGGCTGCAGCTCCTGGCCGTCGACGAGAAGGAGGCCGAGGCCCTGGCCGAGGCCGAGGCGCAGGCCGCCGAGCAGGCGGTGGAGTCGACCGACGTCGCCGAAGAGGAGAAGAAGCAGAAGATCTCGGACCTCTCGCCGGCGGGGAAGATCCGCCTGGCCACGCTCGGCAACGCGTTCGCGCGCGCGGTGCTCATCCGCGACACCAACCGGCAGGTGGCGATGGCCGCCATCCGCTCGCCGGCGGTGACCGACATGGAGGCGCTGCGCTACGCCGGCAACCGCGGGCTCGACGACGAGATCATCCGCTTCATCGCCAACCAGCGGCAGTGGGTGCGCTTGAACGGCATCAAAGTGGCGCTGTGCAACAACCCGAAGTGCCCGCTGCCGGTGGCGATGCGCTTCCTACCGCATCTCAACGTGCGCGACTTGAAGGCGTTGTCGCGATCGAAGGGAATTCCATCGGCGCTGTGCACGGCGGCCAAGCAGATGCTACAGCAACGCAACGCATGAGCGCCCAGAGGCGGACGTGAAGCTCGACGAGCGCATCGGCGGCGTGTTGGCTGCGCCGCGGCGGACCTTCGCACGGCTGGGCGCGGGCGAGGCGCGGCCGAGCGACATCGCGTGGCTGATCGTGTTCCGGCTGGTGTCGGGCGAGCTCGATCGCTTCGCCCGCGCCATCGGCACGGCGCGCGAGTGGGGCATCGGCGCGGCGGCGCAGGAGATGCTGGTGATCGCGACGGCGGTGCTGCCCGACGTCGTCGCCATCCTGGCGGCGGGCATGCTCTTGCAGCTGTTCTCGCGATCGAAGCATGCCTTCGACGTGGCGGCGTATGCCTGGGTGCCGTATCTGGCGGTGCAGCTCGCGGGCGCGCTGTTGTTCTCGGCGCTGCGCCATTCGCCGGGGCCGCACGCGCAGACGGCGATGCAGGCGCTCGGCGTGGCCTGGGCGCTCGGCGTGTGGATCGTGGCGCTCGTGGAGCTGCGTAGGCTCCCGGCGGAGGCGACGTCATGAGCGAAGGTCAGCCGACGGGCGCGCCGCCCACGGGCGAGCGTCCGCGCGTAAACGTCAGCCGCTGGGTCGGGCGCGCGATCCTGCTGGCGCTGTTCGTCATCTTCGCGCTGCGCGTCTGGTCGCTGCGCGGCCAGGGCCTCCTGCACCCGGCGACGCCGCGCGGCTCGCTCGCGCCCGACGTGGCGGGGCCGCTGCTCGTCGGCGATCGCTTCCGCTTGTCGGCGGAGCGCGGCCATCCGGTGGCGCTCGTGTTCTGGGCGCCGTGGTGCGGGCCGTGCCGGGCGGAGCTGCCCGGCGTCGAGCGCGTGGCGCAAGCGCTGAAGGCGTCGCCGCACACGGCGCGCGTGATCGCCGTCGACACCGAGGGCGATCGCGACAACGCGCTCGAGGCGGCGGCCAAGCTCGGGCTGACGCTGCCCATCATGCTCGACGACGGGCGCGCCTCGTCGGCTTATCAGGTCACCATGATCCCGCAGACCGTGATCATCGATCGCGACGGGAGGATCGCGCAGCTGTTGCGCGGCGGAACGTCGGAGGATGCGTTGATGCGGGCGATCGAGAAGGTGGAAAACCCGTGAGCGATACGCTCGCGGATCTGCGGTTCGGCGATCTCATCACGTTTCTGACCGTGCACCGCTGCGGCGCGATCACCGGCGCGGCGCGCGCGCTCAAGGTGACGCCGTCGCAGGTGTCGAAGGCGGTGCATCGGCTCGAGCGGCAGCTCGGCGCCACGCTGCTGTCGCGCTCGACGCGCGGGGTGATCGTGAGCGACGCGGGGCGCCGGCTGATTCCTCAGCTCGAGGAGGTGGCGGCGCGGCTGCAGCAGATGCGGCCCGACGCGGCCAAGCGCGAGGAGCTGGCGCTGGCGGCGCCGTCGTACTTGAACGCGATCTTCTTGCCGCGCATCGCCGCCGAGCTCGAGGGCACCGTCGTGCGCGGGCTCGAGCTGCCGCCGGCGCTGGTGCGCGCCTACGCCGTCGAGAACTTCTTCGACGTCGCGCTCGTCGTCGGGCCGGAGAAGCTGCCGGGCGCGTGGGTGGGCGTCGACATGGGCCAGGTGCGCAAGGCGCTGTTCGCCGCGCCCGAGGTGGCGAAGAAGCTGGGGGCGGGGCCGGTGGAGCCGAAGCGCCTCGCGGAGCTGCCGTTCGTCACGCCGATCTACAACGTCAACGGGCAGTTCGTCCCCGCCGACGACGGCTGCCCGCTCGGGCACGCGCAGCGCAAGGTCGGCCATCAGTCGCAGACGCTGGTGGTCGGCCTCGATCTGGCGCGCTCGACGGGCCAGCTCATCTTCGGCCCCGCGATCGCGGCGCACGCGCACGTGGCGCGCGGCGAGCTGGCCGAGGTGCGCGTCCGCGGCTGGGACGTGAGCGAGCCGCTGACGCTGGCGGTCAACGGCGAGCGGGTGAGGTCGAGGACGCAGAAGGCGCTGGCCGCGCTCGTCGCGCGCACTCTCGTCGAATTGGACGCCTGACGCGCGCGACGATCGTAAGCGAACAGAGCAGCCAGACGAGAGCGAGGGCGCCCGCGTTGTCGGCGTCTCTCGTCGCCTGACCGACGGAACACCCACCCTGCGCCACCCCCGACGACATACCACCGGCCGGCGGCCCCGCGGACCCAGGGCCACCGGCCGGCGTCGTCAAATCGCGCCCGGAGGGGGTGGGCGCAATCGCTAGATCGGATGCCTGGTCCGGAGGATTCGTTACGGCCGACAGATCCGCGCCCGCCGGGGCCCCGGCAAAATCCGGCGGCGGCATCGGCGGGCCGGCGACCACGATCGCCATCGTCGTCGCTGCCGCCTGGTCGCCGTTGTCGGTGCCGTCGCGGTTCGTCGAGTTCCCCGCGGCATAGAGCGTCATCGTGCGCGCGCTCGCCGGCGCCACCACGGCGAGCTGAAACGACAACTGGCCCGCCGCGAAGCTCACCGGCGCCGTGTGCGTCACCTCGCCGCTCAGGATCTTCGTCGACGCCGACACCGTCTGCAGCCTGGCGCCGGCGGCGAGCGACGCATCGTCGAGCGCGGCGTCGAGCCCGCCGGCCACGCCCGCGCCGCCGGTGATCGTCAGCGTGTAGGTGCCGCTGGCGCCGGCGGCCAGCGTCGCCGGCCCGTCGAGCTGCGCGGTCGGCGTGGCGCCGCCCGAGTGGCAGCGGTTGCAGAACGAGCCCGACTTGCCCGACGCGCCGCTGATGCCGTTCTCGTGCGCCGGCGCGTCGGCGCCAAAGGCCGCGAGCACGACGGAGACGACCAGCACCAATCGCGAATGCATGCGCGAGGAATACGGCGAAACGGCACGGTTCGCCTATCCGTCGCGTTCTGAACGATCGTTTCCGGTTTGGAAATCTGCGGGATTACTTCGGAGCCTGGGCCTGCGCCGTCTCTTCGATGGCGGAGGCGTTGCGGTGGCGCGCGGTGGGAAGGTGCGCGTCCCAACAGGAGACGGAGCAAAACATCAGCTTGATCCGTCCCGAGTTGCAGGTCGACACCGAGCAGCGCCAGTACTTCGAACCGAGCTGAATCGGTTTGCGGCACATCGAGCAGACGGCGAACGGCGCCATGGCGACAAAGCGTATCACAAGAGAGCGTCCGACGCCGTGGCCCCGACGATCAGCGCCGCGCACCACCGTTCGCTGTCTCACGAATTTGAGATCAACCACCGACGGTGGTACGATGCTACGTTGTGCGGCTCTGGTCGTTTGTACTGCTCGAGTGCCTGGCGCTCGGCGGTGCGGGAACTGCGGTAGTCGTCGGCGCACGCCGTTTGCACGCGGCGCACGCGGGCGGCGCCATGCAGTCGACCATGTTCGTGCCGTTCGATCCGGAGCGCCTCGAGCCGGAGCCCATCGACGTCGCCCACGACGCGACCGGCACCTTCCTCGGCATGGAGGACGAGCTGCTCATCGATCGCATGCGCACCGCCGAGATCGTGCAGGCGAAGCTGAACAAGGGCGGCTCGTCGATCTCGTTCCGCCTCGACTTCGCCGACGGGTCGCGCGCCGCCTTCAAGCCGGAGCAGATCAACCCGCAGACGGTGCCGCGCAAGGAAGTGGCCGCGTATCGCATCAACCGCTGGCTCGGCTTCAACGCGGTGCCGCCGGCGACGATGCGCACGTTTCATCGCGATGATCTCGTCGGCAAGCTGCCGCCCGACGCGGCCTTCCTGGCCAACCGCATCAACGCCGAGACCACGTTCGACGCCGAGGGCTTCACGCGCGGCGAGATGAGCTACTGGATCCCGGTGATCCTCGACTCGCACCTCGACACGCTCGACAACGTGCTGGCGTGGTGGCGCTGGATGACCATCGGCGAGGAGATCCCGCCCGAGCGGGTGAACCTGATGGAGCAGCTCTCGTCGCTGCTGCTGTTCGACCTCCTGACCAACAACAGCGATCGCTTCTCCGGCGGCAACCTGATGACGTCGAGGGACGGCAAGGTCCTCTTCTGGATGGACAACACGTTCGGCTTCCAGGTCGAGCCCGAAGGCCACCTGCGCTGCCGCACCTATCTGTTCCGCTGTCAGAAGTTCTCGCGCAAGATGGTGGCGGCGCTGCGCCGGCTCGACCTCGCCTCGCTCAAGCAGGCGCTCGCGCCCGAGCCCGGCGTGCTCAGCCAGGCGGAGATGGAGTCGGTGATCGCGCGCCGCGACGTGGCGCTGCGCTATGTCGACGGCCTCGTCGCGCAGTTCGGCGCCGACAAGGTCCTGGTGTTCCCGTGATGCGGAGGCGCGCATGAGCCCGGCGACTCCGCATCGCCGCCGCGACGACGTTCGGCTGGCGACCGATCTGCAGCTCTTCCACGTCTATCGTCTGCTCTCGACGTCGTATCTGTTTCTGCCCGTCCTCATCACGTTCTTCGTCTCGCGCGGGCTCGACTTCACGCACATCGCGCTCCTCAACAGCGTCTACGCGCTCACCGCCATCGTCTTCGAGGTGCCGACGGGCGCGCTCGCCGATCGGTTCGGCCGCTGCCGCGCGATGATGCTCGGCTCGCTGCTCATGGCCATCGGCTGCGTCGTCGACTTCAACGGGCACGACTTCTGGAGCTTCGCGCTCGGCGAAGGGCTGCTCGCGCTCGGCATGACGCTGACCTCGGGCGCCGACTCGGCGTACCTCTACGATCTTCTGCTCTCGTATGGCCGCGAGCACGAGTATCGCAGCCACGAGGGCTCGGCGACGGCGGCCAAGCTGATCGGCGCCGCCGCCGCGCTCGTCGCCGGCGGCTTCGTCGGGCGCGCCGCGCCGGCGATGACCTACGCGGCGACGGCGTGCGTGTGCGCGTCGGCCGCCCTGGTGGCGATGATGATGCGCGAGCCGCCCATCGTGCGCGACGACGACTCCGACTTCTTGCACGGCATGGCGCACGCCGCGCGCGCGGTCGTGACGCGGCCGCCGCTGCTGTTCGCCGTCGGCTTCAGCGTGCTGCTGTTCACGCTCTTGCGGCAAGCGCAGAACTATCTCTACCAGCCGTACCTCAACGGCGCCGGCGTCGGCACCGTCGGCGTCGGCATCATCCTCGCGGTGCTGTCGATGATCGGCGCGGTCGGCGCCAAGCGCATCGAGGCGGTGCGGCGGCGGCTCGGCGAGACCGGCCTGGTGTGGGGCCTGCCGCTGGCGATGGCGGTTTCGTTCGTGCTGATGGGCCGCTACGTCGCGGTGTGGGGCGTGGCGCTGCTCGCGGTGCAGTCGCTGGTCAACGGCATCTACTCGCCGTTCAGTAAGGAGCTGCTCAACCGCGAGATCGCCGACTCGGGCCAGCGCGCCACGGTGCTGAGCGTCGAGTCGATGGCGCGGCGCCTGGCGTTCGGCGCGTTCGCCCCGGTGGCCGGCGTGCTCATCGACGCCCACGGGCTGCCCGCGGCCATGTACCTGTGCGCCGGCGCCGGCTTCGTGGGCGCGTCGCTGTTGATCGCTTCGGCCATCCGGCGCCGCCGTCGCGGCCTCGTCGACTTCGCGGGCGAGGTCACGCCGACGCCGCTCCCGCTGCCGGCCGACGACTCGCAGCCGATCAGCGCCTCGATGCACCACTGAGATCACACGCCTGTAACGACGCGCGACAGCTGTTCGTCGCGCGAACGCAACGGCTGCGATAAGCCCGCGCGCCGCGCCGATCGGCGTGTGGCCTCGGATTCGCAATGCGCCGCGAGCATGCGTTTTGCGCTCGCGGCCCGCGTCGCCGCTGCGGCCGCAGCTGCGGCCGCCGTCGTGGCGGTCGCATCGTCGTGTGGTTGCGCCACCACCATCGCCGTCGACGCCGGCCACGCCGCCGTCGTGCTCGACGACGCGGGCCGGCTGACCACGCTCGGCGAAGGCGCCGCCGACGTCGCCGGCCTGGTGCAGGCCGACGACTTCGATCTGCGCCAGCAGGTGCAGGGCGGCAGCTTCACCGCGCGCAGCGCCGACGGCGTTCCGCTCGCGGTGCGTGATCCCATCGTCAGCTACACGCTCGTGCCCGACGAGCTCTGCGCGCTCGATCGCGAGCTCGGCCCCGACGGCGTGCGTCCGCTCGTCGCCGCCGTGACGCAGGCGACGGTCGCGCGCGTGCTCGCCGATTATCGCTGGGACGCGCTCGATCCGGACCACATCCGCGAGGCGCAGGCGCGCATCATCGCGCTCGCCGGCGCGCGCTTGCGGCCGCATCACGTCGCGCTCGACTCGGTCGAGCTCAAGGGCATCGTTGCGCGCCTGCCCGGCCTCGCCCGCGACGTCACCGCCACCTCGATCCTCGCCGAGCGCGCCGCCACCGCGCGCACCCGCGTCGACGTCGCCCGCGAGCGCGCCGACAGCCTGCGCGCGCGCGGCGAAGGTATCGCCGCCGCCAACCGCGAGATCGCGCCGTCGCTCGACGACGCCGTGCTCGCCGCCAAGGCCGACGACGCGTGGAAAAAGCTCCTCGCCTCGCCCAACGTCACCGTGATGGAGGTTTCGCCATGAAGACCCTCGTGCTCTGCGCGTTCGTGCCTGGCGCGCTCGCGCTCTCCGGCTGCGCCACCGCTCTGGTCGGCCCGGGACAGATCGGCGTCCTCTGGAGCGCCGACGGCGGCACGCGCAACGCCACCTACGCCGAAGGCGCGCACTACGTCTCGCCCGGCGATCAGATGTCGATCTACGATCTGCGCACCACCAGCCACGACGAGGGGCTGGCGGTGATCGCCTCGAACGGCCTCGGCATCAAGCTCGACGCGTCGGTCCTCTATCACGCCGACGCCGCCGAGGTCGTGCAGCTGCAAAAAGAGATCGGCCCCGACTACTACGTGCGCGTGCTCGAGCCGATCCTGCGCTCCGAGGCGCGCCGCGTGATCGGGCAGTACACGCCCGAGGAGATCTATTCGACCAAGCGTGACCTCATCGAGCGCCAGATCTTCGACGGGCTCAAGCGCAAGCTCGCCGGGCGCCACATCGTGCTCGAGGCGGTGCTCATCCGCGACGTGGTGCTGCCCGACGCCATCGAGCGCGCGATCGATCAGAAGCTGCAAGCGGAGCAGGACGTCCTGAAGATGAAGTACGTCCTCGAGGTGGCGAAATCCAAAGCCGACGAGCAGCGCGTCGAGGCACAGGGGATCGCCGACTACAACCACACGGTGGCGTCGAGCCTGACGCCGCAGATCCTCGAGTTCCAGCGCACGCAGGAGCTCGGGCAGCTGGCGAGCTCGCTCAACGCCAAGACCGTGGTGATGGGCCCGGGCACCAACGCCAACGTCACGCTCGCGGCGCCGCGCTGATTATTTTTCGGGCAGGAGCGCGTCGACCGCGCCATGGCCGCCGCGCTCCAGCGTCACCGACTGCTCGACCGCTTGGCGTCCGTCGACCTGCACGCGGATCTCGTGCTCGCCCGCGCGCAGCCCCGTCACCGCCGTCGGCGTCGTCTGCTTCCAGTGCCGCCCGTCGATCTCCACGCGCCCGCCCGCCGGCTTCGACGTCACCACGATCGAGCCGTCGTCCGCCGCCGCGCGCGTGCCGAGGAACATGCCGCCCGCCGTCGCCAGCGCGCCCGCCGCGAAGGCGCCGAGCACGAAGCCCCAGCTGACGCCGCCGCGCGCTCCGCCGTGCCGCCCGCTCATGCGCCGCCGATCGATCCCGCCGAGCGCGCCCGCCATCTCCTGCATCGACTTGAAGCGCCCCGCCGGATCCCTGGCCAGGCAGCGCGCGATCACCGCGTCGAGCTGCGGCGGCACGCCCTCCACGCTCGCCGACGGCGGCGCAACCTCGCCGTCGGCCGGCGGCGGCGCGCCGGTCACCATCTCGTAGAGTATGCAGCCGAGCGAGTAGACGTCGGAGCGCGCGTCGACCGCTTTCCCCGCGCGCTGCTCCGGCGACAGGTACGGCGAGGCCGTCACCTTCGCCAGCGCGAAGTCGATCAGCTTCGGCTCGTCGCTGTTCTCGACGTCGGGCGCGAGGATCACGTTCGACGGCTTCAGATCGCGATGGATCACGCCCTGCCGGTGCGCCGACTCGAGGGCCCAGCACAGGCGCCGCGCGATGTTGATGGCGCGCACCGGCGGCAGCCGCCCGTTGCCGATCACCTTGGCCAGCGACGGTCCCGCCACGTACTCCATGACGAGGAAGGTCGGATCGCCGACGACGAGATCGAGGCAGCGCGCCACGTTGCGGTGCTCGAGCGCCGCCACCGCCTCGGCTTCGTGCTGGAAGCGGCGGCGGAACTGCGCGTCGACGAGCAGCTCGGGCCGCAGCACCTTGATGGCCACGCGCCGCCCGATCGACTGGATCTCGCCGACGAACACCTGGCCCATCGAGCCGTTGCCGAGCGCCTCGACGAGCTTGTAGCGCGACGCGATCACCTCGCCCGGCATGAGCGGGCGCCGCGAGAGCACCTGCAGGAAGTCCTGCGGCAGGTTGTCGACGCGCGACCCACCCGGGATCGCGGGAAGCCGCGAGGGCTCGTCGCCGGCCGTCGACTCGTTGGTCACGCCGGTGATGAACTGCTGCGATTGGAAGCGCTCGTCGCCCAACGGAAACCTGCTGTCCGACATTTTAGCACACTTGACTCTCCGACGGGGATCGATCAGATTTCTTTGTTTTCATGAAGAAGCAAGCGGTCTACTTCGTCTCTCTCGGCTGCCCGAAAAATCGCGTCGACACCGAGGTCATGCTCGGCCTCAGCGACCAGGCCGGGTTCACCATCGCGCGCGCGCCCGAAGACGCCGACGCCATCGTGGTCAACACCTGCGGCTTCATCGGCGAGGCGAAGGAAGAGTCGATCGACACCATCCTCGAGATGGCGAAGTACAAGTCCGAGGGCAAGGCCAAGCGGCTCGTCGTCACCGGCTGCCTGACGCAGCGCTACTCGGGCGACCTGGCGCGCGATCTGCCCGAGGTCGATCACTTCCTCGGCTCGGGCGACGTGGACAAGGTCGTCGGCGCGCTGCGCGGCCAGGCGCCGCGCGACGGCGTCAGCATGGATCCGGCGTACCTCTACGACGACGTCACGCCGCGCCTGCAGTCGCTGCCCGCCTACACCGCGTACGTCAAGATCGCCGAAGGCTGCGATCGCCCCTGCTCGTTCTGCATCATCCCGAAGCTCCGCGGCGGGCAGCGCTCGCGCTCGGCCGAATCCGTCGAGCGCGAGGTGCGCGATCTGGTCGCGCGCGGCGCCGTCGAGATCAACCTCGTGGCGCAGGATCTGACCACCTACGGCAAGGATCTCGACGGCGAGCTGCAGCTGGCGTCGCTGGTGCGCCGCCTCGCGCGCGTCGACGGGCTGCGCTGGCTGCGCCTGCACTACGCCTATCCGACGGCCACGACCGATGCGCTGCTCGAGGCCATCGCCGAGGAGCCGCGCGTCGCCAAGTACATCGACATGCCGCTGCAGCACATCGACGACCAGATGCTCAAGCACATGCGCCGCGGCCACGTCGGCAAGACCAGCCGCGCGCTCGTCGAGAAGATCCGCGCGCGCGTCCCCGGCGTCACGCTGCGCACCACGTTCATCGTCGGCCATCCGGGAGAAACGGAATCTGCATTCCGAAATCTCGTCGACTTCGTGCGCGAGGCCGAGTTCGACCGCGTCGGCGTCTTCACCTATTCGAACGAGGACGGCACGCACGCCGCCAAGCTCGCCGCCGATCTCGGCCAGGTCCCGCAGAAGGAGATGGAGCGCCGCCGCCGCGAGCTCATGCGCGTGCAGCGCACCATCTCGCGCAAGAAGATGAAGGCCATGGTGGGGCGCGAGCTCGCCGTGCTCGTCGAGGGGCCGAGCGAAGAGTCGGAGTTCCTCTTCAGCGGCCGTCACGAGGGCCAGGCGCCCGAGATCGACGGCGGCGTCTTCCTCGCGCTCGGCGACGACGTCAAGGCGCCGCGCCAGGGCGAGGTCGTCGCGGCGCGCGTGACCGGTTACGCCGACTACGATCTGGCGGCGACGATCGAACGGACAATCGCGCCGACGCGCATGCGGCGCGCGCCGACGCGACTGCCCGTCATCACTGCCTGAGCGTCCGATCGGCGAGCGTCAGACCAGCGGCTCACGACCGCGGATCAGCGAGATCACGACGGCGATGACCGCCAGCACCAGCAAGATGTGGATGAAGCCGCCCATGGTGTAAGACGTCACCAGGCCGAGCGCCCACAAGATCACGAGAATCACCGCAAGCGTCCAGAGCATCGTGCATCCTCCTTGCGCTACAGGGAGAGCAGGACGCGTACCAACCGTCAGTGTGCCGCGCGTAACTGATCGAGCTCGTGCGGATCGTGCGCGCTGAAGACGGTCACATTGGCGAGCGCGTCGCGCGCCAGCGTGCGCAGCCGCGACTGATTCGCCAGGCGCGATTCGTCGTCGATGGCGACGAGCTTCTGGAAGGCGCGCAAGGGCAGGGGACAGCGCGGGGTCGTCTCCATCTCGCCGTGATGGAAGTAGGCGTCGCCCGCGTGCAGCATCCAGCCGGCGTCACCCGCGCGGCGGATGGCGATGCCGTGATGGCCGCGCGTGTGGCCGACGAGCGGCACGCGCAGGATCTCCGGCGGCAGCCCGTCGAGCGCGCGCACGCCGTCGAAGCCGTTCCAGCGCTCGCCGCCCGGTGTGTAGATGGCCCACTTCGGGCCGTGCGCCCAGTGCGGCGGACGATAGCGGTTGCGCTCGCGCGCCGTGCGGCGGTTCATCGCCGCGTCGTGCTCGGCGACGCTGACGTGCACCGCGGCGTCGGGAAAATCGGCGAGCCCGCCGGCGTGGTCGAGATCGAGGTGGGTCACGACCACGTGGCGCACGTCTTTGGGCGCAAAGCCGAGCTGCTCGAGCTGCTCGACGGCGGTCTCGCTCGCTTGCAAGCGCGGCCGCGTGATGGCCACGAACTCGCGGCCGAGCCGCTCCTTTGGCGTCGCCACGTCGCCGGTGCCGAGCCCGGTGTCGACGAGGACCACACCGGCGGACGGCGTCTCGATGGCGAGCACGTGACAGACCATCTTGCCGACGAAGGGCGGGCACATGGTCGCGCAATTGAGATGGTGGACCCGCATGCGCGGAGCGTACACTGGTTTCGTGGTCGGGGAGCGCGCATGACCGATCGTCGCGGCACGTATCTCGTGTGCCCCGCCTGCGGCGGCGCCATGGTCGAATGGCGCGAAGCCGGCGACGACGACGACTTCTACTGCGAGTGCGAGGCGTGCCGCGGCATCTGGGTCGACTGGTGGCACGGCGAGGCGTCGAGCATCGCGCGCACGGTCCCGCCGCACGCCGCCGGCGCGCCGGTGGGGCAGCGGGGCGGCGCCTGTCCGCGCGACGGCGCCGAGCTGGTCGAGCGGCCCTATCTCGACTCGGGGCCCGTGGTCGAGCGCTGCCCTTCGTGCCTCGGCCTGTTCGCGCGGCGCGAGCAGGTGCCGGCGCTCGCCGAGTTCCACGAGCACATCCCGCTCGACGCGCCGGAGCCGATCATGTGGGTCTCGTGGCTCGAGCGCTTCTGGCACGCCTTCATCCGATGACGACCACTTCAGCGACGACGACGATTATGCTCATGACCACGCTGCCCGCCTTCGACTTCGTGCGCACGACGCCGCTCGTGTTCGCGCCGCCGCTCAACTGTTGGCTCAAGCTCGAGTCGCTGCAGGCGACCGGCTCGTTCAAGCTGCGCGGCGCCGCGCTCAAGCTCTCGCGCATGGACGCGGCGGCGCGCGCGCGCGGCGTCGTGACCGCGTCGGCCGGCAACCACGGCCAGGGGCTGGCGCTGGCGGCGTCGCGCCTCGGCGTGCGCGCGACGGTGATCGTGCCGACGCTGTGCCCGGCGGTGAAGCGCGACGGCATCGCGCGTTGGGGCGCCGAGGTCATCGTCGAAGGCGCGCGCTACGACGAGTCGCACGAGCGCGCGCTCGCCCTCGCCGCCGAGCGCGGCGTGCCCTATGTCTCGGCCTACGACGACGACGACATCATCGCCGGCAACGGCGAGTGGCTCGGCCGCGAGATCCGCGCGCAGCACGCGTCGGTGTCGCGCGTGATCGTGCCGGTCGGCGGCGGCGGCCTCGTCGCCGGCCTGTTGCGCGCGTTCGACGAGCGCGTGGAGGATGATCGCGCGGAGGATGATCGCGCGGCCGGCGGCGGCGACGTCGCCGTCGTCGGCGTGCAGCCGCGCGTGAACTGCGCCATGCACGAGTCGCTGGCGCAGGGCCGCGCGCTCGTCGATTACGTCGGCGAGAGCACGATCTGCGAAGGGCTCGAAGGCGCCACCGCCGAGCGCACCTTCCATATCGTGCAGGCGCACCAGATGCCGGTCGCGCTCGTCGACGACGCCGACACGCTCGCCGCCGTCGGCTTCGCCTATCGCGCGCTCGGCTTGGTCATCGAGCCGTCGGCCGCCGTCGGCATCGCCGCCGCCCGCGCGCAACGCGTCGCCACCGACGAAGACACCGTCATCGTCGTCACCGGCGGCAACATCGATCCCGCGCTCCTCGATCGCGCCATCGCCGCCTACGATCGCAAGTAGCGCGATCGTCGTGCTAGCGGTCGGTGCGATATTCCGCGCCGTTGACGCCGACGCAGGTGAGCCAAACCAGGCCCGGCCCGATGCCGAGCGCCACGATCGCCGACGCCCACCACGGCACGCTCAGCGCCATGAACGCCGTCTCCGGCAGCGGCAGCTCGGCGACGTTGCGCAGGTGCCACGAGATCGTGACGAGGTTGAGCACGATCGGCGCCGACCCCAGCACCATCTCGATCACGAGGAGGTACACGAGCACCGCCACCAGCGGATGGCGCGAGAACAAGGTCCCGATCGCCGCCGCCAGCGCCGCGTACGCGCACAGCCCCGCGACCGCCGCCAGCTCGACGTGCAAAAGGTGCGGCCAGGTGTCGGCCATGTCGCTCGGGAAGCGCACCATCGCCACCAGCCACGTCAGCACCAGCGACGGCACCACCACCGCCAGCGCCGGCACGGTCGCCGCCCACAGCTTGCCGAGGACGAGCGACCCGCGCGGCGCCGGCCGCGCGAACACGAAGGTGAAGGTCTTGTTCTCGATCTCCTCGGCCACCGCCGCCGACGCCGTCAGCGCGGGCACGAACGGGATCAAGAAGCGGAAGTAGAGCTCGCACACGTCGTCGAACAGCCCGCGGCCCCAATGGCCTGCGATCGCCAATCCCGCCACGTATACGAGGGGCAGCGCGAACATCGCCGCCGCCAGCCAGACCACGCGCCCGCGCCGCATGCGCAGCCACGCCATGCGCCGATAGATGCGCGCGCCCGCGAAGAGGCCGACCGGCTCCATCGCCGTTGTCGCCGCCGCCGTCGTGGCCGCCGCCGTCGTCGCCGCCTCGCTCACGCCGTCTCCGTCAGGTACTTGAACACCGCCGCCATGTTGTCGTCGGGCGACGTGAGCGCGCGGATGTACACGCCCGCCGTCTTCGCCGCCTCGGGAATCGCCGGATACAGCCGATCGGGCGCGCGCGTGTCGACCACGATCGCGTCCCCGTCGACGGTCACGCCGACCACGTGATCCTGCGTCACCAGCTTCTCCGCCAGCGCTCGCGGCTTGTCGCACTCCACGCGCACCTTGTGCGGATGCGCGTCGATGAGCGCGCGGATCTGGTGCACGTCGCCCTCGGCGCGCAGCTGCCCTTTGTGGATGAGCAGGATCTGCGACGTCATGGTCTCGATCTCGTGCAGCACGTGCGACGACACCACCACGCAGCGCCCCTCCGCCGCGAGCCTCTCGATCACCTCGAGGATGCGCACGCGCGCCAGCGGATCGCAGCCGGTGAGCGGCTCGTCGAGAAACACGACCTCCGGATCGTGCGCCATCGCCTGCGCCAGCTTGGCGCGCTGCCGCATGCCCTTCGAGTACTCGCCGAGGCGCCGATGCATCGCGTCCTTCAGATCGACGACGCCGAGCATCTTCTCGGCGCGCGCGCGCGCCTCGTCGTGACCGAAGCCGTGCAGCTCGGTCAGCGCGGTGACCATCTCGAGGCCGGTGAGATCCTCGTACGTGCCCTCGTGCTCGGGGCAATAGCCGATCCGCCGCATCAGCGTGCGGCTGCCCCACACCGGCTCGCCGAGCACCTTGACCACGCCCTTGGACGGCCGCAGCTGCCCGACCATCATCTTCAGGAGCGTCGACTTGCCGGCGCCATTCGGCCCGAGCAGGCCGGTCACGCCGCCGGGCACGCTCAGCGACACGTCGTTGACGGCGATGATCTGCCCGTACCACTTGGCCGCGTGCTCGCACTCGATGAACGCGCCGCTCACTGGTGCACCTCGCTCACGATGCCACCACCTCGACCGCCGACAGCCGCTTGCGCAACAGCGCGAGCGATCCAGCGACGAGCAGCGCCACGAACGCCGCCGAGATCCACACCGGCAGCGCGCGATCTTCAGGCCCCCACGGCTGCCGGTACAAGAAGCGCGCGATGTTCTCGATGTGGTGCGGCACGCTGAACAAGTCCGGCCACGCCGAGCGCGTCACCTTCGCGAAGATGCCGCCCATGATCCACGGCAACAGATACAGCACCGCGTATCCGCCCTGCACCAGCGAGCGCTTGCGCGACAGCGACGAGATCGCCACCGCCGGCACCGCCAGCACCAGCGCCTCGATCGTGCCCGTCACCAGCGTCGCGCCGACGAGCGGCAGCTTCTTCAGCGCCTCGGTGGCCGTGGGCAAGAGCGCCAGGCGCAAGAGCGACAACAGCAGCGCCGGCGCCAGCGCGATGAACAGCGTCAGCGCCAGCACCGGCACGACCTTGCCGACGAGATACTGATCGCGCGTCACCGGCCGCGCGAAGTAGAACTGGAACGCCCCGGCGCGCGTGTCGTCGGCGACCTGCCCCGCGCCGGCGAACAGCGCGATCAGAAACGCCAGCGTCATGGTGCCGCCGGGCAGCATCACCATGCTGTCGGGCGACGGAATGTCCGCGCCCGGCGGCGCGACCGCACCGATCTTCGAATAGATCCACATCCGGATGCCCGCCACCAGCAGCGGACCCACCGTCGCGATGAGCAGCAGGATCGCCCACCACTGCCGCGCCGACATGCGCAGCGTCCGCGACGCGATGACCTTCCAGCGCGACGCCTGCTCGGTGTACGCGCCCGCATAGGGCGTGTAGCCGCGATCGAGGATCGCGCCTTCCTTCGGCGCCGCCACCTTCGCCGCTTTTTTCGCCGCGCCCGCGCTCACGACGCCTTCGCCTCGTTCACCACGCGCACGAACGCGTTCTCCAGCGTCAGCTTGCGCGGCGCCAGGTGCCGCACCTGCACGCCCTCTTCGGCCGCGACGGCGAACAAGAGCTCCGTCGGCCGCCCCTCATTATTGTGCGCCTGCAAAACGTTATTGTGCACCTGCACAACGAGCAGCGGCCCCTCGCGCTCCACGCCCATCCCGCGCCGCTCGAGCGCCGCCTGCAGCTTGTCCTCGCCTTCCTTGACGCGGACCTCGTAGACGTCCTTCTGCCCCTCTTTGCGCAGCGCCTCGATCGTCCCCGAGTACACGATCTTGCCTTCGTGCAACAGGATCGCCCGCTCGCACACGCGCTCGACGTCGTGCAGAAGATGCGACGACAGCACGATCGAGCAGCCGGTCCGCGCCGGCAGCGTGCTCACCAGCGCCAGCATCTCGTCGCGCCCCTGCGGATCGAGCCCGTTGGTCGGCTCGTCGAGCAGCAGCAACTTCGGATCGTGCACCAGCGCCTGCGCCAGCTTCACCCGCTGCTTCTGTCCCGTCGAGTAGCCGTCGACCTTCTGATAGCGCTTGTCGCCGAGCCCGACGAACTCCAGCACCATGTGCGCGCGCTGCATCGCCTCCGACGGCGGCAGTCCCGACAGCTCCGCCGCGTAGCCGCACAGCTCGACCGCGCTCATGCCGACGAGATGGCAGTCGCGCTCCGGCATGTAGCCCACGCGCGCGCGAATCTGCGCCGGCTGCGCGCGCACGTCGTGGCCCAGCACCGCCGCCGTGCCCTCGAACGGCAACAGCCCGAGCAGCACCTTCATGAGCGTCGACTTGCCCGCGCCGTTCGGCCCGAGCAGCCCGACGGTGCCCGCCGGCACCGACAAGCTCAGGCCGCGCAGCGCGTGGTGCGCGCCATAGCGCTTGTGCACGTCGGCGAACTCGAGGAGCGTGGCGGCGTTCGTCGCTGTCATCCGGGCTCAGTAGTGTACGGGCAGAGTGCCACAATCTTCACGGCGACAACACCTCGACCCGAACCGGCACGACGCCAGCATCGAGCATTCCGAGATCCTTCGCTGCGGCATAGCTCACGTCGATGATGCGCCCGCGCGAATAGGGCCCACGATCGTTGATGCGCACCAGCGTCGCCCGCCCGTTGCGCAGGTTGATGACGCGCACGTGCGTCCCCATGTGCAGCGTGCGATGCGCCGCCGTGTGCGCGTACATGTCGAAGCGCTCGCCGTTCGCCGTCAGGTGGCCGTGCTGCTCGCGCCCGTACCACGACGCCTTGCCCTCGAACACCGCCACCACGCCCGCGCGCGGGCCCGACGGCACTTCGCGGATCGTCGACGCCGCGGGCACCGTCTTGGCGCATCCCCACGCCAGCATCGCCACCGTGGACAGCGCGGCCCATCTTCCGGCGCGCGCCGCCCGTCGCCATGGCTCAGCGTCCCGCTGCTGCAAGCGCCTTCTGCCTCAGCTCGTGTCCCGTCGGCCCGCTGCCGAGCGCGGCGCGCGCCTTCTCGCCGTGCCCCTTGCCGAGGATGTCGCGCAGGTAGGGCACGAGCGCGAACGTGTCCGAGTGCTCCTTGGTATGGCAGTTGTCGGCGCAGAAGCGCTCGGGCGGCCTGGTCACGATCGTGCGCGGATCGTCGAGCCCCTCCTCGGCGACGTGCTTCGACCCCGGCCCGTGGCAGGTCTCGCACTGCACGTCGACGAGCCCGCGCTTCTCGACGCTGCCGAGGTTGCTTCCGCCCGGCTTCTCCCAGCCGGTCACGTGGCAGCCGATGCAGTCGTAGTGATACTGCTTGTCGACCTCGACCAGCGTCTTCCACGCCGTGGCGTGCACCGTCTTCTTCCAGAACGCCACCGCCGGCTTGTGGCACTTCTCGCACGCGGCCATCCCGACGTAGGTCGGCACGCCCGCCTCGGCGAGCGGCGCCGGCTGATTCTTCGCCGCCGCGAAGTTGGTGTCGCCGATCGTCTTGGCCAGCCGCTCGAGCTCGTCGGCCACGCCCGGGTCGCGCGGGATGACGTGCCGCACCGGCACCAGCTCGTAGGAGAACCAATTGCCCGTCGACGGCGGCGGCGGCGGCGCGCCGTGCTGCAGCGCCTGATAGTCGGCGACGAGCTTGTCGTACTCCTTCTGCCGCTCGGCCACGAACGCCTTGTCCGCCGTCGGATCCTTGCGCCACTCGACGAGCTGCGCCTTGAGCGTCGCCATGCGCCGCTCGGCGCGCGCAGCCGTGAGCTTGCGCGCCGCCTCGCCGGCGTAGAGCGCCATCGGCCCCTCCCCGCGCCACTCGACGCCGAGCTTGACCGCGTAGCGCGCCAGATCCGCGGGCGCCATCAGCCACGCCGTCGCCTCGCCCGCCGTCGCCTCGCCCGCCGTCACCGGCTCGGGCTCGGCCATCCCGTCGCCCACCTCGGCGCCGACGACGGCGAAGGTCACGCCCGGCACCGCCTTCACCAGCGCGCGCGTCTCGAGGCGGTCCATCCCGCACAAGGCCACGATCACCTGCGCGCCCTTTTTGCGCAGCGCGGCCACGGCCCGCTTCGCCGCCGCCACCGGCTCCGACGCCCGAAGCGGCTTGACCCGCTCCGGCGCCGCCACGCCGAACACGCCGATGTGCACGCCATCGATCGTCTCAACGCGCGGAGCCTCCAGCGCCATTCCGCGCGCGATGTTGCACGCCTGCCGCGGCGGCTTCACCCGCGCCGCTCCCCGCGCCAGGTCGTCCGCCCCCAACCCGACCCGTGCCCCACCATAAATGTGCGCGAGCGCTCCCGCGGTCGCATCGGCCTGCGGCGTCCGCTCCTTGGACAGCTCCTCGCGGTTGTAGAGCAGCGACCCCGCGTCCAACCACAGGCCACCCTTGGCCAACGTCGCCACCCGCGCCACGTCCCCGAGCGGATCCGACGTGCACCCGCACGGCTCCGGCGTCCCCTTCACCTCCGCCGTGGCGACGAGCGTGACCAGGAGCGGCAAGGCCCAAATCATGGCGTCGAGAGTCTACTTGACATGGGAGGGGCGTGCGACTACGTTTCGACACCTTTCGGAGGAAGCCTGCAATGTCCGTGAAGTTGCGTCTGTCGCGCGTCGGCGCCAAGAAGAACCCGTTCTACCGCGTCGTCGTCACCGATTCCCGTTCGCCCCGCGACGGAAAGTTCATCGAGCACGTCGGCATCTACGATCCCAACCGCGACCCGGTCGAGATCCGTTTCGACATGGAGCGCGTCAAGCACTGGCTGTCGGTCGGCGCCCAGCCGTCGGACACCGTCTCCGAGCTCCTGCAGGTCGTCGAGAAGGCTCAGGCTTCGGCCGCCAAGGCGTAAATCCCAGCCCCATGCCCGCCGCAGACCATCCGCAGCTCCAGGAGCTCGTGAAGTTCCTCGCGGAGCAGCTGGTCGACGCTCCTGCCGAAGTCACCGTCGAGGAAATGGAAGAGGACGGCGCCGCCGTCTTCGAGCTGACCGTCGCCGAAGAGGACCTCGGCAAGGTCATCGGCAAGCAGGGCCGCACCGCCCGCGCGTTGCGCACCATCCTCAGCGCGGCGGCTTCGAAGGTGCGCACCCGCGCACTGCTTGAAATCCTCGAGTAACGATCTTCTCGCTGTCGGCTTCGTGCTGCGCGCGCACGGCGTGCGTGGCGTGGTGCGCGTGCGCGCCACCGCCAACCTCATCGGCCTCGACGCCCTCTGGCTCGACGACGCGCGCTACGCCGTGCGCCACGCCTCGCGCGACAAAGACGAGTGGCTGGTGACGCTCGAGGGCGTCGCCGGTCGCGACGCCGCCGACGCGCTGCGCGGCCGCACCGTGCGCATCCCACGCGACGCCATCGAGGTCGCCGACGACGAGCTCTTGGTCGCCGACCTCGTCGGCTGTACTGTCGTCGACGTGGCAGGCACGGCCATCGGCGAGGTCACCGGCAGCTTCGACTCGGGCGCGCACGAGGTGCTCGAGCTGCGCGGCGCCCCGGAAAGAGGCGGGCGCGAGATCCTCCTGCCTCTGGTCGACGCCTTCGTCGTCAGCATCGACGTCGAGCACAAGCGCATCGTCTACGATCCGCCCGAAGGGCTCCTCGACCTCGAGCGCAAAGACGGCGGCGGATGATCTTCGAGGTCGTCACGATTTTTCCCGAGATGTTCGGCTCGGTGCTCTCGACGAGCCTGCTCGGCAAGGCGGCGGAGAAGGGCGCTCTGACGGTGCACCTGACCGATCCGCGCGCCTTCACCACCGACAAGCACCACTCCGTCGACGACACGCCCTACGGCGGCGGCGCCGGCATGGTCATGCGCCCCGATCCGCTCGTCGCCGCCATCGAGGCCATCGAGGCCGCGCGCGGCCCGGCGCACAAGATCCTGCTCGCCCCGACGGGCGCGCCGCTCACGCAGCCGACTGTGCTGCGCCTGGCGACGCTGCCGCGCCTCATGCTCGTCTGCGGCCGCTACGAAGGCTTCGACGAGCGCGTGCGCGCCTTCTGCGACGAGGAGCTGTCGATCGGCGACTACGTCCTCACCGGCGGCGAGCTCGCCGCCATGGTCGTCGTCGACGCCGTCGCGCGCCGCCTGCCCGGCGTTCTCGGCAACGCCGATTCGCCGCTCGACGAATCGTTCGAGGCGGGTCTGCTCGAGCATCCGCAATACACGCGCCCGGCGAGCTTCCGCGGCGTCGCCGTCCCCGAGGCGCTCACCAGTGGCAACCACGAGCGCATCCGTCGCTGGCGCCGTCGTGAATCGCTCTTGCGCACGCGCGCGCGCCGCCCCGATCTGTTCGCCACGCTCGCGCTCGGCGACGAAGATCGCGCCCTCCTCGACGGAGAAGAGCCATGAGTCTCTTGTCGGTCGCCCTCGTGCATCACCCGGTCTACGACAAGCACAAGAAGGTCGTGGCCACCGCGCTCACCAACCTCGACCTGCACGACATCGCGCGCTCGAGCCGCACCTTCGGCCTCGAGCGCTTCTTCATCGTCCACCCCGTCGCCGCGCAGCGCGAGCTCGCCGCGCGCATCGCCGCGCATTGGCAGGGCGACGAGGGCGCCGAGAAGAACGACTTCCGCCGCCAGGCCATCGACCTGCTCGCCGTGGTCCCCGACCTCGCCGCCGCCGTCGCCGCCATCACCGAGCGCCACGGCCGCCCGCCCATTACCTGCGCCACCGCCGCCCGCGAGACTCGGGACGGCCCCGCGCCCATGGGCTTCCGCGCCTTCGCGGCCGCCGCCCGCGAGCGGCCGGCGCTCCTCATCCTCGGCACCGGCTGGGGCCTGACCGACGAGCTCCTGGCCGGCTGTGACGCCCGGCTCCCGCCAATTCGCGGGGTTGGCGACTACAACCACCTCAGTGTCCGCTCCGCCTGTGCGATTATCCTTGACCGCCTGTATGGGGATCGTGAAGACTAACGCACCTTTCGCACCAGGAAACGAAGGACCGAAAAATGAGCGACGTCGTACCGATTCTGGAAGCCCTCGAGAAGAAGCAGCTCACCAAGAAGCAGCTCCCCGACTTCAAGGTGGGCGACACCGTCAAGGTGTCGGTCCTCATCAAGGAAGGCGAGAAGGAGCGTGCCCAGGCGTTCGAGGGCGTGGTCATCAAGCGCGCCGGCGCCGGCAGCCGCGCTTCGTTCACCGTCCGCAAGGTCAGCTACGGCGTGGGCGTCGAGCGCGTCTTCCCGCTGCACACCCCGCGCATCGAGAAGATCGAAGTGATCGCCCGCGGCCGTGTGCGTCGCGCGCGCCTCTTCTACTTGCGTGACCTCGCCGGCAAGGCGGCGCGCATCAAGGAGAAGGCTGGCATCTCGGCGGCGCTCATCGCCCCGTCGGTGCCGACCGATCAGCTCCCGCCCCAGCAGTAAGCCGTGTCGCGCGCGCTCGGTGCCATTGCCGAGCGTCGCGCCGCCGAGTTCCTACAGCACAAGGGCTACAAGGTCGTCGACCGCAACTGGACCTGTCGCGGCGGCGAGATCGATCTCGTCTGCAGCGACGGCGACACGCTCGTCTTCGTCGAGGTGCGCGCGCGCTCGTCGACGAGCCACGGCACGCCGCTCGAGACGGTCGTCGACCTCAAGCGGCGCCGTCTCATCCGCGCCGCCGAGATCTATCTACACCTGACAAAGTGCGCGGACCGCGCATGCCGCTTCGACGTCGTCGCCATCACCGGCGACGACATCGAGCACGTCGAGGACGCGTTCGCGACTACTTGACGTTCGGGCAGGTCGGCGACGGGTTCTGCTTGGGATCGCACGAGAAGGGCACGATCGTCCCGCCGTCGGGATCGACGTTGGTGCCCTCGACGAGGTCGCCTTTGCAGATGCAGAGCTTCTTGCAGCAGAAGGGGCCGGCCTGGGTCGCCACGGCGCAGGCGAAGCCTTCCTTGCAGTACTGCTTGGTCTCGGCGTCGCAGTCGCTGTCGTGCTCGCAGGTCGCGGTGCAGGTGGCGCGGAAGGTTCCGCCATCACTGCCCTGCGACTGACCAGTCTGGCCGCTCGACGCGTTCGGCGGCTGCAATAGGCAAAGTCGAGACGGGCACTCCAACGCCGGCGATGCCACCTGGGTACCCTGGACGGCCTGGCCGCCTGGGTTGACGCACGGGCGACCAATGGAGTTCGGGTTACAGGCGAACAAGCCGGCTCCCACCACCCCAGCCACCAGCGCGAACAGCAACAGGGCTCTCATTCCGTTTCCTCCGGGACCTAGGCTGGGCGACCGTTACACAGCTCACAACGTCAGTCAAGGATTCCCGACGCGTGCATCACGGGATTGGGTTTGGCCGGCGCAAACCGTCACGGGTGGCCGGCGGATGTCCGCAGAGTGACTCCCCGGGGGCGGCCAGGGCGCGGCCGAGCCAAATATTTCCAACTGAGCTGCAAAATTTTATTGCAATTAGAAAAAAACCTCGATAGGCTCACGTACGCAACACCGGGGGTTCTTTTCGAGCGGGGTCAAGGAGACGACGATGGCGTTCACGGGCGTCAAGGTGTTTTCGGCTACGAAGGCGAGGGAGCGAGAGGAGCTCGGCGAGAACGTCACGCGCTGGATTCGCGCCAATCCGGGCGTGCAGGTGATGGACAAGATCGTCACGCAGTCCTCGGATCGCGAGTTTCACTGCCTCACGATCACGCTGTTCTACGCGCACGCCGAGGCGCACGCCGCCGCCCGATAGTCGGGCGCGCGGCTCGACTCTTCAGCCGCGCCAACCGTTCAGATCGCGCGAGCCATGACGGTCGCGCGCGACACCGCCGCCGCGCTAGCCGTTTTCGACGGGCGCGAGCCGCGCAGCCATGTCCGCGTCCTCGACGAGGAGCGCATGCTCTTCGCGGCTCAGCGTCACCACGCGCGACAACCGCACCGCGCCGAACGCCATCTCCACCGTCACGCCGTCGCTGTTCTGGCGCACGCGCACCGAATCGGCGGCGCGCACGTCGCGCTCCACGCCGCGCAGGAAGCGGTGCAGCCGGCGCGCCTGGGCGCCCGTTGGCGTCGCGTGCGCCTCGAAGTGGCGGTTGCGCGGCCACGTCGCGGCACGGAGCGAGCGGACGAGAGCGTAGACGTCGTTCACGCGATCATGGTAGCACGCAATGGTGCACGAGCGAGCGGAGCGAGCGGTCGCAATCGACGACAGGCGCGCGGCCCGTGTGGGCGCGCGTGCCAAGGGCTAGCCATGGCAGGCGACGGGCTCAAGGTCTTCTCGGGGGCGTCTCATCCGGGGCTGGCGCGTGAGATCTGCAAGGAGCTCGGCATCGAGCTCGGCAAGTCGCACACGACGCGCTTCTCGAACGAGAACCTGAAGGTCAAGATCGACGAGAACGTGCGCGAGGTCGACGTGTTCGTCGTGCAGACGGCCTGTCCGCCGCTGAGCGAGAACATCGTCGAGCTGTTGATCCTGCTCGATGCGCTCAAGCATTCGTCGGCGCGGCGCGTGACCGCGGTGCTGCCGTACTTTCCCTACGCGCGCAGCGACAAGAAGGACGAGCCGCGCATCTCGATCACCGCGCGCCTGATGGCCGACATGGTGGCGACGGCGGGCGCGGATCGCGTGCTCACCGTCGATCTGCACTCGCCGCAGATCCAGGGCTTCTTCTCGATGCCCGCCGATCAGCTCTCCGGCGTCCCCGTCCTCTGCGATCGCCTGCTGCGCGACGATCTCACCAACACGGTCGTCGTCGCCGCCGACGTCGGCGAGGCGAAGGACGCCGGCAGATTCGCCAAGCGCCTCGATCTACCGATCGCCTTCATCGACAAGCGGCGCACCGGCGACGACGAGAAGGCGCGCCCCGCGCACGTCATCGGCGACGTCAAGGGCAAGGACTGCCTGCTCGTCGACGACGAGATCGCCACCGGCGGCACCATCTTCGCCGCCACCGAGTTCCTGCTCAACCAGGGCGCCCGCGCCGTGCGCGCCGCCGTGGTCCACCCGGTGTTGTCGGGTCGCGCGATCGAGCGCCTGAACGCCTCGCGCCTCGACCGCCTGCTCCTTACCAACACGATCCCGATCCCGGCGGACACGCAATCGCCCAAGATCGAAGTCCTCTCCATCGCCCCGCTCCTGGCGACGGCGATCACCCACATCCACGACGGCCGCTCCGTCTCCGAGCTCTTTTCCTAGCGCATAACTGGCAAGGGCCACCGATCGCGAAAACGGCCGCCGCAGGACGAGCGGTGCCCGTGATTGGGTGCCGCGCGCAGTTGTCTTCCGCAGGGCGTCTGCGCCCGAGGACTGTTCGAGCACGGCACCCAATCACGGGCGCCGCTCGTCCGTCCGAACCGACCCTAGCTACGAGTTTTCGCGATCGGCGGCCCAGCGTCCGCCTTCGATGTCGTCCTTCTGATAGCCCCAGCGGCCTTCGAGATGCTGCCCGTCGGGCGACATCTGCATGAAGCCGTGGCCGTGCGAGTGCGGCTTGCGCTGGTCCCAGATGAAGTGCCAGACGTCGCCTTCGATCTCGCCGGTGAGCCCGCCTTCGCGAAACCCGGTGAAGCTCCCCGAGACGCGATTGCCTTCCTGACGCAGCTCGAGCTTGCCCCAGGTCGAGTCCCACGTGCCCGCGAAGCTGACGCCCGCGGGCATCATGTGCGGCTTGGGTCGCTCGAAGCCCGAGCAGCCGGACATCGACAGGGCCAGCCCCATCACGATCGCGAAAACGCCCCTCACCGACGGAATCATTGCGCGACCGCCCCCGAATCGCAACATTATCTTGTAGCGATGGACACCGGCGCTCCCATCCTCTTTTTCGACGGCGTATGCGGGCTGTGCGACCGCCTCGTGCAGTTCGTCTTGCGCCGCGATCGCGCCGCGCGCTTCCGTTTCGCCGCGCTGCAGAGCGACGTCGCCACGCAGGCGCTCGGCCCGTTCGGCAAGAACCCCGACGACCTCGACACCGTCTACGTGCTCACCGGCGACGGGCAGCTCCTCGCAAAATCGCGCGCCATCTTCTTCGTGCTGCGCGCGCTCGGCTTCCCGTGGTCGATCGTCGCCCTCTTCGGCGTGCTGCCGGCGGCGCTCACCGATTGGTTCTACGATCGCGTGGCGCACAATCGCTATCGCATCTGGGGCAAGCGCGACAGCTGCCGCCTGCCCAGCGCCGACGAGCGCGCGCGATTCTTGGGGTGAGGGATTACGAAGCGGAGGAGGGGGCCGCGGTCTTCTCGGCCGACTGCGTGAGCACGACGATGCGATCCTTGCCGTCGACCTCGCAGTAGCCGGGGCCGATGGCGAGCGCGCCCGAGCCCGACTTGCCGCGCCAGGAGAGCGTGCCCTCCTTGAGCGCGGTCAAAAACGGCGTGTGGCCGGGGAGCACGCCGAACTCGCCGGCGAGGCCGGGAACCGTGACCTCGTCGACGTCGGCGTTGAGCGCCGTGCGCTGCGGCGTGAGCACTTCGAGCGTCATGATCGTTACGCCGCCTCGCGGATGAGGCGCTGGCCCTTCTCGACGGCCTCTTCGATCGTGCCGACCATGTGGAACGCCGCCTCGGGAAGGCTGTCGTGCTTGCCGTCGAGGATCTCCTTGAAGCCGCGGATGGTGTCCTTGAGCTCGACGTACTTGCCGTCGGCGCCGGTGAACGCCTTGGCGACGTCGAACGGCTGCGACAGAAAGCGCTGGATGCGGCGCGCGCGACCGACGAGCGCCTTGTCGTCTTCCGAGAGCTCGTCCATGCCGAGGATGGCGATGATGTCCTGGAGCTCTTTGTAGCGCTGCAGCACGCGCTGCACCGCGCGCGCGGTGTCGTAGTGCTCCTGGCCCACGACCTGCGGCGAGAGGATGGTCGAGGTCGAGTCGAGCGGGTCGACGGCCGGGTAGATGCCGATCTCCGTCAGCGCGCGCGAGAGAACCGTGGTCGCGTCGAGGTGGGCGAACGCCGTCGCCGGGGCGGGGTCGGTCAAGTCGTCGGCGGGCACGTAGATCGCCTGCACCGAGGTGATCGAGCCCTTGTTCGTCGAGGTGATGCGCTCCTGCAGCTCGCCCATCTCCGTCGACAGCGTCGGCTGGTAACCGACGGCCGAGGGGATGCGTCCGAGGAGGGCCGACACTTCCGAGCCCGCCTGCGTGAAGCGGAAGATGTTGTCGACGAAGAGGAGCACGTCCTGGCCGAGCTCGTCGCGGAAGTACTCGGCGCAGGTGAGCGCCGACAAGGCGACGCGGGCGCGCGCGCCCGGCGGCTCGTTCATCTGGCCGTAGATGAGCGCGGTCTTGGTGAGAACCGGCTGGCCGGTGACGAGCCTGGACTCCTCCATCTCGTGCCACAGGTCGTTGCCCTCACGCGTGCGCTCGCCGACGCCGGCGAAGCACGACACGCCGCCGTGCTTCTTCGCCAGGTTGTTGATGAGCTCCATGATGAGGACGGTCTTGCCGACGCCGGCGCCGCCGAACAGGCCGATCTTGCCGCCGCGGCGATACGGAGCGAGGAGGTCGATGACCTTGATGCCGGTCTCGAACGCCTCGATCTTCACCGACTGGTCGACGAACTTCGGCGCCGCGCGATGGATCGGCAGGTGCTTGGTCGCCTTGACCGGGCCGCGCTCGTCGACGGGATCGCCGACGACGTTCAAGATGCGGCCGAGCACTTCGTTGCCCACCGGCATCATGATCGGCGCCTTGGTGTCGACGACTTCCATGCCGCGCACCAGGCCGTCGGTCGAGTCCATGGCGATGGTGCGGACGGTGTGCTCGCCGAGGTGCTGCGCAACCTCGACGGTCAGATCGCGCGCCGAGTCGGTCTGGTCGACGTTGGGGTTCTTGATCTTGAGCGCGGTGTAGACCTCGGGCAGCTCGCCCGAGCCGAACTCCACGTCCACGACCGGTCCGATGACCTGCGTGATCTTGCCCTTGTGCGCGTGCCCGTTGCCGTTGGTCGTTCCAGTGGCCATCGTTTCTTTCCTCGCTTCGCTTTCGGAAGGCGCCCTCTACGAGGTCGCCGGAAATCTATCGATCTTCTGCTCCGGCTTTCGCCTTCGCGTTAACCTTTCAAAGCCTCGGCGCCGCCCACGATCTCCATCAGCTCCTTGGTGATCGCGGCCTGGCGCGCGCGGTTGAATTGCAACGTGAGGTTGCCGATCATTTCCTTCGCGTTCTTCGTCGCGTTGTCCATGGCGGACATCTGCGCGCCGAAGAAGGACGCGATCGACTCGAGCATCGCGCGGTAGAGCGTGATCTCGATGTAGAGCGGCACCAGCGTCGAGAGCACGTCGCCCTTGGACGGCTCGTACTCGAAGTCGAAGCGGGTCGCGCCTTCCGGCAGCTTCGCCGGCTCGATCGGCAGCATGGTCTCGATCTGCACGACCTGCGAGATGGCGCTCTTGAACTCGTTGAACGCCACCAGCACCGCGTCGATCTTGCCGTCGAGATAGTCGTCGGTCGCCTGCTTGGCGAGCTCGCGCGCGCGCTCGACGGCCGTGTCCGACGTCGCCGCCATGAACTCGGCGACGATCTTGGCGTGGCCGTACTGAGAGCCGGGACCGAGGCGGCGCTTCCAATACTCGCGCGCCTTGCGCCCGACGATCGCCATCTCGACGTTCGGATAGTTGCCCTTCTCGTCGATGAGGAAGCGCTCGAGACGGCGCGCGAGGTTCGAGTTGAAGCCGCCGGCGAGGCCGCGATCGGCCGAGATGATGATCAGCCGCGCCGTCTTGATCTGCCGCTTGGCCAGGAGCGGATGGCTCTCGTCACCGGATGCGGGTGACTCGAGCGACAGGCGCGCCGTGACATCACCGAGGACTTCGGTGAGCCGCTGCGCGTAGGGGCGCGCGGCGATGATCGAGTCCTGCGCGCGACGCAGACGAGCCGCGGCGACGAGCTTCATCGCCTTGGTGATCTTCTGCGTGTTCTTGACCGACGCGATGCGCGTGCGGATCGCCTTGAGCGACGGCATCGTTATGCCTGGGGTGCCGCCGCGGCCTTGCTGCCGCCGCCGCCGGCGCCCGTCGCGCTGAACTCCTTATTGTACTCGGTGAGCGCCGACTTCATGAGCTCGGTGAGATCGTTGAACGCCTTGCCGTCGGTGCACTTGGCGCGGATCGTCGAGAGCACGTCGGGGCGGCGCGACTCCATCCACGGATAGAGCTCGCGCTCCCAGCGGCCGATGTCGGCGATGGCGAGCTGATCGAGGTAGCCGTTGAGGCCGGCGTAGAGCACCAGGATCTGGCGCTCGACGGGCAGCGGCTGGTACTGCCCCTGCTTGAGGAGCTCGACCATGCGCGCGCCGCGGGCGAGCTGGTTCTGCGTCGCCTTGTCCATGTCGCTGGCGAACTGCGAGAACGCCGCCAGCTCGCGATACTGCGCGAGCGTGAGGCGCAGGGTGCCGGCGACCTTCTTCATCGCCGCGACCTGCGCCGAGCCGCCGACGCGCGACACCGAGAGGCCGACGTTCACGGCCGGGCGGACGCCGGAGTAGAACAGGTCGGTCTCGAGGTAGATCTGACCGTCGGTGATCGAGATGACGTTGGTCGGGATGTACGCCGAGACGTCGCCCGCCTGGGTCTCGATGATCGGCAGCGCCGTGAGCGAGCCGGCGCCGCGCTCGTCCGACATCTTGGCGGCGCGCTCGAGCAGACGCGAGTGGAGATAGAACACGTCGCCCGGGTACGCTTCGCGGCCCGGCGGACGGCGGAGCAACAGCGAGAGCTGGCGGTACGCGACCGCGTGCTTCGACAGGTCATCGTACACGATGAGCGCGTGGCCGCCGTTGTCGCGCCAGTGCTCGCCCATGGTGACGCCGGTGAAGGGCGCGAGGAACTGCAGCGGGGCCGACTCCGACGCCGTCGCCGCGACGACGATGGTGTAATCCATGGCGCCGAACTGGCGCAGCTTGTCGACGACCGAGGCGACCGTCGACTGCTTTTGGCCGATGGCGACGTAGATGCACGTGACGCCGAGGCCCTTCTGATTGATGATCGTGTCCGTCGCGACGGCGGTCTTGCCGGTCTGACGGTCACCGATGATGAGCTCGCGCTGGCCGCGGCCGATCGGGATCATCGAGTCGATCGCCTTGAGGCCCGTCTGCATCGGCTCGTGCACCGACTTGCGGGCGACGATGCCAGGCGCCTTGATCTCGACCTTGCGCAGCGTCTTGGTGTTGATCGGGCCCTTGCCGTCGATCGGCTGGCCGAGCGCGTTGACCACGCGGCCGACGAGCTCGTCGCCGACGGGGACCGAGGCGATCTTGCCGGTGCGCTTGACCTGATCGTTCTCGCGGACCTTCTCGTACTCGCCGAGGAGCGCGACGCCGACGTTGTCCTCTTCGAGGTTGAGGACGATGCCCTTGACGTCGTGCGGGAACTCGAGGAGCTCGCCGGCCATGGCGCCCGCGAGGCCGTAGACGCGCGCGATGCCGTCGCCGACGGTGAGCACGGTGCCGGTCTCGACGACCGAGACCTTCTGATCGTACTCCTCGATTTGCTTGCGGATGATCTGCGAGATCTCTTCGGCTTTGATGTCCATTTGTCCCTTTATTCCGACAGCAGCTCTTCGCGGAGCTGCTGCAACTGAGTCCGAACGCTGCCGTCGAATACGGTGTCGCCGAGCTGCGTGACGAGGCCGCCCATGATCGTGGGATCCTCGCGCTTCTCGAAGATGACCGTCTTGCCCGACGACTTCTCGAGCGCGGTCTTGAGGCGCGTCTCGAGCAGCGGATCGAGCGGACGGGCCGACGTCACCGTGGCGCGCACGCGGCCGGCGTGCTCGTCGACGAGCGCGCGATGCGCCCGCGCGATGTCGGGCAGCGAGGCGATGCGCCCCTTGTCGAGCAGCAGCATGATGAAGTTGCGCACCGTCTTCGACAGCGCGAGCCGGCGCATCAGCTCGTCCATGATGAGCTTGCGCTTCTCGAGCGAGAAGATCGGGTTCTCGAGCGTGACCCGCAGCTCGGGCGACGCGCGCAGCGTGTCGGCGGCGCGGTCGAGCTCCTTGCCGTTGGCGTCGAAGGTGTTGGTGGCGACGCCGATCTCGAGGAGCGCCTTGGCGTAGCGACGGGCGAGACTGCCGGTGATCACGAGGGCCTCCCGGCCTTGGCGCGCGCTTCGACGTCGTGCACGTACTTCTCGGCCATCTTGCGCTGGTCGTCGGCGGTGATGTTCTTCTGCAGCGACTGCTCGGCGGCGGCGACGGCGGCCTCGATGACGCCGCGGCGCAATTCGCGGCGCGCGCGATCGATCTCGGCGCCGATCTGCCGCTCGGCGTCTTCCTTGAGGCGCTTGGCGTCGGCCTCGGCGGTGGCGATGATGCGCGCCTTCTCCGACTCGGCCTCTTTTTTGATCTGCGCGAGCAGCGTGTCGATCTCGCGATCGATGCCGGCGATTTTGGCCTCGTACTGCTTGAGCGTCGCCTCGGCCTCGGCGCGCAGCTTGGCCGCGTCGTCGAGGTTTTTGGCGATCGAGTCGTGGCGGTCGGCCATGTACTGCTTGAGCGGCTTCCACGCCAGCCGCGACATGATTCCGAGAAAGACGACGAAGTTGATCAGCGCGAAGCCGAACGGCGGCGGCCAACCCTTGTGCGCCGGATCCTTGGCGTGGTGGCCGTTGGTGTCGTAATCCCAGCTCCACCAGTTGATGATGCCGCGCGCCTCGCCTTCGTTGACGTCGGCGCCGGCGCCGTACGCG
>DATNAQ010000155.1:0-19239 GCA_035607415.1 Polyangia bacterium
GCCGGTGCCGCTCTCGCCGGTGATGAGCACGGTCGCGTCCGATTGCGCGGCCAGCTTGATCTTCTCGAACACGTTGTGCATGACGCGCGAGCGCGCCATCATGCCCTCGAAGAGCACGACGCCCGAGCGGCCGACCGCGAGGAGCTTGTTCGGCAGATAGTCGGGGCGCCCGTCGAGCAACGTCTGCACGCGCTCGCGCAGCTTTTTCGGGTTGACCGGCTTTCTGATGTAGTCGCTGGCGCCGCGCTTGAGCGCCGAGACCGCCGTCTTCACCGTCGCGTGGCCGGTGATGAGCACGATCGCCGTCGCCGGCGCGGCGTCGTGGACGAGCTTGGTCAGCTCGACGCCTGACTTGCCGGGTAGCAACAGATCCGTCAACAGCAGGTGATACGTGTCGGCCTTGAAGCGCTCGAGCGCATCCTCGGCGGAATGCACGATGTCGACGTGGTAACCGTCCTCGCGAAGAATCTCGGCGAGACCGCCCGCCGTCTCCGGCTCGTCGTCGACGACGAGCACCTTCTTCGTCCCGCCGGCGCCGGCGCGAGCCGCGGAATCGCCGGGGACGACGACGGTGGCGTTCGCGACATCGGCAGGTTCGGGCATGGTCTTGGTTGTAAACATTTGACCTGCGCATGCAAGCCAAAAATGCACATAGGCCCCTGGCAGGAATTGCCACGGCGGTAAAACGCCGAGATTCCGTCGTTGCCGTCGCGCGCCGGAGGCCGCGAATGCACGGCGACGAAAGGAAACGGGCCCATTCGGTTACACCCGCGCCCGGCGCAATGCGCAAAACGTGCATCGTGGAGTTGCCCGCGCGGGCGTAAAGCCAAGTCATTTCGCAGCGCTGATCGCGTGATCCCCGGGGGCACGGAGTCTGCAGAGGAGGCCTCATCACCAAGGAGACTTCGCGAATGGAAACCACGAGGGACGACGCCGGCGAAAACGTCGGCCAAAATTTCGACGAGCTTCGCGCCGAGCTCGGCGATCGCGTCCAGGAGATCCGCGAGACGGTCACCAATTATGTCGACGCGCATCCGCTGGCATCGGTCGGAATGGCATTCGGCGTGGGCTACCTCCTGTCGGGCGCGTTGTTCTCGCGCACGACCTTCAAGGTGGCTCGCCTCGGCGGGCGCTTCGCGCTCGGCGGCTTCTTGAAGCAGCTCGTCGCGGGAATTGGTCCGGGACTTTTGGCGGCCGCCCTCGGCGAGCGCAGTCACGAAGGCGCACAGCCGCGTTCGGGGGAACGGCGCGGCAACGGCGGCGATCGGTCGTAGCAGGGCGAAGCAGCAACGACACCACAGGGAGGCGCACATGGCACTCAGAAAGCTGCAGCCCGAAATGCCCGAGCAGCATGAGGTCGAACCAGCGATGCCTCTTCCCGCACGGGAGGGTCCGCTCAGTGTCGTGGAAGAGCATCGCTTGTCACGGCGGTGGCGCACGCTCGAGGACGAAACGGCGCTCGCGCGGTTGGTCCAGACCCACCTCGGGCTGGTCATCCGTATTGCGATGGAGTTCCGTCACTCGGGACCATCGATGGAAGATCTGATCCAGGAGGGCAATCTCGGGCTGACGATCGCGGCTCGTCGGTTCGATCCGTCGCGGCAGACGCGCCTGGCGACGTACGCGACCTACTGGATCCGCGCCTGCATGCTCGAGCACGTGGTGCGTTCGCACGGTCCGGTGCGCATCGGCACGACGCGCTCGCAGCGCAAGATCTTCTTCGGCCTCGGGCGTGCGCGGCGCAAGCTGGAGCGCGAAGGCGAGTCGGCGGACACCGAGTCGCTGGCGTCGGCGCTCGGCGTCGAGCAGTCGGACATCGAGGCGATGACGCCGCGGCTGACCGGGCACGACGTATCGCTCGATGCGCCGCGCGCGACCGACGATCGTCGCGAGGTCGGCGCGCTCATCGCCGAGGACTCGCCGAATCCGGAGGACGTGGTCGCCGGCGTCGAGGAAGACGATTCGCGCAAGACGCGGCTCAACGAGGGCTTGAAGGTGCTCGACCCGCGCGAGCGCGCGATCATCAAGGCGCGCCACATGCGGCAGCGGCCGGCGACGCTGGCGTCGCTCGGCAAGAAGTTCGGCATCTCGCGCGAGCGCGTGCGCCAGCTCGAGCTGCGGGCGAAGGCCAAGCTGCGCGTGTTCTGTGGTGTGCGCGCCGATGCCCCGCCCCTCGAAGCCTACGCGTAAGACACGCAGGCCCCTCGTAGGGCACGCCAGGAAAGACCAACAGGGAGATCCAAAAGATCAGGGAGACCAAGATTCTTGGCCTCCCTGATCTTTTGGATCTCCCTGTTGGCTTTTGTCGTGCGGTGCTTTAGTACGTCGGCGAGGTCGGCAGCTTTTCTTTCAGCTCTTCCTTGCCGCGCTGCATGAGGTCGCGGCCGCGCTCCATGATGTCATTGCGCAGCTCGCGGCCGCTCTTCGGCGCGACCATGATCGCGACCGCCGCACCGACGAGACAACCGACGCCGAATCCCGCCAGCGCCACCGTCCAGAAGTTCGACTCCGTCTCCAGCCCCAACGCGTTCAGGATGTCCCGCTTGTTGAAATCCATTGTCCGCTCTCCTGGGAAAAGGGTTACGACCGCACGAGGCGGCCGATGAGATAGCCGGCGGCCGCCGCGATGAGCAGCGACGTTCCGGGGCGCTCCTTGATGAACGCCACGGCGCGCTCGCCGAGCTCGCTGGCCTGATCGCGCAGCCGGTCGAGCTGCTGCATCGCCTGCTCGCCGACCTCCTCTGCGTGCTTCGCGAAATCTCCGTTCCTCGAGCTCATGCGATTCTCCATGGCACTCGCCTCCAGTTTCATGTGTCTCTGCGAAACGCGTGCCGCGTGTACGTGCTTGATTCGCGGTCGCGCTCACACCACTGTGTGCAGTCATTGCCATCGGCGGCGTGCGCGAGTGTTGCGCGTGGGCACAGCGGTGCAACGTTCAGCGGGAAAACGCCTGCTTTGCGGACGAGAGACGGCTCCGTCGAGCTGGCACCGCGGATGCAGCATCGATGAGCCCCGAGAGCGAGGTTCAGCGATGAGCGACACACCCAAGGTGTTGATCGTCGACGACGACGAGACCAGCCGCGAGTATCTGTCCGCGCTGCTGGATGCGCTCGGGTTTGCGGTGGAGGGCGCACCGGGGGGTCGCGAGGCGTTGGAGCGACTGTCGCATCTGCCGGCGCCGGACGTCGTGATCCTCGACGTGATCATGCCCGAGCTCGACGGCGTGGAGACGCTGCGGCGTTATCGCGCCGGCGGCGGCAAGGCGCCGGTGGTGATGTGCTCGGCGCTCGACGAGGCCGACACCGTCGTCAAGGCGATGCGCGCCGGCGCCAGCGACTACATCACCAAGCCGTTCAACGCCGAGGAGCTGCGCGAGATCCTCGAGCGCGTCGCCGTCGCCGGGCGCGCGACCACGGTGGCCACCGCGTCGGAGCCGCGCGCGCCGCGGGGGGCGGCCAACCTCGGGACGAGCCCGGCGATGCGGCGGGTCGACGAGCTCATCGATCGGATCGCGGACGCCGATGTGCCGGTGCTCATCACCGGCGAGTCGGGCGTCGGCAAGGACGTCGTCGCGCGCGAGATCCATGCGCGCTCGTCACGCGCCGGACGCGTGTTCGTGAAGATCAATTGCGCGGCGCTGCCCGGCGAGCTGCTCGAGTCGGAGCTGTTCGGGCACGAGCGCGGATCGTTCACCGGCGCGCAGAAGACCAAGCCCGGCCAATTCGAGCTCGCCGACGGCGGCACGCTGTTCCTCGACGAGATCGGCGAGATGCCGGTGGCGATGCAGGCCAAGCTGTTGCAGGCGCTGCAGGACGGCGAGTTCTACCGCGTCGGCGGGCAGAAGAAGATCAAGGTCGACACGCGCGTGATCGTGGCGACGAACGTGGATCTGGCGAAGGCGATGGAGCGCGGAACGTTCCGCGAGGATCTGTACTACCGCCTCAACGTCGTGGAGGTCGCGATCCCGCCGCTGCGCGAGCGGCGCGAGGACATTCCGCGCCTCCTCGAGCACTTCGTCGACAAATACGGGAAGCGCTACGGGCGCACGATGGCGGAGGTGCCGACGGAGATCGTCGAGCGCTTCTTGACCTACGACTTTCCGGGCAACATTCGCGAGCTCGAGAACCTGGTGCGGCGGCTCATCGTGTTGCGCGATCCGCGGTACGTGTTGTCGGAGCTGCGCGATCGCGGTGTGGGCGCGGCCGTCGCGGCGGGCGCAGCGGCGGGCGCAGGTGTCGCGTACGGCGCGCCGATGAGCGCGGAGGCGATGGCGGCGGGCGCGAACGCCGCGGGCGCGATGTCGATGCAGACGCCGTTGCCGCCGCCGCTGGTACCGTCGACGATTCGGCCGCCCGCACCGGCGGTGCCGACGCCGCCGGGCTATTCGTACGCGTACGCGTCGCCGTTCAATACGCCGAGCCCGCTGCCGCCGCCGGTGATTCCGCCGCCGCCGGTGAACGGCGGTTATCGCGGAGCGCAAGCGATCGCGGACGCGGCGGGCGCGCAGGTGGCGGCGGCGGAAGCCGAGGCGGACGACTATCGGATCGATCTGAAGGATCTGGGCCGGAAGGCGGCGCACGCGGCGGAGCGCGAGGCGATCATCATCATGCTGGGGCACACCGGCGGGAACAAGCGCGAGGCGGCGGAGCGGCTGGGCATCAGCTATAAGGCGATCCTCTATAAGATACGCGAGTTCGGAATCGGCCGGCCGAGGGCGGCGCGGAAGCCGAAGCCGGCGGTGGCGGCGGTGGCGGCGGCGACGGAGGTGGCGGCGGCGACGGAGGCGGAGGTGGTGGCGCCGCCGTTGGAGACGTGGCGGGAGGAGATCGAGGACGACGATCCGCCCGCGGTTTCTGGCTGAGCACGCCGCAAACACTTCGCACCAACAGACCGCACCGACACGCCGCACCAACACACCGCACCAACACACCGCACCAACACACCGCACACGTCCGTTCTCGTTCCCTTCCCCTCCCGTTACCGCGGGTTCGTTGTCCGTTGCCCGGGTTCGTCGGAGAACGGGAACGGCCAAGCGGGAACGGGAGCGGGAACGGGAGCGGGAGCGGGATGGTGCAGGGGTTGGTACTAGGGAGTGATCGCTTCGAAAGGCAGGGCGGGAGTGCGGTTCGTAACTGGCGCCACCGTCGGTAGCTCGATCGGATCCACATCCGTCGCCATCACCGTCTGCGTTCCCGTCTCCGACACCCGCTCGACCGCCGCCGTCGTCTCCGCCTCCGCCGTCGGCGCCGCCAGGATCAACACGACCCCGATCAGGCACAAGCCGATCGCCGCCGCCGCCGGCAGCGCGGCCGGCTCGACGAAGCGCGCGCCGACCGACAACCCCAGCGCGGCGCCGCTGAACAGCGAGATGCACAAGACGATCGATTTCCACATCGGTCGATGACCTCCGACCATTCATCATTCCAAGGGACGTGCCACCAGCACGTGCGCGAACCGCCGACCACCCACGCATTGACGTCTTTACGAACCGGCAATTCCAGAGACTTCGTTTTCCTCGTCGACGGCAAACGATTGCCACCCGTGCACCCGTCTCCAGCGGTCTTCCTCGCGAAAAGCCGCGAATCGCTGCTTGCTCTCCGAGCGTGGCGACGGTTGGAGACCGTGGCACGCCGACTGCTTCGTACCCGCCGCATCAACACCCAACCCTGGGAGCAGCGACCATGATGAAAACGTTTGGACTTGCGATCGCAGTGCTCGGCCTCGGGGCCGGCTGCGCGCACGAGACGACGCCGCCGCCGCAGATGCCGCAGGCGGAGTACCGCATTGGCAAGGAAGACGTCGTCGCCGTCGAAGTTTGGAAGGACGCCACGTTGTCGGCCAAGGAGCCGGTCCGGCCCGACGGCAAGATCTCGTTGCCGATGATCGGCGACATCGTCGCGGAAGGTCATACGGCCAAAGAGCTGCAAAAAGAGATCACCGACAAGCTCACGCCGATGGTCAACCAGCCGGTGGTCTCGGTGCAGGTCGCCGAGATCAACGCCGCCAAGTTCTTCGTGCTCGGCGAGGTCGCGCACGCCGGCGCCTACCCGGTGCGCGGCACGATGAACGTGCTCCAGGCGCTCGCGCTCGCCGGCGGCCCCACGGAGTACGCCAACCGCGGCGGCATCGTCGTGATCCGCCCCGGCGCCGGCGGCAAGGAAGCCCGCTACAACGTCAATTACCGCGAAATCGTCAGCGGCAAGGCGCAGGCGATCCAGCTGGCCCCTGGTGACACCGTCTTCGTGCCCTAATGTCGCGCGCTCGCTACATAGCGCTCGTGGTTGCGGCGTCGACGATGGTCGGCCCCGTGGCTGAGGCGGCGCCGCTCAACGAGCTGTCGGTCAGTGCAGCACTCGACAGCGCGTATGACGACAACGTCTACAACAGCCGCGGGCCCGACTTCGTCAACCGCATCACGCCGCACGCGTCGTATCGGCTCATCGATCCGCGCGTGAAGCTGGAGACGTCGTACGACTTTTCGTACTGGACGTACGCGCTCGGCAAAGCGGAGAACTCGCTCAACCACCGCGCCGGCCTCAGCCTCGAAGGTCACCCGACGCGCCGGCTCACCTTGGCGGTGTCGGACGAGTTCTCCCGCGCGGAGGATCCCGGCTTCCTCTCGCGCCTCGGCGTGGTGGCGCCGCAGATCGGCATCTTCGACAACGTGGCCGACGCGCTCGTCGGCGTGAACATCGTGCGCCGCGTGTTCTCGAGCCTCGGCTACACCTATCACTGGGCGCGCTTCGACGAGTACACGCCGATGCAGGCCATGACCTACCCGACGCTGTACGACGGCGCCGAGCACGACCTGCAGGGCTACACCGCGTTCTCGGTCACGCGCCGCGACGACCTGCGCTTCACCGGCCGCGCGCAGCTGTTCACGGCGGGGCCGCAAGCCACCGACGCGAACCGTTGGGACATCGGCGCCACCTATTCGCCGACGCTCGGCTGGCGCCACCAGTTCCTGCCGGAGCTGGAGGCGACCGCCGACGCCGGGCCGGTGTTCTACGACTCGCTCGCCGCGGCGCAGAACATCGTCAACGCCGACGGCGTGTCGATCGCGCCCAATTCGGGCTGGACGTGGCGCGGCTCGGCGATGCTGCGTTGGAACACGCCGTCGTGGCGCGCGTCGGCCGGCTACGTGCACGATCTCCTCGGCGCCACCGGCGCGGGCACGGCGTTGTGGGCCGACGCCGTCTACGCGCAGGCCGGCTGGCACTATCTCGAGAAGTTCGACGCCCACGTCGGCTTCGGTTACTTCCGCAACGGCGCCGCAGTGAATCAGCCGTGGTCGTATGACGGCGTCACTGCGGACACCTTCGTCGATTGGCGCGTCGTCGATTACTTCCGCGTCGGCGCGTACTACACGCTGCGCTGGCAGGAGACAGGCCCGGGTGTCGCTGTCGCCGGTGGCCAGTTTCCGAACATCACCCGAAACATCGTCGGCATCCGCCTTCTGGCGGTCTTGGGCGCCGACGCCAAACCGCCCCGGAGAGAGGTGCATCCATGAGTGAGGTTGGTATGACGAAAGTGCGCGGCGTGTTCCGCCGGCGCAAGATTGCGATCATCGCGACCGCAGTGGGTGTGCTCGGCGTGTCCGCCGCGCTCATCTACCAGGTCGAGCCGGGCTACAAGGCCTCGGCGGTGATCCGCGTCGGCGAAGTGCAGCCGGCCAAGGAGTACGTGGCACCGACGGTGGCCGAGCAGGTCGGCGAGCGTCTGAAGTCGCTGCGCCTGGCCGTGATGGCGCGGCCCATCGTCCTCGAAGCGGCGAACTCGCTCGGTCTCATCCGCGATCCAAAGAAGGCCGAGGACACCGTCGACGACATCAAGTCGCGCATGGACGTGAAGGTCGAAGGCGACGACACGTTCCTCTTGAGCTACGCCGATCCGAATCCGGAGAAGGCCAAGGCGCTGGTCAACAAGGTCGCCGAGCTCTTCATGAAGCACCACGTCGAGCGCCGCGAGCAGGTGGCGAACGCGACCATCGCCGCGTTCAAGGCCGAGCTGGCGACGCTGCAGCCGCAGATGGACGCGGCCGACAAGGCGGTGCGCGAGTTCAAGACCAAGCACTATGGCTCGCTGCCCGAGCAGCAGGAGGCGAACCTGCGCACGCTCGATCAGACGACGATGGAAGTGAACATCCAGTCGACGAACCTCGACATGGATCAGGAGCGCCGCCGCTCGCTGCTCGCCGCCGCGATGTCGCCCTTGCGCCATCAGGAGGAGACGCTCGCGGGTCAGCTCTACGAGGCGCGCACCAAGTACACCTCCGATAACCCCGAGGTGAAGAAGATCGAGGCCGAGTACGGCTCGGTGCACGCGCAGCGCGTCGAGGACGAAAAGGGCCTCAACGACAAGGTGCGCCGCAACAATCCGGAGCTGATGGCGCTCGAGGGCAACATCGGCCGTACCAAGGCGATGCTCGCCGGGCTGCGCCAGCGTCAAGCGGACGTGCGCGCCCGCGTCGACGCGACGGCGAAGAACGGGCAGGACCTGGCCGGGCTGCAGTCGACGTACGACTCGCTGAAGGACAAGTACAGCCTGACGCTGTCGCACATCCGCGACGCGGAGCTGTCGGCGGGTCTGGAGAAGGGCCTGGCCTCGATGCGCTTCGATCTCGTCGAGGGCGCCTCGGTGCCGGAGCACGCGATGTCGCCGAACCGCCCGCTGCTCGGGCTCGGCGCTCTTCTGCTCGCGATCGCGGCGGGCCTCGGCATCGGCTTCGCGCTCGACGCCAGCGATCGCAGCATTCGCGATCCGGAGCAGCTGCGCGATCTGTCGGTGACGACGCCGATCCTGGCGATCATTCCGAAGGTCGACCTGCCCAAGGGCAGCTACATCAACACCCACGGACCCAAGGCGGAGGCTTGATAGACCATGGCCACGATTACGAATGAAATGCCTTTCGGTGCGTCGACGGCGGCTCCCATCGTCGAGGCCGAGACCTACGAGCCGGTGTCGGCGCCGAAGGTCGTGACGCTGAGCCAGCCGAATCATCCGGCGGCGGAGCAGTACCGCGTCCTGCGTTATCGCCTCGAGTGCCTGGCCAAGTCGGGCATCAAGGCGCTGGCGTTCACCTCGGCGCAGTCGGGCGAGGGCAAGACGACGACGGCGGTGAACGCGGCGATCGCGCTCGGCAAGGGCGGCCGCAACCGCGTGGTGCTCGTCGACGCCGACCTGCGCCGTCCCGGCGTGGCCAACATGCTCGGGCTGCGCGCACACAAGGGGCTCACCGACGTGGTCGCGGGGCGGGCGTCGATCGACGACTGCCTGTGGCGCTTCGGCTCGGACGAGCTCTACGTGCTGCCGGCGGGCACTCCGCCCGACGACATCGCGTCGACGCTGTACGATCCGCGCCTCGGCGACATCATGGCGGCGCTCAAGCAGCGCTTCGACTTCGTGGTGGTCGACACGCCGCCGGTGCTGCCGCTCGCCGACGTGCCGACGCTGTCGCGCGATCTCGACGGCGCGATCCTGGTGGTGCGCGCGAGCCACACGCCGAAGGAGCTGGTCAACGCGTCGCTCGAGGCGCTGTACGGCGTGACCGTGCACGGCCTCGTGCTCAACGCGATCGAGGCGCGCATCGCGGACATCCTGCGCATCGCGCCGTATACGACGACCGGTCAAAAGGCGCTCCCGGCGAAGAGGTAGCGCATGTCGGTCCGAACCTACGTCGAGTCACGCAAGCTCGGCTTCTTCGTCGGCGAGCAGGTGTTGCTCTTCGGCGCGTTCGTGGCAACGGCGCACGTGGTGGCACGCGGCCTGGGGGTGAGCGCGGACTGGATTCGCGTTCTCGTCGAGGCAGCGTGCGCCACGGCGGCGCTGCAGGTCGGGCTGTACCTGGCCGACCTCTACGACTTCAAGGTCGCGTACACGGACGCGCCGCGGGCGACGCGGCTGTTGAAGGCGATCGGCGCCACCACGATCGTGTGCGGCATGGGCACGCTGCTCATGCCCGGGCCGTCACCGGATCGGGCGATCGCGGTCGCCGGGTTGGGTGGCGCGTGCACCGTCGCGCTGGCGTTGCGCGCGGCGCTGCCGGAAGTCGGGCGCATGGCGGCGTTGCGCGCGCGCGTGTTCCTGATCGGTCAGGGCTCGCAGTCGTCGATGAAGCTGCAGCACGAGATCGCCCGCGACGGCCACACCGAGATCGTGGGATGGGCGCAGACCGACGCGAACGGTCTGGCGGCACGGGCGCGCGCGCGCGGCGCGAACGTGATCGTGGTGGCGGTGGACGATCGGCGCGGCCTGAACGTGCGCGAGCTGCTCGCGTGCCGCCTGGCGGGGCTCGAAGTGATCGATGGACCGACCTTCGCCGAGCGCGCGTTGAAGAAGATCCCGGTGGATCTGGTGAAGCCGGGCGATCTCGTGTTCTCCGACGGGTTCGAGCGGCCGGCGTGGCTGCTGGCGGGACGGCGGCTGGTGTCGCTGATGGCGTCGCTGGTGCTGTTCACGCTGGCGGCGCCGGTGCTGGCGGTGGTCGCGGTGATCATCAAGCTCGACTCGAAGGGTCCGGTGTTCTACTCGCAGGAGCGCGTGGGCGTGGGCGGGCGGACGTTTCGCATGCTGAAGTTTCGGACGATGCGGACGGACGCGGAGGCGGCCGGGGTGAAGTGGGCGCAGAAGAATGATCCGCGCGTGACGAGGATCGGAAAGTGGCTGCGCCGGTTCCGCGTGGACGAGCTGCCGCAGATCCTGAACGTCGTCAAGGGCGAGATGGGAATCGTGGGGCCGCGGCCGGAGCGGCCGGAGTTCGTGGCCAAGCTGCGCAGGCAGATCCCCTATTACGACCTGCGGACGCTGGTGCCGCCGGGGATTACGGGCTGGGCGCAGATTCGCTATCCGTATGCGGCGAGCCTCGAGGAGGCGCGCGAGAAGCTGCAGTACGATCTCTGGTACGTGAAGCACCTGTCGGTGCGGCTCGATCTATCGATCCTGTTTCACACCGCCAAGGTCGTCCTCTTCGGCCGCGGCGCGCGCTAGTTCCCTCCAATCCCTCCGTTCCCGTTCACGATCCCGTTACCGTCTGTCCCGTTCCCGTGGTCCGACGTTCCCCTCTCGGGCAACGGACAACGGGACAGACGGGAACGGGAGCGGGATCGGGAGCGGAAACGGGACGTGGGGCGCGAAGGGTTTTGGTGCTCTTGGCACACGACAAGCACTCCTCAGTAGTAGTCGCGCTAGAGGCCAACGAAGATGCTCACCCAAGGAACCAAAGTTCTCATCACCGGCGGCGCCGGCTTCCTCGGATCCCACGTCGCCCGCGCCCTCTCCGCCTCGGGCTGTATCGTTCGCGTCCTCGACGATCTGTCGACGGGCCGACGGGGCCGCATCAATGGACTCGCCGGCGTCGAGTTCCTGCAGGCCGACGTGCGCAACCCCGCCGCCGTGCATCGCGCGATGAACGACGTTCAAGCCGTCATTCATCTCGCCGGCGTGCAACCGGGCGTCGACCCGATCCGCGCACAAGAGGTGAACCTCGGCGGCGCGCTGCACATCCTCAACTTCGCGCGCGACATCGACAAGCGCGTCCGCCCGCGCGTCGTCCTCTGCGGCTCGGCCTCGGTCTACGGCAAGCAGACCGGCTTCGTCCTGCACGAGGAGCTGCCGCCGCATCCGGCGACCCCCGAGGCCGTGATGGCGCTCGCCATGGAGCAGTATGGCCGCGTCTACCGCGAAGCCTACGGCGTCCCCGTCGTCAACCTGCGCATCTTCCGCTGCTTCGGCCCCGACGAAGACGCCGATCGCGCCGACGCCGGCATCGTCGCCAAGCTGGTCAAGGCCGCGCTCGACGGAAAATCGCCCGCCATCTTCGGCGACGGCCAGCAGACGCGCGATCTGGTCTACGTCGACAACGTCGTCGCGGCGATCCTCGCCTCGCTCGAGGTCGCCGATCCGCCGGCCGAGCCGCTCAACATCGCATCGGGCGAAGCCGTCGCGGTGAACTTCCTGTGGAACCTGATCCTCGAGGCCGCCGGCAAGCGTCGCCTGGCGATCGACCCGACCTACGTCCCGGCGCCGCCGTGGGATCCCAAGCACACGCGCCCGCAGATCGCGCGCGCCTGCAAGGTCCTCGGCTGGGCGCCGGCGGTACGGCTGCGCGAAGGCATCACGCGCACCGTCCAGCACTACCAGGCGCTGCGCACCGCCGATCCCAATGCCTGGTTCGCACCGAAAGAGGAGCCGAAGAAGCGCCTCACGCTGCCCAACATCCCGGTGCCGACGCGCCGCTTCGGCTCCGTCGTCACGCCGGCGTTCGGCGTACCGGTGCACACGACCAACTCGCAGTCCTCGCAGCTGCCGTCGCACACCTCGCAGGCCTCGACGCTGCCGTCGCAAGCCTCCGCGCTGCCGCGCCGCACGAGCTCGGTGGTGACGCCGCCGCCGATCCCGCGCGCGCGCCCGATCGCCGCGCCGCCCAAGCCGAAGAAGGAGGAGGTCCTCGAGGTCAGCGAAGCCGATCTCGTCGAAGAAGACGAGACCAAGCTCGACGACGGCCTCGAGTTCGAGTGGGCCCCCGTCCCCGCGGTTCCTGGTCTGGGGCGCTGAGCCATGGCCACCGCCTTCGAGCTCCGCCGCGATCACGCGGCCAACCCCAAAGACACGATCGACGCGCAGGACGACACGGCGATCGCCGTCGAAGAGCTGCACGATCGCGGCGCGCTGTCGTCGCTGCGCGCCGATCTGGTGCGCCTCGCCGACGCCATGCGCGCCGCCGGTTGGACCAAGGGCCCGTTCCTCACGCCCGAGTGGCTCTCCATCTACGCCGCCTCTCTGTGCGACGCGCACGACGCCGCGCGCGCCGGCGACTTCCGCCTCCTCATCGCGCATCGCGCCGGCCGCGTCGTCGCCGCGCTCCCGCTCGTCGCCGAGCGGCGCCGTCTCGCCGGCGTGCCCGCGCGCGCGTTGCGCGCGCTCTCCGACGATCACTCGCAGCGCTTCGATCTACTGCTCGATCCCGCGCACGCCGACGAAGCCGCCCGCGCGCTGGTCACGCATCTTCAGCGCGCCCGCGACTGGGACGCCGTCGAGCTGCAGAGCATCCTCGACGGTGAGCCCGCCGCAGGCAACGCTGGCGTGGCCGCCGACCAGCGGCGGGCGAACGCCGCCGCCCACACGTTCGTCGCCGCCGCCAGCGCCGCCGGCTTCCCCGTCGGCGAATGGCGCTCGATGAGCTCGCCCTACCTGCCGCTGCCGTCGACGCCCGCCGCGCTCGACAAGCAGCAAGGCTCCAAGTTCCGCGGCAACCTGCGCCGTCGCGCCAAGAAGCTCGAAGCCGACGTCGGCCCCATCACCCTCGAGCGCATCGACGGCAGCGGCCTCGACGCCGTGCAGCTCGACGCCATCCTCGACGAAGGCTTCGCGCTCGAAGCCGCCGGCTGGAAGGGCGACGCCGGCACCGCCATCGCCTGCGACGCGCGCCTCATCGCCCGCTACCGCGCGCTCGCCCACGCCTTCGCCGCGCGCGGCGAGCTCGCCTGTTACTTCTTGCGCGCCGGCACGCGCCGCGTCGCCTTCCACTACGCGCTCGTCGATCGCGACACCTACTATCTCTTCAAGCCCGGCTTCGATCCGGCGCTCGCCAGCTACGGCCTCGGCCATCTCCTCGTCGACGCCGTCGCTCGCGACCTCATCGCGCGCGGCATCCGCGAGCTCGATTTCCTCGGCGACGACATGCCGTGGAAGCGCGACTGGACCGATCAGCTGCGCCCGCACTCCTTCCGCTACCTCTTTGCGCCGACGGCGCGCGGCCGCGCGCTCGCCGCGTGGAAGTTCCGCCTCGCCCCCGCTGCCAAGCGTCTGTGGTCTCGCCTGCACAGGAGCTAGCCATGCTGTCGTCCGCTCACGAGATCGCCCGCGCGCCGGAGCTGGCGCCGGCGCCGCTGTTCATCCCGTCGCTGCCGACGCTCGATCCGACGCTGCTCGCGCCGTCGCTTCTGCCCGCGCGTCCGGCGCGCTGGCCGCTCGATCGGCTGGAGGCGCCCGAGGTGCAGCTCTTCTACCTCGCGCGCGCCGGCGTCTACCACACGATCAAACATTGGCTCGGCGGCCGTCCCGGCACCGTGCTCATGCCCGCGTATCACCACGGCGTCGAGGTCGAAGCCGTCCGCGCCGCCGGCGCGCACATCGTCTTCTACGGCGTCGATCGCAACCTCACGATCGATCTCGACGACCTGCGCAAAAAGTCGCGCGCCGCCGACGTGCGCGCCCTCTACGTCACCCACTACGCCGGCTTCGCGCAGCCGATCGCCGAGGCGCGCGCCCTCGCCGACGAGCGACGCCTGCCGCTGTTCGAAGACTGCGCGCTCTCGCTGTTTTCGCGCACGCCCGACGGCACGCCGCTCGGCTCGAGCGGCGACGCCAGCTGCTTCTGCCTCTACAAGACGCTGCCCGTGCCGCACGGCGGTCTCCTCGTCGCGCGGCGCGTCCCGGTCGCCGACGTGGCGCCGCCTCCGCTATTCTCGACGCTGCATCACGTCGCCGGCCTGGCGCTCGCGCACCTCGAGCTGCACTCGTCGGGCCTCGGCCGCGCCGTGCGCTCGGCCGCGCGCGCCGCCTCCCACGCCACCGTCGACAAAGCGGTCGCCACCGTCAAGACCGGCACCATGCACCTCGAGCCCCACGAGCTCGAGCTCGGCGCCTCCAAGCTCGTCGAGCGCCTCTTGCCGCGCTTCGACTGCGAGATGGTGGTGGTGCGCCGGCGCCGCAACTTCATGCGCCTGGCCGCCGCGCTCGAGGGCCTCGTCGACGTCGTCGGCGTCCCGCTCGCCCCCGGCGTCTGCCCGCTCTTTTTGCCCGTGCGCATCACCGATCGTGACAAGCGCGATGTCGTGCAGGCGCTGCACGCCCGCGGCATCGACGCCATCGACTTCTGGTCCACCGGCCAGTGCGACGCCGACTTCCCCGACGTCGCCGCGCTGCGCCGCGAGATCCTCGAGCTCCCCTGCCATCAATCCCTCGACGACGACGCGATCGACCTGGTGGCACATGCCGTGAAACAGGTCCTCGCGCATGCGTAGCGCTCAGTCGCTCCCCGACCTGGCCCCGGCCCTCGAAATCTCCGTCCACCGCGGTGATCTCGCGGCCCTCGCGGCCGATTGGGACGCGCTCTTCGATCCCGCGCACCCCGGCGCGGTCTTCAGATCCTGGGCCTGGATTTCCGCCTGGTGGAACTCGTTTTCCATCGGCAGGGAACCGTTTGTCCTGCTCGCGCGCGAACACGGCGCCACGGTCGGAATCCTGCCCCTGTGCAGCGAGCGCTCGGCCCTCGGCGGCCGCCGCCTCGTCTTCCTCGGCGAGGGCATCGTCGGCTCCGACTACCTCGGCATCGTCTGCCGCGCCGGCGACGAGCCGCGCCTGGCCGACGCCTTCGCCCACGCCCTGGCGCGCGAATCGTTCGACGAGCTCAGCCTCGACGGCATCCTGCGCGGCGATCCGCTCCTGCCCGCGCTCGAGGGCGTCATGCCCGCTTCGCGCGCCGACGTCGAGCCGCGCTATCGCTGCCCGCACATCACGCTCGCCGGCGGCTTCGAGGCCTATCTGAAGTCGCTGCCCGACGGCACCGGCCAGCAGTGGAAGCGCCGCCTGCGCTGGCTGGAGAAGCGCCCCGGCTTCGACCTCGAGCGCATCACCGATCCCGCCGCGCTCGTCGTCGGCCTCGACGCGCTCTTCGAGCTGCACCACAAGCGTTGGGCCGTCGAAGGCGGCTCCGACGCCATCGACAGCCCCGCCGTCGAAGCCTTCCACCGCTCGGCCGCGCGCACGCTCGCCGAGCGCGGCCTGGCGCAGCTCTACATCCTGCACGCCGAGGGCGCCGCCCGCGCCGCGCTCTACGGCTGGCGCCACGGCGATCGCTTCGTCTTCTACCAGGCCGGCTACGATCCCGAATGGCGCCAGCGTTCGGTCGGCACCGTGCTGCTCGGCCACATCGTCAAAGACTGCTTCGCCGCGAGCCTCGGCGAGTTCGATTTTCTGCGCGGCACCGAGAGCTACAAGCTCAAGTGGGCCAACGGCTGGCGCGAGACGGTTCGCTTCCGCGCGCGTGACGCGTCGCTGCGCGCGCTGCTCCACGACGCCGGCCGCAGCGCCTACTGGCGCCTGCGCGAAGCCGGCAAACGCGCGCTCCCGCCGTCGACGCTCGAGTGGGCGCGGCGCGCGCGCAAGGCGGTGACGCGATGACCACCAAGATGAGCGCGCGCGACTGGCTCAAGCTCGCCATCGCCGGCGCCTTCGAGTCGACCGGCCTCGGCCTCGCCTGGCGCGCCTTGCGCACGGCCACCACCGGCGCGCGCATCCACGTGCTCGGCTATCACCGCGTCGTCGACGCCATCGATTGGGACGGCCCGGTCAATCCGTCGCTGTGCATCACCACCGAAGCCTTCGCGCGCCAGATGGAGCAGCTGCGCGAGCGCTTCGTCGTGCTGCCGCTCTCCTACGTGGTGCGCGCCGTCGCCGGCGAGATCGATCTGCCGCACGATGCCGCCGCCGTCACCTTCGACGACGGCTATCGCGACGTGCTCGTGCGCGCCGCGCCGATCCTGCGCACGCTCGGCATCCCCGCCACCGTGTTCGTGCCGACCGGCTTCGCCGCCGCGCACGGGCGCGACGCCATCCTGCCGCACGATCGTCTCTACGCCGCCGCCTGGGCCGCGCGCCGCGCCGGCCGCGGTCTCGCCGGCCTCGGTGACACCGAGACGGCGCTGCTGCTGTCGCGCGCCGATCGCGTGCTCGCCACGCACGGCCCCGCCGGCGTCGTCGAGGATCTGATCGGCGCCGCCCCCGCGTCGACGATCGCGCGCGTCATCGACGTCCTCGAAGCCGCCTTCGGCGCCGCCCCGCTCGACGACGGCGCCCGCGTGCTCGCGCCCGACGAGGTGCGCACGCTCGCCGTCGGCGGCTGGGAGATCGGCGCGCACACCATCGGCCACGTCGTGCTCACCCACGAAACCCACGCCGAGCAGGCGCGCCAGCTGGTCGAGCCCAAGGCCGCGCTCGAAGCGTGGAGCGGCCGCCCCTGCCGCTACTTCGCCTACTGCAACGGCTACCACTCGCCCGCGCTGGTCGCGGCGCTGCGCCACGCCGGCTACGAAGGCGCGGTCACCACGACCGATCGCCCCAACCCCGTGCGCATCGGCGATCCCTTCCGCATCACGCGCAAGGTCTTGTGGGACGCGCACACGCGCGGCCCCTCGGGGCTGTTCTCGCCGGCGCTCTCGGCCGCGCACCTGCACGACACCTTCGGCGCCCTCGGCCTCACCACGCCCGTCGACGGCCACGTCGACGACGCACCGGACGCCGCGTCTCCTTCGGACCCATTCGATCATCAGCCCACGGAGGTGGAGCTTGCATACTGAACGACTGCGCTCGAACCCGGCCGCGCCCGCGAGCGTCGCCTTCTTCGCACTGATCGTGTTCCTCTTCACCGTCTACGCGAACCCGGGCAACTGGTTCGACGGGATGGAAGACATCGGCTTCGCCAAGATCGCCGCCGGCTTCGCGCTCGTCGCGCTGTTCGGCAGCGCGATCCTCTATAACCGCAAGCTCGTGATCGGCGGCGTCCAGGGCTGGCTCCTGCTCGCGCTCTTCGCGCTCGTCGGCTTCTCGTCGCTGTGGTCGTATTGGCCGAAGTACACGTTCGACACCTTCACCGACGGTCTCAAGTACCTCGCCATCTTCTTCATCATCGCCAACGTGATCGACACCGAGGCGCGCATCGCCACGCTCATCCGCGTGCTCGCGCTCGCCTCGTGCATCCCGGCCATCGGCGCCATCTGGTCGCACGCCGCCGGCGAGCACCTCGTCGAAGGCGATCGCGCCGGCTGGATCGGCGTCTTCGCCAACCCGAACGACCTCGCCTACTACCTCGTCGTCGGCGTGGCGATGGTGCTCGCCGCCGCCAACGCCGCGCACTCGCGCCGCCGCAAGGTCGCGTGGTGGCTGCTGATGGCGCCGATCTTCTACGCCATCCTCCTGACCCAGTCGCGCGGCGGCATGCTCGCCGCCTGCGTGGTCGGGCTCTTCTGGGCGCTGCGCTCGTTCAAGCGCGCGCCGCTCGTCATCGGCGCCGCCTGCATCGCCGCCGCGATCGTCTTCGTCTCGCCGAACAACCCGTGGTCGCGCCGCACGCAGGAAGCGACCGCCTACGGCGAAGACGTGTCGGCGCAGGGCCGCATCGACGCCTGGCGCACCGGCCTCAACATCGCCAAGGAGCGCCCGTTCACCGGCGTCGGCGCCGGCGCCTTCGTGATCGCGTGGCCCCAGTTCGCGCCCGGCGACGCCGGCGAGGCGCGCACGCAGCACAACACCTTCATCCAGCTCTTGTCGGAGCTCGGCATTCCGGCGCTCCTCATCTTCATCGGCGCACTCGCCGCCGCCGCGCTCGGCATGCGCCGCGCCGGTAAGATCCGCTCGACGCTGCAACCGTACGCGCGCGGCATCGAAGCAGGCCTCGCCGGCTTCGTGGTCTGCTCGATCTGGGGCGGCATCGCCTTCACCTGGCCGGTCTACCTGCTGCTCGGCCTCGCCTTCGCCGCGCGCCAGGTCTCGTACGCGCCCCAGTTCCGCGCCAGCGTGATCACCGAGGACACCGTCGTCGAGCCGATGCCGCAGCCGGTGCCGGTGCCGGCGCTCGTGGGACGCTAGCATGTGCGGAATCTACGGCTTCGTCGCCGCCGCCGGCGACCTCGGACCACCCGAGCGCATCGAAGGCACGCTCGCCGCGATGGATCGATCGATCATCCACCGCGGCCCCGACGACAACGGCACCTACGTCGACGAGCGCTGCGCCATGGGCATGCGCCGCCTGTCGATCATCGACCTCGGCGGCGGCAAGCAGCCGCTGGCCTCGTGCGACGAGCGCTACTGGATCGTCTTCAACGGGGAGATCTACAACTATCGCGCGCTGATGCTGGAGCTGCAGCAGCTCGGCTACACTTTCCGCACGCGCAGCGACACCGAAGTCATCGTCCATGCATGGTCGGCGTGGGGCGAGGACTGCGTCACGCGATTCCGCGGTATGTTCGCGTTCGCGCTGTGGGATTCAGTCCGGGAAACGCTCTTCGTTGCCCGCGACCGGCTCGGCGTCAAACCGCTATACTACGCACTGCTCGACGACGGCCGGTTCGTGTTCGCGTCCGAGCTGAAGTCGCTGATCGCGCACGGCGCGCTGCGGCGCGACATCGACCCGCGGGCCGTCGAGGAGTACTTCGCCCTCGGCTACGTGCCCGAGCCGCGGAC
>DATNAQ010000159.1:0-14134 GCA_035607415.1 Polyangia bacterium
CCCGCCAGCCGCACGGCGTCAGCTCTCGATGAAGCTCTTGAGCTGCTTGCTCCGCGACGGGTGCCGCAGCTTGCGGAGCGCCTTGGCCTCGATCTGACGGATGCGCTCGCGGGTGACCTCGAAGTCCTGGCCCACCTCTTCGAGCGTGTGGTCGCTCTTCTCGCCGATGCCGAAGCGCATGCGCAGGACCTTTTCCTCGCGCGGGGTGAGCGTCTTCAGGACCCGGCGCGTCTGCTCCGCCAGGTTCATGTTGATGACCGCCTCCGCCGGGGACACGACGCTCTTGTCCTCGATGAAATCGCCCAGGTGCGAGTCTTCTTCCTCGCCGATGGGGGTCTCGAGGCTGATGGGCTCCTTCGCGATCTTGAGGACCTTGCGCACCTTGTCGAGCGGCAGCTCCATCTTCTCGGCGATCTCTTCCGGCGTCGGCTCGCGCCCGAGTTCCTGCACGAGGTAGCGCGACGTGCGGATGAGCTTGTTGATCGTCTCGATCATGTGCACCGGAATGCGGATGGTGCGCGCCTGATCGGCGATCGCGCGCGTGATGGCCTGACGAATCCACCACGTCGCGTAGGTCGAGAACTTGTAGCCGCGCTTGTACTCGAACTTGTCGACCGCCTTCATGAGGCCGATGTTGCCCTCCTGAATCAGGTCGAGGAACTGCAGGCCGCGGTTCGTGTACTTCTTGGCGATCGAAACCACGAGGCGCAGGTTGGCCTCGACGAGCTCCGACTTGGCGCGCTCGGCCATGCGCTCGCCTTCGTGGATGTCATGGTAGGTGACGCGCAGCGAGTCCTCGGTGAGCCGCGACTCTTCCTCGACGCGCTTGATCTTGCGCTGCGCGTTCTGGATCGAGCCCGACGACTCGGTGAGCTCCTCGGGGTTGAGGCCGAGCTTCTTCTCGAGCGCCTTGCGCTTCTGCGGCGACGAGTTCATCTCCTTCAGGGTCTTGCGCAGATCCTTCTGCGACAGACCGATCTTGGACTCGACTTCCTTGATCTCGTTCTCCGCCTTCTCGATGCGGACGACGAGCTCCTTCAGCTTCTGGACGATCTTCTCGATCTGCTTCTTGTTGATGCGAAGCTCGGAGAGCTGCTCGAACATCTCCTGCTTGTTCTCGTTGATCTCGTCCTTGAGCTTCTTCTTCTTGGCCTCGGGGACCTTGCCCGCGATCTGCTCGTTGCACGCCTCGTTCTTGGCGTGCAGGCGGCGGACCTTGTCGATCAGCTTGACCACGCGGTCGGTGTGCCACTCCTCGTCGAACTCGGCGTCTTCCTCGTCGACGTCGCGGATGACTTCCTTGACGCGGATCTTGGCCTGCTTGAGCTTGTTGCCGAGCTCGAGGATCTCTTCGACGGCGATCGAGCTGTTGAGCACGACCTGCAGCACGCGCCGCTCGCCCTCTTCGATGCGCTTGGCGATCTCGACTTCGCCTTCGCGCGTGAGCAGCGAGACCGACCCCATCTTGCGCAGGTACATGCGCACCGGGTCGTTCGTCTTGGAGTAGCCCTCGTAATCCTCCTCGGTCTCTTCCTTCTCGCTGTCCTTCTCTTCGCTCTCCGCCGCGACTTCCTCGCTCTCGTCGCCCTCGCTGTAGGGCGCGGCCTCGGGCGCCTTCGGCGTGGGGCGCGTGGTCGGCACCTTCACGCCGCCCGAGGCGCTGCCGCCCTCGACGACCTCGATGCCTTCGTCGCCGAGCGTCGAAAGCCAATCGTCGATCTGATCGGAGGACACGATTTCGTCGGGCATGGCGTCGTTGACCTCGTCGTAGGTCACGTAGCCCTTCTGCTTGCCCATCGAGATGAGCTTCTGCTTGGAACGCTCGGTGTCGCGATCACGGTTCATCGAGAGCTTCTCCTTACTGCGTTAATTCGTGCGTTCAAGGTCTGGGTCAATTCGAAGTCGCCACGTTCAATCGCCGCGGAGCGCTCGGACATGAGCGACGGCAGATCGGACGGAAGACGCATCGCGGTGACGATCGACTCGAAGGCCTTCTCGGGGTCGGCGTCCTTGGGGAACTCTTCGGACGCCAGCGCCTTGGCCACCGCGTCGCGGATCTCGAGGGCACAGGTGTTGAGCAGCCATGGCGCGTCGAAGGTACGGCTCTCGAGCGCGGAGGCAACCAACGTTTTCACTGTCTCGTCCTTCAAAAGGGAGGCGTCTACGCGCGCCCAGTACGTGGGGTGCTGCGCGAGGAACGCGAGCAGCGTGGAGTGGGTGAGCGGAATGCGCCGCTGCGCCACTTCGCGTACCGGCTCGGCGACCGGCGCCGGCTCGACGTCGCGGGGCTTCGGCTGATGCGCGGGCGCGGCGCGCAGAGCACGCTGCACGAGCCCGGCGTCGACCTTGAGCAGCGTCGCCAGCTTGTCGCAATAGAGATCGCGCGCCAGCGGATCGCGCAGCGAGCGCAAGAGCGGCGCGACCTCCTCGATCGCCGCCACGCGCCCCGGCACCGTCGGCGCCGACGTCGACGCCACCTGCTCGAAGTAGAACTCGACCGCGTCCTGCGCGTTGTCGATGAGCGCCTGGAGCTTGGGCAGATCCTTGCGCGCCAGCTCGTCGGGATCCTGCTTCTTGCCGTCGCGCGCGCGCAGCTGCGCGATGCGGCAGGGCAGCTCCGCCTCGACGAACAGGTGCACGACCTTCATCGTCGCCGCGCGCCCGGCCGGATCGGCGTCGAGCATGAGCACCACTTCTTTGGCGAAGCGGCCGAGCAGCTTGACCTGCTCGGCGGTCATCGCCGTGCCCTGCGGCGCCACCGCGTAGTCGACGCCGACCTGGTGCAGCGTCATGACGTCGAAGTTGCCCTCGACGACGAGCGCGCGCCCGCCGCGACGGATGGCGTGCTTGGCCAGGTGCAGGCCGAAGAGGTTCTCGCCCTTCTTGAACAGCATCGTCTCGGGCGAGTTCTTGTACTTCGGCTGGTCCTCGGGATTGATGACGCGCCCGCCGAAGCCGATGACCTCGCCCATCGGCGACGTCAGCGCATAGACCACGCGGTTCACGAAGGTGTCGAAGTGCGAGCCGTTCTCGCGACGGCGGATGAGCCCCGCGCGCTCGGCGAGCTCGACGGGAACCTTCTTCGTCTCGAGGTGGCGCGCCAGCGCCTCCCAGCCCGCGGGCGCGAAGCCGACGTGGAACTTCTCGCTGGTCGGCTCGTCGAGGCCGCGCGACTCGAGGTAGGCGCGCGCCGCCTGGCCCGCCGGCGAGGCCAGCTGCTCGCGATAGAACCTGGCGACGAGGTCGTGCAGGCGCACCATCTTGGCGCGCTCGCTCTCGGCGGCGCGGGCGCGCTCTTCGTCGCGCGGCGAGCGCGTCTGCTCGGGGAGCTCGACGCCGCTCTTCTTGGCCAGCTCGCGCAGCGTCTCCATGAACGACTTGCCTTCGAGCTCGCTCACGAAGCTGATGACGTCGCCCGACTTGCCGCAGCCGAAGCAGTGGAAGAACTGCTTCTGCGCGTTGACGTTGAACGACGGCGATTTTTCGTTGTGAAACGGGCACAGACCCTTGTGGTTCACGCCCGTGCGCTTGAGCGACACGTATTCGCCGATGACCGCAACGATGTCTGTGCGATCCCGGATTTCGGCGATCTTGTCCTCTGGGATCAAGCCCAAGCAAAAGTCCGCATAAAGTGCTCGGAAACGCGCGATCCTATGGGCCAAACGAGCCCAGTCAAGGGAAAAGCGCCTGCCAGCCGGCCGAGCACGCAATACTATGGTCGGCACCTGGGGGGGTGTCAAATCTGGTTTGCGCTTTTCTGGAATAAAATCGCCAGCCCCCGCGTTACCCCAAAAATTTTGACAGGGGCGTAATCCGGGCTGAAGGTTAGACATGCTGCCCGAACGCCGCTCGACTCCGCGCCGCCGTGTCCGCGACCGCCTGCCGGACCGCGAAACCACCAATCCGGCGCTGTCCCACGCCGATCTCAAGAACCTGCTGCTGTTCCTGGACGACGACGTGCGCGAGTCGGCCAAGTCGCTCGCTCGTGTCGAGCGATACCTCGGGCGGGCGCTGGCGCTGCTCGACGACGGCGAGGTCTCCGCTGCCGAGCTGGAGTCGCTGGCCGGCGAGCAGGCCATCTTCGACGACCTGCATACCCTCGTCGATACTCTGGGCAGCTTGCGCGGCCGCATGGGCAAGGTCGCCTCCACCCTCCGTCGAACGTAGGCCACGGTGTAGCAGCCTCTTGCACCTACGCCAGCCTTTGTACGAGGCTAGGCAATCATGAAAGTTTGGTTGAGCCTATTGGTGTGTGTCGCCGGCTGCGGCTCGGGGACGTCGACGAACAGCGATCAGCCGCCGGTGTTCGTGCAGCCGACGCCGAGCGACCCGATGAATGCGGCCGTGCTCGGCTGCCTCGGCGGCCACGGTGATCCCGCGGCACCGACGGTGCCGACGCCGGTCGACATCACGGTCAAGGACTTCGAGAAGTCGACGCCGGTCATGGGCGCGACGGTCGAGGTCTACCTGTCGCTCGACCACGTCAACGCCATGATGCCCGACGCCACCGCCGCGGCGCCGACGGACGCCGACGGCAACACGACGATCATGGTGCCGCCGGGGTCGTATCGCGTCATCTTTCGGACCGTGGGCGCGCCCAACACCATCGAGACGCTCGAGTTCAACCGCGTCTACAACGACGGCGCGCGCGTGAGCGTTTCGCAGGCGACCAAGAGCGAGATCCCGGCGCTCCTCAACCTGCAGCCCGACGACACCAAGGGCGTCGTCGCCGGCAGCCAGCGTGACTGCCTCGAGGCGGAGCTCGGCGGCGTCACGGTGAGCATGATGTCGACGGGCGGCGCCTACGACAACTCGATGAACGTTTTCTACTTTCAGGATTTCGGGACGTCGCGCGTGCCGGCGCTGGCGCAGAAGTGGACCTCGGGCGACGGCGCGTTCGCCGGGCTCAACGTGCCGCCGGGCAACGTCACCGTGACCGCGTTCGGCAAGGACGGGCCGTCGTCGCCGCAGTTCCGGCTGGGGACGGGCCTGGTGCCGGTGCGCGCCGGCTCGATCACCATCGTGCAGCTCGAGCCGCTGGGCCCCGGGCAATGAAGCGGCAGACGATCGTCGAAGTCGCGATCGTGTTCGCGATCGCGACGGCGGCGGCGTCGCTCCTGTACAACGTCGGGCAGTCGATCGGCTTCGTGCATCGCAACCTGCACGCGCTGGTCGCGTTGGTGTTTCTGGCGCTGCCGCAGATCGCGCTCCGGCGGCGCGGGAACATCGAGCGCTACGGCTTCACCGCGCAGCCGCTCGGGCTGAACCTCCTCATCGCGGCGCTGGCGATCGTGGTGGTGCTGCCGCTGTTCTCGGCCGGCTTCGTGCTGGTGGCGCGCGCGGCGTGCGCGCATGCGCCGTCGCTGGTGCCGGGATCGTGCTGGCGCGTGCTGCATCCGGCGTGGCACCTGCCGAGCGACTTTGCGATGAACGCGGCGGGGCAGCTGGTGGTGATCGCGCTGCCCGAGGAGCTGCTCTTCCGCGGCTACATCCAGGGGCGGCTCGAGGAGGCGCTGCCGCCGACGCGCTCGCTGTTCGGCGCCAAGGTGGGCGTGGCGTGGATCCTGACGGCGGTGCTGTTCGGGCTCGGCCACTTCCTGGTGACGTTCGAGCCGCAGATGCTGTCGCGCTTCTTTCCGGGCCTGGTGTTCGGCTGGATGTACGCGCGCACGCGCTCGATCATGCCGGGCACCATCTTTCACGCCGCGTGCAACTTGCTCATGGCGGTGCTCGGAGCCAGCCTATTGTCGTGAAGTCGGCCGCGTTCTTCGACATGGATCGCACGCTCATCCGCGTGAACTCTGGTGACCTGTGGATCCGCTGGCTGCGCGAGCGAGGCGAGATCTCGAGGTACGAGCTGTTGCGCGGGCTCGCCTGGATCGCGCAGTACAAGCTGGCGCTGCTCGACATGGAGTCGGTGGCCACGCGGCTGATCGCCTCGATGCGCGGGCAGTCGGAGGAGGAGCTGGTCGGCAAGACGCGCATCTTCTTCGAGACGCTGATCGCGTCGGAGGTGGCGCCCAAGGCGCTGGAGGCGATCGCGCGCCATCGCGCGGACGGGCACGTGATGGCGATCCTGTCGTCGTCGACGCCGTACGTGGTCGAGCCGCTGGCGGCGCAGCTCGGCATCGAGCACGCGATCTGCACGCGCATCAACGTCGCCGGCGGGCGCTTCGACGGCACGCACCAGGCGCCGATGTGCTACGGCGCCGGCAAGGTGCACTGGGCCGAGGCGTTCGCGCGCGAGCACGATGTCGATCTCGCAGCGAGCTTCTTCTACACCGACAGCTACACCGACCTGCCGATGCTCGAGCGCGTGGGCATGGCGCGGGTGGTCAATCCCGACACGCGCCTTCGGCGCCACGCCAAGCGCGTTGGCTGGGCGGTCGACGAGTGGTAAACACGTAGCATCATGTTGAGTCCGGCAGTGGAGGCGCTGGTGGCGCTGGCGCTCGAGGAGGATCTCGGGCGCGGCGACGTGACGTCGGAGGCCATCTTCGCGGCGGGCGACACGTCGTCGGGGCAGATCGTGGCCAAGGAGCCGCTCGTCGTCGCCGGCGTGGCGGTGGTGGCGGCGGTGTTCGCGCGCGTGGATCGCGAGACGCGCTTCGTGCCGCGGCTCGAGGATGGGGCGCACGCGGACAAGGGCGCCATCGTCGCCGTCGTCGAGGGGCGCACGCGCGGGCTGTTGTCGGCGGAGCGGACGGCGCTCAATTTTCTGCAGCGGCTGTCGGGCGTGGCGACGCTGACGCGGCGGTTCGTCGACGCCGTGGCGGGGACGCGCGCCAAGATCGTCGACACGCGCAAGACGACGCCGGGCTGGCGGCTCCTCGAGAAAGAGGCGGTGCGCGCGGGCGGGGGCGCGAATCATCGCGTGGATCTCGCGGCCGGCGTGCTCATCAAGGACAACCACGTGGCCGCGTGCGGCGGGGTCAAGCAGGCGGTCGAGCGGGCGCGGGCGCGGGCGCCGCATTCGCTGCGCATCGAGGTCGAGGTCACCGCTCTCGCGCAGATCGAGGAGGCGCTGGCGGCGGGCGCCGACATCGTGCTCGTCGACAACTTCGTGCCGGCGGACGTGGCCAGGGCGGTGAAGCAGATCGCGGGGCGCGCGCTCGTCGAGGTGTCGGGCGGCGTGAACCTCGAGACGGTGCGCGCGTACGCGGAGGCGGGGCCCGATCTCATCTCGATCGGCGCGCTGACCCATTCGGCGCGCGCGGTCGATCTGTCGCTCGAACTCTAATCATGGACTCCGACGAGCGCTTGCTGGCGCTGTTGCGCGCGGGCGAGTTCGTCTCGGGCGAGGCCATCGCGGAGACGCTCGGGATCTCGCGCGCGGCCGTGGGCAAGCGCGTCGACAACCTGCGACGGCGCGGCTTTGCCATCGCGGCCGCGCCGCGGCGCGGCTATCGGCTCGACGGTGAGCCCGACGCGCTGACGGCCGACGTGGTCGCGACGCGCCTGACGACGGCGTGGCTCGGGCGCGCCTGGCGGCATCACGCGCGCGTCGGCTCGACCAACGACGAGGCGGCGGCCTGGGCGCGCGCGCCGGAGCCGGCGCCGCACGGCGCGGTCGTGGTCGCCGATGCGCAGGACGCGGGGCGCGGGCGGCTCGGACGCAAATGGCACTCGCCGCCGGGCGAGAGCCTCTACCTGTCGGTGGTGCTGCGGCCGCCGCTGCCGCCGCATCGCGTGCCGCCGATGACGCTGGCGGCCGGCGTCGCCGTCGTCGAGGCGATGGTCGCGTTCGACGTCACGCCGGCGCTCAAGTGGCCGAACGACGTACAACTCGACGGCAAGAAGGTCGCCGGCATCCTGACCGAGATGAGCGCCGATCTCGATCGCGTGCACCACCTCGTCGTCGGCATCGGCGTCAACCTCAACACCCAGGCGTTTCCCGACGAGCTGGCGGCGATCGCCACGTCGGTCGCGGCGGCACGCGGCGCCGCCGTCGCGCGCGCGGAGTTCGCGGCGGCCTTGTGCGCGCGGCTCGAGCATTGGGTGGACACCTTCGTCGCCGACGGAGCGGCGGCGGTGGTGACGGCGTGGAAGCAGCACGCCCGCTTCTTCGGCACGCGCGTGCGCGTGACGGCGGGACGCGATCGGGTCGAAGGCGTGGCCGAGGATCTCGACGACGACGGCGCGCTACGCCTGCGACTCGACGACGGCAGCGCCTATCGCGTCGTCGCAGGCGAGGTCAGCGCCTAGTTACAGCGTCAGGCGGATGCGCTGGCCGCCGACCGAGGCGTTGACCATCGCGCCGTGGATCGGCTCCTGGAACACCGCGACGCCGTTTTCGAAGGTCGCGGTGGCCGCGGCGCCGGTTCGCACGATCACTGCGGACGCGTGGGCGCCGAAGTCGAAGCGTCCCGACTTCATCGCGTTGAGCGCGCTCGGATCCTTGATCACGACCACCTGCGAGTATCGCTGCCCGCCGGCGATCGCGCCCGCCGCCAGGTGCTCGACCGTGGCGAAGTGCGAGACCTGACCATGCTCGAACAGCACGCCATCGCCGGCGCCGGCGCCGATGATGAACCCGCCCGAGCCGACCGCCGGGAAGACGATGTAGCCGACGGAGTTGTCGATGAGCGGACGCAGGCTCGGATCCTTGGCTTCCATCTTCGCCAGCGTCGCCTGGGCATTCCGCACCAGATCGGCGCGCTCGCCCGGCTGGGTGGGCGCGTGGGCGCAGGCGAGCAGGCACAAGCTCGCCCCCGCAATCAGCACAATCGCTCTCTTCATGGCCATCATGGCTTCGCTCCTTTGCAATCCGAACAGGAGCGATGCACCGTCGGGGCCAGCCTCGGGGCGATCGGGGAGCTACCGGAAGGCGTCGGCGGGCAGCTTGACGTTGCGCTGCAGCTTGCCGAAGTCGATCTCCTTCTCGTCACCGTTCTTTTCGACGAGCAGGATCGAGCGCATCAGCCACGTCTTGCCGTCGAGCCGCAGCTCGATGCGCGAAAAGGCCTTGGCGATGGGGCTGGCGAGCTTCGGCGTCAGCGTGAGCAGCGGCGCGCTCGACGAGCCGCCGGCCGCCAGGTCGTAGTCGTCGCGGGCGGCCGCCAGCGAGCCGGGGCCGAGCCAGACGAGCAGCTGATCGAAGATGGCGCGCATGGTCGCGTCTTTGTCGAGATCGAAGACCTGCGGCGCGGCGCCCGGTGTGGTGAGCGTCGCCTTGTTGCCGTCGAGGATCATCACCGACGGATCGGGCGAGGTGTACTCCCAACGGATCTGGCGCGGCTTGCGGAAATAGAGCCGCCCCTTGGCGGTGAGCTCCGACTTGAAGAGCTTGACCCGGCTCTTCTGCGTGAACTCGCCCGACAGGGTCTCGACCTTCGCCTTGGCGGCGTCGATCTTGTCGACGACGATGGCGAGCGGCGGCGCCTCGGCGCGCGCCAGCGCCGGCAGGAGCACGAGCGCGACGAGAGCGAGCCTCACGCTGGCGGTCGATTCTCGCTGACGTACGCGGCGAGCGCGCTGACCGACGAGAAGACCTTCTTGCCCACGGCCTCGTCGGGGATGGTGACGCGATATTTGCGCTCGATGGCCACGGCCAGCTCGAGCGCGTCGATGCTGTCGAGCCCGAGCCCTTCCTGGAACAGCGGCGCGTCGTCGACGATTTCGTCGGGCGACATCTCGCCGAGGTTCAGGCTCGAGATGATCAGCTCCTTGATGTCCTTCTTTAGATCGCTCATTCGCCCCTTTCAGTTTGCGGCTCAGGTGAGCCCGCCGTCAACTCCGAGCACCGTCCCGGTGACGTAGCTCGCGCCGTCGCTGCACAGCCAGTCGACGGCGGCGGCAATCTCTTCCGGACGGCCGGCGCGTCCGAGCGGCACCGCGGCCACCAGCTCGGCGCGTGCCTTCTCCGACAATCCGGCGGTCATGGCAGTTTCGACGAAGCCGGCGCACACGCAATTCACGGTGATACGGAAGCGCGCGACCTCTCTCGCCAACGAGCGGGTCAGGCCGATGAGCCCGGCCTTGGCGGCGCCGTAGTTGGTCTGGCCGATACGGCCGAGGATCGCCGTCGGCGAGACGATGAAGACGACGCGGCCGGACTTCTTGGCGATCATGGCCTTGAGCGCTTGTTTTGCGATCAGGAAGCCGCCTTTCAAGTGGGCAGCCACCACGTCGTCGAAGTCGCGCTCGGGCATCATGAGCATGAGCTTGTCGCGCGTGAAGCCGGCGGCGTGGATGCACAGGTCGAAGCCGCGCTCGCCTTCGATGGCGAAGAGGGCGTCGACGTCGGCGGCGGAGGCGACGTCGCACTTGCGCGCTTTGTAGACGTGGCCGTCGGCGGCGAAGGCGGCTTCGGCGGCCTCGGCGGCGGCGTGATCGCTGGCGTAGAGGGCGACGATCTCGTGGCCGCGCGCGCCGAGCGTGCGCGCGATGGCGAGGCCGAGCCCTTTGGTTCCGCCGCTGACGAGCGCGCGCATGGGCCGCATGTATACAATGGTTCAACCATTTCGGATATCGTGGGGCATGCACGAGCGGAGCGAGTGCGATCGATCGACTTCTTCGCGTGGCCCGTGGGGCCGCGCTCGGAACGAGCGAAGCGAGTGATCCGGCCGTGGCCCTGGGCACGCGTGATCTTCGTCGCTGCGGTGGCGTCCGCGGCGGGCGTCGTCGCGGCCACGCTGGCGGGCGTCGCCGTGCCGTGGGCGGCGATCGTGGCGACGGTGGTGGCGCTGTTCGCCGCCATCGGCGCCGGCGTGTTCCTGCAGTCGAGTGGCCTGTTCGCGCGGCCGATCCTCGGCGTCGATTCGGCGCGCGCCGGCGATCGCGTGGCCATCACGTTCGACGATGGGCCCGATGCGACGCACACGCCGGCGATCCTCGAGCTGCTCGAGCGGGGCGGGCATCGCGCGACCTTCTTCGTGATCGGGCGGCGCGCCGAGGCGGAGCCGGAGCTGCTCGCCGAGATGGTGCGGCGCGGGCATGGGCTCGGCAACCACTCGTACGCGCACTCGCACGCCACGCCGTTTCTGCATCCGACGCGGCTGGCGGCGGATCTGGCGCGCGCGCAGGAGGTGATGGCGCAGGCGGGGGCGCGCGTGCGCTTCTTTCGCCCGCCGATCGGCCTGTTGTCGCCGCGCGTGGCGGCGGCGGCGCGGCGCACGCATCTTTCGGTCGTCGGCTGGACCGCGACGGCGCGCGACGGCCGCGCCTCGACGACGGCGGACGAGGCCGCGGCGCGGCTGATCGCGGCGGCGCGCCCGGGGGCGATCCTGGTGTTGCACGACGCCGTCGAGCGCGGCGGGCGCGAGCCGGTGGCGCTGGCGGCGCTGACGTCGTTGTTGTCGGCGCTGCAGGCGCGCGGCTTGCGCAGCGTGACGCTCGACGAGCTCATTGGCGACGAGGAGAAGAGCTGATGCCCGTACGTGTGGAGAAACAAGGGCCGGTCACCACCGTGATCCTGGATCGTCCCGAGGTGCGCAACGCGGTCGACCGCACGCACGCCGAGGCGCTGGCGGAGGCGTTTCGCGGCTTCGAGGCCGACGACGGCGCGCACGTGGCCGTGCTCTTCGGCGACGGCGGGAACTTTTGCGCCGGCGCGGACCTCAAGGCGCTGGCCGCGGGCGCGCCCAATCGCGTGGAGCCGACGGGCGACGGGCCGATGGGCCCGACGCGCTTCCTCCTGCGCAAGCCAGTGATCGCGGCGGTGGCCGGGTTCGCCGTCGCCGGCGGGCTGGAGCTGGCGTGCTGGTGCGACTTGCGCGTGGTCGAGCAGGACGCCACGTTCGGCGTGTTCTGCCGTCGCTGGGGCGTGCCGCTCATCGACGGCGGCACGGTGCGCCTGCCGCGCCTCATCGGGCTGTCGCGCGCGCTCGACCTCATCCTCACCGGTCGCGCCGTCAAAGCCGACGAGGCGCTACAGATCGGCCTCGCCAACCGCGTGGTCCCCAACGGTCAGGCGCGCGCGGCGGCCGAGGCGCTGGCGCGCGAGCTCGCCGCGTTGCCGCAGCTCTGCATGCGCAACGATCGCCTCTCGGCCTACGAGCAGTTCGGCATGACGCTGCCCGAAGCGATGGACAACGAGTTCGCCCATGGCTGGACCTCGCTGGCGCAGGCGGGCGAAGGCGTCGACAAGTTCGTGGGCGGCGCCGGCCGCCACGGTAAGACGTAGGGTCCGTCCCGAAAAGCATTCACAGGGAGATCAGAGAGGTCAGGGAGAACAAACTCTTACAGAGGGCTCCAAGGCGGGAACGGCAACCGTCTGGCCTTCCTGACCTTGGGACCGTCTGTAAGAGTTTTGTTCTCCCTGACCTCTCTGATCTCCCTGTGAGGCTTTTTAAAAGCGCATCAAGTTTTGCACGTCGAACAAGGCCGGGCCGTGGCCGGGCAATAGATGCCGGATCCGTAGGTCCGCGAGCGCCGCGAGGCTTTGGCGGGCGCGGTCGGGATCGTGCGAGAGCGACGGCGCGGGCAGGGACGGCTCGCCGTCGTCGACGATGAGGGCGTCGCCCGACAGCAGCGTGCGGTCTTCTTCGTGCCACAGGCAGACGTGGCCGGGGGTATGTCCAGGCGTCGGGATCACGCGCAGGCCCGCGATCGTGTCGGGCAGCGGCTCGAGCCGGTAGACGGGCGGGCAGAGGTCGACGACGCGGCCGAGCGCGGCCATGAGCTGACCGCGGCGGCCCGACGGTAGGAGCGGCTCGCGCGTGCCGTCGAGGAACGGGGCGTCGTCGCGGTGCACGAAGACCTGCACGCCGGTGCCGCGGGCGACGCGCGCGGCCGAGCCGGCGTGCGCGGGGTGCGCGTGGGTGACGACGATGCGCCCGAGGCGGAAGTCGCCGCGGCGATCGAGCGCGAGCAGGAGCGGGGCGGTGCCGACGGGGCCGGGGTCGACGAGCGTGTCGCCGTCGTCGCCGCGCACGACGTAGATGTTGCTGCGCGTGGCGTTCATCAGCTCGACGCGCGCGATGTGCGGCGTGAGCTGCGTGAGGTCGGCCATCAGGCGGCCACGACGATCGCGGCGCCGGCGCCTCCGTCGTCGCCGTCGCAGACGAGCAGGCGCTCGTCGGGCGCGCCTTTTGCGAGCATGCGGGCGAGCGCGACCAGGGCGGCGGCGCCGAGCGCGCCGGGCGCGTTGTCGAGGCGGCGCGCGGCGGCGGGCGGCACGTCGGCGGCAGCGAGCGCGGCGGCGGTGGCATCGCGCGCGGCGGCGGCGCCGTCTCCGGCGCGGAAAGCGGCGGCGGCGGCGAGCATGCGGCCGCGCGGCGTGGCTCCGCGCGCGCTCGCGTCGGTCGTGCGCTCGACGACGAGCGCGGCGGCGGCGTCGACGAGCGCGGCGACGTCACCGTTCGCGGCGCCGGCGCGAATCGCGGCGAGCAGCGGCGTGGCCACTTCGGCGGCGCACACGAGCGCGCGATCGGCCCGCCCCTCGGCCACGAGCGCTACGCCCTCGGCGAGCGCGTCGAGCCCGGCGGCCACGCCGTTGGCCAGCACCAGCGTCGGGCCGCGCACGCCGTAGTGGATCGAAATCTCCCCCACCGGCGACGACGGCAGCGTGTACGCGAACAGGCGCGGGCTGCCGGCGCCCTCGCGCACGAGGCCACGGTAGTAGTCCTCGTTGGTCGCGTGGCACCCATACGCCGTGCCGAGCACGATCGCGGTGCGCTCGCCGTTCCACTCCGCCGCCGTCGGCGCGAGCCCGGCGTCGCCGAGGGCGCCGTCGCAGGCGACGAGCGCCAGCGCGCACAGGCGGTCCATGCGCGACAGGCGTGCTGGGTTGCCGACCCAGCGCGCGGGCGTAATGCTCGCGCCCGGCGCGACGGTGAGCGCGGCCGCGCCGGTGATCACGACGTCGGTTGGCCGTATCCGAGCCATGGCGAAGGTTGTACAGTCTACCGCGATGTCGGCAAAGCCTCTCGTGGTTCTCGCTTCGATCCTCGGCTTCGTCGCGATCGCAGGCTGCTCGGGCGAATCGGGCCCCCAGGCGCTGATGGGCTCGACGATGGATCTGCGCACGCTGCCCTGGCCGTCCGACGCCATCCTCGGCGACGACGGCCGCCTGCACGTGACGACGCCGTTCCCCTTCGACTCCAACGTCGAGGACAACCTGGTCTCGATCGCCGCCACGCTGTCGACGGCCGACGGCTTCTCCAACACGCGCTCGATCTTCTTCCCGGTGAGC
>DATNAQ010000171.1:0-49627 GCA_035607415.1 Polyangia bacterium
CACCCGTCGGTGCCGGCGCTGGCCACGCTGTGCGACATCGCGGTGCTCTGCATCTCCGTCGACAACTGGCTGGCGATGAACAGCGCCGCGCGGCCGGAGCTGGCGAAGCACCTCGTGTGGGGATGCGAGATCCCGCTCATGCTGATCTTGAGCGTCAACATGCTGCGCTTCTCGTGGCGCACGTCGGTGGTGAGCGCGGTGGCGGCGGTGGTGGGCTACTTCGTGGTGCAGCTGCGGCACGACGGGCTCGATCTGTTCAGCTTCGTCGACCTCGCGCTGTTCGCCGGGCTGACCACGCTGCTCATCTTTCAGGCGCAGCGCGCAGCGCGCGTCGTGCATCGCGTGAAGGAGCGCGACGCGTTCGCGCGCTTCCTGCCGGGGCCGGCGGTCGATCGGCTCACGCGCGATCCGTCGGCGCTGGCGCTCGGCGGCGAGGAGCAGGAGGCGACCGTGCTGTTCGCCGACATCCGCGACTTTACGACCATGTCCGAAGGCATGTCACCGCCCGAGGTGGTGTCGATGCTCAACGAATACTTCACCGAGATGGTCGACGAGATCTTTCGCCACGACGGCATCCTCGACAAGTTCATCGGCGACGGCATCTGCGCCGTGTTCGGGCGGCCGCTGGAGGAGGCCGATCAGGCGCGGCGCGCGCTGGCGTGCGCGTCGGGGATGCTGACGCGCCTCGAGCGGCTCAACACGGTGCGCACGGCGCGCGGCGAGCGCGCGCTGCGCATCGGTATCGGCGTGCATACGGGGCGGCTGGTGGCGGGGAACATCGGATCGCCGCTGCGGCTCGAGTACACGCACATCGGCGACGCGGTGAACACCGCGAGCCGCATCGAGGGGCTCACCAAGGAGCTGGGCGCGCCGCTCGTGGTGTCGGAGACGACCTGGCAGCGCGGCGGCGAGGGCATGGAGGGCCATGCGGTGGAGCCGATGCGCGTCAAGGGCAAGGACCAGCCGCTCAACTTGTACGTCGTGGGGAAGAGCGGCTAGCGGAGGAGCTTGCCCGGCATCAGGCGGCGTCGAGAGCGGTGCGCAGCGGAATCGGCGCGAGCGCGTGGTCGGTCGTGCCGGTGCGCTCGCACTCGCGGGCCCACATGTAGAAGCACGTCGCGTAGGCGATCTTCATCCAGCCGCTGACCGCCCAATACAGGTTCACGATCAGCATCGACAACAGCGCGCCGACGGCGGGATGGATGTGCGCGCCCGCGTGCAAGAGCACGTACGCCAGCGGGAAGCAGATCGCGGCCACGATGTACGACGTGAGCGACATGGCGACCACGCCGGCGCCGACGCCCGTCGGATCCTGGTCCATGAGCGCCTTCGACCGCTTGAACGCGTCGCCGAAGGACACGCCCTCGATCACCAGCGCCGGCATGATCACGTACGTCGCCGTCGTCCAGATGGCGCGCAAGACGCGCAGGATGATCTTCGAGACCACGTCGTTGCGCTCGCGCGCGTAGGTCGACGCGAGGTCGAGCAGCGCCGACACCGCGGCGAAGGTCATGACGCCGGGCAGCGCCTTCTTCACGCGCGGAATGGCCGTCGACATCGAGGCCTCGCCGGTCATCGCGTAGTCGTACATGAGCGACGCCGTGATCGAGTTGCACGCGTAGTCGATGAAGTAGAGCAGGAACGCCTCGACGCCCATGACCGCGTAGAAGCCGCCGCGCGAGTGCACGAAGAGCTCGAGCACCGTGAAGGCGGCCATGATCGGCGTGGTCAGAAGCACGTCGTAGACGAGCGGCTTGCCGAGCGCCTTGTGCTTGGCGGCGAGCGAGAAGATCTGGCCCATGAAGGCGAGCGCGCGCGAGAACGCGCCGAACGAGCCCTTCGGCGGCGGCGTATACGCGTGCTGCGGAAGCGGCCCCGTCGCCACCGGCGTCGGCTGCGGCGCGGGCGCGAGCGGCGGCTTCGGCTGCGCCGACGGCGGCACGTAGGGCGCGGCCACCGGCGGCATGGCCGGCGCCGCGACCGGCACCACCGGCACCTCGAGCTGCGCCGTCTTCATCGCCGGCGGCGGCGCGACCGGCGGCGTCGCGACCGGCGTCGAAGTCTGCGGCAGCACGGGACGCGGCACGCCCATCATCGTCGGCGCCGTCGCGTGCGGATGGCGCGCCATCACCGGCGTCTGCGGCGGCGGCGTCACCGCGCGCTGTTGCGTCTGCGGCGGCGGCGTCACCGCGCGCTGCTGCGTCGACGGCGGCGGCGTCACCGCGCGCTGCTGCGTCGACGGCGGCGCCGTCGTCTGCACCGTCGGCGGATCGGTCGGCAGCTTCTGCGCCTGCAGCTCCGCCGTCGCCATGTAGCCGAGGTTCGGCGTCGGCGGCGACAACGGCACGTCGGCCGGCTTCACCGCGCCCGGCGGCTTCGGCAACACCGGCGCCGGCATGCCCATCATCGTGCGCTTCGCCGCCGACGGCACCGGTGGCTGCGGCGGCGGTGCGGCCGCCGGCTTCGGCTCGGGCTTGCGGATCGGCGGCAGCGACGCCGGATCGATGCCCAGCGCCGCCAGATCGGGCGGCGCCATCTGCACGGTGCGGAAGTTGTCCGGCTCCGGCTCGGGCGTGCCGACGATGATCCCCGCCGGCGCCGCTTCGACCGGCGGCGGCGGCTTGGGCGCGTTCGCCGCCTGCGCCGCCTGCTGCTGGCGCGCCGCCAGCGCCGCCTTGACCTCGGGCGGCAGCTCGGTCGGCATGCGCGTGCGCTCCTCGGCGCTCGCGCGCATCTGCGCCGTCGAGCGCGGCGCCGCCGCCGACGTGCTCGCCGCCGCCGGCGCGACGCTGAGCGCCGGCGCCGCCGCACGGAAGGTCAGCGACATCCCGCCGATCTCGATGGTGTCGCCCTCGGCCAGCTGCTGCACGCCGTACACGAAGTTGCCGTTACGGAGCGTGCCCGAGTGCGTATCGAGATCCTGGATGAACACGTTGCCCGCGCCATCCATGGTCATGCGCGCGTGGCGCTCGGCCGCGCCCGCGCTGTCGAGCCGCACGGCGCACGCCGCGCCGCGCCCGATGTAGACCTCGGCTCGCTCGATGAGATAAGGCTCGCGCTGCCCCCCGAAGAACTCCAGCACTGGTGCCATCCCACGATGCTAGCGGATCGCCCTGACGGCGAAAAGCGCCGTCGGCAGTGGCGTGGGTCACCGTGCGTGCGGGATCGCGAGCGTGAAGACGCAGCCGTGGCCGGGCATGTTGGTGAGCCCGAGCGTGCCGCCCTGCGCCTCGGCGCATTCGCGCGCGAGGGCGAGCCCGAGGCCGAAGCCGCTGCGCTCGTCGCTGCCCTGCACGAAGGGACGGAACAGCCGATCGACCGTCGCCTCGTCGATGCCGCCGCACGAGTCGCCGATCTCGAACACCAGGTGCTGTCCGCGCGACATCGCCTTCATGGTGACGGTGCCGCCGGTGCACGAGAACTTTACGGCGTTGCTCGCCAGGTTCTCGAGCGCGGAGCGCAACAGGCGCGCGTCGGCGTGGCCGGGCAGATCGTGCGCCGCTTCGACGACGATCGCGATCTGCCGCGCGTCGGCCTGCGGATGCAACGCCGCGGCGATCTCGTCGAGCAGGAGGCGCGGAAAGACGCGCACCGGCGAGACCACGCCGCCGCGCACGCGCGCGCCGGTGAGCACGTTGTCGATGTGCGCGCTCGCCTCGCGCAAGCTGCCGTCGATGATCTGCACGAGCGAGCGCGGATCGGCGAACTCGCGCCGCCGCAAGAGGTCGAACGCGAAGCGCGCGGAAGCGACCGAGTTGCGCACCTCGTGCGCGAGAAAGCCGGCGTGCTCGGCCTCGCGCTGCATGAGATCGGCCTCGCGCCGCCGCACGTATTCGGCGGCGGCGATCGCCGCGCCGTCGCCGACCGTCTGGAGCAGCGTCGTCATCTCCGCGCTCGTCGGCACCACGCCGTGCTTGCGCGCCAGCTCGAGGATCAAGTCGACGACGAGCAGATACTCGCGCACCACGCGGTCGACGCGAAACCCGATGCTGAGCCGCTCGACGCCGTGGCTCGCCGCCGCCGATTCTTCGCGCGTGATCGGCTCGCCCGACGCCAGCGCATCGACGAGATCGTCGAGGAAGAACGCGAGCGAATCGACGAGCTCGATGCGCTCGAGCCCCGAGGTGTCCGCTTCACGCCGCGCGCGCTCGACGAAGAGCTCGATCAAAGCGTCGTGTTGCTCGGCTACGAAGTCAGCGAAGGACACAAGGACACTCGAACCAAGGTAGCTACCACCGACGGTAAAGCAATCCCAGTAACCTTTTGTGTTTCTCGTGCGTGTGTCAGTAGCAACCAGTATCGGTATCCGTATTACCCCGTATTGATATCGGTGGAGGCCCGTATATGAACACGCACATTCGAGCACACGTCGTCATCATCGGTGGTGGAGTCGCAGGGTTGACTGCAGCAGCGACGTGCGCGCGCGCCGCGCTCGACGTCACGCTGTGCGAGCGCGCGGCGACGATCGGCGGACGCGCGGCCACGCACGTGCGCGACGGTTTTCATCTGAACCTCGGCGCGCACGCGCTCTACAACGGCGGCGCCGCGGCGCGCGCGTTCGCCGCGCTCGGATTGCCGCTCGCCGGCGGCGATCCACCGTCGGGATGGGCGCTGCGCGGCGAGGAGCTGCATTCGCTGCCGACGGGCATGGTGTCGCTGCTCTCGACGGGCCTGTTGTCCTTCGCGGCCAAGCGGCGCGCGGCGCGTCTGCTCGCGCGCATCGGGCGCATCGACAGCGCCGCGATCGCGGGCGTGTCGATGGCCGAGTGGCTCGACGCGCAGGCGCCCGAGCCCGATCTGCGCGCGTTCCTCGAGAGCCTGGTGCGCGTGTCGACCTACTGCGCCGATCTGCGTGCGCTCTCGGCCGGCGCGGCGATCGCGCAGCTCGCCAGCGCCGCGCGCGACGGCGTGCGCTATCTCGACGGCGGCTGGCAGACGCTCGTCGACGGCGTGGCGGCGGTTGCGCGCGCCGCGCGTGCTACCATCGAGACGCAGGCGCACGTGACGGCGATCGACGACATCGATGCGCTCGGGCGGCGCGCCGTCCGTCTCGCCGACGGCCGCAGCCTGCCGGCCGACGCGGTGATCCTATGCGGCGCGCCCGCGCTGGCGGCGTCGCTCGTGCCGGGCAGCGCCGCGCTCGCCGCCGCCGCGCGCGAGGCCGTGCCGGTGCGCGCCGCTTGCCTCGACGTGGCGCTGCAATCGCTGCCGCGGCCGCGCTCGCGCTTCGCGCTCGGCGTCGATCGCCCGGTCTACTTCTCGGTCCACTCGGGCGCGGCCGCGCTCGCGCCCGGCGACGGCGCGGTGGTGCACGCGATGCGCTATCTCGACGGCAGCGAGGCCGACGCCGATGCCGAGGCGGAGCTGTCGGCGCTGTTCGATCGCATGCAGCCGGGTTGGCGCGAGCGCGTGATCGAGCGCCGCTTCTTGCCGCGCATGATCGTCGCCCACGATCTGCCGCGCGCGCGCGCCGGCGGAGTGGCGTCGCGGCCGCCGGTCGCCGTGGCCGACGCGCCCGGTGTCTTCATCGCCGGCGATTGGGTCGGGCCCGCCGGCATGCTCGCCGACGCCGCCGTCGGCTCCGCCGTCGAAGCCGCGCGGCTGGTCGTCGCGCGCCACGCCGTCCGGGCCGCCGCCTGATGGTTCGAACCGGCGTTCTACTTTTCGAACGGCTGTTCGAAAACGAGCGCCGCCGGCTGTGGGGCCTCGCCTATCGCATGACCGGCTCCGCCGCCGACGCCGACGATGTCGTGCAGGACACCTTCACGCGCGCGCTCACGCATCCGCCCGCCGGCGGCGGCCGTGACGAAGCGGCCTGGCGCCCCTGGCTGTGGCGCATCGCGGTCAACTTGTCCCGCGACGCGTACCGCCGCCGCCGCGCGCGCGCCTACGCCGGCCCATGGCTGCCCGCCGCCGTCGAGACCGAAGCGCACGGCCTGCCCGGCGAGCCGGCGATCACCGAGCCACCCGACGCGCGCTACGAACGCCTCGAGAGCGTGACCTTCGCCTTTCTGCTCGCGCTCGAGGCGCTCACCCCGCGTCAGCGCGCGGTGCTCCTCTTGTGCGACGTGTTCGACTACTCGGTGCGCGAAGCCGCCGCCGCGCTCGACATGACCGAGGGCAACGTCAAGGTCACGCACCATCGCGCGCGCGCCGCCATGGCCGGCTACGACGCCGCGCGTTGCCGCCCCGACGCGGCGCTGCAGGCGCGCACGCAAGCGGCGCTGGAGAAGCTGGTGACGGCGATGCTCGGCGCCGACGTCGCCGCGGTGGCGGCGCTGCTCGCCGACGACGCGCGCTCGATCGGGGACGGCGGCGGCCGCTATCGCGCGGGCACCAGGCCGCTCGTCGGTGCGCTCAAGGTCGCGCGCTTCTATCACACGCTCGCGCGCATGGAGCAGGTGAAGGCCGCCGCGCTGCGCATGATCAACGGGCTGCCGGCGATCGTGATGGAGACGGTGCCGCCCGAGCCCGACTGGGCGCCGCGCAGCGTCCTTCGCGTCGACGTCGGCGGCGACGGTCGTGTCGTCGCCGTGCACACGATCCTCGCGCCCGACAAGCTGCGCGCGATCGACTTCGGCAAACTGCAGGCGCGCTGACGGCGCGCGAGCGGGCTAACCCTTGAGCGCCGCCGCGATGCGGCGCACGCCCTCGTCGAGCTCGGCCTCCGACAGCGCGGCGAACCCGAGCCGCAGCGCGCCGTGCGCCTTCCCGTCGAAGGCGAAGCGCGCCGCGGTGTTGAACAGGACGCCGCGTCCGAGCGCGCGCGCGGCCCAGGCGTCGACGTCGATCCCGGCGGCGGCGTGCGCCCACAACGCCATCCCGCCCGCCGGCACCACGAAGGACAAGGCGTTGCCGACGCGCTTGCGCAGCGCCGCCACCAGCGCGTCGCGCCGTCCCTGATAGATGCGCCGCATGCGCCGCACGTGCCGCTGCAGCTCGCCGTCCTCGATGAGCTCGGCCACCGCGCACTCCACGACCTGATCGCCCTGGCGATCGATCGTCAGGCGCGTCTCGCCGAGCCGCTCGATCAGTGTCGGCGGCGCCACGACGAACCCCAGGCGCAGCGACGGCGCCAAAATCTTCGAGAGCGTGCCGATGTAGACCACGAGCGCGTGCCGATCGGTCGCCGCCAACGGCAGCACCGGCCGTCCTTCGTAGTGAAATTCGAAGTCGTAGTCGTCCTCGATCACCGCGATGCGCCGCGCGCGCGCCAGCTCGAGCAGCTTGAGGCGCCGCGCGGCGTCGAGCATCACCGTCGTCGGATACTGATGATGCGGCGTCACGTAGACGGCGCGCAGCCGCTGCTTGCCCGCGATCGCCTCGAGCGCGTCGACGTCGATGCCGTGCTCGTCGACGGGCACCGGCACCAGGCGCGCGCCGGTCGCGGTGAGCGCGCTCCACGCCGGGCGATAGCCCAAGGCCTCGACGGCGACGACGTCGTCCGGCCCGAGCAGCGTGCGCGCGACGAGCGCGAGCGCCAGCTGGCTGCCGCGCGTGACCATGAGCGACTCGGCGTCGGCGGTGACGCCGCGCAACGCCGACAGCATCTCGCCGAGCGCGCCGCGCAGCCGTGCATGTCCGCGCGCGTCGCCATAGCCGAGGAGGCCGGCACCGTGATGCTTGAGCGCGCGGCGATAGGCGCGCGCCAGCGGCGCCGTCGGCACCAGCCGCACGTCGGGGATCCCGCCCGACATCGCCAGCACGTTCGCCGACGGCAGCTGATCGTGCGGCAGCCGCGCGCCCGGCCGCGCCGGCAGATCGAACCCGAGCGCCGCCGGCTTGCTCGCGGCCGCGCGCCGTGGCGCCGCCTCGACGTCGGGCAGCGCGTGCGACACGAAGGTGCGCGCCGCCGCCTCGGTCGTGATCCAACCCTCGGCGGCCAGCTCCGCGTACGCCGCCAGCACGGTGTTGCGATGCACCCCGAGCGCGCGCGCCAGCGAGCGGCTCCCCGGCAGGGCGTCGCCCGGCTTGAGGCGCCCGCGCTTGACGTCGTCGCTGATGGCGCGCGCGAGGCGGATGAAGATCGGCTGCTCGCTCCCTTCGCGCAGATCGAGCGCCACCTGCCAGTGAGCCATGGTCTAGTCGATATCACGAAACTGGACCTTTCGAGGGTACCAGTTCGGCGATATCGATCGGTCCATGGCGATCGAACGTGCGTTCCGCATCAGCCGCGGCGACGCGCTGGCGCTGTTCGCAGCGGCGCCCACCGCGCAGCTGGCGACGACGGCGCCCGACGGCGCGCCGCTCCTCTTCACCGTGGCGCCGGTGGTGTCCGACGGCGCCGTCTTCTTCGCCGTCGACGATTCCGCGCGCAAATCGCTCGCCGCGCTCGCCAGCCCGGCCGTGCTCGCGGTGCACGAGCCGCTCGCCGACGAGCCGACGCTCTTCCGCCGCGCCTCCATCCGCGGCCGCCTCGTCGCCCACGAAGCGCACGACGGCCTGCTTCGCGTCGATGGCGCCGTCGACGGCGAAGCGAGCCTCCTGCAAGATCGCGCCCCCGACGATCGCGCCCGCACGCTCGCCGCGCTCTGGCAGCGCGGCCGCGACGGCGATCCGCGCGCCATCGAGCTCGTGCGCGCCGCCAACCCCGACACGCCGACGCCGGACTTCTTGCGCACCACGCTGCCGGTGACGCTGCACTGCGCGCTGCCGCCTTGCGACATCGACGCCGCCGTCGCGCTGCTGGCGCCCGAATACTGGAACGACATCCACCCGCGCGCGCGCATCGCCGGCGCCATCGCCGGCTCGCACGCCTTCGTCGGCGCCCGCGTCGACGGCAAGCTCGTCGCCTGCGCGCGCGCGCTGTCCGACGGCCACAAGTACGCCTGGGTCTACGACGTAGTGGTCGCGCCCGAGTGGCGCGGCTGCGGCCTCGGCGAGGCGGTGATGCGCGTCTGCCTCGATCATCCGCGCGTGCGCACCGTCGCCCGCGTGCTCCTGCAGACGCGCGACGCGCAGCCGCTCTACCGCAAGCTCGGCTTCATCGAGGAGGCAGAAGCGCCTCCCCGTCCCTATCGCAGTACGGGTATGCTCCGCATCCAGAGGTGAATGATGGCGCTCACGCTCTACATCGACAGCTTCAGCATCAGCCCGTACGCCTTCTCCGCTTACGTCGCGCTCGAGGAGAAGGGCGTGCCCTACGTCTGGAAGACCGTCTCGCTCGCCGACGGCGCGCACAAGCGGCCCGAGTATCTCGGCCCGTCGATGACCGGCCGCGTGCCAGCCATCGATCACGACGGCTTCTGGCTCGCCGAGTCGGCCGCGATCGTCGACTACCTCGACGACGCCTTCCCCGCGCCGCAGTACAAGCGCGCGCTGCCCGAGGACATCCGCGATCGCGCCCGCGCGCGCATGGTGCTGCACTGGATCCGCTCCGACCTCATGCCGATCCGCGAGGAGCGTCCGACGCACACCATGTTCTACGCTCGCGCCGACCAGCCGCTGTCGGCCGCCGGCGAGACCGCGGTGCGCCGCCTCTACGACACCGCGTCGCGCCTCATCCCCGACGGCGCCACGGCGCTGTTCGGCGCATGGTGCCAGGCCGACAGCGATCTGGCCTTCATGCTCCACCGCCTGATCCTGAACGGTCACGACGTGCCGAAGAAGCTGCGCGCCTTCGCCGAAGCGCAGTGGGCGCGTCCGTCGGTGCAGAAGTGGGTCGCGCACGACCGCCCGCCGTACGTCGCCTACTAGTACGACCTAGTCACTTTCTTGCGCGCGATCCGGTAGTGTGATCTACCGTCGTCATGCAGCGACGAGAGATCGACCGACTGGATCGCGAGCTGGGCGGCTTCATCGACTCGATGGTCGACGGCATGGGCCGTCCCGAGCGACGACGAGCAATGGCGTCGTACGTGACGGGGCTGTTGCTCGATGGCGAGCGCAAGAGCGTGCAGCCGATGGCAGCGCGGCTCGTCGACGACGCATCCGAGATCGAAGCGATGCGTCAACGACTGCAGCAGGCGGTCTGTTTCTCGCCGTGGTCAGACGCAGAAATGTTTTCGCGAGTAGCGACGAAGATCGATCGCGAGCTGCCCGGCATCGAGGCGCTCGTCGTCGACGACACCGGGTTCCCGAAGAAAGGGAAATACTCCGTCGGCGTCTCGCGTCAGTACTCGGGCACGCTCGGCCGCGTCGATAATTGCCAGGTCGCGGTCAGCGTTCATCTCGCGGGCGAGCTGGGCAGCGCGTGCATCGGCATGCGCTTGTTCTTGCCTGAAGCATGGGCAAACGATGCTGCGCGTCGACGCACCGTCGGCGTTCCGGTCGAGATCGAGTTCGCGAAGAAGTGGCAGATCGCGCTCGCGCTCATCGACGACGCGCTGGGGGCGGGCGTCCGCCGGCACATGGTTCTCGCCGATGCGGGATATGGCGATGCGACCGAGTTCCGTGACGGACTGACTGAGCGACAGTTGCCGTACGTCGTCGCCGTCATGAGCAGCCACTGCATTTGGCAACCAGGCATCGAGCCGATTGTTGCCCCTCGCACCGACGGAAAATCGGGCCGACCCTCGACGCGCGCGTCTGCCGCCGTCGAGCCGATTTCGCTCGCGCGCTACGCGACGGAGCTCGGCCTCGACAATTACCGACGTGTCACGTGGCGCGAGGGGTCGCGTGGCAAACAATCATCGCGCTTCTTCGCGCGCCGAATTCGCTCCGCCGAGCGTCGCACCAAGGGCCGACCGCCGGGCGATGAAGAGTGGCTGCTCTGCGAGTGGCCCGACGGCGAGGACGCACCGACGAAGTTCTATTTCTCGTCGCTGCCGGCGAGTACGTCGCTCAAGGCGTTGGTCCGCGCCGCTCGTCTACGCTGGCGCGTCGAGCGCGACTATCAAGAGCTGAAGCAAGAGATCGGCCTCGATCATTTCGAAGGTCGAATGTGGCGCGGCTTTCACCATCACGCAGCGCTCTGCGCCGTCGCCCACGCCTTCCTCGCCCTGCAACGGGCGCTTTTCCCCCCGGAAGAGGCTGACCTGGACGCTGCCTGAAGTTCGCCGCCGCCTTCAGCAGGTACTGCTCCGCCGCATCGGCACTTGTCCGCTCTGTCGCCGACCAGTCGAACGAGAGTTCGTTGCCGTCGGAAGCTCGCGGATGTGATCAGGTGGTACTAGTACCTCGCCGCAGTGGTTTCGATCGGTTCGTTTCGGTTCACAACCCGGCGACGTATTCGGACGGCGCGGCGAGGTACTGCGCATCGATCCCAGGAGGCGTGCCGCCTCCCTCGTCGGGCAGAGCCCGCCGAGCCTCTCTCCTGCTGACGGCCGGACTGCCGGCCGACGGCGCCTTTGGCGCCTTGGAAAAGCCAATACGCGAGGGCTCCCATCGTGCTGTCGAATATCGGCAACTAGTCGAATTCACTTCGGCAACCAGTCAAATTCACTGCGGCGACGTACTAGGGGCTGTCCCTATTCCCACACCTGCTGCGAGCGACGATCCGTTCGTTGCGCGCAACGGCCTCGTCGCTGCGCTGCTCGACAGACCGCAAGTATGCCTGCACTGCTCGCTCCTCGGTCGATGCGCTCGCTTCCGTCTCGTCACTCTCGCGACGCTGTGGAAATAGGGACAGCTCCTAGTCGTCCGTCGCTGATTCAGAGGATCAAGTTGGCGTCGCCGAACTCGTGGCCGAGGTAGCCGCCGCGCTCGGCGTGCGCGTAGGCCGCCTCGAGCTGCGCGCGGCCGGCGAACGCCTGCAGGAGCGCGAAGTGGCTCGCCGTGGGCTCGTGCAGCCCGGTGAACAGCCCGTCGACGACGCGCGGCCGGTAGCCGGGCCCGATCACCAGATCGGTCTCGCCGCTCGTCGCGCGCAGCTCGCCCGACGCCGCCGCGCTCTCGAGCGCGCGCACCACGCTCGTGCCCACGGCCACCACGCGCCCGCCCGCCGCCTTCGCCGCGCTCACCGCGCGCACCGCCGCCGCCGAGACCTCGAAGCGCTCGGGAAGCGGCAGGGCGGCGTCGATCGCCGGATCGCCCGTCGACGACAGCCCCGCGCCTTCGGTGATCGCCGCCAGGCCCACGCCGCGCGCGCGCAGCGCCGAGAGGAGCGACCAGTCGAGCGGCACGCCCGCCGACGGCGCTTCGGCCGCCCACGGCCGCGCCGCGTACGCGGTCTGCACCGACCACAAGGCCAGCGGCTCCGGCACGTGCGCGTACTGGATCGGCCGCCCATGCCGATAGATCGCCGCCCACGCGGCATCGGCGTCGCTTTCGAACAGCAGCTCGAAGAGTCGAACCGATGTTCGAGAAAGCGCCGTCACCGTCGCCGCCAGCCCGGCGACCTGGAGGCGATCGCCCGCCGCGAGCGGCTCCGGCGGCGCGCGCCGCTCGGTCGGCGTGCGCCAATCGCCGGCGCCGAGCAGCACCGCCTGCCAGCGCCGCCCGTCGTCACGCGCACGCACCAGCCGCACCTCCGCCGCGGCGCCCGACGGCAGCCGCGCCGGCAGCGACGCCGGCAGCGTGGCCGCGTCGTTGACCACGAACAGATCGCCGGCCCGCACCAGCGACGGCAGATCGTCGAGCACCGCGTCGCCCACGGCGCCGCTCTCGCGATCGAGCAGGAGCAGCCGCCGCTCGGCTCGCCCGCGTGGCGCGCTCGCCGCCCTCACGACCCACCTCCGATCGCCACGCGCGCCCCGTTTTCGAACGCCGGTTCGAAAATTCGAACCAGGATTCGATGCGCCACCGCCTCGGGCCGCGCCAGCGTCGTGCGATCCGCCTCGGGCATGGCGTCGGCGTGCATGGCCGTGTCCATCTCGCCGGGATCGACGACGAGCACGCGCACCCCGAGCTCGCCGAGCTCCGCCGCCCACGAGCGCCCGAGATGATCGAGCGCCGCCTTCGACACGCCGTACGCGCCCCAGCGCGGATAGGCGCTCGTCGCCGCGTCCGACGATACGTGCACGATGGTGCCGCGCCCGCGCAGCGCCATGCCGCCGGCGATCGCCTTCGACAGCCGGAACGGCCCGACGAGGTTCACCTGCAACACCCGCTCGAAGTCTTCACACTCGGTATCGAGCAGCAGCTTGAGCGGCGTGGGCCCCAGCGTGCTCGCGTTGTGGACCAACAGATCGATCGGCCCCACCAGGCCCGCCGCCGCGCCCGCGATCTGGTGGATCGCCTCCTTGTCGCCCACGTCGGCGGCGACGGCGTGCGCCTTCCCTCCGGCGGCGCGGATCTCCGCGACCGCCGCGTGCAGCTCTTCCGATTCGCGCGCCACCAGGACCACCTGCGCCCCGGTGCGCGCCAGCTCGACGGCGAGCGCGCGGCCGAGGCCGCGGCTGGCGCCGGTGACGATGGCATTGAGTGACATGATTCCCTCCACGCCCTCAGCCTAATCCCTGCCCGCCAAAGGATTGGCGCTTCTGCCAATCTATTGGCATAGTGCCAACCCATGAGCACGCCGAGGTCGAGCGACATGGGCGCCCGTGTGGGCGACAACATCCGCGATCTCCGCCTGGGACGCGGCCTTTCGCAGCAGCAGATGGCCAAGCTCTCGGGCCTGCCGCGCGCCACCTGGCAGCACCTGGAATCGGGCGGCGCGAATCCGACGCTCTCGGTCCTGCACAAGGTGGCGCTCGCGCTCCAGGTCTCCGTCGAGGAGCTGATCTCACCGCCGCGCGCCGCCTGCCGCTTCTACGCCGCCGGCTCGCTGCCGCAGAAGACGCGCGGCCAGGTCCACATCTCGCGGCTGCTGCCCGACGCCATCCCCGGCGTCTCGCTCGAGCGCCTGGAGCTGCCGCCGCGCGCCGCCATGTCCGGCATCCCGCACACCGACGGCACGCGCGAGTATCTGACCTGCGAGTCGGGCGAGATCCAGCTCTCGGTCGCGGGCGAGAGCTGGACGCTCAAGGCCGGGGACGTCGTGGTGTTTCGTGGCGATCAGAAGCACGGATATGCGAATCCCGGCGGCAAGACCGCGATCGGCTACTCCGTGGTGTTGTTGGCGAGCGGAACTTGATTTTCGAACGGCTGTTCGAAAATCCGAACGTGCGTTCGACTTACAGCTTCTTGGAGGCTTCGAGGAGCTCGCGCACCGCGGCCGCCGACTTGTCGAGCATCGCCTTCTCGTCGGCGTTGAGCTCGATGGTCACGATCTTCTCGACGCCGCCGCCGCCGACCACGCAGGGCACGCCGATGTACAGATCCTTGTAGCCGTACTCCCCTTCGCAGTACGCCGCGCAGGGGAGCATGCGCTTCTCGTCGTGCAGGTAGGCCTTGGCCATCGCCATCGCCGCCGACGCCGGCGCGTAGTACGCGCTCGTGCCCATCAGCTTCACGATCTCGCCGCCGCCGCTCGCCGTGCGCTTGACGATGGCGTCGAGCTTGTCGGCGCCGATGAGCGTCTTGATCGGCACGCCGTTGACCGTGCAGTACGAGGTCACCGGCACCATCGTGTCACCGTGGCCGCCGAGCACCATCGCGCGCACGTCCTTCGACGACACGCCGAGCTCGCGCGCCAGGAACAGCGTCATGCGCGCCGAGTCGAGCACGCCGGCCATGCCGACGACGCGCTTGGCCGGGAGCCCCGAGACCTTCTTCATCTCGTAGACCATCGCGTCGAGCGGGTTGGAGATGACGATGACGAAGGCGTCCTTGCACTTCGTCTTCACGTTCTCCGCGACGTTGCGGATGATCTTCAGGTTGATCGATAGAAGATCGTCGCGCGACATGCCGGGCTTGCGCGGCACGCCGGCGGTGACGATGACGACGTCCGAGCCGGCGCAGTCGTCCCAGTTCGACGTGCCGGTGATCTTCACGTCGTAGCCGAGCACGCTTCCGTTCTGCTCGAGATCGAGCGCCTTGCCTTTGGCCAGGCCCTCCTTCTCGGGGATGTCGAACAGCACGACGTCGCCGACCTGCTCGCGCGCGGCGAGGGCTGCCAATTCGCCGCCGATGTTGCCGGCGCCGATGAGTGCGATCTTGTTCCTGCGGGGCATCGCGTCCTCCTAAGTGACTGTGTCTTTTCGCGCGCAATCTATAACGCCCCGGGCGGGCGGGCGCAATGCTGTGGAGCGCGAAGGCAGGGAGCGGCGCGAGGCTAGTGTCCCGTGTCAGAAATTCGCGTGCACCGAGGGCGGTGCGGCGCCGCGCGCGCGAGGCGCGACGACCGCGAATACCTGAAGGTATTCAAGGGAGGAGCAACGAAGCGCCCGCGGATGTCGCGACGCCCGACTGCTAGCGAATTTCTGATTCGGGACACTAGGGCGTGGTGGCGAGCGCGGGCGCGCCCGAAAGCGTCGTCGCCGCCACCGTCACCGGCGCCTGCCAGCCGCCCGCCGTCAGCGCGGCATGGCGCGGCGTCCCGTCGGCGCGCACGTAGACGACGTCGGCGATGCCGCCGCCGACGTCTCCGGCGACCGCCGGCGCCAGCGACGTCGTGTCGCTCCCCGAGATGCCGACGGCCGCGCCCCACTGCGTCCCCGACAGCCGCGACGCGTACAGCTTGCCGTCGGTGCCGTGCCACACCGCGACCGCGCCGCCGTCGCTGCCGAACGCGAGCGCCGGCGCCGCGTCGGTGACGATGAAACAGCCCGCCGCCTGCCCGTCGCAGAGATCGTGGACCGTGGACGGCGCCGACGTCACGAACCAATAGACGTGCTGGTTCGTCCCCGTGTACAGGACGTGCACGGCCCCGTCCGGCGCCACCGCCGCCGCCGCCGGCATCGCGCTGGTGTTGCCGGTCAGCGCCGTCGCCGCGCCGCCGCCGGTCGTCTGCACCACGCCGTCGTAGAGGTTCATGTCGGTGCCGACGAAGATGGCGTGCACCGCGCCGCCCGCGCGCACCGCCGCCGGCGGCAGCGTCGACAAGAAGCTCCCCTGCGTCGCGATCGCGCCCCACGCCGTGCCGTCGAAGTGCGACCAGTAGTAGCGCTGATCGCCGTTGACCGCGCCGCGGAACACGACGTCGCCGCCGGCGCCCGTGTTTCCGACGAGCGCCGGCCGCGCCGCCGTCGCCGCCGCGGCGCCGATCGCCGCCAGCGACGGCACGAAGCGATCGCGGCACCCGTCCCAGCCGGCCGCGGCCAGCGTCGTGTCGTGCAGCTTCGCCGCCACCAGCGGCCGTCCCGCCACGCCGGCGATCGCCACGTCGTCGACGGCGGCGCTCGCGCCCAGCGCCGGCAGCGTCGTCCACGTGCCGCCGCGCAGCCGCGCCGCGAACAGCCCGCTCGACGACGGCGCCGCCAGCCACAACGTCGGCGCGACGCCGCCGTCGCCGTCGCCGACGCACGGCTCGACCATGTCGCGCGCCAGCGCCAGGTCGGCGATCGTCGCCGTCATGTCGTGCGCCACCGACAAATCCGCGCCGGCGCCCCCGGACACCGCCAGGTCGTCGCCCGCGCCGTTGCCGCCGGTGCCGTCGCCCATGTCGGGCACGTCGACGGAGAAGTCGCGCGGCGGCGGCAGCTCGTTCGGCTTGTACGTCGACGCGCAGCCGCTCACCGTCGAGAGAATCGCGAACGCGAGGCGCAGCGTCCGGTTTGCCATGCGCGGACGGTACGCTCCGGCACGAAGAAACTCAAGTCTGAGTTACGCTTTTGCGGGACCTCCTCGCTCAAACAAGTTCACGCCATCCCGCGTGGACGCACGCCCGCTCGACGTGCCTACAATGCCGTCGTGCCTCGTGCCGGTGCGTCGCGCCTCGCCGCCCTCGTGATCCTCGCGTTGCCCTTTGTTTCGCCCCGCGCCGCCGCCGCCGAGACGCACTGCCGCGCCATCGACGGCGGCACGCCCGAGCTGACCGCCATCGATGCCGAGGTGCGACTCGCCTGGCTGAACCAGCACCTGCGTTCCGGCGCCGCCCGCGCGCGCATCTGGGCCTGGACGTGGCGCGGCGCCTACTCGGTCGTTACCGCCGTCGAGGCCGGGCTCGCCGTCACGCAAACCAAGACGAGCGACAAGGCCGCCGACATCATCGGCGCCAGCTCGTCGGCCATCGGCGTGCTCGCCAACTTCCTCCTGCCGCTCAAGGTCATCGGCGACGCCAACTGGTGGGCGCGCCACTACGAGCGCGAGCGCGCCCGCGGCACCGACGTCTGCTCGCTCCTCAACACCGCCGAGCTGCTCTTCATCCGCGACGCGCAGTCCGAGGAGTTCGGCGTCGGCCCGCTCACGCACATCGGCACCTTCGCCATCAACATCGCCGGCGGCCTCATCCTCGGGCTCGGCTACAACCGCTGGGCGCCGTTCGCCTACTCGAGCCTCGTCGGCATCGGCGTCGGCGAGATCCAGATCGCCACGCAGCCCACCGACGTCGTCGAAGATCTCCGGCTCTACCGTCGCGGCGAGCTCGCCGCGCGCCCCAGCCCGCCGCGCCTCGGCGTCGCCTTTGCGCCGCTCGTCGTCCCCGAAGGAGGAGCGGGCGCCTCGATTCTCCTGCGTTGGTGACGATCGCCGCCGCTGTTTGGATCGAGTGCTGCATCTCCCTTAGCCGAAAAGGAGGACGCATGCGTAAGCTCATGTTGGCGCTGAGCGCCGGTTCGATGCTCACTCTCGGTGCGTTCGGCTGCTCGCACACGATGGAGCAGGCCAAGGCGGACTATCACCAGGATCGCGCGGATCGCGCCGCCGAGCACGGCCACTACTACAAGGCGGCGAAGGAAGAGCACAAGGCCGATCGCGAGCAGATCAAGGCCGACGAAGCACCGCTTCCGTAGCTCAGCCCTAGCCCGGGCCGCATAGATTGTCGGGCAGGCAGGCCTTCTGGCTGCTGTTCATGCAGCACTTGTAGTCCTTGCGGCACGGATCGGGCGGGCACGACGACACGCAAAACTTGCCGAAGCTGAACGTCCCGCAATAGCTGTTGGGCGGGCACGCCGCGCTGCTGCAGTCGAGCGTGCAGTAGCCGCCCGGGATGTCGACGCGGCTCAGCCCGACGATGAAGGTCTGCGCGCACGTGAGGCCCGGGTCGCACTGCGCGTTCGACGTGCAGGCGGTGCCGATGCGCCGCACGGACATGTCCGCGGCGGGCGGCATCGGCGGCGGCGGTGGCGTCGGATCGGACGTCGGCGGCGCGGTGGCGGCGTCGGGCTGATCGGGGATCGAGCTCGTCGGCGATCCGCCCGACGCCGGCGTCCCGGGATCGACGTTCGTCCCGATGACGTCGAACGAGCAGCCCGTACACAAAGCCGCGACGAGACACCACCACCGCATGCGCCCGGCGCAGTGCAATCGCGGTACCGAGTAAATTCGCTTGAGATTTTGCGGCGCGGCCTACGAAAAGGCGGGGCGTCTACACCCACCCACCGTCGGTGAGTTTACATATTCTTGATGACGAGATCGCCGAACTCCGAGCACTTCACCTCGGTGGCGCCCTGCATCAGGCGTGCGAAATCGTAGGTGACCGTCTTGTTGGCGATCGACGTCTCGAGGCCCTTGAGGATGAGCGCCGCGGCCTCGTTCCAGCCGAGGTGCTCGAGCATCATGACGCCCGAGAGCACGACCGAGCCCGGATTGACCTTGTCCTGATCGGCGTACTTCGGCGCGGTGCCGTGCGTGGCTTCGAACACCGCGTGGCCGCTCTTGTAGTTGATGTTGCCGCCGGGCGCGATGCCGATGCCGCCGACCTGCGCGGCGAGCGCGTCCGAGAGGTAGTCGCCGTTGAGGTTCGGCGTGGCGATGACGTCGAAGTCCTCCGGACGCGTGAGCACCTGCTGCAGCGTGATGTCGGCGATGGCGTCCTTGATGACGATCCCATTCGGCAGCTTGCACCACGGCCCGCCGTCGATCTCGACGCCGCCGAAGTCGCGCTTGGCGAGCGCGTAGCCCCAATCGCGGAACGCGCCCTCGGTGAACTTCATGATGTTGCCCTTGTGCACCAGCGTCACCGACTTGCGCTTGTGATGAATCGCGTACTCGATGGCGGCGCGGATGAGCCGCTCCGAGCCGTCGCGCGAGATCGGCTTGATGCCGATGCCCGAGGTCTCCGGGAAGCGGATCTTCTTCACGCCCATCTGCGTCTGCAGGAACTCGATGACCTTCTTCGCCTCGGGCGACTCGGCGGCCCACTCGACGCCGGCGTAGATGTCCTCGGTGTTCTCGCGGAAGATCACCATGTCGACCTTCTCGGGGTGCTTGACCGGCGACGGCACGCCGTTGAAGTAGCGCACCGGGCGGAGGCACACGTAGAGGTCGAGCATCTGGCGCAGGGCGACGTTGAGCGAGCGGATGCCGCCGCCGACCGGCGTGGTCAGCGGGCCCTTGATGCCGACCTTGTACTGCTTGAAGGCTGCGACGGTCTCGTCGGGCAGCCAGTTGTTCGTCTGCTTGAACGCCTTCTCCCCGGCGAGCACTTCCTTCCACTGGATCTTGCGCTCGCCCTTGTAGGCCTTCTCGACGGCGGCGTCGAACACGCGCACGCTGGCGCGCCAGATGTCGCGGCCGGTGCCGTCTCCCTCGATGAACGGGATGGTGGGGCGGTTCGGCGTCTTGACGGTGCCGTCGGCGGCGACCTCGATCGTATCCATTTCGGCGACTCCTTGGTTTTACGCGGAGTCGCATCTTACGGCGCGGATTCCGAAATGCAACCGCTGCTAGGGCGTCGAGAGCAGCAGGTTGATGCTTTTGGAATTGCCGCTGCCGCCGCCGCAGGCGATGTCGGGATAGCCGTCGCCGTTGAAGTCGGCGATGGCGAAGCTGTCGCAGTAGGGATCGATCGTCGTCGTCTGCATGGCGCCGAAGCTGGTGCCGGCGCCGGGCAGCACCCACAGCGCGGGACCGCCGCTGCAGCCCTGCGCCGGCTGGCAGCCGTTCGACGACGAGACGATGTCGAGGGCCCCGTCGCAGTTGAAGTCGGCCATGGCGACGACGAGCGGCTCGTCGCCGACGTCGATCGTCTTGGCGAAGACGGGGAACGACGGCGCGTTCGCCGTGCCGCTGTTCTTGAACATGTAGATGTCGCCGGGCTGGCTCGTGCCCGACGCGATCACGATGTCCTTCAGGCCGTCGTGATCGAAGTCGACGAGGATGGGCGTGCCGCCGAAGTAGACCTGGCCGCCGCTCGAGCCCATGTCGGTGGTGTTGAAGGCCAGCTTCTGCGTCGTGTAGTTCGTCCCTACCGAGGTCGCCATGTACAGGTCGTCGTCGTCGTCGTTGTAGGCGACGATGTCATCAATACCGTCGCCGTTGAGGTCGCCGACGGCGGCCGAATTGGTGCCCATGCCCGCCATGAAGTTGGCTCCGCCGGTGGGGAAGGTGCCGTCGCCGGGACCATAGAAGAGGTAGATGCGGTTGTTGCCGACGAGGGCCAGCCCCGGGTGCGCCGTGTTGCCGGCGAATTTTCCGACGACGGGGAAGAACGGAGCGTTGGTGACCGGCAGGGTCATCGCTTTCGGCGCCATGAAGCTGACCGCGCCCGGCGTGCTGGTGTTGACGTGCACGTCGATCGCCTCGGTGGTGCCGTCGAAGCAGCTGATGACGAGGTCGGGTTTGGTGTCGCCGTTGAGGTCGGCGACGGCGAAGTCGAGCGGGCTCGTGCAGGTCGCGATCGGCGTCGTCGGCGCCAGCGTGAGGTTGCCCGCGCCGTCGCCGAGGAGGACGCTGAAGTTGTCCTCGCCGTAGTTGGAGGTCACGATGTCGGGCTTGCCGTCGCCGTCGATGTCGGCGAGCGCGACGTGGTACGGGTCGGCGCCGGCCACGCTCGGGTGCGAGAGCGTGAACTTGATCGTCGACTTCGGCGTGCATGCCGCGGTGCCGCCGCCGCCGCCGCTGCCGCCAGAGCCGCCGCCGCCGCCACCGCCCGAGCCACCCGAGCCGAGATCGCCATCACCGCCGACGGACATGTCGCCGCCGCCGCCGTTGGTGCCCTTCAAGTCGTTGCCGTTGAACAGGAGCGAGCAGCCCGCGAGCGCGAGCGCCACCGTGGCGACGAATCCGACGGGGCGCATCAGAACGCCACCCCGTTACCGATCCAGGCCACGTTGGTGGCGCGGCCGGCGTGCTGCGCGCGCCCCTTGCGGCTCTCGACGATGGCGAAGGCCACCGTCGCCACCGCCGCCGCCGCGGTCACGCCGATGAGCACGTCGGTCGCGATCGCCGTCGACTTGAGCCCGTTGATCTGCGACGACGAGCATCCCTGCGGCGTCTTGCCGCACCCGTTCTCCAGGCTCGAGTGATGCGCGACCGTGTAGGCGCCGACGCCGATCGCCGCGATCCCGACGGCACCGGTCACGCCGAGCATCACCCACGTGAGCTTGAGGTGCGGCTTCGGCGGCGGCGCCGTCTCCGCGGGCGTCGTCGTCACCAGGCCCGGGTTTGGCTTCACCGTCGGCTCGGGCTCGATCATCTTGTGCAGGCGATCGTCGCGCTCCTCGAGCGACTTGATGCGCAGCTGCACGTTGTCGCGATCATCGGCGTCGGGCTTCTCGATCAGATACTGGCGCAGGAGCAGCGCCGCCGCCTGAAAGTGGTCCATATGCTCTTCGCACGCGGCCATGTTGAAGTAGAGCGCCGGGCTGTGCGAGAGCGCGTGCGCGTGCTGGAACTCGCGCAGCGCCACCTCGTACTTGCCCTGGTCGTACGCCTCGACGCCGCTCTTGAAGTAGGCCTTGGCCTGCTCCATGTTCTCGCCCGCGGCGCGCGCGCTCGACGCTGCCGCCAGCACCACGAGACCCACCACGATCGCGCGCATGTGCACCCCTCGCAGAAATTCGCGTCGCCGCATCTTACCTCTTTTCGTTCCTACGCGTCGAATTGGCCGAACCATCCGCCGCTCGTCCCGACTGCGGCTCTCCGACCCCACAGCCGTGGGCAATGAGGTCGATGCACCCTAGCGGGCGTGGGCGGCCCCACAATCGTTTCGGGGGGTTGCGACCGGCACACTTCTGGCTTTGACCCTGCGACATGCCCGTGGCCGGCGTCGTGCAGATGCGGGATCGCCTCGACCGGTACACGCTGGTCGAGCGCATCGGCCGCGGCGGAATGGCCGAGGTCTTCCGCGCGCGCGTGCAGTCGCTCGGCGGCTTCGAGCGCGACGTCGCGGTCAAGGTGCTCTTGCCGCAGTTCGCCAACGAGCCCGAGTTCGTCGACATGCTGCTCGACGAGGCGCGCATCGCCGGCAACATCGTGCACCCGTGCGTGGTGCAGGTGATCGACGTCGGGCGCCAGGGCGAGATCTTCTACATCGTCATGGAGTACGTGTGCGGGCTCGATCTACGCTCCATTGCCCGCAGCGTTGCCGGTGCTCGTTTGCCGCTGCCGATGGCGCTGTTCGTGATCGGCGAGGTGCTGCGTGGCCTGCACGCGGTCCACTGCGCCGTCGACGATCAAGGCAACCCGCGGCGCATCGTGCATCGCGACGTGTCGCCGGCGAACGTGCTCATCGACGAGAACGGCGCGGTCAAGCTCGGCGACTTCGGCATCGCGCACGCCTCGGGGCGGCTCACGCGCACGCGCACCGGCAGCGTCAAGGGCAAGTCGCGCTACATGGCGCCGGAGCAGCTGACCGGACAGCCGGTCGACCATCGCGCCGATCTCTACGCCGTCGGCGTCACGCTGTTCGAGGCGCTCCTCGGCGACGGCGCGCGCGAGTCGAGCCACGCCTCGCCCTACGGTCCGATGTTCGTGTGGCCGCGCCGCCTGCCGCCGGATCTCCTGCCGCCCGACGTGCTCGACATCTTGCGGCGCGCCGTCGTCGACGATCCGCGGCAGCGCTTCGCCGACGCCGCGCAGTTCCGGCGCGCGGTGGTGACCGCGCTCGGGCGCCACGCGCCGGGCTACGATGCCGAGGTGCTGGCGCGCGATCTGGCGCGCATGCGCGGCGACCTCGTCGACTTCGGCGGTGACGGCGGCGTCGGCGAGAGCAGCGACGAAGCCACCGACGTGGCCACCGAGCTCCGGCGCGCGCGCCCGCGGCTGCAGCTGGTCGATCGAACGCCCACGCCGCCCGGCCTGCGCCCGCCGACGCTGACGCCGAGCGGCGCCGCGGCCACGCTGCCGGTGGGCGCGACCACCATGGGCGCGACCACGCTGGGCGCGACCACGCTCGGCGCGATGACCCTGCCGGTGGGCGCGACCTCGACGGCGACGACGCAATCGCAGCCCATCGGCGCGCGCACGCTGCCGTCGCCGGAGCCGCTCTACACCGACGGCGATCTGCTCGGCCCGCGTCCCTCGCGCGGCCTCGTCCTCGCCATCGCCGGCGCGGTCGGCACGGCGCTGCTCATCGCCATCGTCATCGCCGTCTCCTCGAGCGGCACGCCGCCGCGCGTGGCGGTGGCGCCGCCCGAAGCCGCGCCCGCCGCGGCCCCGCGCGTGACGCCGCTGGGCGAGGCGCACAAGCCGGCGGTGGGCATCCTCGAGGTGTCGGGGCCGGCCGGCGCGCGTCCGTCGATCGGCGCAGTCTACTATCCGCCGGCGCCGTGCACCGTCGAGCTGCCGCCCGGCGAGTACGACGTGCGGCTGCACGCGCGCCGTCGCGTCTTCTCCCGCCACATCACCATCGAGGCCGGCCACACCACGTCGCTGTAGCGTCGCTCAGTGCGACGAGTCGCTCCAGCCGAGGTGCTCGGCGACCGTCGGCGTGCGCGTCAGATTGACCGGCGGATCGACGAGGTTGGTGCGGATGAGATCGGTGACGCCGTCGGCGCCGCCGGCCTCGTAGACGATGTCGTTGCCGACGACGACGAGCGCGAGCACGCCGGTGATGCCGGTGGTGCGCGCGACGCCGCCGCGGTCGAGCACGAAGAGCTCGCCGATCGCGGTGTCGGTGGAGTCGCGCGGATCGGTGCGCACGAACACCACGCGGCCGTCGGGCAGGCGCGCCGGCGCATGCGCGGAGTAGGGCGCGTCGACGGTGGCGAGCACCTCGCGCGTGTTGCCGCCGGCGATGTCGAGGATCTCGATGGTGACCTGGCCGCGCGCCGAGCGCACCACGAGGACCGAGCCGTCGTCCCACGGCGACGGATCGGAGAGCACGCCGCCGAGCTCGAGCGCCACGCCCTGCACGTCGCTGCCGGCAGGGTTGGCGCGCATGAGCGCCGCGCGTCCGCCGACGTAGGGCGTGACGGTGTAGACGAGCGCAGCGGCGCCGCCGATGGTGGCGGCGGCGATCGAGTCGTGGATGGTCACGTTGGTGGCGCCGACGGTGTGAATCTGGCCTTGCGACACGAGGTAGGGATAGATGGCGCCGGTGTCGTCGGCGAGCAGCGCCAGCTGGCCGTCGGCGAGGCGGCGCGGGAAGGCGGTGCGATAGCCGTCGTCGCCGACGGTGGCCAGGCGCGCCGCCCCCGTGCCGTCGGCGCCGATGCGCCAGATCTCGTTGTGCACGAGATACAGCACTTCCGCCGGCGGCGCGCTCCCGTCGGGCGGCTTGGGCGTCGCGCCGCAACCGGCTGCACCCCAGACCACGAAGGCGGCGAGCGCGAAACACGACGCGCGCATGCCTCGATCTTAAGCAGCTAGGCGCCGGACGGGAAGATGCGGCGATACATGCGTCCGGCGAAGAAGGCCAATCCCGTCGCCACGAGCGCCGAAATCACGAGGCCCGCCTGCTCGCCTTCGAGGGTGCCGAAGAGCACCGCCGGCACCACGAGGATGCCGAGCACGCTCATCGTCATCTCGAGCCGCGGCCCACGCTCACCCGGCGGCGTGCGCGCCATGCGCGCGACCACGCATCCAGCGACGAGACACGCGATCGTCACCGCGGGCAGAAGGTGCACGCCGACGGAAAAGCTGACGTCGGGATCGACGTCGAGCGGCCGATGCGTGAGCAGCTGCAAGACGACGCGCAGGTGTCCCGGCCCACAGAAGACCGCGGCGAGCACGATCGTCGTGATCGCCAGCGCCGCCGCGCCGCCGCCGACGAGCCGCCAGCGCACCGGCTGTCCGCCGCGCGCGCGCGCGATGAGCCCGAGCAGCACCGCGGCGAGCAGGCACAGCCCGCCGAACCATTCGCCGAGCGTCGCGTAGACCTTGAACGGCTGCATCACCGCCACGTCGTCGACGAGCCCGACCGGCTTGACGTCGGGCGTCTCGTCGGGATCCACCGACGGCGACTTGTCGAACACGCGCCCGGTGGCGTCGACGTAGGCGCTCACGCCGGTGTTGACCGCGCGGACCAGATCGAGCCGCGACTCGACGGAGCGATAGACCGCGAGCGCGAGATGCTCGTACGGCTCCGACGTGCGGCCGAACCAGGCGTCGTTGGTGATGTTGATGAGGATGTTGGGATCGCGCTTGACGAGGCGCCGCGCGAACGACGGAAAGATGTCCTCGTAGCAGATCATCGGCCCGAGGCGCACCACGCCCTTCGGCGTGGCGAGCGGGAAGACGCTGACGTCGGTGCCGCGCGCCCAGTTGGACACTTCGGGGATCCAACGCTTGATGTAGTCCTTGATCTGGTCGTAGTAGGGCACGTACTCGCCGAACACCATGAGGATGTTCTTGTCGAACAGCCCGCGCACGTCGCCGTCGCGGTCGAGCAGCATCGCCGAGTTGTACGGGTAGGGCGAGTGGTTGTCGGCGGTGAGCGTGCCGAAGAGCAGCGGCGTCGAGAAGCCGCGCTGCGCGCGCCGCGGATCGTTCTCCGGCCAATCCTTCGACTGATCGCGCGCGAAGTAGTACGGGTACGACGACTCGGGCCACACGACCAGCCCGGCGCCCTTTTGCTCGAGCTCGCGCGAGATCTGCTGATGCACGGCGAGCTGACCCTGCGCCAGGCTGGGGTGCCACTTCTCGTGGATGCCGATGTTCGCCTGCACCACGCCGATCTTGATCTTCGGCGCCGCGGCGCGCGCGCGCGACACCTGGTCGATGCGCACGAGGCCATAGCCGAGCGACGCGGCGATGAGCCCGACGGCGACCGCGAGGCGCGGCATCGGCAGCGCCTTCTTGGCGCGCCACGCGGCCCAGGCGTCGTAGATGGCGCCGTTCGCCAGCACGAGCAGGAACGACACGCCGAGCGGTCCGGTGAGGTCCGCGATCTGGATGACCGGGCGCACCCACGCCTGCGTGATGGCGAGGTACCACGGGAAGACGTAGGGCACGACCATCTCGCACGCGACGTAGACGACCGGCGCGAGGAAGGTGACGCCGACGCCGAAGCGATCGTCGAGGCGGCGCACGCCCCAGGCGAAGACCGCGAAGGTAATCGCCTGATACGATACCAACAGTAAGAATATCGGGACCGCGGCAATGATCGGTAGGTGCCCGAATCGCTGAAGGAACGGCACGATCCAATAAAACCCGCCGCCGTTCGCGAACAAGCCGGTAATGAAGCCGTAGAAGGCGGGTTTCCTGGTGGTCGGATGGAGCGCCACCGCCAGGAGCGGGGCCACCGCGAACCACGTCAGCGGCCAGATGTCGAAGGTCGCGCAGCTGAGGAACAGGAGCGTGCCCGCGGCGGCGGACACGCCCATCTTGATCCAGACCTCGCGCGTCAGACGCGGCGGACGGGGAGCACGCTGTTTTTTGCGCTCCTTCAGATCGATGACGTCGCCACGCTTCTTCTTGGTCACTGGCGCTTGCTCACGCGAGCCTGCTCACGCCTTTGCTCTGACCTGCAATGCGCCGGCGAGCAACTCGAAGGTGGCCGGCAAGCGGCCGGGCGCCTCCCCGTCGACGTCGAGCAGCACCTCGGCGGCGCCGTCGACCGGCGCGGCTTCGATCTTGCGCGCGCGGTGCACCGTCACCTTCGGGTTCTTGAGGTGCTTGCCGGTGTAGATGTCGAGCCCGCGCAACAAGAGATCCGAGAAGCCGAAGTCGCCGAGCGTGATGACGTCGAACCAGCCGTCGTCGAGCGCGGCGTCGGGCGCGACCTTCATGCCGCCGCCGAAGTAGCGGCCGTTGGCCACGGCGACGTTGTAGATCTTGCCCTCGCGCGCGGGGCCGCCGTCGAGGACGAGGCGCACCGCCGCGTTCTTGTACTTGGCGCCCGCCTTGAGCGTGGCGACGGCGAACGACACCTTGCCGCCGAAGGTCTTCGACGATTGGTTGACGTAGCGATCGACGAGCCCGCCGATGCCGAAGCTGGCGATGTTGATGAAGTGGCGGACCGCGCGCGAGCCGTCGTCGCGCACGTAGCTGAGCCGGCCGACGTCGATGGCGCGCGGCGTCGACTTCAAGCTCGCGGCGGCGGCGAAGGTGTCGCGCGGCACGCCGAGCGTCTTGATGAAGTCGCCGCCGGTGCCCGCGGGCACGATGCCGAACGACGCCTTGGGCGCGATCGCCTGCTCGCCGTCGAAGAAGCCGTTGACGACCTCGTTGATCGTGCCGTCGCCGCCGACGGCGACGACGAGCTCCGCGCCGTCGCGCAGCGCCTTGCGGGTCATCTCGGTGGCGTCGCCGGCGGCGCGCGTGAAGCGCTCTTCGAAGCTGCCGTACGCCTCTTGGATCGTGGCGCGCAGCTCGGGCCAGCGGCGCTCGGTCTTGCCGCCAGCCGACTGCGGATTGACGACGAGGACAGTAGTCATGAGCTTCGCTCATGCCTCACGCGGCCCCACGGGCCGCGTACAGCAGACGATCTACAACGCTCGCTGCGCTCGCTCGTCATGGCGCGACTATACCTCAGCGGGGTAAGGCGCGCGTGGCTTCGGCGAGGAGCTCGATGAGATCGATCGCTTGCACGTCGTCGCGGCCGAGCTGCCGCTTGCAGGTCGGGCAGCTGGTCACCACGGTCGCAACCTTGGCCTGGCGAACTTCCTCGAGGCGGTGATCGGCGATCGCCTTCGCCGTCGCCGGCATGGTCACCGGCAGAAGGCCGCCGCCGCCGGTGCATTCGGCCTCGTTCTTCGCGCGCGAAAACTCGCGCAGCTCTTCGACGGCCTTGCCGGCGAGACGGCGGGGCGCCTCGTACACGCCGAGCCAGCGCCCGAGGTAGCACGGGTCCTGATAGAACGCGGCGGCGCGCTTCTTGGCGACGGGCAGCCGCTCGACGTAGCCCTCGAGAAACTCGCTCGTATGCTCGATCGCCGGCGCGAGCGGCACGCCGAACCCGCGATACTGCGTGCGCATCGCCCACACGCACGACGGGCAGTTGACGACGACGCGCGCGTAGCCGGCGAGCTGGCGCGCCATGCGCTCGGCGTGGATGCGGAAGGCGTCGAGCTGTCCGGCGGCGAGGAGCGGATAGCCGCCGCAGCCGTGCTCGCCGTCGGCGACGGAGACGTACTCGGCGCCGATGCGCTCGCACAGCGTCAGCATCGTCGGCGCCAGCGACGGCGCGTCGCAGCCGGGGAAGAAGGCGATCTGCGCTTCGGTCGGCCGCTTGGCCTGCGGGATCGCGGCGCGCACCTCGGCGGCGGCGTTGAGCGAGTGCTCGCCGAAGCGGGCGACGAGATCGTGCAGCGCCGGATGGCCGCGCCCTTCGCGCTCGGCCTCGGCGCGTCCGGCGAAGAGCACCTCGGCGGGCTCGACCTTGTGCTGGCAGAAGTCGGTGCACGCGCCGCAGCCGGTGCAGCCGTAGATCGGCTCGGTCTGCTCGATGGTGCGCGACACTTCGCCGCGGCGGATGAGGCGCAGCGTCGCCATCTTGTCGCGCGGCGTGAGCGTCTCCTTCGCCTCGGCGTTCGACACCGGGCAGGTGTGACGGCACAGCTTGGGGCAATAGGTGCAGTAGGCGAGCGAGGTCTCGGTATCGGGCGGCGGCGACATTTTAATGAGCAACCCTGTCGTGATCGCGAGCGGGCCAATCGACGAAGCGATCCTGCGGATCGAGGCGCTTCTTGAGCGCGGCCAGGAGCGCGGCGGTGGCCGGCGGCGCCGGCGGATCGGCGGCCGGCGCGCGCGCGCTGTCGACGACGCAAGCACCGGCGACGTGCCAGCCGACCACGCGGATCGCGTCGCCCACGAGCGCCGGCGCCAGCACCTCGCCGTCGACGCGCTCGAGCGCCACGCCGCGCTCGTGCGGCCGCGACATCAAGCGCGGCGGCGGCGCGTGTGGCACCGGCTCGCCGCCATGCGCGCGCGCGACCTCGGCCGCCAGGGCGACCTCGGCGGCGGCGAACGCCTCCGGCCCGTCGACGTCGAGCGCGAGCACGCCCGCGGCCGACACCGACAGATCGACGGGACGGCCGCCGCGCACCAGGATCGCGCGCGCCGCCGACAGCGCCTGCGGCAGCGTCGGATGCGCGAACGCCGCCGACTGCTGCACGTCCTGCCGGCGTTGCACCCGAATCGTGGCCGCGGTGATCAGGCCGAGCGCCCCGCGCGAGCCCACGATCGCGTGCATGAGGTCGGGCCCCGTCGCCTTGCGCGGCGCCAGCCGCGTGGCGATCTCGGTGCCGTCGGGCAGAAGCGCCTGGATGCCGACGCAGGTCTGTACGAAGCGCCCCAGGCGCGGCGACGCCTCCGACGGCCGCGGCGCCGCGAGCAGCGCGCCGAGCGTGCGCCCGCGCGCCCACGACGGCACCGCGCCGAGGACGAGGCCGCGCTCGCCGAGGGCGCGCTCGAGCGCGTCGAACGTGATGCCCGCCTGCGCCGTGACCACGAGCGAGGTCTCGTCGAGGTGGAGCACGTTGCACATGCGCGCGAAGTCGACGTCGATGGCGTCGCCCGCGGCCGCGCCGACGCCGACGCGCGCGCCCACTTCACCGGCGATGCGCACCACGTCGCACAGCTCGGCCGGCGCGCCCGGACGCACGCGCGCGCGACCGGCGTGCGTCGACACGTTGGCCGCGCCGACGGCGTGCACCAGCCGATCGGACCAGAACGGCGCGTCGCCGCTCATCCTTGCGCTCTCATAGTCCCATCTTCCCCGGGTTCATGACGCCGTGCGGATCGAGCACGTCCTTGAGCGCGCGATAGACCTCCATCGCCGCGCCGTGCTCCTCGGGCATGAACGGCGCCTTCGACAGCCCGACGCCGTGATGGTGCGAGATGGTCGCGCCGACCCTGGTGACGGCGGCGAGCCCGGCGCGCCAGATGTCGTCGTACTTCTTCTCCGCGTCGGCCGCGCCGTTGCCGCGCGCCGCGAAGGTGAAATAGATCGAGCAGCCGTCGGCGTACGCGTGAGAGAAGTGCGCCATGATGAACGCCAGCGGCGACACCGCGGCGCGCACCGCGCGATAGAGCTCGAGCAGCTTGTCCCAGGTGGTCGCCACTTCCATCGTGTCGACGAAGGCGCCGGCGTCGAACACCTTCGACATGCGGAAGCTCACCGCGTAGCGATGCTGCAGCCAGCGCTGCCCGGGGCCCTCGCCGAGATCGCGTCCACCGGCGCGCTCGAGCTCGATGGCGGCGGCGCGCGCCTCGGCCTCGGTGAGCCCGCGATCGCCCTCGAAGCCGACGATGAGCAGGCAGCCGTTCTGCGCATACGGCAAGAACGTCGAGGCCAGCTTGTTGACCAGCTCGGGCCGCGTCAGCGCCAGCGCGATCGCGCGCTTCTTCCACTCGCCGATGACGCTCTTGCCGGTCGGCGCGAGCAGCGACAGGTATTGCTCGAGCGCCGAGCCTTCCGGCTCGCCGCCGCCGCGATCGTGATCCTTCTCGCCGCGATGCAGGAACGAGTCGAGCTCGTCGTAGAGCCGTACGCACGCGGGCCGGAGGTTGCGCTGCAGAAGGCGCCGGATCGCCTCACATCCCGCGGCCACGCGCGGAAAGGCCCAGCCGCGATAGAGCTGCAGCTCCGGCTTTTTGCACACCGTCACCGTCGCGCGCGTGATGATCCCGAGCGTGCCCTCGCTGCCGACGAGCCACTGCGCCACGTCGGGCGCCGCGCCGGCGTCGACGGTGTGCAGCTCGCCGCGCCCGTCGACGAAGGTCAGGCGCCGCACCATGTCCTCGATCTTTCCGTACTTCGTCGAGAACTGGCCGGCCGAGCGCGCCGCCAGCCAGCCGCCGAAGGTCGAGCACATGATCGACGACGGGAAGTGCCCGAGCGTGAAGCCGCGCCGGTTCAATTCGTGCTCGAGGTGCTCGCCGAGGATCCCTGCTTCCACCGTCGCCGTGCCGGCGATGGCGTCGACCTCGACGATCGAGCGCATGCGCTTCAGATCGACGACGACCCCGCCGCGAATCGGCAGCGTCCCGCCGCACACGCCGGAGCCGGCGCCGAAGGGCACGATCGGCGTGCCGCTGCGCGCCGCCGCGCGCACGATCGCGGACACCTCTTCGGTCGAGGTCGGCCACACCACCGCGTCGGGCGGATGCGGCGCCGGCGAGCCGCCCGACACGCCGATGAGCCCGCGTGGCCACAGGTCGCGCGCGTAGGCGACGCGATCGGGCGGCGTCGTCGAGACGCGGCCGGGCATCATGCGCTCGAGCTCGCCGACGAGCTCGTGGGTGCGCGCGGCCAGAGGCGGCATGGGCGCGCAGCATAGCACTCGGCAGCGACGCGCGCGCTACTGCATCGCGCAGCAGTCGTGCGTGCCGGGTCAGCGACGGAAGCGACGCGTGCCCGCGACGACGCCGCGGTAGTGCTCGATCTCGCGCGCCGTGCGCGCCTCGTCCCAGCCGAGCCGCGTCGCCATGCGCCGCGCCACGCGCTCGGTGCAGCCGAGGCCCTGATCGCGCGCCCGCAGAAGCAGCTGCAAGCGCCGCCCGAGCACGTCCTCGACGGTGAGCGCCTGCTCCTCGTCGACGGCGACATCGACCTGCGCCATCACGTAGGCGAGCTCGGGATCGAGCCGCTCGCCGAGCGCCGGCTCCGCCTTCACACGCGCCACCACCGACGGCGCGCGCGCGCCGTACATGTTCGCCAGGTGCTTGGCGACCGCGGCGTCGACGACGCCTTCGCCGGCGAGCCGCTCCTGCAGCGCGGTGACGCCGGCGTAGCCCGCCGAGTAGATCGGATCGGCCGCGCCCGGAAGCGGCCGCGTCTCCGTGCCGCACGGCGCGAGCGCTGCTCCATGGCCGAGCTGCTTGCCCGCGTGGTCGACGACCTCGGCCGCCATGCGCCGATAGGTGGTCAGCTTGCCGCCCGCGATGGTGACCAGCCCCGGCCGCTCGAGGATGTGGTGCTCGCGCGACACGTCCGACGCCGTCGCCACGTCGCTGTCGGGCTTGATGAGCGGCCGCACGCCGGCCCACGTCGCCAGGACGTCGTCGGGCGTGAGCCTGGCCTCGGGAAAGTAGTTGTTGGCCAGATCGAGGAGGTACGCCACGTCGTCGGCGTCGGTGTGCACCTGTTCGGGCGGCGCGTCCCAGAAGGTGTCGGTGGTGCCGATGACGGTGCGGTCCTGCCCCCAGGGGATGCAGAAGACGATGCGCTTCTTCTGCTTCATCACCACCGCGTGGCGCGGCGCGAGGCGCTTCGAGTCGACGACGAGGTGCACGCCCTTGGACGCGTGCAGGATGCTCTTGTCGCCGGCGAGCTTGCGCACGTCGTCGGTCCAGGGGCCGGTCGCGTTGATCGTGACCTTCGCGCGCACCGGCACGATCGCGCCGTCGTCGCCGGCATCGACGGGCTGCACCTCCGCGCCGGCGATGCGGTCGCCGTCGCGCAGGAGCTTCACCGCGCGCGTGTAGTTCACGATCGTGGCGCCGAGCGCGCGCGCGTCGACGATGTTCTCCAGCGTCAGCCGCGCATCGTCGGTCGCGCAGTCGTAATAGAGGAGCCCGCCGTCGAGCCCGTCGCGCTTGAGGCCCGGCTCGAGCTTGCCGAGGCGCGGCGCGCGCACCGTGCGGTGCAGCTTGGGCGACGAAAACTTCGAGAGCCCGTCGTAGATCCACAGGCCCACGTCGAGCACGAAGAGCCCCGGCTTGTCGTGTTTGTACACCGGCAAGAGGAACTCGAGCGGCCGCACCAGATGCGGTGCCACCTTCATCAGCAGCGCGCGCTCGTTGGTGCCCTCGAACACCAGCCGGAACTGCGCGTGCTCGAGGTAGCGGAAGCCGCCGTGCACCAGCTTCGACGACTTCGACGACGTGCCCGCCGCGAAGTCGGTTTTCTCGACGAGCGCGACCTTGAGCCCGCGCAGGACCGCGTCGCGCGCGATGCCCGCGCCGGTGACGCCGCCTCCGATGACGAGGAGGTCGAACGTCTCCGCGCCGAGTCGCGCGAGCGCCGCCCGACGATCGTCGCGCGCCGTCGAGAGAGAGGTCATCCTTCCTTCTTGATCGTCGGCGCGAGTCGGACGTAGAGCTCCTCGAGCTGCTCGTCCGAGACCGGCGTCGGTGCGTCGGTCATGAGGTCGGTGCCCTTCTGCGTCTTCGGGAAGGCGATCACGTCGCGCAGCGAATCGGCGCCGCACAAGAGCATCGCCAGGCGATCGACGCCGAACGCGATTCCGCCGTGCGGCGGCGGCCCGAACTTGAACGCGTCGAGGAGGAAGCCGAACTTGGCGCGGAAATCGGCCTCGGTGAGGCCGAGCGCCGCGAACACCTTGGCCTGCACGTCGCGCTGATAGATTCGGAGCGAGCCGCCGGCGATCTCGTTGCCGTTGAGCACGAGGTCGTAGGCGCGCGCCTTGACCTTCCCCGGATCGCTCTCGAGGAGCGGCACGTCTTCGGAGCGCGGCGCGGTGAACGGATGGTGCGCGGCGACGAGCCTGCCGTGCGCGTCCTCGTGCCCCGGCTGCCCCTCGGCGAGATCGAACAGCGGGAAGCCGGTGATCCACAGGAAGTTCCACTGCCCCTTGGGCACGAGGCCGAGCTTGTGCCCGAGGTGCAGGCGCAGGCCGCCGAGGACCGCGTTCACCAGCTTGGGGCGCCCGAACTGGAAGAACAGGTAGTCGCCCGGCGTGGCACCGACGGCGGCGTTCACCGCCGCGCGCGCCTCGGGCGTGATGCTCTTGGCCAGCGGCGACTGCGTCCACTCGCCGTTCTCGGCGACCTTGGCGCGCGCCAATCCACGCGCGCCGAAGCCCTTGACGAACTCCTCGAGCTTGTCGGCCTCGGTGCGCGACAGCGTGCCCGCGTTCTCCGCCGGCAGGCGCAGCGCCTTGATGATCCCCTTGCCCTCGAGCGCCGTGGCGAACAGCGGCACGCCGCCGCCGCTCAGTGGCTTGAGCGTCGCGGTCACGTCGGTGAGCGGCAGGCCGAAGCGCACGTCGGGCTTGTCGACGCCGTACTTGTTCATCGCCTCGTCGTACGACAGCCGCGGAAACGGCGTCGGGATGGTCACGCCGTGCACATCCTTCCAGATGCGCGCGATCAGGCCTTCCATCGTCTTGTAGACGTCTTCCTCGTCGCAGAACGAGAGCTCGACGTCGATCTGCGTGAACTCCGGCTGGCGGTCGAGGCGCAGATCCTCGTCGCGGAAGCAGCGCACGATCTGGAAGTAGCGATCGAACCCCGCGACCATGAAGAGCTGCTTGAAGATCTGCGGCGACTCGGCGAGCGCGTAGAAGTGCCCGGGGTTGAGGCGCGACGGCACGAGGAAGTTGCGCGCGCCGCCCGGCGTGTACTTCACCATGAACGGCGTCTCCATCTCGGAGAAGCCGTTCGCATGAAAATATTCGCGCGTCGCGCGATAGAGCTGCGACCGGACGAAGAAGTTCTTCTGCAGCGCCGGGCGCCGCAGGTCGAGGTAGCGATACTTGAGGCGCACCGACTCGCCCGCTTCGGTGTCGTCGGTGATCTCGAACGGCGGCGTCTCGGCGCGGGAGAAGATGTGCAGCCGCGTCGCCTCGACCTCGATCTCGCCGGTCGGCAGCTTGGGATTGACGTTGGAGCCGCGCGAGATGACCCGCCCGGCGACGGCGATGCAGAACTCCGAGCGCAGCTCGCCGGCGAGCGCGTGCGCGTCCTTGTCGACGTCGGGCCCGAACACGACCTGCGTGATGCCGCTGCGATCCCGGAGGTCGATGAAGACGCGGCCGCCGTGGTCGCGGCGCGTGGCCACCCAACCCATGAGGACGACGTTTTGATTGCCGATGTCGGCGGCGCGGAGCTCGCCGCACTGGTGGGTTCGTTTGAGCTGCGTGAGAAACGAAGGTCCTGCTTCAGCCATGCGGCGCACTATAACGCAGCCCGCCAAAGGTTCAACGTGCGCGTTAGTCGATTGACTCCGTGTGTAAAACCCATTTACGATGAGTGCGGAATGCGGATTGTTCCGGCGACGTGCCCGGTATGCGGGGCACAATATGACCCGCTGCGCGCACGCGCCACGCTCGTCGTCGACGGCAAGGTGCGCGCGTATTGCTCGTCGGCGTGCAAGGAGAAAGCGTCGCTCCCGCCGCCGGAGCTGACCATCTCCGAGGTCGGCAGCGACGACGACTCGGTGCCGCTGCCCAAGCTGCCGTCGGTGTGGTCGCGCATGTCGTGGAAGGGCGCCGCCGGCGTCGCCGCCTGCGGGCTCGCCGTGCTGCTGTTCGGCGGCAAGCTCATCGGCAGCGCGCCGCTCGCGTCGGCGTCGATCGTGCCGCCGGCGCCCAAAGCGCCCGAGGCGCTGCCGACGGTGGGCGACGCCATGGCCATGCTCGCGCCGGCGCCGGGCGCCGCGGCCGAGAGCGACGTCTGGCTGCATCCGCTGCCGGGGCCGAAGCGCTACCTGCCCGAGCGCGACACGCGCCGCTTCGGCGCCGCGCGCGAAGGCATGCGCCCCGAGGAGTGCGAAGGCGGCCACTGCGGCGTCGACATCGGCACCGAGAAGGGCATGCTGGTTCTCGCCGCCCACGACGGCGTCGTCGAGCGCGTCGAGCGCGATCCCGAGGTCGGCGGGCGGCGCGGCAACGAAGGGCGCTTCGTCATGGTGCTGCACAAGGGCGGCACCGTCACGACGTCCTACATCCACCTCGACGGCATCCGCGAGGATCTGCGGCCGGGCGTGCCGGTCAAGGCGGGCGAGGCCATCGGCACCGTCGGTGACACCGGCGTGCACAACTCGGGGCCGCACCTGCACTTCGCGATCAGCGTGCGCCCGTCGCCGGACGGCCCCGAGCTCTACATCAATCCCGAGCCGCTCCTGCACCTGTGGCCGCTGGCCAAGCGTCCGACCGCGACGCTGCACGCGATGACCTCGGACGTCGTTCCGCATCCCAAGACGGCCAAGGCCGACGGCGCCTCCCAGCTCTGAGACGATCTGTACCAATTTGAAACTATTCGCGTAAGTCGATTCTACTGCAAACCGGTCGGGATTATGTAGAATACCTCCATGGCCGCGGGCTTCACGCTCTGGTTCACGGGACTTTCGGGCGCCGGCAAGTCGACCTTGTCGCAGCCGGTTGCCGAGCGGCTGCGCGCTCTCGGGCATCGCGTCGAGATCCTCGACGGCGACGTGGTGCGCACCAACCTGTCGAAGGGGCTCGGCTTCACCAAAGAGGATCGCGACATCAACGTGCGGCGCATCGGCTTCGTCGCGGGCCTGCTGGCGCGCAACGGGGTCGCGGCGATCACCGCGGCCATCTCGCCGTATCGCGCGATCCGCGAAGAGGTGCGCAAGATGGTCACCAGCGACGGCGCCGGCTTCGTCGAGATCCACGTGCACTGTCCGATCGAGGTGCTCGCCGAGCGCGACGTCAAAGGGCTCTACAAGAAGGCGCTCGCCGGCGAGATCGCGCACTTCACCGGCGTCAGCGATCCCTACGAGCCGCCGCTTGCCCCCGACGTGGTCGTCGACTCGTCGAAGGACAGCATCGCCGACGGGGTCGAGCGCATCATCGCCAAGCTGCGCGAGCTCGGCTACGTCGACGCCAGGGCCGAGGCGCGCGTCGCATGAGCGAGCTGGCGGTGGCGGCGAAGCAGCGGCTCGACGGCAAATCGCCGGAGGCGGTGCTCGAGTGGGCGTTCGCCACCTTCCCGCGCATCGCCATCTCGACGGCGTTCGGGCCGGAGGGATGCGCGCTGGTGGCGATGGCGGCGGCGCTGAAACCCGATATCAAGATATTCACGATCGATACCGATTTCCTTTTCAAAGAATCGGTCGAGCTGCGCGAAAAGATCGCGCAGAGGTACGGCGTGAAGATCGAAGTCTTGCGCGGCGAAGTGTCGATCGAGGAGCAGAACCGGCGTCACGGGTTGAACCTGTGGCAGCGCGACACCGATCTTTGCTGCGCGCTGCGCAAGGTCGAGCCGACGGAGCGGGCGCTCCACGGGCTCGATGCGTGGGTGGCGGGATTGCGCCGCGATCAGTCCAAGACGCGGGCGGCGATCGATGTGGTCGAGTACTACGAGCGGCCGGAGGGGCCGCTCTACAAGATCAATCCGCTCCTGCACTGGACGCGCAAGGATACGTGGGATTATCTATTGAAACACGATATTCCATATCATCCGTTATTGGACCAGGGATATAAGTCGATCGGCTGCTGGCCGTGCACCAAGGCGGTCGGCGCCGACGAGGACGAGCGCGCCGGACGCTGGGGCGGCCAGAAGGCGGAGTGCGGCATCCACACCTTCATGGCGCGCAAGGGCTGAGCACTCTATAGTCCTGGGCGTGCGGATCGCCCATTTCTCCGATGTCCATGCGCTCTCGCTCGAGGGCGTGCGGCCGTGGCAGTTCCTCAACAAGCGGGTCGCCGGCTATCTGAACCTGCGCCTGAACCGGCGCGAGAAGCATCCGGTGGCGCTGTTTCGCGCGATCGTGGAGGACCTGAATGCGCGGCCGGTCGATCACGTCGTAGTCACGGGCGACCTGACGAACCTGTCGCTGCGCCCCGAGTTCGAGCTGGCGCGCGAGATCCTCGACGGCATCGCGCTCGGGCCGCGCGAGGTCACGGTCATTCCGGGCAACCACGACGTCTACACGCTCGGCGCGCTGCAGGACAAATTGTTCTGGCAGCTGCTGGCGCCGTACGCGACGGGCGACGGGCAGGCCGCCGTCGAGTTCCCGCTCGTGCGCGTGCGCGGCGAGGTCGCGATCATCGGGCTGTCGACGGCGATGCCGTCGCCGCCGCCGCTCGCCGACGGTTGGCTCGGCGCGGCGCAGCTGGCGGCGCTCGACGCGGCGCTGGCGGCGCACGACGGAAAGTTCCGCGTGATCCTGCTGCACCATCCTCCGTACACGAACCGGCACGCGATCCTTCGCGGGCTGCGCGATCGCAAGCGCCTGCAAGAGATCGTGCGCGCGCGCGGCTGCGAGCTCATCCTGCACGGCCACGAGCATCGCGACCTGCGCGAGACGCTGCCCGGGCCGCGCGGGCCGATCCCGGTCATCGGCGTCGGCAGCGGCACGTACAACGACGCGAGGGCGGATCGGCGGGCGCGGTACAACGTCTATACGATCGAAGGCGGGCAGCTCGTCGCAGTCGAAACCCGCGTGCACGATTTGGGTAGCCAGGCGTTCGTGGTCGCGGCGGCGTAGGTGCGGTGGGCCGACTGTGGGCGGCGAGCCGAGCTCGTCCTTTCGGCGGCGCTCTTCGAGGGAGTCGCCCGGGCGTGCTACGCCGTGCTCGGGCTACGCGCTTTCGCGCTCCGCCCTGCGCGCGGCACGTCCACGCCCTCGAGCTCGTCGCTGGCATCGCCCCTCACGGGGCGAGCGCTCCTCGACGCCGCCGAAAGAACGACTCGACTCGCCTACGCGTCGGCAGCCGGCACGGTCGATTCGGCAGCGTTTCGGCGTAACGGCGCTTCGAATCGGCAGCGTTTCGGCGTAACGGCGCTTCGAATCGGCAGCTACACGGCGGGCGAACATGTGCCGGCTCTATAGGAGCGGGCGGTCGTCGGCGTCGTTTTCGCCGGCGTCGAGGAGCGCTCGCCCGCGCTCTTGCGGGCGATGCCAGCGACGAGCCGAGGGCGCGGACGTGCCGCGCGCAGCCCGGAGCGCGTAGCGCGGAGGGCGAGCACGGCGTAGCGCGCCCGTCCGGCGAAAACGATGCCGACGTCCGCTCGCGACCCGCCGGCCCAAACCTACCGCGCCCCACGCACCTGCCGCTGCGGACGCCATGCCGCCCACAGCCCCACCGCCAACAGCGCCATCGCGACGACGATGACCAACGCGCCCCATACGAGATGACTGCCGCCCAACGCTTCGGCGATGCCCGTGACGTCGGACTTGCGGACTTCGCCGCCGACGTTTGCCGTCGAGGACATGGCGTAGCCGACCATGCGGCCGACGGTGTCGAGCGCGAGCGTGATGGCGATGAACTGTGTGAGCACGAGGCGATGATCGGGCGCCCAGCGCCAGGCGGCCCAGCCGAGCAGGGCGGCGCACAGCGGCACCACGATCACGCCCGCGGGCGAGCGGACCCAGAGGGCGAGCGTGAGCAGCAGGAGCAGCGTGACGATGCTGAGCGCGATGCGCGCGCGACGCGGACCGCGCGCGAAGACGAGCAGTAGCGCGCCGACGAGGGGCGGCGCCCACATGCCGCCGAAGCCGACGATCGCCCAGGCCGTGGGCGATGGCGCGGTCACGTGCGCCAGGCCCGACGCGTCGGCGAAGATGTCCAGGCGCTCGAAGTGGCCGCCCGTCGCCAGCGCGGCGAGGCCGTGGCCGGTCTCGTGCACCCACGTGGCGAGCAGCGTGAAGGGGTAGAGGACGAGGCGCCCGAACGGCACCACGTGCTCGAGCAGCCACGCGATCGCCGCGGCGATGACGAGCGCGCGGCGCGAGCTGGTGGCGCTCAATCGATCGCGATCCCGGCGTAGCCGACGACGCGATCGGTGTCGCCGAAGGCGTCGCCCGAGGTGCCGTACGCGATCAGGGTTCCCCGCGTGGCGCCGCGCGCGCGCGCGTAGCTCAGCATCGCCGTCGCCGGCAGCACGCCGCACATGCTGATGTCCTCGCGCTCGACGACGTCGTAGAGCCGCTCCGCGTCGCAGGCCAGCATCGCGTCGATCGCCCGCTGGTCGATCGTGCGCGTGACGTCGTCGGGCAGGTAGTGGCTCATGTCGCTCGAGGCCACCACGAGCACGTCCTCGTCGAGTCGCGCCACGATCTCGGCCAGCGCGCGCCCGAGCGCCACGCACTCGGCGCCGTCGAGCCCGCCGAGGATCACCGGCGTCACCATCGCCTGCGGATTGCGCGCGCGCAAAAACGGCAGCTCCACCTCGAGCGCGTGCTCGTGCCGGTGCGCCTCGCGATCGGCGACGAAGCCGACGCCGGCCTCGATCAGCCGCGCCGCCAGCTCTTCGTCGACGGGCACGCTGTCGCCCGGCAGCGCGAAGGCGCCGCGCGCCCACACCGCCGCGCGCTCGCCGCGGCCGGTGTGATTGGGCGCGAGCACCACCACGCGCCTCGGCACCGTCGTGTCGGCGAAGACCTTGCCGGCGATCGCGCCGGAATAGACGTAGCCGGCGTGCGGCGCGACGACGCCGTGGTGCGCCTTGCCGCCGCTCGCTTCACCGCCGAGGCAGCGCGCGACCTCCGCGCGGAGCTCCTCGGGACGCGCGGGATAGAACCGCCCCGACACCGCCGGTTGTCTGACGTCGAGGCCGCCTGCCGCCATCCCCGTCTCCATATTGCTGAATCTAGGGCGTGCCGCTGTTCTCGAAGGTCCACCCGTCGGGGCCGCACACCGCCGTCTCGGGCGTCGCTTTGCACGCGATGCGAAGGCCGTGGTTGCCGTCGTCGGTGCCGCAGGTGCGCCAGTGGTCACCGTCGCAGACTTGGGTGTCGTTGCCGTGGCCAGTGACGGCGCACACGTCGCCCGAGCCGCACGGCGCGCCGCAGGCAGCGGCGACGAGCGTCGCTGCGATCACGAAGACGAGCGCGAAACGCTGCATTCCGCGACTTTGGCGCATGCGCGCGCTCGTGGCAAGAGCGAGCCCCTCGTCGGGCTGCCGGCAATGGCACATCGAATGCTTCGACACAGTCATGTCGGTGCGCGTCGCACCGATTGGCCGCGCGCCTACCGCTCCGACGGAAACGGGCGGCCGCTGGCGAAGCAAGTGGAAGGAAGGAGAGCGAGCGAGGTTGCTACGGATCGGCGTCATCTCGGCCTACCCGCACGACGACTGGCACGCGCGCCGGATCGTCGAGGCGGCGACGCGATCGGCACAAGCCGACGTGCTCGATCCGTGCGACTTCGCCGCCGAGATCACCGCCGGCCGCTCGCGCATCCTGGTGCGCGGCCGCGACGCCGCCGACTGGGATCTGTTCCTGACGCCGCGCGCCCTCGGCGACAGCGGCGACGCCGACGTGCAGCTCGAGCTCTATCGCGTGCTCGCGCGCGCCGGTGCCGCCGTGTCGAACGACGTCGACGCGCTGCTCGTCGCGCTCGACAAGTTCCGCACCAGCTGGGAGCTGTCGCGCGCCGGATTGCCGACGCCCGACGCGCGCGTGGTGCAGACCGAAGAGCAGGCGCGCGCCGCGCTCGACGAGCTCGGCGACGCGGTGGCCAAGCCGGTCTATGGATCGCTCGGCCTCGGCGTCGAGCGCCTCCGCCGCGGCGACGACGCGCGCCTGCAGGCGCTCCTGGCCGCGCGCGGCGCGCTCTATCTGCAGCGTTTCGTCGACGGCGCGCGCCTCGACGTGCGCGCCTTCGTCGTCGGCGATCGCGTCGAAGCGGCGATGGGCCGCGTGCCGCGCTCCGGCGATTTCCGCTCGAACGCGCACCAGGGCGCCGCCGGGCGCGCGCTCGAGCTCGACGACAAAGAGGCGGCGATCGCCGTCGCCGCCACGCGCGCGCTCGGGCTCGACTACTCGGGCGTCGATCTGCTCGTCGGCGCCGAGGGCGCCCAGGTGCTGGAGGTCAACGGCACCCCTTCGTTTCGCGCGATCTACGAGGCGACCGGCCGCGACATGGCGCCGGCGATCGTCGCGCACGCAATCCAACGCATTCACCGACGGAGACAAAGCGAATGGCGAAAGGCGGAATGAGCGTGAAGGAGGCCGGCCGGAAAGGGGGGGAACGCGGCGGGCAGACCACGAGGGAACGGTACGGTTCGGAGTTCTATCGCGAGATCGGGCGGCGCGGCGGCGAGACCGTGCGCGCCAGCCGCGGGCGCGAGTTCTACGAAGACATCGGACGCAGGGGCGGACAGAAGGTCCGTGAGCTGATCAAGGCCGCCAAGAAATCGGCGGAATAACAGAAGGAGAGAACGATGGCCGAGGAAAAGAAGAGTGGCGGTGGCATGACGGTGCGCGAGGCCGGTCGCAAGGGCGGCCAGAAGGTGCGCGACGAGCGCGGCCACGCGTTCTACGAGGAGATCGGCCGCAAGGGCGGTGAGACCGTGCGCGACCAGCGTGGCCACGAGTTCTACGAGGAGATCGGCCACAAAGGCGGGCAGAAGGTCAAAGAGCTGATCGAAGCCGGCAAACGTCGCGCCGCCGAAGCGGCGAAGAACGTCGAGAAGAAGACCGAATAGCTACGCGGCGGCAGCTTTGCGCCCGAGGTGGCTTGCGAGCCGCGCCAGCGGCTCCTCCACCTCGGCGCAGAGCGCCTCCGGCACCAACCGGTCGGCGCGCGCCTGCGCCATCAGCTCGATCAAGCGATTGATCGAGCTCGATAGACCGGTGAGGCGCTTCTCTGTCTGCTCTTCGGAGTCGACGGGGAAGATCGCTTCGCGATAGATCCGCGAAATTTTCGGCAAGGGAGTCCCCTCTTCGAGGACGTGGCGACGCAGCTCGACGAGCGTCTCCTCGGGCGCCTGCGACTCCTCCTCGGCGCGACGTAGGAAATCGACCGCCTGGTAGGTGGGAATGGGTGCGTCGCGCCCGTCACGACGCAACACATCCGGAGCCTTGGCGCGAAGAAAAACGAACGAGCCGGTCAGCTTGTCGGCCGTCTCGCGCTTCAGATGCAGCTCCTTCTTGCAGTAGTCCTCGAACGACGCGTGTCCCCATTTCTTGTAGTGTTCGGAACGCTTTATCTCGGTCAGCGCCTCGCCGAGCTCGAACCAGGACGCCTTGAAGCGGCGCACGCGAGCGATGATCTCGGCGCGCTCGGGATCGTGGGCGTACTGAATTTCCGAGGCCGCAAGCACGTCGTCAGTCTTGGTCCGTTGCATGGCGCGGCACTCTACACGACTGTGCTTCAAATCACGCACGCGCGTTTACAACTCGCCGTGCCTACGGCATAATTTGGAGCTAACGTGAGCGCGGAAGCGAAGCCTGCAGCGATGATCTGTCCCGCGTGCAACACGCGCTACGACGAAGGCGGCGCCTTCTGCTCGCGCGACGGCACGCCGCTCGTCAAAGACCCGCAGGCGATGCGCACCGATCTCGTCGGGCAAGTCCTCGCCGATCGCTATCGCGTCGTCCGCCTCATCGGCGAAGGCGGGATGGGGCAGGTGTACGAGGCGCAGCACGTCAACATCAACAAGCGCTTCGCGCTCAAGCTGCTGCGTCCCGAGATCGTGTCGAACGGCGAGGCGGTGGCCCGCTTCCGGCAGGAGGCGTGGGCGTCGTCGTCGATCGGCCACGAGAACATCGTCGAGATCGAAGACTTCGCGACGCTGCCGTCGGGCGCGGTCTACCTGGCGATGGAGTTCCTCGAAGGGCTCCCGCTGTCCGAGCGCATGCGCCGCGATCCGCCGCTGACCTTCGCCGAGTCGCTCGACGTCATGCTGCAGGTCGTCTCCGGACTCGCCGCCGCGCACGACAAGGGCATCGTTCACCGCGACATGAAGCCGGAGAACGTGTTCCTCGGGATGAAGTACGGCCGGCCGCTGGTGAAGATCCTCGACTTCGGCATCGCCAAGGTGTCGGGCGCCGAAGGCAACAAGTCGCTCACGCGCACCGGCACGATCTTCGGCACGCCGCACTACATGTCGCCGGAGCAGGCGCTCGGCAAGCCGCTCGATCTGCGCGCCGATATCTACTCGGTCGGCATCATCATGTACGAGCTGTTCACGGGGAAGGTGCCCTTCGAAGCGGAGAGCTTCATGGGCATCTTGACCAAGCACATCACGACGCAGCCGACGCCGCCGAGGCAGGTGGCGCCGGAGCGCGAGATCCCGGACGTGATCGAGGCCGTGATCCTGCGCGCGCTCGCCAAAGAAGCCGACGAGCGCTACCAGACGATGGGCGAGCTCGGCGCCGAGCTGGCGTCGATCGCGGCGGAGCTGGCGCCGGAGGCGCTGCAGCCGCGGCCGTCGTCGCAGGCGCTGGCGCAGATCGGCAAGCCGCAGTCGGTGGTGATGTCGGCGCGCAACGTGACGCCGCGGCCGACGCCGCTGCCGGGCGCGCGTCCACCGTCGGGCGCGACGGCGGTGCCGCCCGCGAACGTCGCGGCCGCCGACGGCGAGTCTCAGGCGCCGAAGAAGAAGTCGGCGATGCCCTACTTCGTCGTCGCCGGCGTGCTCGTCGCCGCCGCGGCCGGCGCGGTCGTGTGGGTGACGCGGACGCCGGCGCCGCAGCCGCAGCCTCCGGTGGTGCAGAAGGTGGAACCGCCGCCGGTGGAGACGCCGTCCAAACCGGAGGCGCCGGCGCCGGTGCTCGAAGAGGTGATCGTCGACTCGGTTCCGCCGGGCGCCAAGATCTGGGTCGACGGCGCGCCCTTCGCCGATACGCCCGAGACGGTGAAGGTGGAGAAGGGCAAGACCAGGACCGTGGTGCTCAAGAAGGACGGTTTCGTCGATCAGGAGCAGACGGTCGATCCGGATAAGTCGCACAAGCTGCTCGTGCACCTCGAGCGCGTGAAGAAGGCCGTCGTGGCGCAGAAGGAAAAGCCGGGCAAGGCGGTCAAGGGCAAGCTGCCCGTACCGCCGCCGGCGTCGATCGATCCGCCTGCGAAAGAGCCGAAGCCGGTGGTCACGCAGCATCCGGCGACGCCGCCGAAGAAGAAGCACTCGGTGGTCGACCCGTACGAGCGCGTGGACGAAACGCCGCCGAAGAAGTCGAACGACGTGTTGAACCCTTACTAGTGGATTAGGAGGCATCGATGCGCGGAAGGTCTTTGGTTGCGTCGGTGACGTTATTGTCGTTCACCGCGCTCATCCTGTGGCCGCGCGGGGCCTCGGCGCAGGGGGCGGCGCAGCCCGCGCAGCCGGCACCGGCGGAGGCACCACCGCCGCCGCCCGCCAATCCGCCGCCCGCGGGCGACGACGCGACGATGGCGCAGGCCAAGCAGCACTTCGAGACCGGCCGCAACGCCTACAACGCCGGCGACTACGTCACCGCGATCCACGAGTTCAAGGCGGCCGAGTCGCTGCGCCCGTCGCCGATCCTCGACTACAACATCGGCCTCGCCAACGAGAAGCTGGGCAAGCGCCGCGTCGCGGTGAAGTACTACCAGCGCTATCTCGAAGAGCAGCCGAACGCGTCGAACAAGGCGGAGGTCGAGGGCAAGGTCTCGACGCTGGAGGCGGAGATCGCCGCCAATCCGGGACCGCCGGCGGGTCAGGCGGGGCAGCCGTCGGCGCAGGCCGAGCAGCCGGGCGACATGCCGCCGCCCGATCAGAACGTCGCCGCGGCGCAGCCCGGCTACGATCCGTACGCGTCGCAGCCGCCGCCGGGCCAGCCGCCGGTGGCGGCCAAGCCGGCCAAGAAGAAGAGCTACTGGTGGATCGGGCTCATCATCGGCGGCGCGGTCACCATCACGGTCGTGCTCGCGGTGGTCATCTACCTCTACGCGGCCGACACCAGCAGCGTCTACTACGGCGACCGCGCGCTCACGACGGTGCCCCAGGGCGGCAACGGCCGCATGGATCGCCACGACATCGGCGGTCTGACCGTTCTTCGCTTCTAGCCTTCTGAAGGTTGCTTCTCCCCATAGATCGCAGTAAGAACGCAGTCCTCTACTCGGAGGAGAAGCGGATGTTGCGTTCCCTGGCTTATGTGGTGGCGGCGGTCTCGCTCATTGGTGGTTGTGTCGAGCAGCAGAATGACATGCCGAGCGAGGAGGACATCAAGGCGGCGCACGAGCACGTGCTGACGCAGCCGCCGGCGACGATCCAACATCCGAACGACGCGGTGCTCGAGGACAAGCTGGAGTACCTCGGCATGGACGTCGACACCGACACCGTCACGCCGGGCAAGGCGTTCACGCTGACGCACTACTGGAAGGTGCTCGCGCCCGTCGGTGACGACTGGAAGCTCTTCATCCACCTCGAGACGCCCGACTCGAAGAAGAACCACCTCAACGCCGACCACGTGCCGATCGGCGGCAAGTATCCGCTGAGCCTGTGGAAGAAGGGCGAGATCATCCGCGACATCCACCGCGTCTCGGTGCCGCAGTCGTGGCCGGGCAACGAGGTCGACATCTACGTCGGCGCCTGGAAGGGCCCGATGCGCATGAAGGTCACCAAGGGCTCGCAGCACGACAACGAGAACCGCATCCTGGCGGCCAAGCTGCCGGTGCAGTCGGCGGCGGGGCCGGTCGAGAAGAAGCGCGTGGTGGCCAAGAAGGTGAAGAACGGCGTCATCAAGCTCGACGGCAAGCTCACCGAGAAGGAGTGGCAGGACGCGCCGTCGACGGGCGACTTCGTGCGCACGATGGACGGGCAGCCCGCGGATCAGAAGACGCAGGCCAAGCTGCTCTGGGACGACAAGAACCTGTATGTCGCGTTCCTCAACGAGGACAAGGACATCTGGACCACGCTCGACAAGCACGACGACAAGCTGTGGACCCAGGAGGCGGACGAGATGTTCATCGACGCCGACGGCGACGGCAAGACCTACGTCGAGCTGCAGGTGAACGCCAAGGGCGCGACCTTCGATTCGTACCTGCCGACCTACCGGCAGAATCAGAACGACTTCGACGCCGGGCTGAAGGCGGGCGTCAACATCGAGGGCACGATCAACAAGCGCGACGACGAGGACAAGCGCTGGACGGTCGAGCTGGCCATTCCGCTCGAGGCGGCCAAGGGCAAAGAGAAGGACATGAAGAACGTGCCGCCGAAGGTCGGGACCGAGTGGCGCGTGAACTTCTTCCGCATGGATCAGCCGAACGGCCGCCCGCAGTCGGGGACGGGCTGGTCGCCGCCGATGGTCGGTGACTTCCACGCGCTCGACAAGTTCGGCGTGCTCGTGTTCGGCGACGACAAGGGCAAGGCGCCCAACGCGGCGGCGCCGGCGGCGAGCGGCAAGTCGGAGGCGCCGAAGAAGGCCGAGGCGCCGGGCCACGAGGGCAAGAAGGACGAGGCCGCCAAGAAGGAAGAGGGCGGCAAGGAAGGCGCCGGCAAGGGCGAGTCGGCCAAGGCCGAGTCGGCGAAGAACGTGAAGACGGCGTCGCACCAGGCGCTCAATCCGCAGCCCAAGTAAGCCTTCACCGCGTCCGCGATGGACGAGCTCCGCGACATCCTGATGCATCCTTCGCGCTGGGCGGCGAGCGCCGCGGAGCTGCGTCCGTCGACGCGGATCTATCTCGCGCTCGTCGTGCTCGGCGTGACGGTGCTGGCGGCGTTCGTCGCCGGCTGGCTGAGCTCGCGCTGGGCGCACCGGCGCACGGGCGACAAGACGACGGAGCAGGCGGAGCGCACGATCCTCGGCCTGCGGCGCAACTTCATCGCGCTCGTGATCGCGATCGGCGGTTACTGGGCGGTGGAGATCGCGCCGCTGCCCGCGCACTTCGACGAGTGGCTGTCGGGGTTGGCGTTCGTGTTCGGCGTGTTCGTGTCGGCGCGGTTGGCGGTGCGGCTCGTCGGCGTCCTCTTGTCGACGTCGGTGTCGCACGTCGGCGGGTCGGAGCGCACGCGGCTCGAGCGCGAGTACGTGCCGCTGGCGGAGAAGGCGACGTCGCTGGCGGCGGCGCTCATCGTCGTCATCGTGGTCGCCAAGCACTTCGGCAAGGACGTCACGTCGCTGGTGGCGGCGCTCGGCGTCGGCTCGCTGGCCATCGGCCTCGCGGCGCAGCAGACGCTCGGCAACATGATCGCGGGATTCGTGCTGCTCGTCGATCGGCCGTTCCGTCCCGGCGAGCGCGTGCGGCTGGCCTCGGGTGAGGTAGGCGAGGTGGTGATCATCGGCGTGCGCTCGACGCGCATCCGGCTCCTCGACGGCAACCTGTTGACGGTGCCGAACTCGGAGCTGGCCAACTCACGCGTGGTGACCTTCGCGGTGTTGACCGCGCACTCGGATGTGAAGATCACGATCGCGCTCGGCAGCGACGTGGAGAAGGCGACGGCCATTCTCGAGAAGGCGGCGGGCGAGGACGGGCGCGTGCGCGCGCCGACGGTGCGCGTGACCAACGTGACGCCGCACGGGATCGAGCTGACGGTGGGGTTCGATACGGCGTCGGCGAAGGAGCAGCTGGCGGCGGAGAACGAGCTGCGACGGCGCGCGCTGCTCCGGCTGCAGGCGGAGCGGATCGCGCTGCCCGACGTCTACAAGTCGTCGCAGGGCGTGCCGAGCGGCTCGCCGGTATAAACGCCGAGGTCCGTGTAGATCATGATGTGATTGTCGGACGGCTCGAGGAAGACGAGCTTCACCTTCTTCTCGTTCTGCATCCACGTGGTCTCGTGCTTGTCGAGGATGAGGCGCAACGAGCCCGTCTTCGTCGAGAAGATGTCGCCTTCGGAGTCGCTGACGACGTTGGTCATCTTCTGTAGCTTCATGGCGCCCTTCATGCCGGCCCAGAGGCGGAAGTTCTTGGCGTGGTCGGGCTCGCGCACGTTGTCGACGTAGTAGTAGCGGCCGGTGTTGTCGCGCGCGAGCGAGTAGGCGTAGTGGTTCCAGCGCGGCTTGTAGAACTTGGCGGCCGCGACGAGCGCGCCGACCTCGGCGGGTGCGAGCGCCGTGAGCTTGGCGTGGCGGTCATCGCAGGTGACCTCGAAGTGCGCGCCTTTGTCGTCCTTCTTGTAGTCGTAGGAGGCTTTGTAGGGCGCGTCGACGCGCGGCTCCCAGAAGACGCGGTCCATCTTCGCGAGGTGGGCGTCGTCGCCTTCGGAGCCGCCGCCGATGATGCGCATGGCGTAGAAGCTCTTGCCGTCGTTGGACCAGAACACCGGCTTGTCGGTGTCGGTGGTGAGCGCGAGCGCCATGAAGTGTTTCTTGCCGTCGGTCCAGACGGTCATCTTGTCCTTGATCTCGCTGATGTCGGCCGGTTGCGGCGCGTCCTTGGGCGGCGGTGCGGCGACGGCGGAGGCGCATCCGGCCCATGCGAGAAGAATGCAAGGTAGGGTTCGGCTCATGGTCTCGGAGTATAGTACGGGAGACGATGGGCGAAGCTTCTGAGATCCACGCCGGCACGGTGCTCGGCGAGACCTACGAGATCACCGAGCTGCTCGGGCAGGGCGGGATGGGCGCGGTGTGGGCCGCGAAGCATCTCCGGCTGCCGGGCAAGCGCGTGGCGGTGAAGGTGCTGCACGGCGTGGCGGCGATCGGAGCGAGTCGAGGCGCCTCACACGAGGCTGTGCCGAGCGGGACGCTCGCAAAGATCGATCGCGAGTCGTACGCGCGCTTCCGTCGCGAGGCGGAGATCGCCTCCCGCATCGGCCATCCGAACATCGTGACGGTGCACGACTTCAACGTGCTGCCGTCGGGGACGCCGTATCTCGTGCTCGAGTATCTCGAGGGCGAGGATCTGGCGCACCGGTTGGAGCGCGGCAAGCTGCCGCTCCAGGCGGCGCTGACGATCGCGCGGCAGATCGGCAGCGCGCTGCACGCGGCGCACAAGGCCGACGTGGTGCATCGCGATCTGAAGCCGGGCAACGTGTTCCTGGTGCCGACGGAGATCGGCGGCGAGCTCGTCGATCAAGTGAAGGTGCTCGACTTCGGGATCTCGAAGATTCGCGGCTCGCAGACGGTGCAGACGCAGGACGCGGTGCTGCTCGGGACGCCGCAGTACATGGCGCCGGAGCAGGCGCTCGGCAAGAACACGGAGATCGACGCGCGCACCGACGTGTTCGCGCTCGGCGCCATCGTCTACGAGATGCTGTCGGGGCGCGCGGCGTTCATGGGCGCGACGCTGGCCGAGGTCGTGTTCAAGGTGGTGTACGACAAGCAGGCGCCGCTCGGGACGCTCGAGCCGGAGCTTTCGAAGAACGTGGTCGACGCGGT
>DATNAQ010000173.1:0-86841 GCA_035607415.1 Polyangia bacterium
GGCGGTGGCTACCGCTTCGTGTTCAAACATCCCACCGTACCGGGGGAGACGATGGCGTTCTTCGGCAAGTATGTCGAGGTGTCACCGCACTCGCGCCTGGTGTGGACGAACGACGAGAGCGGTGACGACGGGCAGCTCAGCACGCTGACACTCGAGGACCGCGGCGACACGACGCGGATCGTCTTGCTCGAGGTCTATCCGTCGGGCGCAGCGTACGAAGCTGGCAAGGGTTCCTACGACGGCATGCCCGAGTCGTTCGCCCAGCTGGACGAGCTACTCGCCGGATAGCGCTGCCGTCCCGGTCACGGGGAGTGCCAGGCGTCCGCCAGGTCGCCCGCGCCGCCGCGGCCGCCGATGCCCCAAGCCGTTCTCGCTAGTCGTTCTTCGACGGCGACAGACTCCGGTTCGTATTTCCGGGTCGGCAGTGGTAGGTTTCGCACTGTGTAGGGGCCGATGGTCGGCTACTTCCTCGTCGGAATTGACGTTCAGAAGGCAAACACCGCGCTCGCGACCTACACGCAACGCGGGGAATGACAGGGAATCGAAAAATGGCAAAGGGCACTGTGAAGTGGTTCAACGATGCAAAGGGGTTTGGCTTCATCACGCCCGAGAGCGGACCGGACGTGTTCGTCCATCACACCGCGATCGCGAGCGAGGGCTTTCGCAGCCTGACCGAGGGCGAGGAAGTGGAGTTCGACACGGTTCAGGGGCCAAAGGGACTGCAGGCCGCGAACGTTCGCAAGGTCCGATAACGAAGCCGTCGCCGGAAGTACCAATCTCCCATCCAGTGAACTAGAGGCGTGGCACCACCGTGGCACCAGCGCGGCGCGGACGTGCATCAGCGGCCCCACGGGAGCTCGCCCCGTCGAGCCAGACGCCGGCCCGGTGGTGCCACGAGGGAGAACGCGGTCGAAACGGCGCAAGCCAGCGTCGCATCGTCAGGTGTCGCGTTTCCGTCTAATCGGGTTCAGATCCCGTCGGGGGTCGCCAACAACATCGCTGCTTCGCACCGAATCGAGAATTAGCGACGGTTTTGCGCGGTTTCCGGGGAAGGGGCGCGGCGGGAACTGCTTTGGCGAGGTTCCGCCGCTGCCTGTTTGAGCGTCGCTACCTCGCGTGCCGAGACCGCGACGTCGGCCTTCCCGCGGCCGCCGAGACTGCGCGCTCAGCTGCTTCTTCAAGCCGGCGACGACGTGCGCAGACGGAGCCGCCACGCGTGCCCGCCGCGGAGTACCGACAGAGGTCGACAGCGCGCGGCCCGGAGTGTTTCAGGTTGCTACGGGATGTTGACGGCCTTCGCGATGCCGAAGCTATTCCGGAAGGTCGTCCGCAGACGGTCGAGATGCCGATCGCATGGAGACTTCGTCGACGTTGCGTGCCCGCTTCCGCCAGACGACCGCCGAGCTGCATGCTCGCGTCGAGGCGCGGCTCGACCTGTTGACTCCCGCGCTGACGGCCGAGCGTTACCGTCACATCCTCGCCGTGCTCTACGGCTATTACGAGCCACTCGAGCGCCGCATCGCGGCCGCTCCGCGGATCGCGCTGCCGCTACGTGCGCGCGTGCCGCTCCTCGCCGAGGACCTTGGCCGGCTCGGATTATCGCCGTCCGCCATCGCGACGCTACCGCGCTGCCCGTACGTGCCGCACCTCGGCGGCGTCGCCGAGCTGGCCGGCTGTTTGTACGTGATCGAAGGCGCGGCGCTGGGGGGACGCGTCCTCGGCCGCGCATTGCGTCAGGAGCGCGGATGGACCTGCCGCTTCTTCCACGATGGTCATCCCGACGTGCGGCGCCGCTGGGCCGCAGTCGTCGCGTGGCTCGATGCGCTGGCCTGTGACGCCGACGCGGCGATCGCCGCCGCGTGCGCGACCTTTCGCACCCTCGACGGCTGGATCTGTGAGCGCGAGGCGTCACCGTGACCGTCGATTTGACGAACTGCGACCGCGAGCCGATTCACATACCAGGCACGATCCAGCCGCACGGCGTCTTGCTGGCACTGTCCCCATCGCTCACCGTGATGCAGACGAGCGCAAACGTGTCGGATCACCTCGGGCTCGCGCCCGACGTCGTGCTCGGCGCGACTCTGGAGCAGGTGCTCGGCGCGCGCGCGGGCGAGGTTGTCGCCGGTGCCATCGCGTCCGGCACCTTCTGCGAAGCGAACCCGCGGCACGTCGTCGTGCGCGACCGCCGATTCGATCTCATCGTCCATTTTCACGAGGGCGTCACGATCGTCGAGCTGGAGGCGTCCTCGCCGCGGCAGGGCTCGACCGCGCCGCTCTTATCCGTTTTGAGCGCGATGGAGCACGCGCGGACGCTCGCCGACGTCTGCGGTTGTGTCGTCGACGAGGTCAAGCGCCTCACCGGGTTCGAGCGCGTCATGCTCTACCGGTTCGACGATGATGGGCACGGCTCCGTCGATGCCGAGGCACGCGATCCGTCCCTCGACGCGTATCTCGGGCTGCGCTATCCCGCCTCGGACATCCCGCAGCAGGCGCGCGCGCTCTATCTGCAGAACTGGCTACGCGTGATTCCCGACGCGCGCTACACGCCGGCGCGGCTGGTGCCGGCCATGCGGCCCGACACCGGCGCGCCCCTCGATCTGAGCTTCTCCGTGCTGCGCAGCGTCTCGCCCATTCACCTCGAGTACCTCGCCAACATGGGAATTCGGGCATCGATGAGCATCTCGCTGATCGTCGAGGATCGCCTCTGGGGCCTCATCAGCTGTGGCCATCACAGCGGACCGCTCATGGTGCCCTACGAGGTGCGGTGCGCCGTCGAGGTGATCGGCCGACTGTTGTCGCTGCAGATTGCCGCGTTGGCGCATCGCGATGCCGCGGAGCGGCGCGTTCGGCGTCAGCCGATCCATGAGGACATCGTCACGCGCGTACGTCGCGGCGATCGCGAAGAGGACGTCCTCGCCGCGGCGGTCTCGTCGTCCGGCGAGCAACTGTTGGCGCTCGTCGACGCGGCGGGCGTCGCTGCGGTCATTGGCGACGAGGTGGTGGCGCACGGGCGCGTGCCGCCGGTCGCGACCGTCGGCGCGATCGCCGGGTTGCTCGATCGCAATGCGGGTCTCGCGCCCTTCGCGACCGATCGGCTGGCGCAGCTGCCTGATGCGCCTTCGGGGAGCAGCGACGTCGCCAGCGGCGTGCTCTCGTTCTGCATCCCGGGAACCGCGAGTCGTCGCTTGTTGTGGTTCCGTCCCGAGATCGTGCGCACGGTGACCTGGGGCGGCGATCCGCGGAAACCGGTCGAGGCCGACCGCGGCATGCGTCTTCATCCGCGCCGATCGTTCGAGCAGTGGAAGGAAGAAGTGCGCGATACGTCTCGGCGCTGGAGCGCCAGCGACGTCGAGGCCGCAGACGAGGTGCGCCGCGCGCTGGTGGAGATCGATCTCGACCGCCGCCTCGCGCGCGAGCAGCGCGCCGTGCAACTGCGTGACGATCTCGTCGCGATCGTGTCACACGATCTGCGCAACCCGCTCGGGTTGGTGCACATGCAATCGTCTCTGCTGATCAGGGCCGCCGCTGCGCCGATGCGGGCAGACGCCTGGCAGCGCATCCATGACGGGGCCGAGCGGATCCGCCGCGCCGCCGAGCGGATGGCGACGTTGATTCGCGATCTCCTCGACGTCGCCAAGATCGAGTCGGGCCGATTCCAGTTGCAGATTCGGCCCGAGCCGATCGCCGACATCGTGAACGAAAACATTCTTATGATCGTGCCGCAGGCGACGGCCAAGAACATCTCCGTGCAGCAGGAGGTCCTGGCCGACGGCATCGTGCGCGCCGATCGCGAGCGCGTGTTCCAGATTCTGTCGAACCTGCTCGGCAATGCCGTGAAGTTCACGCCGAACGGCGGCACGGTGAAGGTGCGGGTCGAGACGCGCGGCCGCGAGGTGCTCTTCACCGTCGCCGACACGGGAACCGGCATTGCGCCGGACGATGCGCAGCACGTGTTCGAGCGCTACTGGCACCGCAATCGCGGCGCAAAGGAGGGCACCGGTCTCGGCCTGTTCATCGCCAAAGGGCTCGTCGAGGCGCACGGCGGGACGATTTGGGTCGAATCCGCCCGGGGGGCCGGCGCCCGTTTCATGTTCACGCTGCCCCAGGCGTGAACGTCGAGCGCGACCACGTCTGGGATTGTCGCGTATCGCCTCGCGGGCAATGGCTGCACGCCCGCTGGGCGAGGGAGCGGTCGCCAGATTTTGTGTGCGTCTCAGGCGGACGGCTTATGATCGCGGTAATGGCTCCTGCGGATCCAGACTACAGGACCCTCTTCGAATCGGTCCCTGGCCTGTATCTGGTGCTGCTCCCCGACGCGCCGAAATTCACGATCGTCACCGCCAGTGACGAATACCTGCACGCGACGATGACGGAGCGTGCCGCGATCGCCGGCAAGGGGCTATTCGAAGTGTTCCCCGACAATCCGGAGGACGCGCAGGCGACCGGTACCAGGAATCTGCGCGCGTCGCTCGATCGAGTGTTGCTGCATCGCAAGCCGGACGCGATGGCCGTTCAGAAGTACGACGTCCGGCGACCGGCGACCGAGGGCGGCGCCTTCGAAGAGCGATACTGGAGCCCGTTGAACGCTCCGCTCTGCGACGAGCAAGGGCGTATCACGCACATCATCCATCGCGTCGAGGACGTGACCGAGTTCGTACGGATGGCCCGGCGACACGATCGCGAGAACGCGGAGCTCAAAGAGCGCGGCGAGCGGATAGAGTCGGAGATCTTCCTCCGCGGTCGTCAGCTGCAGGAGGCGAACGAGCAGCTACGACAAGCAAACGAACGCCTCGCGCTTCTCGGTGAGCAGCATCTCCGCACGCTGTTCGACACGATGCCGCAGCTGGGATGGACGGCATTGCCGGACGGCTTCGTCGATTTCTACAACCGCGGCTGGTACGTCTACACCGGCACGACCTACGAGCAGATGCAGGGCTGGGGGTGGCAGGCCGTCCAAGACCCGGTGATGCTCCCGAAAGTAATGGAACGGTGGCGCACCTCGCTCACGACGGGCACGCCATTCGAAATGGAGCTCTCGCTGCGCCGCCACGACGGCGTGTTTCGCTGGTTCCTCACTCGCGGCACTCCGATCCGTGACGCCGACGGGAAGATCGTCCGTTGGGTCGGCATCAACACCGACATTCATGACAGCAAGCAGGCGGTGGCGGCGAGCGAGCACCGCCTGAAGCTGCTCATCGACAGCATTCGCGAGTACGCGGTGTTCATGCTCGATCCGAACGGCCACATCGCGACCTGGAGCCCGGGGGCGGAGCGCATCAAGCAATACCGCGCCGAAGAAATCATCGGGCGTCACTTCTCCGCGTTCTATCCCGACGAAGACATCCGCTCCGGCAAACCCCAGATGGAGCTGCGCGTCGCCAGCAGCGAAGGCCGCTTCGAAGACGAAGGTTGGCGCGTGCGCAAGGACGGCTCGCGTTTTTGGGCAAGTGTGGTGATCAGCGCAGTACGGGACGCCAACGGTGCGCTCGTCGGGTTTTCGAAGGTCACGCGTGATCTGACGGACCGCAAGCGCGCCGAAGAGGAGCGGGTTCGCCTCGCCGTGGCGGAAGCGTCGCAGGAGCGGTTGCAGTTCCTCGCCGAGGCGAGCGCGGTCTTGTTCTCGTCCCTCGACTATGAAGCCACCCTCGATTCGCTCGGCAAATTGCTGGTGCCGAAGCATGCGGACTGGTGCTCGGTGCAGCTGCTCGACGAGCGCGGGCAGGTTCAGCTCGTGACGGTGCGGCACGTCGATCCCGAGAAGATGGACCTCGCGCGCGAGCTGCAACGGCGATGGCCCGTCGACCCGAAGAGCGACGTGGGCGTGCCGAAGGTTCTGCGAACGGGACAGGCCGAGCTGTACGAGGCGGTCACCGACGACGTATTGGCGGCGGCCTCCGTCGACGAGGAGCAGCTACGCATCGCGCGCGAGCTGCGTTTGCGCTCGGGGCTCTTGGTGCCGATCGTGGGTCGTCACGAGACCATCGGGGTCCTCGGCCTGGTCGCGGCGGAGTCGAATCGTCGATACAGGCCTGACGACGTGGCGCTCTTCGAGGAGCTCGGCCGGCGCGCCGGTACCGCGATCGAGAACGCGCGCTTGTACAGGCAGACCGAGAACGCCGTCCGGCTGCGCGATGATTTCTTGTCGATTGCCTCGCACGAGCTCAAAACGCCGCTGACGAGCATGCAATTGCAGGTGAGCGGCATTCGACGGAGCGTGAGCCGCCCGGATTCGCTGAACATCGAAAAGCTCGCGCGCCGCGTCGACGTGATCGATCAGCAGCTCGATCGGCTGACCGCGCTCATCGGAGGATTGTTGGATGTCAGCCGCACGACCGCCGGACGCCTGCAGCTGGAAATCGGCGACGTCGACCTTCGCTCGACGGTACACGATGCCATCGCCCGCTTGCGGACCGAGTTGGAGAACGCCGGCTGTGCCATCTCCGTCGACGTCGACGAGGGCATCGTCGGTCGTTGGGACAAGATGAGGCTCGACCAGGTGATCACGAACTTCGTCACCAATGCGATCAAGTATGGCGCGGGCAAACCCATCGACGTGCGCGGGCGGCGCAGCCAACGCGGGACCGCGATCCTGACCGTGGCCGACCGCGGAATCGGAATCGCGTCCGACGATCAGTCGCGAATCTTCGACCGATTCGAGCGCGCCGTGTCGGTACAGAACTACGGCGGGCTGGGGCTCGGTCTTTGGATCATCAAGGAGTTCGTCTCCGCGATGGGAGGCACCGTCTCGGTCGAGAGCCGACCGGGCGAAGGAGCCACGTTTACGGCCGAGCTTCCCCTCCGGCGGGTCGAAGATCAGCCTTCGTTGCATTGACCGCGGTGTCCCTGTCTTCTACGTTTGGTGAGACATGACTGAAGCCTGCGACAAAATGATTTTCGTGGTGGACGACGACAAGGCGATCCGAGAAACGTTGGAGGATCTCCTGCAAGACGAAGGCTACAGCGTCGTCACGGCGATGAACGGACAGGAGGCGCTGCAAAAGCTGCGCGCTGATTCGTCGCGCCGTCCGTGCGTGATCCTGCTCGACCTGATGATGCCGGTGATGAACGGCGCCGATTTCTACGCGGCGCAACAGAACGATCCCGCGCTGTCCTCGATCCCGGTGGTCGTGATCTCGGCTGACGGGCACATCAGCGTCAAGGCAAAGCCGTTCGGCGGTGACTACCTCGCCAAGCCGATTCGTATCGAGACGGTCCTCAACGCAATCGAGCGTCACTGCGCGTAGAGACAGCGTAGCGGACGGCGTGCAAAGACTTCACGTGGGCCGCCGCCGGGTACGTGGCTTTTTGTAGGGCTTGGCTGGCAAACGCGAAACTTCTGCCTATGTTGTGAACTCGGCGACCCGTCTACCTTGAGGAGGGCGTCTCCACGAAGCGCCGCCCAGGACAGGCTTGCTGGGCGGCAGCTGGGAGAAGGAGCACATGAGTTCCGATGCAGCAACGGTGACACCATTTCCGCCGCCTCCATCGGAGCACCCGCACGTCGTCCAGTTCTACGAGGACGAATCGTTTCTCACCGAGACCGTCGCGCAATTCATCGGACGGGCCATTGTCGCCGACGACCCCGTCGTCGTGATCGCCACTGCATCGCACCGCGACGCATTTTGCGGCCAGCTCCGCAAGAAGCGGATCGACGTCGACGGCTTGTGCGCGAGCGGGCAGATCACGCTGCTCGATGCGCGTGAGACCCTGGCGAAGCTCATGGTGGACGGCTCGCCGGACGGGGCCCGATTCGGCGAAGTGATAGGCGACGTCTTGGATCGCGTCGGCGCGGGACATGACGGGCGCATCATCCACGCGTACGGCGAGATGGTCGATCTCTTGTGGCGCGACGGCAACCGGGCCGCCGCCATCCGACTCGAAGAGCTGTGGAACGATCTCGGCAAGCGGCGGTCGTTCGAGCTCTTGTGCGCGTACGTGATGGACAATTTCTGCAGGGAGTCCGACGGCGAGGAATTCGCCCGCATCTGCCACCTTCACACGCACGCAAGACCGGCCGAGCGTTACGCGACGATCGCCGATGACGTCACACGTCAGCGTGAGATGGCGATTCTCCATCAGCGCGCGTTGGCGCTGCACAACGAGGTCGAGCAGCGGAAGAAGATCGAAAGCGAGCTGCGGCGCAGCGAGCAGCGCCTGCGCGAGTTCGTCGAGGAAGCCGTCGTGCCGCTGCATTGGGTCGACGGCGACGGCATCATCATCTGGGCGAACAAGGCCGAGCTGCAGATGCTCGGCTACTCGCGCGACGAGTACGTGGGTCAGCCGATCCGGAAATTCCACGCCGACGCAGACGTCATCGCGGACATCCTGGCACGACTCTCACGTCGCGAAATCTTGCGCGAGTGCCCGTCGCGGCTCGTTTGCAAGGACGGGGCGATCCGGCACGTGCTGATCGATTCGCACGTGCGCACGGAGAACGACAAGTTCGCGCACACGTGCTGCTTCACGCGGGACATCACCGAGCGGCTGCACGCCGAAGAGGCGGCCCGCAAACAAGAGGGGCTCGTTCGCGACTTCACCACGCGGCGACAGGCGGAGGAGAAGCTCCGCCAGAGCGAGCTGCGCACGCGGCTGCTCATCGAAAGCATCCGCGACTACGCGATCTTCATGCTCGATGCGAACGGCAACGTCGCGACCTGGAATCCGGGCGCGCAGCGCATCAAGGGGTACACCGCGTCCGAGATCATCGGCCGCCACTTCTCGACGTTCTATCCCGAAGAGGATGTGCAGGCGGGAAAGTGCGAGATGGAGCTGCGGGTCGCCTCGGAGACGGGACGCTTCGAGGATATTGGATGGCGCGTCCGCAAGGACGGCTCGCGGTTCTGGGCGAACGTCGTCATCAACGCCGTGCACGACGAGCGCGGGCAGCTCGTCGGTTTTTCGAAGGTGACGCGCGATCTGACGGAGCGGAAGCAGGCCGAAGACGAGCGCGCGGCGCGGATCGCCGCCGAGGAGGCCAACCGCGCCAAGGATGAGTTCCTCGCGATGCTCGGTCACGAGCTGCGCAATCCGCTGGCGCCGATTGTCACGGCGCTGCAGCTCATGAAGCTGCGCGGAGACATCAGCTCGTCGAAGGAACAATTCGTCATCGAGCGTCAGGTCCAGCACGTCACGCGGCTCGTCGACGACCTGCTCGACATGTCGCGCATCGCGCAGAAGAAGATCGAGCTGAAGACGGAGACCTTCGAGCTGGCCACCGTCGTGGCCAAAGCCGTGGAGACGGCCAGCCCGCTCATCGAGCAGCGCCGGCACTCGTTTTCCGTGGAGGTTCCGCGGCAGGGGATGCCGGTGACGGCCGATCCGATTCGGCTCGCGCAGGTCATCGCGAACCTTCTCACCAACGCAGCGAAGTACACCGAGCCCGAAGGACGCATCGAGCTGAGCGCGTGGCGGGACGGCCACGAGGTCGTCATTCAGGTGAAAGACAACGGCATCGGCATTCGAGAGGATCTGTTGCCCAAGGTCTTCGACCTGTTCGTGCAAGGACCGCGTTCCATCGATCGCGGCGAGGGCGGCCTCGGGATTGGTTTGACCCTCGTCAAGAACATCGTGCAGATGCACGGTGGCAGCGTCGTCGCGCTCAGCGCGGGCCCCGGCAAGGGCAGTGCGTTCGTCGTCCGACTGTCGGCGTCAGCGACGCAAGCGACGGCGGAGCCACCAGCGCCGCGCCTGTCGAGCATCGAGCGGGTCTCGACACCGCGCCGTGTGCTCGTCGTGGACGACAACGCCGACGCCGCCATGTTGCTGTCGGAGCTGTGCGAGATCGTCGGTCACGAGGTCAAGGTTGCGTACGACGGTCCGCAGGCGCTGAAGCTGCTCGAAGACGGCTTCCAGCCGGACATCGCGGTTCTCGACATCGGGCTTCCGGTGATGGACGGCTACGACCTTGCGACGCGCATGCGTGACAAGCTCGGCTCGTCCTGCCGTCTGTTCGCGCTGACCGGCTACGGCCAGGAGCATGACAAGCAGCGCAGCGTGTCCGTCGGATTCGAAGCGCATCTGGTCAAGCCGGTCGACCCTTCTCGCGTGCTCAGCTTGATCGCTGGCCAAAAGCGTTGAGTCGCGCCGAGTCGTTGCGTCGCTTGCGCTCCACGCATCCGACGGAAGAGCGTATATTGTCTGACAAGATGGCGGTGGGTGCCGCGGGGAGCGAAGTATGTCGCGCAAGTTGAGTGAGACCGAATATCGACTCCTCGTCGAATACTCGCCCGTCATGATCTGGCGCGCGGGGCTCGATGCGAAGTGCGACTACTTCAATGATACGTGGCTGGAGTTCACCGGTCGTACGCTGGAACAGGAGATGGGCGACGGTTGGGCCGAGGGGGTCCATGCCGACGATCTCGACCGCTGCGTGAAGCACTATCTCGATCACTTCAATCGTCGCGAAGCGTTCGAGATGGAGTACCGCATCAAGCGGCACGACGGCGTGTATCGCTGGATCTTCGATCGCGGCGTTCCCTTCTCCGACGACGCGGGCGCGTTTGTCGGGTTCATTGGAAGCTGCATCGACGTCGACGAGCGGCGCCGGGCACACGAGGAGCGCGAGCGGCGTAGCGCCGAGGAGCTGCGGATGGCGCATGACTTCGAGAAGCGCATCCTCGCCGTCGTCAGTCACGACATCCGCAATCCGCTCAACGTCATCCAGTTGGCGGCGCGCCACCTCGAGACGGTCGCGAGCGAGGTCAACGTCGTCAAGCGCGATACCGAGCGGGTGCTGCGCAGCGCGACGCGCATTCAGAACATCGTCGGCGATCTCCTCGACCTGTCGCGCGAGCGCGAAGGGCAGGGCATCACGATCACTCCCGCCGAGGCAAACCTGGCGTCGCTGTGCCGGCTCGTTCTCGACGAGCTGGAAACGACCGCGCAGGGTCGCGAATTCCACTTCGAGTGCTCGGGAGACATCACCGGATACTGGGATGAGAATCGGATCGTCCAGGCCGTCTCGAATCTGGCGAGCAACGCCGTGCAGCACGGCGTTGCCGGATCGCCGATCATCATGCGCGCGACGGGGGATGTCGACCGCGTCGAGGTTGCCGTGCATAACGACGGCGCCATTCCTGTCGCGATCCTTCCGACCATCTTCGAGCCGTTCCGCTCCGGCGCGCAGCAGGGCCGTCGTGGCGACGGGCTGGGGCTCGGCTTGTTCATCGCGCGCGCGATCGCGCGCGCCCACAACGGCACGATCGAGGTCGATTCGACCCCCGAGCGCGGCACGACGTTCCGCCTCGTCTTGCCGCGCAGGGTCACGGTGGCGCGGGCCGCCGCCGGGTAAGCGACTTGATCGGGGAGACCCCTGCGGTGCTCAGAAGGCGTAGCTGAGGCGCAGCGTCGCCGTCGGGCCGGTCTGCGGGATGCGCACGATCGGCGATACCTCTTCGGTCGGAGCGGGCTCGTAGTTGGTGACGCCGAGGATGTCGTAGACCTTGAACGTCGCGGTGAAGTTGCGCGGCAGCCCGCGCCACACGAAGAACATGTTCATCACGAAGTTGGTCGGGCTCTCCTCGGTGCTGTCGACGGCGAGCCGACGCGGCGAGAGGACGCGCACCTCGGCGCCGAAGAACAGGTGGTCGCGCCAGATCGCGTAGGAGGCGCCGAGCTTGAACAGGTGATCGGGAGAGTTGAACGCATGCGTGCCGTCGGCGTTGACGGCGTGCTCGTAGGTGTAGTTGCCGTAGACGCGGCTGCCGTCCTTGAAGGTGCCGGTGAAGCCGACCTCGCCGCCATAGGAGTCGAACGACGTCACGTTCTGCCGCTGCAGCCGTGACGATTGACCCGCCGGACAGTCGGGCGTCGCCGGCGCCAGCGCCGTCTCCGGCACGCAGACCGTGACGGCATCGATGATGTCGGTGCCGTGCATGTAGTAGGCGGAGGCGGTCATCGACATGCCCTGTGCGATCTGCTGCTGGAAGATGAGCTCGACGTTGTCGGCGCGCTCGGCGCGCAGCTTCGGGTTGTCGAGGATCGACACGTCGTCGGCGAAGTAGGCTGCGTACCACGAGGGATGCACGAACCCGTGGCCGTAGACCGCCTTGAGCGTGCCGGTCTTGTAGGGGCGCCAGACGACGCCGCCGCGGGGTGAGAACTCGTTGCCGAATTGATCGGAGAAGTCGCCGCGGCCTCCGAGCGTCAGGAAGAGCTTGTGCGAGAACGACAGCTCGACCTCGCCGTACGCAGCACCGAACAGCAGCGACGATCTGCAGTTCGGGTGCGCGGCGTCGCACAGCTGCACGGCCGGCATGCCGACGGGGCCCGAGGTGTCGTCGCCGTGGAAATAGGTGAACGAGCCGCCGGCGGTGAGCGAGAGATCCATCAGACGGTAGTGGCGCTGGATGAGCGCGCGCGCCTCGGCGCCGGCCCAGAACGGCGTGGCGTAGTCGCGGAAGATGTAGCGCTCGTCGGCGGTGTTGTCCTCGCCCGTGTACGCCAGGTGATCTTCGTAGACGTGCCAGTCGAAGTAGCCGTTGACCTGCACCTGCACTTTTTCGGGAACGCCGATGGTGTAGCCGGCGTCGACGTAGCCGCGCTGGAACGTATAGGTGTTGTCGGGATCGTTGAAGATGGTGAGATAGGGCGCCGTCGGCAGGTGGCGATCCCAGTATTGGTAGCTGAGCTTGAGCGAGAAGCCCTTGTAGTCGAGGTGTCCGTACAGCGCGTAGCTCGTCTGCGCGTCGGTGGCGTGATCGCTGGTGGCGAGGCACGAGCGCGGGAAGTCGGTGCCGCCGTCGGCGCGCAGAAGGCAGTCGCTGCCGCTGCGCAGATCGGGGAACGTGAAGCTCTGGCCCGTCGAGCGATAGGCCTGCGCCTGGATGCCGAACTCGAGGCCGTTGCCGAAGCGATGTCCGACGGTGGCGGCGCCTTTGTAGCCCCACAGGTTCTGCATCTCGTAGGTGGCGTGCGCCCAATCGGTCTCGGTGCCGCGACGCGTGACGATGTTGATGATGCCGAGGAAGCCGAGCGAGCCGTAGAGCGCCGAAGCGGGGCCTTTGAGCACCTCGATGTGATCGATCATCGTCGCGTCGAGGCCCATGAGCTCGGGATAGCCGCTATGTGCCCAGAGCTCGTTCTGCGCGTGGCCGTCGACGAGGATGAGGATGCGGCCGTTGAAGTCGCCCTTGGGGCTGACGCCGCGGATGCCGATATAAGTGTCTTCGTGTGGGCTGGTGACGTACACGCCCGCGATCGACTGAATGGCCTCGATCCAATCGCGCCAGCCGAAGGCTTCGAGATCGGCCGCGGTGATGACGGTGGTGTTGGCGGCGGTCTCGCGGACGTCCTGCTCGCGGCGGGCGGCGATCTCGACCTTCTGGATCTGCGAGTCGAGCTGGAAGAGATCGAGCTCGCTCGAAGCGGCGTCGGCGGGCGGGGGCGCGGCATCCGCCGGCGGTGGTTGTGCCGGCGTCGTCGGTGGCGCGCTCGGCGCGGGCGGCGTCGTCGGTGGCGCCGCGGGCGTCGGTGGCGCCGCGGGTGTCGTCGACGCCTCGGGCTTCGTCGCCGGCGCGCCCCCGGTAGGGGCTTGCGCGGATGTCCTTGCGGACAAACACACGAATATCGCTGCCACCGCTACGGCCGCGGTCCGTTGCGTCATCGCTCCCCCAAGCGTTGCCCCCAACGCACGCCGACGTCAGACACGTCGGTCGCCGCACTATATCGGTTCGCCCGAACGCGTGTCAATTCTGCGCATCCTTTGTTGACGGTATCGCGCGGGTTCCTCTAAGCTGAAAACGGCGACGTCATACGGTTTTGCAACCAAGGGGGGCCTCGGTGCGGAAACGAATTCTCCTCGTCGACGACACGCTCACGGTGTTGACGCTCGAGCAGGTCTTGCTCGGGCCTGAGTACGAGTTCATCACGGCGAAGAATGGGTCGGACGCCTTCAAGACGGCGCTCGAGCGCAAGCCGGACCTCATCCTCATGGACATCAACATGCCGGTGATGGACGGCATCGAGAGCCTGCGTCGACTGAAGTCCGACGAGGCGACCAAGCTCATCCCGGTCGTGATGGTGACGATGCGCAGCGAGGTCGAGAATCAAGCCCGCTGCCGCGAGCTCGGTTGCGACGAATTTCTCACCAAACCCCTCGAGCGCGATCGTCTGCAGGCGACGGTCAAGCGCATCCTCACCCGCTAGGAGCGAGCCGCATGCGCACCGAAGCCGCCAAGACTCGTCTCGACGATCTGCTGTCCGAAGCGCGTCGCTCCGCCGACGAGCTCATCGAGGAGCTCCACCAGGTCGGCGACCAACACGATCTCATCTCGCACCTGTTCGTCGGCGTCGCGCAGCTCCACGCCAGCCTCAAGCTGAGCGACATCGTCGCCGCGCTGGCGGAGACGCTCATCAACCTCGTCGGCAGCGAGGACTTCGCGCTCTTCGTACGCGACGCGGCGACCGGACGGTTCGAAAAGCTGTGGTCGACGGGCGCGAACGCGGCGCACCTCGGCGGCTTCGCCGACGGCCAGGGAACGTTCGGGCGCGCGGTGGCGACGGGGGCCATCGTCTACGACAGCGGCAGCGTGGCCACCATCCCGCTGGCGGGGAGCCTGAGCCCGGGCTGCTTCGGCGCCGTCGTCATGTGTCGGCTCGTCGGGCACAAGCCGTCGCTCACCGAGCGCGACCATCAGTTCCTGCTGACCTTCGCCGATCACGGCGCGCGCGCGCTCGAAGCGGCCATCCGCCTGGCGCAAGCGCCGTCGACGCCGACGTCGATCGCCGACCTCCGTCGGGCGCTCGAGGAAGCACGCTGACGCGCGCGCGATGAGCTCGCTTCTCGTACGCTCGCAGGGACGCGCGGTGGCCTTCGCGCTCGAGGATGTGCTCGAGGTCGTGCGCACCGTCGCCATGGCCGAGCCGTCGACGACGCGCTGGCGCGGCCGCTTCGGGCGCTTCGCCTGGCGCGGCGCGCTCGTGCCGGCGTGCGAGCTGGCCGTCCGGCTCGACGGCGCAGGGCCGCGGCCGCTCGCCGAATACGTCGATGGACACATCATCATCGTCACCGCCGCGGGCGCGGTCGTCGGGTTCGTGGTCGAGCGCGCCGAGACGCTGGTCGAAGAGGTCGAGCCAGGCACGTGTCTGAAGCCGGCGGCCCTCCTCAGTGTGCGCGAGCGGCGGGGCTGGCAGTCGGAGATGGGCGCGGCGGAGCGGGTGCGATGAGGCGCACGCACGGTGCCGCGACGGCAAAGCACGGCAGCGATCTCGATCGTGCGCTCGTCGATCGCGCGGCGCGCCTGGTCGCCGGGCTCGCCGGGCTGCGCTTCGACGACAGCAATCGCGACGTGCTCGCGGCGGGCCTGGCGCGCGCGGGGCGCGGATTCGCCGGAGGGGCGGCGGCGCTCGTGGCGGCCGCGGCCGACGGCGATGAGCGCGCACGCGAGACGCTGTGTGGCGCCATCACCGTCGGCGAGACCTACTTCTTTCGCCACCCCGAGCACTTCGAGCTGATTCGCCGGCTGGCACCGAAGCTCGCGGCCGACGGCAGCGTGCGCGCGTGGAGCGCCGGCTGTTCTACCGGCGAAGAAACGTGGTCGCTCGCGTTTGCGCTGCGCGACGTGGTCGCGGCGCCGTCGGTGATTGGCACCGACGTCAATGTCGCGGCGCTGACCACGGCGCGGCGCGGGCGCTACGGCCGCTGGTCGCTGCGCGGCACCGGATTGCCGGCCGAGCTGCGCGTCGCCGCGGCCAATGTCGAGGTGCCGGCGCCGTTGCGATCGATCGTGCGATTTGCGCCGCTGAACCTCACGAGCGCCGATTGGTCGGCGACGCTCGGCGAGGCGCGCTTCGAGCTCGTCCTGTGCCGCAACGTGCTCGTCTACTTCGTGCCCGACGCGGCGCGCGCCGTGCTGCGCCGGCTCGCCGACCGGCTGGTCGACGGCGGCGTGCTCGTCGTGTCGGCGCTCGACGTCGAGCTGGCGCCGCCGGAGCTGGCGTCCGTCGTCGTCGATGGCGTCACAGTGTTGACCCGTCGCAGGGTGGATACCACGCCGCCGCGCGCTGCGGCGCGGGTCGCCACGACGCCCAGCCCGGCCCCGGCCGCGGGCGCGTCGCGACATACGGTCGATTCGGCGCGCGCGGCGGCGGATCGCGGCGATCTGGCGGCCGCCCTCGCCGCCGCCGAGGCGCTCGTCGCCGAGACGCGCGCGCCGGAGACCCTGCACCTGTTGGCGCTGGTGGTCGGCGAGCTGGGCCGAGCGGCCGACGCGATCCGCTTCTTGCGCGAAGCCGTCGCGCTCGACCCGACCTACGTGCTCGGCCATCTCGGGCTCGGCCTCGCCGACACGCTCGACGGCGACACCCGCGCGCTGCACCTCGACCGCGCGCTCGCGCTCGTCGACGGTGTGCCCGACGAGCGCATCATCGGCGGGCCCGACCCGCTGCCGGCGTCGTGGGTCAAGAAGCTCGCGTCCGCCGCGCGCCAAGGAGCCCGATGAGCCGCTCGGTCCTCATCATCGAAGACTCGGCGACGACCCGCTCGGTCGTGAAGATCTACCTGAGCGGGCACGACCTCGACTTCCACGAGGCGCCCGACGGTGAGCAGGGCCTGGAGCTGGCGCGCCGTCTCCAGCCGGCGGCCATCATCTGCGACCTCAAGCTGCCCGGCGCCGACGGCTTCACCGTCTGTCGCAAGCTGCGCGCCGATGCCAAGCTGCGCCACACGCCCATCATCCTGTTGACCGGCTCCAAGGGAGAGACCCTGGAGAAGGAGGCGCGCAAGGCGGGCGCGACCCACTTCATGACCAAGCCCATCGACGCCGAAGCGTTGGCCAAACGGATCCTCGAGTGCGTTCGACCCGCCCGCTGAGCGGCGCGCGCGACGTCGCGCGCATCCTCGAAGAGCGCGCGCGTGCCCTCGCGGTCGTCGAGGAGGCGGCGCCGTCGAGCGCGCGGACGGTGGCGGCGTTCGTCATGGGTGGCCACGAGCTGGCGGTGCCGATCGAGGCGCTCAGCCGCGCGGTCGATCTCGCCGTGGTCACCGAGATCCCGGGCGGGCCGGAGCACCTCCTCGGCGTCATCGTGGTCGACAATCGGTTGGTGTCGCTGCTCGACGTGCCCGCGTTCCTCGCCTTGCCCACGCACGGCGTCGGCGACATCACCGCGGCGCTCGTGGTGCAGCACGGCGGGCGGCAGATCGCGCTCGCCGCCGAGCGCCTCTTACGCATCGCCGAGGTGGCGTTCGTGGACGAGGCGGCGGCGCCCCGGCTCCTCGACGTCGCCGCACTGTTCGCCGACACGCGCCTGTCGGGGCGGCGGAGCTAGCGTGGATCCAGCGCTCCGTCCGGTCGTCCTCGTCTTCGTCGAGGAGCTGCGCGACCAGCTGGACCGGATTCGCGCGACGCTGGCGGCGATGGAGCGCGACGCGGCGCTCGTGCCGGCCGAGATCGAAGAGCTGTTCAGGCAGGCGCACAGCTGGAAGGGCTCCGCGGCCTCGCTCGGGCTCGACGACCTGGCGACGCTGGCGCACGAGCTCGAGAGCGCGCTGACTCCGGTCCGGCGCGGCGCGGCGCCGCTCACGCCGGCGCTCGCCGACGTGGCCATCGTGGCCGTCGATGCGGCCGGTGCGCGCATCCCTGGACTGGTCGCCGAGTCGAACGAGGGCTGCGACGAAGTCGCCGCCGCGACGAGGGAGCTGCGTGCGCTCCTCGGAGAGGGCGCTGTGCCGGCGGCGGCGGGCGCCGAGGGCGCGCGGCCAGGCGAGCCGGACGCGCGCGAGGGCGAGCCGGAGGCGCGAAGCGAGCCCGTCGTCGATCCGGCGTCGGAGTCGGTGCGGGTCACCGTCGCGCGGCTGACCGAGCTCGAGCGCGGCCTCGACGACCTGCGCGGCCTGCGCAGCCGCATCGAGACGCAGGCCGAAGGCGCGGTCGCCGCCGTGCACGGCGTCGACCAATTGTGGCGGGCCGCGCGCGACGGGCACCGGATCGAGCCGGGCCCGCTCTTCGCCTTGCTTTCGCGTCTGCGCGGCATGCGTCGCGCGCTCGTCGACGACGCCGACGCGTTGCAGTCGCAGGTGGTCGCCGTCGACGAGACGCTGCGCGCCATGCGCATGGTTCCGGCCGGGAACCTCGGTGAGCCGCTCGGCCGCGCGCTGCGCGATGCGTGCAAGCGCACCGGCAAGCAGGCGCGCCTCGTCGTCGAAGGTGGCGAGGTGCAGCTCGATCGCCACGTGCTCGAGGAGCTCAAGGGACCGCTCATCCACCTCGTGCGCAATGCCATCGACCATGGCATCGAAGAGCCCGAGGTTCGCGAGGCGATCGGCAAGCCGGCGCGCGCGCGGGTCGAGCTCGTGGTCCGCCAGGAGCTGCGCACGCTACACCTCGAGGTCCGCGACGACGGGCGCGGCGTCGACGTGGAAGCCGCGCGCGAGCAGGCGCGCGTGCGCGGGCTCGTCAGCGACGCCGAAGCCGAGCGGCTCGACGAAGCGCAGGTGATCGACCTCTTGTTCCGGAGCGGCTTTTCGACCGCGGCCGAGGTCACCGAGCTGTCGGGACGCGGCGTCGGCCTCGACGTGGTGCGCGACGCGGCGACACGCCTGCAGGGTTCGGCGAGCATGACGTCGACGATGGGTCGCGGCAGCGCCGTGCACCTGACGGTGCCGCTCACCGTCGCCGCGCACAGCGGCATCGTCGTCGAGGAGCGCGGGCGTCGCTTCGCGCTGCCGCTGGCGCAGGTCGAGCGCGTGGTGCGCGCGACCGCGGCCGAGCTGCGCGATGACGGCGCGCGCACGGTGTTCGATCTCGACGACGAGCCGCTGCCGATCGCGCGCCTGTCGACGCTGCTCGACGCGCCGGCGCGGGGGGGCAAGAGCGCGGTCACCATCCTGGTGGCGCGCGCAGGCGAAGGGCGCGTCGGGATCGTCTGTGAGCGGCTGATCGGCCAGCGCGAGCTGCTCCTCCGGCCGCTGCCGACCGAGCTCTCGACGCTCGATCACATCAGCGGCGTGGCGCTGTTGCCGAGCGGGGAAGCGATCTTCGTATTGTCACCGGTGGTGCTGGCGCGCCAGCCGCAGCAGCGACGGAAGACCACGCCGTCGGCCCCGCGCGAGCGCGCGGTGCTCATCGCCGACGACTCCATCACCATCCGCTCGCTGCTTCGCCATGCGCTCGAGGCGGCGGGATTTCGCGTGCGTACGGCCACCGACGGCGAAGAGGCGCTGCAATTGGCGGGGCTCGAGCGCTTCGACCTCGTGGTCGCCGACGTGCGCATGCCGCGCGTCGACGGGCTGCAGCTGACGGCGCGGCTGCGCGCCTCGCCGCGTACGGCGCGCCTGCCGGTGGTGCTCTTCTCGTCGCTGGCGTCGACGCAGGATCGCGAGGCGGGCCGCGCCGCGGGCGCCAGCGCCTACTTGTCGAAGCGCGAGTTCGATCGCGGCGAGCTGGTCGACGTCATCACTGGCCTTCTCAAGGAGCGCGCGTGAGCCGGATCGCCGTCTCGGTGCTGCTGGTCCTGTGGTCCCTGACGGCGTGGGCCGGCGGCGGCGTCGTCGCCATCACCGACGGGCGCGTCGCCCAGTACAAAGAGGCGCTGGCGGCGGCGCAGGGCGCCCTGTCCGACGCCGTCGTCGTCGATCTCGCCGCCGGTGATCCGACGCCCCGCATCAAGGATCTGCAGCCTGCGGTCATTTTGGCCGTCGGGCAGCGCGCGTTGCAGGCGGCGCGCGCGGCGGCGCCCGAGACGCCGGTGGTGCACTGCATGGTGCTCGGGGCAGCGGCGGCGGGCAGCCGCGTCGTGACCGGCGTGCGCCTCGAAGTGGCGCCGGGCGAGCTGCTCGCCTCGCTGAAGGCGGTCTTGCCGTCGGCGCGGCGCATCGGCGTCATCTACGATCCGCGCACGTTCGGCTGGTATCACGACGAGGCGCAGAAGGCGGCCGGCCCGCTCGGGCTGTCGCTCGTGACCAGGACGGTGTCCGATGCGCGCGAGGTGCGCGGCGCCGCCGACGCGCTCGCCGGACAGATCGACGTCTTGTGGCTGTGGCCCGATCCGCACCTCATCAACTCCGAGATGTTCTCCGTGCTGCTGCTCTCGACGATCGATCGACGGGTGGCGCTCGTCGGCTTTCTCGACAGCTTCACGCAGGCCGGCGCGATCGCGTCGGTGGCGCCGGATTACCGCGAGGCCGGCCGGCGCGCCGCGAAGCTGGTGACCGAGCTCGTCGGCCGCCCGGCGGCGGCGCGGGTGCCGGTACCGCCGATCGTGCTCGGTCCGGGCGCGCTCACCGTCAACTTGAAGGCGGCCAAGCAGCTCGGCGTCGACGTGCCGGCGGCGGCGTTGGCCAAGGCGCGGCAGGTCTATCGCTAAGGGAAGGGTGTATGGACGCCAAAGACGACAGCGCACTCTCGCATCTCCTGCCGCGCTCGCTGTGGCTGCAGATGATTGGCCTCGTGACCTTGGCCCTCGGCATCACGTGGATCGTGGCGACGCCGCTGTTCCATCGCTTTGCCCTGGCGTTCGATCAGGAGCTCGACAAGCGCGGGCGGGCGCTGACGGCGGCGCTGGAGAAGCACAGCGACCTGCGGCTGGCGGTGTCGCTCGGCGATGCGGCGCAGGCGACGCCGGTGCTGAAGGCCATCGCCGAGAGCGACGAGGACATCCGCTACATCGCGCTCTTCGACTCCAAGAAGCAGCCGTTCGCGTTCGCCTCGCCGTCGCTGCCTGCGAGCGAGCTGCAGGCGGCGGTGCGCGCGCACTTCGCGTCGGCGGGGACGGCGGACCTCCTGCGCTTCACGCAGCCGGTCCGGCGCGCGCGCGAGGCAGCGGGCGGTGGGCTCGACTTCGCGGCCGGCGAACCGGGCATCGCCAAGAGCGACGACAACGGCGGCGAGGTGCTCGGCTACGTCGCCTTGGCGCTGTCGTCGGAGCGGGCGCAACGGCGGATCACGCAGCAGGCGTTCGTCACGGTGGGTGTGACCGCGCTCGTCCTGTACGCGCTGGTGCTGCTGTACTTCCGCTGGCTGGCGCGGCGGTTGTCGATCATGGCAGCGTTCGCCAAGCGGGTGGCGGCCGGCACGCTCGACGACAAGCTGCCGGCGCCGGTCGGCGACGAGGTCGGGCAGCTGTCCAGCGCGCTTGCTTCGGTCTCCGACAACATGCGCGTCGTGGTGGGCGAGCTCAAGCAGGCGTCGACGTCGCTGTCCTCTGGCGCGCACGAGGTGTTCGAGTCGGCCGGCCGTCAGGCGGATAGCGCCAGCCGCCAGGCGGCGAGCGTCTCGGAGATGGCGTCCACGGTGTCGGAGCTGCGCAGCATCTTCAACCAGGCGACGGCCAAAGCCGAGTCGGTGATCGAGCTGGCCAAGCGGTCGGAGGAGTCGTCCTCGGGCGGCGCGGCGGCGGTGCTCGAGAGCGTCGACGGCATGCGCCAGCTGCGCGATCACGTCGCGGCCATCGCGCAGACCATCCAGGGCCTGGTGCAAAAGACCGATCAGATCGACGCCATCATCGACGTCGTCAACGACCTCGCCGAGCAGTCGAACGTGCTCGCCATCAACGCCGGGATCGAGGCGGCGCGCGCCGGCGAGCACGGCCGCGGCTTCGCCGTCGTCGCGCGCGAGGTGTCGCGCCTCGCCGAGCGCAGCAAGGAGTCGACCTCTCAGGTGCGGCTCATCTTGCAGGACATCGAGCGCGCCGGCCGCGACGCGGTGCGGGTCATCGACGAGGGCAGCCGGCGCGCCGAGAGCGGCATGAGCGTGGCCAAGGCGGCCGGTACGGCGATCGAGCGGCTGAAGGAGGCGATCGGCGCCTCGTCGCAGGCGGCGATGCAGATCGCGGCGTCGACGCGGCAGCAATCGCAGGGCATCGAGCAGATCTGGCAGGCGACGCGCGAGATCGACCACGTGGCCAACGAGACCGCGGCGGGCACGCACGCGCTCGAAACCGCGGCGGCGAACATGAAGGCGCTCTCCGAGGGGCTCGAGCGCATCGTCGGCCGCTATCGCACGTAAGACAAGAACGGAAAGTCCTTCCGAAACGCGTCGCGCGAGTGGCAGAGCCACGAGCGGCAGACTTGTAACGCCGCCATCGGTGCGTATTCGACACGGTCACCAACCGGAGGAACGTCATGACGAAGTCGCGTTCTACATTGGTCGCCGTATTCGCGGTGTTTGCGCTCGCCCAATGGGCCACGATCGCACGTGCGGACGAAGCGCAGATCGCCGAGGGAGGCAAGCTGTTCGCCAAGCATTGCGCCAAGTGCCACGGCAAGTCCGGCGAAGGCACGAAGAAGGCGCCGGCCGTCGTCGGCAAGGATGCGCTGCCGCTGCAGCCGCCAGCGACGGCGAAGGTGCGCAAGACCGAGTTCCACACGGCGCAAGACGTGGCCGAGTTCGTGTCGACCAAGATGCCGGCCAACAAACCGGGCAGCCTCAAGCCCGACGAATATTACGCCATCCTCGCGTTCGACCTGAACGCCAACGGCGTGGCCGACGCCAAGGCGAAGAAGATCGACGCCGCCACGGCGGCCGAGATCAAGCTGCACTAGCCATGCTCCACGTCGTCAGGCTGGCGACGGTTCATCCGGCGCTGGCTCACTTCACCATCGGTGGGCTGCCGCTCATCGTGATCGCCTATGGGATCGCGGTGTGGCGGCGCTCGCCGGCGTGGACGCTCGTTGCCGACGCAGCGCTCGTGGTCACTGCGGCGCTGACGCTGGCGACCGGCACCTTCGGGCTCGTCTCGAACGCAATCGTGCCGTGGCCGGGCGGCATCGAGTCATGGCGCTGGACGCATCTCGGGTTCGGCATCGCGACGACCGTCCTTCTGGCAACGCTGGCGGTGCTGCGGCTTGCCTTCCGCCGCAGTGATGTACCGGCGAGGGCGCCGGTCTTCGCGGCTGCGATCATCGTCGCCGGCGTTGCGGCCTTCACCGGCTGGGTCGGCGGCGAGGTGCTGGTGTTCCACTCGGGCATGGCGGTGCGCGCGGCCGGCGACGGTGCCTTCGCGCCGCCGGTGTCCGACTCGACGGAGCGGCCGAAGGACTTTCTCGGTGCCATGCGGCAGGTGCGGGCCTCGTGGGGCGCGATCAATACGCGCTTGGCGTGGATGCTCGTGCAGCATCCGCGCGACGAGGACTTTCAGCGCATCGAGCACGACGCGCGGCGGATGCAAGCGCTGACGAAGGTGATGGCCGACGAGGGCGCGAAGTACGGCAAGGCCGCCGACACGATCGCGTCGATGGCGCAGACGCTCGGCGGCGACGCCGACGACATCGCGGAGGCGGCGAAGAAGAAGAGCCTGCAGGATATCGCGCATGGCGTCGGAGAAGCGAGCAGCCACTGCGCCGACTGCCACGAAGAGACGCGCTGGCACTAGTGTCCCGTGTCAGAAATTCGCGTGCACCGAGGGCGGTGCGGCGCCGCGCGCGCGAGGCGCGACGACCGCGAATACCTGAAGGTATTGAAGGAAGGAGCAACGAAGCGCCCGCGGATGTCGCGACGCCCGACTGCTAGCGAATTTTCTGATTCGGGACACTAGCTCGCGTCCACTTCTTCTTCACGCCCCCGACGGCTCTTCGCGCTATACTCGTGGCTGGGCCTGACGCCGGTCCTTCAGTGCTCCGCCGCCCGCACCGGCGGGAGCGGAGAAGCGGGCGCCCCCGCGTGGCGATTCTCGACGGTGAACGGCGGCGCGAACACTCGAGCCGCGCAAGGTGCGGGCTTGTCGCGGCGGGAGTGAGTCGCATGTCGCTGAGGAACCGCGCCCGGGCGTTGCAGAAGAAAACCGGGATCACGTATCAACAGGCATTGGCGCGCCTGCGCAAGCTGGGCGGGCGTCCGGCGAAGCTGGCGCGCGAGAGTGGCTGGCCGCTCGAGGTCTGCGATCGCTATCTCGTCGACGGGCATGCGCCCATCAACGTCGTCGAGATGAAGCCGATCGCGTCGCTGCACGATCTTCTGCAGAACATCTGCGACGAGCTGCGCGCGACCACCAATGCGCGGCTCGTGGCCTTGCATCGCGACGGGCGCGTGCTGGTCGCGACGGGTGAGAAGGCGCAGGAGCGCGAGCTGCTCCTGATGGGGAGCTGGATAGGGCTGCAATCGGCGCGCAGGCCGGCGGTGACGCCGCCGGAGGTCCTGGAGCTCGACGACGGGCACGTCATCCACACGACGCCGGTGCGCACGGGCGTGCTCTTGTCGGTGCGCTTCCATCGCGACGAGTCGTCGCTCGGCCTGGTGCGGCTGCGCGTGCGGCGGGCGGCGGCGGAGATCGAACGGCTGCTCGGCGACGAGTCGCGCGGCATGCCGCCCGTCGGTGGCGTGGGTGGGTCCGGCGGCGTGCCCAACGAGATGCGCGTCGTCGAGCCGGTGCCGGAGGAGCGACCGAAGCCGAAGCCGCACCCGATCGGGAAGCGGCCGCGGCGCAAGGGGTGACCGGGCGCGACGCGCCGCTCTCCACTTGACGATCGCTTTCGCCCGACGAGCGGGCGCGCGCCGTCGGCGTGCTTTCTAGACTCGACTGGCGTCACGCGATGTCAGGTCGAGAGGTCGTCCATGAGCGCTCACGAGCATCCGCACCATCATCATCACTTCCTGCCGGGCATGGGCCATCCGGCGTTGACGCCGTTCTACGATACGTTCGCGCGGTTGGTCGCATTCCGACGCCGAGATCACGGGCATCGATCCCGACGAGGAAAAACTGTCGCGCCGAGCTGCCGTTCGCCGACGGCTTCTTCGACCGCGTCACGAGCACGCTCATGGCACACCATCTGCCGACGCCGGCGAAGGAGGCGATGTTCGCCGAGATCCGGCGCGTCCTGGCAGCGACGGGAGAGCTGCATCCCGTCGACATCGGCCCCGCGCGCGGCAGGGCTCGCCGACATCGCCGGGGAAGATCGAGTCGTGACGGTGTTCGGGCCGCTCGTGTTCTGGCGTGCTCGATCTGGCGGACGCGATCGCACCTGGCCAGGCGGCGGGCCAGGCGGACCGCTAGGGTAGGGTGCGCTCGATCTCGTCGAGGGCGGCACCGATGGCGGCGACCTCGGCCGCGCACGCGCCCGGCGGCGACGCCCCGTTCTCGACGGCGCGCGCCACGTGCATGGCCGCCCGCGCGCGCTCCGACAGCGCGGAAAAGCCGATCATCGCCGCCTCGCCGCTGATGCTGTGCAGATGCAGCGCCAGCGCCCGCGCCGCCTCGCGCGCCTCGTTCGCGCCGGCCGCGGCCGCTGCGTCGAGCTTCTTGGCGGCAGCGAGCCGCTCGCGCGCGGACTGCAGAAAGCGCCGCCCGTAACGCGCGATCAGATCGGCGCTCATCCGTCGCCGAGCAGCGCTTTGACCCGGCGAACCATCTCGCCGAGGCCCGCCCCCTTGTAGATGTACCCGTCCACCTCGGCCGCCTTGGCGCGCTCGGCCAGCTCCGCCTCGTCGAGGATCGAGAAGAGCAGCACCGGCGTGGTCACGTTGCGCAGCCCGCGCAGCACGTTGGCGACGTCGTCGCCGTAGGCCTCGGGCATCTGCACGTCGAGCAGGATCAGATCCGGCGCCTCCGCCTCGAGCAGGCGGCTCATCTCCGCCAGGTCGCTGGTGGCGAGCGACCGATAGCCGGCCGCCTCGAGCGCGTCGTGCGCCAGCTCGAGCATCATCGGGCTGTCGTCGACGATGAGCACCTTCTTGCGCGCGTCCGCGGCCGGGCCCGGCTCGGCGACGGCGAGCCCCTGCAGCGTCGTGCACAGGTCGACCACCTCCATCGGCTTATTGAGGTAGAGGTCGGCGCCGGCGGCGACGAAGGCGTCGCGCGCTTCGTTGCCGGCGACGCTGATGCCGACGATGGGCAACCCTGCGTGGCGCGGCTGGGCGCGGATCGCGGCGACCAGCTCGGCGCCGCTCTGGCCGGGCAGCAGCTGATCGATGATGGCGAAGTCGTAGCGCTCCTTGGCGAGCCGCTCGGCGGCCTGCTCGGCGTCGGCGACGACGTCGATGGTCGAGGTCGGCCCCACGCGCGTGCGCCGGCGGAAGGTGTACGAGAGGATCTCGCGCACGATCAGGCTGTCGTCGACGATGAGCCCGCGCAGGCTGGCCCCGCGCGCCGCCGCGGCGGCATCGGTGCGCGCGATCAGGGCCTCGAGCGCGCGCCGTCCGGCATCATCGGCGAACAAGAGCTCGGCGCGAAAGCCGCCGAACGCGCCCGGCGCCGTCGCCGCCTCGTGGGCCTCGACGCGCCCGGTGACGCGCAGCGGACGCAACAGCTTGGGAAAGGAGAGCAGGAGCCCGACTTCGGCGCCGATCGGCGGGGGCCGATCGAACTGGATGCGCGCGAACCGTGTCGACAGCTCCAGCGTGTGCGAGACGGTGGTGGTCGTCCCGTCCGAGACCTCGGCGCGCAAGAGCAGTCGGTGCACACGCCCTTCAGCCGTCATCTACCCCCTCCGTCCCGACGAGTCAGCGAATCACGCGGGCCAGGCGCAGCAGCTCGCTCGAGAACGACGCGCCCTCTTCTTTGCTCACCGGTAGATTGACCGCGATCGTCGTCTTGCCGTCGTACGTGAACACGCCGAGCGACAGCCCCGCGCTCAGCTGATCTTCGCGCGAGGCGATGGTCAGGATGTGGTCGCGGTGGCTCTCGTCGCGGATGCCGCCCTGATCGCCCTCGAGGCCGGGGCAGACGTAGAGCGCGTCGATGCCCTGGCTCGACACCGCGGAGTGCAGCGCGTCCTTGCTGGAGTAGGCGAGCTTGACGACCCTGAGCGGCAGGTTCTGCACCTTGACGCCTTCGAGCGCCTTGAACGCGCGCACCATGCCGTCGGCGGCGCTCTCGCTGCCGCCGGCGCCGGGCTTGAAGATCACGCCGACGACGAGCGTGTCGCCGGCGCGGCCACGCAGGTTGTCGTCGTAGGCCAGCGCGCGGGCGAGGATGACCGCCTGCTTGTCGGGCGCGACCTGTTCCGCGTGCGCCAGCCTCGGCAGCAGGCACACGACGAGCAGGACGACCCAACCGATATGGCGAAGCGCGCCCATCAGCGACTCAGCGATAGTCCACCGCCACGAAGATCGTGGTTCCCAAGATGCTTGTACCTGGCAAGGGCGACTCTACATGGTCATGCGGCAGGTTGGACAGCAACTTCAGCGACAGCCAGACCGGAGCCTTCCGGCTGACCTGATAGCCCCCGGTCGCCTCCACACGCGCCTCCGAGTCGATCTTCGTCGCCAGGAGCATCGGCGGGATGCCGGCGCGCAGGTTGTAGGAGCGCGGCGAGTTGTAGCCGGCGCCGAGCGACAGGCTCAGCCGCCCGTCGAGGAGCGTGCTGCGCGCGCCGAGCCACGCCGAGATCGTCGAGTTCTGGTCGGGGTTGCCGACCGTCGGCGAGACGGTGCCGTCGTAGGAGAGCCAGAACAGGCCGGTCACGTTGGCGTCGAGCGTCAGCTGCTTGAGCAGCTGGTAGGTGGCCTCGAGCTCGGCGCCGAGGATCCAGCGCGACTTGGTCTCGTTCTCGAAGGTTCGGCGCACCAGCGGCTCGAAGTTCTCGATCATGAGGTTCGAGAGCTCCGAGGTGAACACCGTCGGCTTGATGGTGAGCTTGCTGATGGGCGCGATGATGGCGCCGATCTCGATCGAGGTGATGCGCGGCGGGTTCAGGCCGGGCGTGCCCTCGATGAGGATGAGGTTGGTGGCCGGATCGATGAAGCGGCTGGCGACCTCGACGTACGTCGGATCGCGATAGGCGGTGCCGGCGGTGAGGCGCAGCGCGTACTTGGCCGCGTGATAGATGATCGAGCCGCGGCCGGCGAGCTGCAGGCCGTTGGACACGGCCGAGGCGTCGCCGCGCAGCGCCGCCGACAGGGAGACGTGGTTCCACAGCTCCAGGCCGGCGTCGGCGTAGAAGCCGTAGCGCGGGCGCAGGTGGCCGGTCTCGTCGGGATGCAAGAAGGGCGCGTCGACGTACTCGATGCCGCCGTTGCCGCCGAGCGATAGCTTGAAGTGGTACGGGAAGACGAGGCGCAGGTCGGCGCCGAGCTCCTCGTCGCCGCTCTTGGCGCCGCGATAGGTGAAGCCGTTGAAGCTGCCGCGCGAGTCGATGGTCTGCGCGCGGACGCGCTCCCAGACCTCGAGCGAGTCGACCTGCGGCGCCAACGCCTTCATGACCAGGCGCGCGGTGCCGAACACCGCCGTGGTGTCTTGCGGCTGCGAGTCGAGGACGAGGTGATCGAGCGAGCTGCGCCGGCTGAACGAGCCGCCGACCTCGAGGCTGATGGTGGTGTCCTGCGTGGCCGCGTACTGCATGAGGGCGGTGCCGCCGCCGAGGGCCCAGTAGGGCGTGCTGGCACTGGCGGCGAAGGTGTTGTCGTAGCGGCCGTTGAGGCTGAGACGGCCCGAGAACTTGCCCCTGGTGCCGCTCACGCTGGCGGCGGCGGTGCCGACGCCGCGGGCGGCGCTGTCCATGCCGCCGCCGACGTGCGCGCGCCCGGCTGCCGCGTGGTCGGACGGCGCGATCGAGACGATGTTGATGACGCCGGTATAGGCGTCCGGTCCATAGATGGTGCTCACCGGGCCTCGGACGATCTCGATGCGATCGATCTGCGAGAGATCGATCGGGATCGCACCCCAATCGACGTTGCCGTCGATGCGGCTATTCAACGGGATGCCGTCGAGGAGCACGACCACGTTGTTGCCGGTGAGGCCGCCGGTGCCGCGCAAGGAGACGAGGTAGTCGCCGGGCGCGAGCTCGAGGACCTGCACGCCGGCGACGTTGCGCAAGAGATCGGGCAGCGTCGTGGCCGCCGATTGGCGGATCTGCTCCTGATCGAGCACGGTGACCGTCGCCGGCGCGGTGAGGACGCTCTCCTCGGTGCGCGACGCCGCGGTGACCTTACCGAGGAGTTGCTCGAGATCGAGCTCCTCGATGTTGCGCACCGGAGGCTCATCGGCGACGGCAGCGGCGCCGAGCCCGCCGAGAAGGAGTGTAATGGCGACCAGAGAGGGTGCTGCACGACCCACGTCGAGACGAGGCACGGCCTGGCACTATACAGCGATATCGAAATAAGAACAAACAATATGACGAAAACGATTTGAGAATACCCAATCCCACATATGAGTATTTGACCGCCCGTCGCTGCCGCGGCTCGAGCCTGCGGCATTTGGTCGCAGGCTAAAAACATTCTTGACAAAAAGCCCGCGCGGAAATTATTCTGCGGCGCGGGCGAGTCCTCTTGGGGAGACAATAGATGAGAGCATGGGCAGGGGTTTTGGGAGTTGCACTGTTGGCCGCGCCGACGGTGGGCTGCGGCGGGTCGGGCGGTTCGAGCGCTCCCACCATGTGGCTGGGCGCGATGCGGCACTTCCGCGTCGTCGGCACCATCATGGGTGAGTCGATCGATATCAATATCAATGGAAGCGCGGCGACCGACACCATGCAGCTGTGGTGCGAGCGCGAATATCAGGTCCCCAACGACGCCAGCGGCAATCCTGACTACGCCGCCGGGCATAACGCCGAGATCCGCATTCGCGCGCCGGTGACGATCAATGGCCAGGCGCGCCTGCTCGACTTCGGCCTCAAGCGGCACAACTACCAGGCCGATGCGCCGGGGACCGTCGTCCCGGTCATCCCGCGCGACGACGCGAACTCGCCGTGCGGGCTCAACAGCTGCACCAACGACAACATGTGGCTCTCGTGGACGTGGCGAAATCCCGTCGACGACAGCGTCACGTACAAGTCGGCGGCGCAGAGCGGCAGCTTCACGCTCGGAGAGTACGTGGGCACGCCCGACTCCGGCGGCCTCTTGATCCCGCCCAACACGGGCGACATCGGCGGATTCGCCACTGGTCAGTGGTCGGCGACCGAGAGCATCAGCGCGTCGTTCGACGCCAACTGCACCACCAACCAGATCGACAACAGCTACTAATTGACGAGGATCCCGAGCGTGCGCCTGGCAGGTTTCTGCTTCCTCATCGCGACGACGGCAGGGTGTCTCGGCGGCTTCAAGACCCCATCCGAATATCAGTCGCAAACCTATTATTGTACCTCCGACAATGCGCCGGCGTTCGACGCGCTCGCGCAGTCCTGCCAGAGCTCCGGCAACTGCTTCGGCGCCTTCAGCATGACCGGCTCGATGCAAGGGCAGCCGCTCACCGTCGGCACCACGCTGACGGAAGCGACCATGGCGCTGGTGCAGAAGGACCCTTCGTCGCCGCAGTTCTGGGACGTCATGCGCATGACCGGCAACTCGCCATACTTCGAGTTCGTCTTCCACATCAAGAGCATCGGCGGTGACGTCACCGCCATGCAGCCGCGCACGCTCGATCTTCGCGCCGGCGCCGGCGCGCTCGTCACCTCGCTCGACGACACCTTCATCGATGTGGGGCAGACGCTCCAGGTCGGCGGCGCCAACGCCGAGCAGCAGGGGCTCACCGACTCGGGCACGATCGCCTTCAGCAAGATGGACCTGACCGAGATTCGCGGCATCTTTCACGGCGCCTTCGGCAACAGCGTCGACAACGTCGACGGCTGCTTCGTGATGTACCCGGGCCAGACCACGATCAACCCGTCGCCATCGCCTTGAGCCAGGGCCGGCCGCAAAAGAAGATCGTCTTGCTCGACGACAGCGAGCTCATCCGCGAGCTGGTGCGCGAGACCTTGGAAGAGCGAGGCTACCAGGTCGTCGACGTGAGCACGCCGTTCGGCTTCAGCAACCTGCTGCGCCGCGAGAACCCCGACCTGGCCCTCCTCGACGTGACCATGCCGACCCTGCGGGGCGACAAGCTCGCCGAGATCGCCATCCAGCACGGCATCTCCTGCCCGATCGTCCTGTTCTCCGATCGGCCGGCGGAGGAGCTCGCTGCGATGGCGAAGGCGGTGAAGGCCGCGGGCTACATTCGCAAGACCGGAGACATGGATGAAGTCGTCCGCGCCGTTGAGCGGTTCCTCAAATAGACCTCGGGGGTGCTCTTGGTCCTGAATCCATCGCACCTGTCGCTGCGCAGCAAGCTGGTCGGGCTGATCACGCTGCTCATCTCGGGCGTGGCCATCTTCCTCATCCTGTTCTTTCCCGCGCGCATGGACGCGTTCTCGCGACGCTGGCTCGAGCGCCGCGGCGAGGGCATGGCGACGGTCCTGGCCAACGCCTCGGCGCCGGGCCTCGAGTTCGATGACTCGAGCAACGTGCAGGCGCTGCTCAACGGCCTCGCCGGCAACGCCGAGATCCGTTACGCCACCGTCAAGCGGCCCAACGGCACCAACCTGGCCGCGCTCCATCCCGAGCGCGCGCCCGAGGGTACCACCGCGGTGCCGACGGGCGTGGTCTCGAGCTACGAAGGCGACGAGCTGCGCGTGTACGCGCCGGTCAAACCGCGCAGCGGCGCCGCGGGCGTGCTCACGCTCGGCTTCGGGCTCGACGAGCTCAAGCGCGAGAAGCACGCGCAGGACATCGCCGTCGGCTGGGTCTCGATCATCGTGTTCATCCTCGGCCTCGGCACCAGCTTCATCGTCGGCACCGTCCTGGTGCGGCCGGTGCGCCAGATGACCGACGTGGCCTTGCGCATCGCGCGCGGCGATCTGTCGCAGTCCGAGCTGCACGTCACCAGCCGCGACGAGGTCGGCCGCATGGCCGAGGCGTTCAACCAGATGTTGCGCTCCTTGCGCGAGCTGGCGGCGGCGGCGCAGCGCATCGGACAGGGCGACCTCACGCTGCGCCTCAACATGGAGGGCCAGCTCGCCGAGGCGTTCAACGGAATGGTCGAGAGCCAGCGCAGCCTCGTCGGGCAGATCGGCGAGACGGTCATCCAGCTCGGCTCGGCGGCGGCCGAGATCTACGCCGCCGCGCAGCAGCAGGAGGGCGCGTCGAACCAGCAGGCCTCGGGCGTCGAGGAGGTCAGCCGCACGATGCAGTCGCTGCTCGATTCGGCGTCGCACGTGGCCAACTCGACCAAGGGCGTGCTCACCGCGGCCGAGCGCACCAAGCAGACGACCGACGCGACCTCCAAGCGCGTCGCCGGGCTCGGCGATCACACCAACCGCATCGCCGAGGTGCTCGAGGTCATCCGAGACATCGCCGATCGCTCCGACCTGCTCGCGCTCAACGCCTCGCTCGAGGCGACTCGCGCCGGCGAGGCGGGGCGCGCCTTCGCGCTCGTCGCCACCGAGATGCGCCGTCTGGCCGAGCGCGTGACCGCGTCGGTGCAGGACGTCAAGACGCTGCTCGCCGACATCCGCGCGTTCGGCGCCAGCACGGTCATGGCCGCCGACGAAGGGCGCAAGCTCGCCGACGGCACCACCGAGTCGGCGCGGCAGATCACGCTGGTCACGCAGCAGCAGCGCACGGCGACGGAGCAGGTGCTGCAGTCGATGCAGCAGATCACCGTGATCCTCGGGCAGACGGTCCAGTCGGTGCAGCAGGCGCGCTCGGCGGTGCAGATGCTCAAGACGCTCGCCGATCAGCTGGCGGAGCTGATGGCGCGCTTCCGCGTCGACGAGAGGAGCGGCGTCAAGCCGAAGGCGGCCTGAGCAATCCGCGCGACAAGCTGTTCGGCCGCTACCGGGCCAACGCGCTCGATCGCCTACGCCGCGTGACCCTCGGCCTCATCGAGCTCGAAGCCGGGCGCGGCGACGCGGTGGCGCTCGAGCAGATCGGCCGCGAGCTGCACACGCTCAAGGGCGAGTCGCGCATGTTCGGCCAGGCCGCCATCAGCGAGGTGGTGCACTCCGCCGAGACGCTGGTCATGCGGCACGACGGCTCGTCGCCGTCGCCCGCGGTGTGCGCCAGGGTGATCGCGGGGCTCGACGCGCTCTCGCGCTATCTGCGCGACGAGCTCGGAGGAGAAACGCAGGCGGCAGCGGTGTTGGCCGAGGTGCAGCGCGCGCTCACCGCCGGCGCGGCAGCCGCGGGAGCGCCGGCCGCGGGCGCGCCGGCCGCGGACGCGCCGGCCGCGGGCGCGCCAGCCGCGGACGCGGCACCGGCGGCCGCGAGCGCGCCTGCCGTAGGCGCGCCGGTGGCGGACGAGTCTGTCGCCGCCGCGCCGACGCCGGCCGGTGCGACGCCCGCCGCCGACAAGGATCGCTGGACACAGGTCTCGGTCCGCCAGGTCGACGAGCTGCGCGAGCAGGTCGCGCAGTTCTCGGTCGATTTTCGCGCGCTGGTGGCCCGCTTCCGGGCGGCGCCGGCCGAGCTCAGTGACGCCGAACGGCGCACGCTCATCGAGGATCTCGATCGCTGCCGCGTCCAGCTCGACGGCGTCGCCGGCGCCAGCTGGTCCCTGCAGCTGCAATCGATCGAGCCTACGCTCGGCGAGCTCGTGCGCCACGCTCGCGAGCTGGCGATCGGCCAGGGCAAGCGGGTGCGCGGCGTGGTCACCGCGGCCGGCGCCCAGGTGGAGCGCAACGTGCTCGATGCGCTCTGGGAGCCGCTCTTGCACATCGTGCGCAACGCCGTCGACCACGGCATCGAGCTGCCGGCCGCGCGCGGCGCCAAGGGGCCGGAGGCGACGCTCACGCTGCGCGCGGAGCCCACCGGCGCAACCATCACCATCGTGATCGCCGACGACGGCGCCGGCGTCGACGTCGCGCGCGTTCGGCAGACCGCCGTCGCGCGCGGCATGTTGACCGAGCAAGCGGCAGCCGCGCTCACCGAGGCGCAGACGCTCGACCTCTTGTTCCAGCACGGCTTCTCGACGCGCTCGGAGGTGAGCGATCTGTCGGGCCGCGGCATCGGCCTCGACGTCGTGCGCAGCGTCGTCGAGGAGTTGGGCGGGACCGTGGCGTTGACGAGCCGGGCGGGCGAGGGCACCGAGATCGTGCTGACGATCCCGGCGCGGCTGAGCCAGGAGAAGGTCCTGGTGGTCCGCTGCGGCGAGCTCTTGTGCGGTCTTCCGGCCCGTCAGGTCGTCGAGGTGGTGCCGCTCGCCGAGGGCCGCGTCGAGCAGGTGTCGGGCGCCGAGCTCTTCCGCCTGCGCGCCGGGACCTTGCCCCTCCATTCGCTGTCGCGCCTCCTCGGCCAGGCCAGCGACGACGAGCCGTGGATCCTGGTCTTGAGCGCGGGGTTGCGCAAGCTGGCGCTGGCCGTGCCCGCGCTCGTCGGCGAGCACGAGCTGTTGCGGCGCCCGCTCGACCGCGCGCTCGCCATCCACCAGCACCTCGGCGGCAGCGCGACGCTCGACGACGGGCGGCTGGTGCTGTTGCTCGCCGTCGCGGGCCTCTTGCGCCGCAGCGGCGCCGTCATCCCCGTGCGTGCGCGCGCTCAGGCGCCGGCGCCGGCGCGGCGCTCGGTGCTCGTCGTCGAAGACTCGGACGTGATCCGCGAGCTCGTCGCCGACATCCTGCGCGGCGCGGGCCACGAAGTGCGCACGGCGACGAACGGAGAAGAGGGCGCGCGCGCGCTCGACGAGCGGCTCCCCGACGCCATCATCTGCGACATCGAGATGCCGATCATGAACGGCCTGGAGCTGTTGCGCCACGTGCGCAGCCGCTGGCCGCTCCTACCGATGATCATGCTGACGACGCGCGGGTCCGAGGAAGATCGCCGCCACGCCGCCGCGCTCGGCGCCAACGCGCACCTCATCAAGTCGGGCTTCCGCGAGGATCTGCTGCTCGAGACGCTGAACCGCTTCATCGACGTGCGCGCGTGAGCACGGCGCGCGTCACGACCCACCGGCTGGCTGCGCTGTTCGCCGGGCACACCGGGATCGATCTGGAGCGCGGCAACCAGGACGCCGCGCTGCAGCGCTTCGTCGTCCAGCGCAGCCACGAGCTCGGCCTCGCCTCGCTGGAGGCGTACCTCGAGCTCATTGTCACCGCCGATTCACCCGAGCTGCGGCGGGTCATCAACGCCATCACCATCGGCCTGTCCTGGCTCTTCCGCGACGCGGAGCAGCTCGCCGCCCTCGAGCAGCTCTTCGAGGAGCTGCCCGATCGCGAGCGCCCGCTCGAGATCTGGGTCCCCGGCTGCGCCCGCGGCGAGGACGTCTACTCGATCGCCATGCTGGCGGCGGCGCGCGGGCGGCGCGTCGCCGTGCTCGGTAGCGACATCAACAGCGACTTCCTCGCGGAAGCCGGCGAAGGGCGTTACAGCGCCTGGTCCTGCCGCCATGTACCGGAGCGGCTCTCGAGCTACCTCGTCGACCTCGCCGCGGATGGACGGCGCCGTATCGCGCCATCTTTGCGCGGCAGCGTGCGCTTCGCGCGTCACAACCTGCTCGACCCGCCGCCGTCACCGGCGCGCGCCGCCGCCTGGGACATCATCCTGTGCCGGAACGTGCTCATCTATTTTCACGCCGCCGAAGCGGCGGCGACGGTCACGCGCCTGGGACGCGCGCTCGGCAAGGATGGTTGGTTGTTCCTCGGCGCCAACGAGCCGTGGTCGCCCGTCGATCTGCGCGCGGTCTCGCTCGTCGGGCGCATCGCGTTTCGCCCCAACCTCGGCGCCGTCGAGGCGCCGCCGCGAAACGAGCCGACCTGGGTGTCCGCGCCGTTGGGGCCGGCGACAGCGCCAGCGCCGCGTGAGGCCGAGCCGGCGCCGCTCGAGGCCGAGGTGGCCGAGGCGGCCGAGCCGCGGCCCGACGTCGTGGCGCTGCTGCGCGACGCGGCCGATCGCCACGTCGAGGGGCGCTTCGCCGAAGCGCTCACGCTCTACTCGCAGGTGCTCGCCGTCGCGCCGCTGCACAACGAAGCGCACCTGCTGCTCGGCGTCACCCACTACATGATGGGCGACTTCAGCGCGGCGGTGCAGGCGCTGCGCGCGGCGCTGTTCCTCGATCCCGACTTGTGGCCGGCGGCGTTCTACCTCGCGCTCAGCCACGACAAGCTCGGCCACGACGGCGAGGCGGGGCGCGCCTACCGCGACGTCGTCGCCGCGGCGGCCAAGCCCGAGCGCTTCTCCACCAACGTCCTCGATCAGCTTCGCCTGTGGAAGGCAGACATCGTGCAGCTGGCGCGCGCGCGCGCCGCGCGGCACCGCTGATGCCGACCCGCATCTTCGTCGTCGACGACTCGCCGATGTTCCGCGAGATGCTGCGCGGGATCGTCGAGGCCGACGGCGACATCGCGGTCATCGGCGAAGCGGCCACCGGCGAGTCGGCGCTGGCGCTCGTCGATGCGCTGCAGCCGGACCTCGTCACGGTCGACATCGAGATGCCGGGGCTCGGGGGCCTGGCGACGATCGCGCAGCTGATGATGCGGCGGCCGGTGCCGATCCTGGTGCTCACCGGCCAGCCCACCGGCGAGGGCAGCACGCTGGCGTTCGAGGCCATCGGCCGCGGCGCGCTCGAGATCGCCTCCAAGTCGGAGCTCGGCCGCGACGAAGGCGCCTGGCTGCGCAGCCTCGTCAAGCAGCTCGGCAACGTGCGCGTCGTACGGCATCCCGGCGTGCACCGCCCGCCGCCGCCGGGCCCGCCGCCGCTGGTGCGCGCGCCGAGCGGCCGCGGCTGCGCGATCGTCGGCATCGCCGCGTCGAGCGGTGGGCCGTCGGCCATCGTCGACGTCCTGAGCGCGTTGCCTCCGGACTTTCCCGGCTGCATTGCGCTCGTGCAGCACCTGCCGAACGGGTTCGTCGCGCCGTTCGAGCGCTTCCTCGCCGAGCGGCTGGAGCTGACGGTCGCGGTGGTGCACGCGCGGACGCTGCCCCGTCCGGGGTCGCTGCTGTTGCCCGCCGACGACCGCCATCTGCTCTTTGCCGACGACGGCGCCTTCACCGTCTCGTCCGCGCCCGTGGTCGGCGGCCACCGCCCGTCGGCGACGCTGCTGTTCGAGTCGCTGGCGCGCGTCGAAGGGGCGCGCGCTGTCGGCGTGATCCTGAGCGGCATGGGCGATGACGGCGCCGCCGGCCTCCTGGCGCTCCGGCGCGCCGGTGCCGAGACGATCGCACAGGACGAAGCGACGTCGGCGATCTACGGCATGCCGCGCGCGGCCGTCGAGCGCGGTGCCGCCTCTCAGGTCCTGCCGCTCGGCGCGATCGCCGCCGTCCTCGGCCGGCTCGCCAGCGAACGCTCGCGCCGCTGATCGCTAGGCGACGACGCGCTCGGCGTCGAGCACGAGCAGCGGCTGCTGCCCGTCGCTGACCACGACGTGCGAGATCCAGCGGACGTGTGCGGCGAGCGGCGCCGGCAGAGGCAAGAGGTGATCGCGGGCGATGTGGCGCAGCGTCACGTCGCCTGACACCAGCGCCGCCAGCGGCTCGCGTCCGGCGCGCGCGAGCAACAGGATGCGCACGGCGCCGCCTTCCGGCTCGACGCCGACGAGCTGCGCCAGATCGATGGCCGGCTCGCCGGCCCAGCGATCGACGGGGACGACTTCTTGTACGCGTGCCGCGGCGACGGCGAAATCGACGTTGCGCGCGTGCACGACCATGAGCGCGAGCTCGTCGTTCATGCCGCGGTCGCCGGGGCCAACACCCGCACCACGTCGGCGAGATCGACGACCGGCATGGGCACACCGTCGAGCTCGAGCTCCATCGTCGCGTGCCTGAGGCGGGTGAGCTGCGCCGGCCGCTGCGCATCGTCGGGCAGCTCCTGGACCTCGCGCACGGCGTCGACCGGCAGCGCGAACGTCGCGCCGTCGACGCCGACCACGATGGTCCGTCGCCGGCGCTCGCCGACCGCGAGCGGCGCGCCGCCGCTCATCAGCGGGGCCATGTCCAGGACCGCCACGGCTCGTCCGCGCCAGACGATGACCCCCGGCATCTCCGCCGGCGCGCCGGCGATCGGCACCCACGCCTGCTCGCCGAGGATCTCCTGCACGGCGCCGGCCGGCACCACGAGCCAGACGTCGTGGAGCTTCGCAGGAACGATGCTGATGCTCATGGTCGCGTGATTATCGCGCGCGCGTGGGCGCGGCGTCAACGCAGAGATGGATGTGAGAGGGAACCGAGAGGGAGAGGGGAAGGGGAGAGGAGCTATCGGCTACGCGAGGGGCGGGCCGAGATCAGTCGTCGCACGAGTCGCCGTCGGCGACCGGCAGGCGGTGCGTGTGCTCGAGGCGCACGGCGTCGAGGTCATGATCCTTCAGGCCGAGGGCCTTCATGATCGTCGGCGCCACCTCGCGGAGGTCGACCGCGTCGGTCACCGTCTTGTCCGCGGCGACGCGCGGGCCCGCCATCACCAGCGGCACGTGCGTGGACTCCTCGCTGAACGAGCCGTGCTCGCACTTCTTCGACGAGACGCTCGACGTCGTGTAGATGACGCCGTGCTGCGGCTCGATGATGATGTCGGCGCGGCGCTCCGGCGACAGGTCGAGCGTGCCGCCAAACGCGCGGTCGAGCGTGCTGCCCGAGTAGATGGTGTCGATGCCGAGCGTCGCCGCATTGGCCTGGAGCGCCGCGACCACGTCGGGCGTGCGCGAGTGATCCTTGAGCCAGATGAGCGAGATCGTGTCCGGCGTCTCCTGCGCGAGCAGGCCCGGCTGCACGCTGTTGACGGTCGCGTCGATGAGCGCGGGGTCGATCGCGCGGCGGCTCGAGAGGTCGACCGGCGTGTCGCCGTGCTTGGCGGTCACGATGACCAGCGTCGAGCTGGTCAGGCCCTGCGCGTCGAGCTCGGCGAGCAGGCCGCCAATAGAGCCGTCGACGAACTGGATCGCCGTCTCGAGCGACGCGCTCGGCGTGCCGGCCGCGTCGACGTAGCCGCCGACCTTCTCGCCGATGTTCACCGCCTGGTAGTTCATCATCATGATGCCGGGCACGCCGACGTGGTTGGTGCGCGTCTGGTCGTAGCCGTCGATCCAGTTGAGCACGACGTTGGCCCTGGTCTGGTCGTACGCCGCCATCTTGACCGGGTCCTTCTTCAGGCCGTCGGCGTCGTTCTCCGGCGTGTAGAGCTCATCGAGGCCCGTTCCGGAGGGGCCGTTGAGGAGCTCGTAGGCCGGGTGCTTGTCGGTGACCGCGGTGCGATACCCGCCCGCCTTGGCCACCTCGAAGATGGTGTTCACCTTGAGGTAGTTGTGCGGGTAGACGAGCGAGCAGCCGTGGTCGGGATCGAGCGGCAAGAGGTTGGGGTCGATCGACGTGTTGAGCTGCGTGTCGTCGACGTTGATCTCGCCGTCGAAGGGGATGATGGTGCCGCGCGTGGCGCACCCCGAGCCGGCCGGCGAGAGCCGATCGTTCCAGGTGACGTCGTAGTAATAGCCGGTCGCCCGCGGCGAGCCGCCCGTGGTCATCGCCAGCGTGCCGGGGAACGAGTCCGACGGCCGCGACGAGGTCACGTTCGTGTAGTGCGTGCCGCGTCCGACCAGCGACGCCAGCGTCGACGTCGGATTCGCCGCGACATAGGCGTCGAAGTCGAACTGGTGCATGCCGTCGATGCTGAGCAAAAGGACGTGCTCGGCCGCGCCGTGCGCGTGATGGCCGCTGTAGCCGCTCAAGGCCGCCTGCTCGGTTCCTACGACCGGGGCGCCGTTGCACCCTGCCCACATGAGGCATCCTGCTAGAGCAAACTTCATTCGCATTCTCATTCCTCGTCTCCCCTCGACGGTTCGGCGGCTCTTTGAGCAAGCCTCATGCCGCGGCCTGCCGATTCTGCGAAGCGCCCGAGATCGAACGGAGTTCTCAAAGACGGTCACACCGTGCACGCGCCAGGACCGTCCTGAATTCGATGCGCCATCCGTGTAAGATAATGAGATCATTGGTTGAAAAGTTTTCACAACGGTTCGGGACAAGCTGCTCCTCGGCAACCCCTCGATGACAATGCTCTTTGCTCGCTCCGGCGCGAACCGGTGTCCCAAAGTTCGGACAGGTGCGGCAGATTGTCGCAGCCGAGAATCCTCCGGCCGATGGGGCCGGCATGATATGGTGAAGAGCCTTGGTTCAGTCCGTTTCGACATCCCCGGTGGTCGTCGTCTGCGGCTCGTCTGAATCTGTGGTTCAAGGGGTGGAACGGGCGGTGCGGGGGAACCTCGGTTGGGACGTCCTCGCGGTGGTCGGCTCCGATCCGGCGGCGATCGCGCTCGTGGGCAGCCCCTCGTCGCTGTGCTTCGTCACCGTCGGTGATATCGAAGGTGACATCGTGCGCGTTCTGGCCGAGCGCGCCGCCAAGACGCCGCTCGTGATCTTGGGCGGGGCGCCGCGCGTCGACCTCTCCCCGTCGTGCTGGCTCCCGGCGCCCCCGCCGCCGGCGCTGCTCGCCACGCTGTTGGCGCAGCTCGTGGGAGCGCCGCCGACGACGCGCAGCTGGCGACGCAAAGGCGACATGATCATCGGGCAGAGCCCGGCGGTGCGCGAGCTGCTCGCCACGCTCGATCGCGTCGCGCCGGCCGAGGCGTCGGTCCTCATCACCGGCGAGAGCGGCACCGGCAAGGAGCTGGTGGCGCGCGCGCTGCACTATTCGGGGCCGCGCGCCGACGCGCCGTTCATCGCCGTCAACTGCGCGGCTATTCCCGAGGCGCTGCTCGAGTCGGAGCTGTTCGGCCACATGCGCGGCGCCTTCACCGGCGCGGTGGCGTCGCGACCGGGCGTGTTCGAAGCGGCGCACGGCGGCACGCTGTTCCTCGACGAGATCGGCGAGATGCCGCTGGCGATGCAGCCCAAGCTCCTGCGCGTCATCGAGACCGCGCAGGTCACGCGCGTCGGCTCGACGGAGGCCAAGCAGATCAACTTCCGCCTGGTGTGCGCGACCAACCGGCGCCTCGACGAGGAAGTGCGCGCGGGTCGCTTTCGCGAGGATCTGTTCTATCGCGTGCGCGTCTTCAGCTTGCGCATACCGCCGTTGCGCGATCGCCCCGAGGACGTGGCGCCGCTGGTCTCGCACCATCTGGCGCAGCTGGCGGCGCGCGATCGGCGGCCGCCGTCGGTGATCACCAAGGCGGCGCTGGAGAAGCTCTTGCGCCATCGCTGGCCCGGCAACGTGCGCGAGCTGGTCAACGTCCTCGAGCGCGCGATGGTGCTGGCGCCGGCGGGCGGTCCCATCGACGAGCTGCACATCCTTTTGCCCGAGGACGCGACGCCGATGCTGCCGAGCTATCGCGACGCGCGCGATCGCTTCGAGGCGCAGTACTACGGACAGCTCTTGCGCACCGCTGCCGGCAACGTGAGCCTGGTGGCGAAGCTGGCCAAGCGCACGCGCACGCAGGTCTACGAGGCGCTGCGACGGCTGGCCATCGACCCGTCGCAGTTCCGCGTCTTCGGCGAGATCGAGCGCAGCTAGCCGGGCGAGCGGCTCAGCCCGACTGGCGCTGCGCGGGCGCGAGCTCGTCGATGCGGCGGTAGAGCTTGAAGAGCGCGGCGGTGATGCTGGCGTCGTCGAGGCCACCGACGGCGCGTACGGCGCGCTCGGTCTCGCGCGCCATCGCCGCGACCTCGTGCAGGCCCATGATCGACGCTTCGCCGGCGATGGTGTGCAGGTCGGTCGCGATCGAGGGCGCGGCGTTGGCGCCGTCGCTGATGAGCTGGGACGCGCGCTCGAGGCGCTGCCGCGCGCTGACGACGAAGCGCGGCAGGAAGCGCGCGCGGATCTCGTCCATCATGACGCCTCTCCGGTGGCGCCGATGATCTGCCGGACGCGCGAGACGATGGCGTCCGCGCCGAGCCGCTTGGAGATGAAGCCGTCGATCTCGGCGTCGGCGGCGCGCCGCTTCAGCTCCGCCTCGTCGAGCGTCGACAAGAGGTAGATCGGCGCCTCGACCTCGCGGGCGGCGCGCAGCACCATGGCCACGTCGTCGCCGAAGGCCTCCGGCATCTGCACGTCCATCAGCACCAGGTCGGGTCGGTTGCGGGCGCGATGCTCTTCGAGCTGCGTCAGGTTGTTGGCGACGAGGACCTCGTAGCCGGCGGCGTCGAGCGCCGCGCGCATCATGTCGAGCACGAGCGCGCTGTCGTCGACGATCAGGATCTGCTTGCGCCGCGGCGCGGTCATCGATGGGCTCCGTGCGCATTGAGGCGCTCGAGCGTGGCGAAGAGGTCCTTGAGCACCAGCGGCTTATCGAGGAAGAGGTCGGCGCCGGCCGCCAGGGTCGCGTCACGCGCGGCCGCTCCGCCGACGCTGACCGCGACCACCGGCACCGTCGCCAGGCGCGGCTCGGCGCGCATGCGCTGCACGAGCTGCGCGCCGTCGAGCTCGGGCAGAAAGTAGTCGACGATGGCGAGGTCGTAGGCGCCGTCGGCGAGCATCTTCCAGGCGCTGGCGCCGTCGGCGGCGTGATCGACCGTGACGTAGCCGGGCTTGCCGCGGAAGTACTTGCGGATGCCGTAGGAGAACATGTCGCGGATGAGGTTGTTGTCCTCGACGAGGAGCACGTGGAAGCCTTCGAGCGCTTCGGCGCCGGGCTCCTGGGCCAGCGTCGTGAGCACCGTCTGCAGCTGCGCGCGGTCGGCGTCACCGGCGGGCTCGATCGACAGCTCGAGGCCGGCGGGCTCGCCGGGCGCCGACGACGCGACGCAGCTGGTGACGCGCCCGACGACGGAGAAGGGCTCGACCAGGCGCGGAAACGACAGCCGCAGGCGCACGACGGTTCCGACCGCGAGCTGCACGTCGGTCTCGACGAAGCTCTCGCCCTCGGAGAGCTCGAGCGTGTGCGCCACGAACGGGGCCTGGCCGTCGCAATGTACTTCGGCGCGTAAGAGGATGCGCTTCATCGCCCCGCCGCCGGCGCGAGAAAGCGCGACACCGATTGCGCGAGCGCGTGCGCGTTGTCGGTCTTGGCGATGAAGCCGGCGGCGCCGCAATTGCGCGCCAGCGCCGACAGCTCGACCGCGGGACGATCCGAGAAGAGGACGATGGGGCAGCGGTGCAGCTTGTGCTGGCGCGTGACCTCCACGATCTGATGGCCGGAGAGCGCGGGCATCGAGACGTCGAGCAGCACCAGATCGGGCTTCTCGCGCCCGAGCGCTCGGCTCAGGCCGAGCCCCGATTCCAGCGTCACCACTTCATATCCGAAGTCTTCGAGCATCATCCGCGTCATGTCGCGGCACAGGTCGCTGTCGTCGACGACCATTATCTTCTGAGGCATGCCGCGTGATTGTCACGGATTTGTCGTTTTGGGTTCAGTACGTGAAAACACCAATCTCGATCGCGCCGTAAAGTAGGGAGAGGTGCCGTGCTGTCCGCGAGGTGCGGCGCATTGTCGCAGCTCAGGCGCAGAAGCGCGCGACGGTGTCGAAGAGGAGCTGCAGATCGATCGGTTTGGCGATGCGCTCGACCTGCAGGCGGGTCGCGCCCGTCGCATCGCCGGCGCCGGTGAGCAGCACGACCGGGATGGCGGCCAGCTCCGGATCGCGGAGCTGCGCCGCGCGGAACTCTTCGCCGTTCATGCGCGGCATCATGAAGTCGAGGATCACGAGCGCCGGCGGCGCGCCCTGGCGCATGCGCTCGAGGCCGGCCATCCCGTCGGCGGCGGTCTCGACGGTGAAGCCGCGCAGCTGCAGGAGCGAGCAAATGCTGTCGCGGATGTCCTCGTCATCGTCGACGATGAGAACCCATGATGGCGCGGGCTCGCTCACGTGTTGGCTCCTTCGCTGGAGTGTCGTCGCGGCAGATCGACCACGAACACCGAGCCTACATCAGGTGTGCTCTCGACTGAAATCGTGCCGCCGTGCGCGCGCACGATCTGCGAGCTGATGAAGAGGCCGAGCCCGAGGCCGCCGTAGCTGAGGGACGCGGCGCGCTCGAAGCGGCCGAAGATGCGGCGCTGATCGTCGACCGAGATGCCGATGCCGTGGTCGCGCACGGTGAGGCGCGCGCGATCGACCGTGCTCTCGACCGAGAGCTCGATGGGCTTGCCGCCGCCGTACTTGATGGCGTTCGACAAGAGGTTGGTGACCACCTGATCGATGCGCGGCGCATCCCACCATCCGATCACCGAGCCTTCGATCTGCGACTGGAGCTTGCAGTTCCAGCGCGCCAGCTGCGGCTCGAACTGTCGCGTCACCTCCTGAACCAGCGTCGACAGATCGGTCTCGGTGGGATCGATCACCAGCCGCCCGGCGGCGATGCGCGAGACGTCGAGCAGGTTGCCGATCAGCTTGTCGAGGCGGATCACCTGGCGGTCGACGACCTCGAGCGTCTGCTTGAAGCGCGCGGCGTCGCTCTGATCGAGCGAGGCGGGCGGCATCATCAAGAGCCCCTGCACCTGCAGCTTGAGCGAGGTCAGCGGCGTCTTGAGCTCGTGCGACGCGATCGAGAGGAAGTCGTCGCGGACCCGGATGGCTTGTTGCGCCTGCTGCTGGCGGCCGTCGACCTCGGTGAGCATGCGGTTGAAGGCGCTGCCGAGCAGACCGATCTCGTCGCGGCGCACGCTGGCGGCGCGCACCGAGTAGTCCTCCGTCGCGGCGATGCGCCGGGCTACGTCGGCGAGCGCGAGCAGCGGGCGCGACACCATGCGCTCGAGCATCAACGCCAGGAGCCCGGCGGCGACGAGCGCGCCGAGGCCGAGCAGCCCCATGCTGAGGAGGTAGCCGCGGATGCGTGAGCGCAGATGTGCCGTCGAGACGAGCACCAGGAGCGTGCCGTAGCGCGTGCCCTGCGAGATCACCGGCTGCGTGACGGCGACGTGTTCTCCTTCGACGGCGGTGCCGGCGGCGCGGCCGGTGGAGATCGTGGGCCGCAGCGCGGCACCCGTCGTGGAGCGCGCCTCGTAGCTGCCGAACAGCTTCCCGCCGTTGTCGTAGAGGCCGGCGGCGATGACGTTCTCGTCGCGCGCGAGCCCGTTGAGGGTGCGCTCGGCGTCCGCGTGATCTTCGAAGGCCATCGCCGACGCGCTGTACTCGGCGATGACGTAGCCGATGAGCGCGCTCGAGCTCATCATCTCGTTTCGGATGTCGCGGAGATCGCGCTCGGCGACGAATCCGAGCGCGATCCCCACCGGGGCGAGCGTCGCCAGCACGCTGAGCGCGGTGAGTCGAGTTCGGATTGAGACCACATGTGAAGCCGGCATCCCGCGAACCAACCCCCGCAACTTGATCGTCACAATCGTATCGGGACTCGGCGCGCCACGCATGCGTCAATTCGTCGCGGTCCAACCGTTCAGTGACCACGCCGACGGCGTGGCGCCGGAGGCCGATTCGCGCGGGAAGAAAGCGATCGACCCGCGGGCACCGGCGCGTTACAGTGTCATCTTCGTGAACAGCGGAGTAGATCGCCGACATTGATGGCGAATTCGGACAAGGCGTGTGGTTGCGGCGGCGGAGGCGGGCGCTACGCTTTGGCTTACCGCTTGTTTGCGACGAGGTGAGCTGACATGCCGTTGTCCCGGACCGCAAAGATTCGCATCCTCCTCGCCATCGTCGGCGTACTGCTCGCCGTCGGTGGCTGGACCGCGCTGTCGATCGCCTGGAGGGTCGGCTACGCGCACGGCACCGCCACCGGCGTCGTGCGCAAGGTGTCGGTGCATGGGCCGCCCTACTGCAAGATCCTCACGGGCGAGCTGGTCTATCAGGGAACCAACCCGGGCCAGCATCAGGAAGTGTTCGACTTCTCCGTCGACAACGACGCCGACACGAATCCGATCGTCCGCGACTTGAAGCAGGCCGAGCGCGACGGGAAGCGGGTGACGCTCGACTATCGTCAGGACCGCAAGGTCTGGTGGCGTTGCAACCCGTCCGAGTACTTCATCACGACCGTCGAACAGTGAGGCACGGGCTCGCGATGTTGCCGGTCGACTTGCTGGTCCGAATCCTCGTCGGCAGTTGCCTCGGTGGTGTGATCGGCTACGAGCGCGATCGACATGGTCGGCCCGCCGGGCTGCGCACCCACATGATCGTGGCGCTGGCGTCGGCGACGTTCATGGTCATCTCGACGCGATTCGTCTATCTGCAGCACTACGCGAAGGAAGACCTGGTCAACGTCGACGCGTCGCGTATCGCAGCGTCGATCGTGACCGGCATCGGCTTCCTCGCCGGCGGAGCGATCATGCGCACCGGTATCACCGTGCAGGGGCTGACCACCGCGGCGGCGCTATGGCTCGTCGCCGCCATCGGGATGGCCTCCGGCGCGGGCATGTTCGCGATCGCCGTCTTCGTCACCGTGGTCGGTGTCATCGCGCTGACCGTGATGCGCCGCTTCGAGGACAAGGACGATCGCATCTCGCGCCGGCGCGTGTTTCTCGTGCTCGGCGCGGAGGGATCGGTGGGCGAGATCTCGTCGAAGCTGTCGGAGATCGGCGCCAGCGTATCCGCCCTCGAGTACGACCGCCATGTCGCCGACAAGACGCTCACGGTCACGCTCGACGTGCGCTTTCCGCACACGGTGCGCATCGATCGAATCATCGAAGAGATCGAGTCGCAGCGCGACGTCCGGCGCGTGAAGCTCGAGCAGACCTGACGAGTCTCGCGCCGAGCGGTTGCAACGCGCCGCTCGCATCCTACGTTGACAGCCAGTCAACGCGAGGAGGAGCCATGAAAGCGGTGGTGCTCGAGGAGTTCGGCGGCGTCGACAAGCTCGCGCTGCGCGATGTTCCCGATCCGAAGCCCGGCGCCGGCGAGGTCGTGGTCGCGATCGCGGCGACGAGCGTCAACCCCATCGACTACAAGCTGCGCAGCGGCGCCGCGCGCGGTCGCATCCCGCTCGAGCTGCCGGCGATCCTCGGCCGCGACATCGCCGGCGAGGTCGTCGAGCTCGGCGCCGGCGTCACGAGCGTGCGCGTCGGCGATCGCGTGCTCGGCCTCGGGATGCGCTCGTATGCCGCCAAGGCGTCGATCCGCGCCGACGCGCTGGCGCTCCTCCCGCAAGGGCTCGATCCCGTCGACGCGGGGGCGTTGCCGCTCGTCGTCACCACCGGCGCGCAGCTGGCGGCGCACGGCGATCCCAAGCCGGGTCAGACGGTGCTGGTGACCGGCGCGGTGGGCAGCGTCGGGCGCGTCGCCGTCTTCGTCGCCAAGGAGCGCGGCGCGCGCGTCATCGCCGGCGTGCGCCGAAAGCAGCTCGAGGCGGCGCGAGCGCTCGGCGCCGACGAGGTCGTGGCGCTCGACGACGACGCCGAGCTGCGGCGCCTTCCCGAGCTCGACGTCATCGCCGACACGGTGTCCGGCGAGACGATCGCCAAGCTCATCCCGCGGCTGCGCAGCGGAGGGATCCTGGCGAGCGTGCTCGGCGAGCCGGCTGCCGCCAAGGGAAAGCCAATCACGGTGCGCGCGTTCATGGCGCAGCCGGATGGCCCGCTGCTCGGGCGATATGCGGCGTCGGTGGCGCAAGGGCGACTGTCGATTCCGATCGCGGAGCGCCTGCCGCTGGCGCAGGCCGGCGAAGCGCAGCGGCGCGCCGAGACGCACGCGGTCGACGGCAAGATTCTGCTCATTCCCTAGAACGCTGCGTTCTAGCGGGCAGCCAGCCGGGGATCAGCGCGCGTCCACTTGCGACGAAACGATCTCGTCGTCGGCGGCGCGGTGCCAGGACAGTGACGGCCACCAGCGCTCGCGCGGCGGCGGCCGCTCCGGCTCGACGCTCTGCCCCGGGCGCGGCGTCAAGAGCGGCACGCCGGCCGTGTTGGCTGCGACGAGCGCGCGCTCGATCGGCTCGGTCCACCCGTGGAACGCCAGCGCGAAGAGCCCCCAGTGCACCGGCAGCATCACCTTGCCGCGAACCCACTGGTGCGCGCGAACCGCCTGCTCGGGACCGCTGTGCCAGTCCGGCCAGCCGCGGCTGTATTGCCCGATCTCGATCATCGTGAGGTCGAACGGCCCCAGTCGGGCTCCGATGTCGTGCAGCGCGGGGAACAGGCCGGTGTCGCCCGAATAGTAGACGCGGTGCCGCGCACCGACGAGCGCGTAGCCGCACCACAAGGTCGCATCGCGATCGAAGAGCTGGCGGCCCGAGGCGTGTCGGGCCGGGGTGCTGACGACCTCGATGGCACCGATGCGCGTTCGCTGCCACCAGTCGAGCTCGACGATGTGCGCCGGGGGAATGCCCCAGTACTCGAGGTGCGCGCCGACGCCGAGCGGGACGACGAAACGGGTGCCGCGCGCGTCGAGCGCGACCACCGTCGCGCGGTCGAGGTGATCGTAATGATCGTGCGAGATCACGACGGCGTCGATGGGCGGCAGCGCGTCGAGCGGCAACGGCGGCGGATACCAGCGGCGCGGGCCGATCCAGCCTAGCGGCGAGACGCGCTTGCTCCACACCGGATCGGTCAGGACGCGCACGCCGTCGATCTCGACGAGCGTCGACGAGTGGCCGAGCCAGGTGACGCGCAGGCCGCTCGCCGGCGGGGCGCGCAGGTCGGGGCGCGCGGTCGGTGGTGGCGTGCGCGGGCTGGTCTCGCGATCGGGCGACAGCATGCCTCGCAGCGTCGGGCCGACGTGGTTGATGATGGGCTGCGGGTTCACGAAACGGCCGTCGTGCCACTCGGGCGACTGTGTCATGCGAGCGCGACGGGCGCCGGTGGCGCGGTGACCGAGGCTGGTCCAGCAGGCCGCCAGGGTCGCGAGCGCCACGAGCAGCAGCAGCGCGCCGAGCGCCTTCACGAGCCGCCACAGCCGACGCTTCATCCGACGAGGGCTTCTTCGGCGTAGGCGAGGCCCTCGAGGGTGCGGGCGCCGTGCCACGAGAGGCGCTCGCCGTCGACGAGGGCGAAGCGCTCGATGGGCAGGCCGGTGGCGGCGGCGAGCTCGAGACGGTGGCGCTCGGCGAAGGGGAAGGGCTCGGACGAGAGCAGGATGCGATCGGCGCCGGCGAGGAGGGCAGCGTCGATCTCGGGATAGCGGCCGGCCGCCGCGGGCACGACGTTGCGTCCGCCGGCGACCGCGAGGAGCGCGTCGACGTAGGTGCCCGCTCCCGTCGCCATCAGCGGATCGCGCCAGATGAGATAGACGAACGTGCGCGCGGGGCGCGCGGCGGCGCGGGCGGCGATGGCGTCGGCCCGCGCGGCGATGGCGTCGGCGAGCTCGCGGGCGCGCGGCGCGGCGTCGAGGGCGGTGCCGAGCTCGCCGAGCACGCCGACGACGTCGGCGACGCTGCGCGGGAAGGACGAGAGGACGCGCAGGCCGGCGGCGCGCAGGGCGTCGGCGTCTTCGCGCCGGTTCTCCTCCTCGTTCATGAGGACCAGATCGGGCGCGAGCGCGACGATGCGATCGATCTTGGGGTTCTTGGTGCCGCCGATGCGCTCCACGGCGTCGACGGCGCCGGCCGGCTGCACGCAGAACTTGGTGCGCCCGACGAGCTCCGCACCGCGGCCGAGGCGGAAGACGCTCTCGGTCAGGCTCGGGCACAACGAGACGATGCGCACGCTAGCCCTTGCGCGCGCGCGCGAACGCGGCGAGCAGCGCATCGGCGGCGGCGGTCGGCGTCACGCGTCCGGCGAGCACGTCGGCCTCGGTGGCGGCCAGCGCGGCCGCGACCGTCGCGTCGCTGCGGAACGAGCGCTCGAGCCGCTCGCCGATGAGCGACCACATCCAGGCGCGCTGCTGCTCGGCGCGCAGCCCGGCGAGCTCGCCCGAGGCGGCGAGCTGCGCGTGGTGCTCCTCGACGACGGTCCAGACGTCGTCGATGTGGTTGCCGGTGAGGCCCGACGCCATCATGACCCGCGTCTTCCAGCTCGCCCGCTTGCGCGGCAGATAGCGCAGCGCCGCGCGCAGATCGGACAGCGCGGCGCGCGCGCGGGCGAGGTTGTCGCCGTCGGCCTTGTTGACGACGATGGCGTCAGCGAGCTCGAGCACGCCCTTCTTGATGCCCTGCAGCTCGTCGCCGGCGCCGGGCAGCATGAGCACGAGGAAGAAGTCGACCATGGCGGCGACGGCGATCTCGCCCTGGCCGACGCCGACCGTCTCGACGAGCACGACGTCGAAGCCGGCCGCCTCGCACAGAAGCAGCGTCTCGCGCGAGCGCTGCGCCACGCCGCCGGCGCCGCGGCCGCTCGGCGACGGGCGGATGAACGCCTCGGGCGCGATCGAGAGGCGCATCATGCGCGTCTTGTCGCCGAGGATGGCGCCGCCCGAGAGCGCGCTCGACGGATCGACGGCGAGCACGGCGACGCGATGGCCGGCGGCGACGAGACGCGTGCCGAGCTCGTCGATGAAGGTCGACTTGCCGACGCCGGGCACGCCGGTGATGCCGACGCGCCGCGCGCGGCCGGTATGCGGCAACAGACGGTGCAGGAGCGCCTGCCCGTCGTCGGCGTCGCGGGCGGCGCTCGATTCGATGAGCGTGATCGCGCGCGCGAGCACGCTGCGATCGCCGGCGAGCACGCCGCGCTCGTACTCGTCGAGCGTCAGGCGCGGCCGGCCATGGTTCATCCGTGCGTTTCCAGCTTGTCGAGGAGCGCGCCGGCGGCGTCGGCGATCACCGTGCCCGGGCCGAAGATGGCGGTGGCGCCGGCATCGTAGAGCGCCTGATAGTCATCGGGCGGAACGACGCCGCCGACGACGACGAGGATGTCGGGGCGGCCGAGCGCGGCCAGCGCCTGGCGCAAGGCCGGCACCAGCGTGAGGTGGCCGGCGGCGAGCGAGCTGGCGCCGATGAGGTGCACGTCGTTCTCGACGGCGGCGCGCGCCGTCTCTTCCGGCGTCTGGAACAGCGGGCCGACGTCGACGTCGAAGCCGAGATCGGCGAAGGCCGACGCGATCACCTTCTGGCCGCGGTCGTGGCCGTCCTGGCCCATCTTGGCGACGAGGATGCGCGGGCGCCGCCCTTCGCGCTCGGCGAACGCGGCCGTGCGCGCGCGGATCTTGGTGATCGACTCCGACGACTCGCCCACCTCTCCACTGTACACGCCCGAGATGCTGCGGATCTCGGCCTGATGGCGGCCCCACACCTTTTCCAGCGCCCACGAGATCTCGCCCACCGAGGCGCGCGCCCGCGCGGCGTCGACGGCGAGCGCGAGCAGGTTGCCGCCGCGCCCTTCGGCGCAGGCGGTGAGCGCGTCGAGCGCGCGCGTGCAGGCGGCTTGATCGCGTTCGCGTCGCAGCTGCTCGAGCCGCGCGATCTGCGTCTTGCGCACGGCGGCGTTGTCGACCTTGAGCACCGGCACCGGCTCTTCGCGCGTCGGCCGGAAGCGGTTGACGCCGACGATGGTCTGGCGCCCGGAGTCGATGCGCGCCTGCGTGCGCGCCGCCGCCTCCTCGATGCGCAGCTTCGGCAGCCCGGCCTCGATCGCCTTGACCATGCCGCCCATGCCTTCGACCTCGTCGATGTGCGCTTGCGCGCGCGCCGCCAGCTCGTGCGTGAGCCACTCGACGTAATAGCTGCCGCCCCACGGATCGACGGGCCGCGTGGTGCCCGACTCGAGCTGCAGTTGCAGCTGCGTGTTGCGCGCGATGCGCGCCGAGAAGTCGGTCGGCAGCGCCAGCGCCTCGTCGAGCGAGTTGGTGTGCAAGCTCTGCGTGTGCCCTTGCGACGCGGCCATCGCCTCGATGCAGGTGCGCACCACGTTGTTGTAGACGTCCTGCGCCGTCAGCGACCAACCCGAGGTCTGACAGTGCGTGCGCAGCGCCAGGCTCTTGTTGCTCCTGGGCGAGAAGGTCGCCATGTGCCGCGCCCACAGGAGGCGCGCGGCGCGGAGCTTGGCCACCTCCATGAAGAAGTTCATGCCGATGGCGAAGAAGAACGACAGGCGCGGCGCGAACGCGTCGACGCTCATGCCCGACGCGACGCCGGTGCGCACGTACTCGAGCCCGTCGGCGATGGTGTAGCCGAGCTCGAGATCGGCGGTCGCGCCGGCCTCCTGCATGTGATAGCCGGAGATCGAGATCGAGTTGAACTTGGGCATCTTCTGCGACGTGAACGCGAAGATGTCGGCGATGATCTTCATCGAGGGCGCGGGCGGATATATGTACGTGTTCCGCACCATGAACTCTTTGAGTATGTCGTTCTGGATGGTGCCGGCGAGCTTCTCGGGCGGCACCCCCTGCTCCTCGGCGGCGACGATGTAGAGCGCGAGCACCGGCAGGACGGCGCCGTTCATCGTCATCGACACCGACATCTTGTCGAGCGGGATGCCGTCGAAGAGGATGCGCATGTCGAGGATCGAGTCGATGGCCACGCCGGCCATGCCGACGTCCCCGACGACACGCGGGTGATCGCTGTCGTAGCCGCGGTGGGTGGCGAGATCGAACGCGATCGACAGACCCATCTGCCCGGCGGCGAGGTTGCGCCGGTAGAAGGCGTTGGAGTCCTCGGCCGTCGAGAAGCCGGCGTACTGGCGCACCGTCCACGGCTTCTGCACGTACATCGTGGAGTAGGGGCCGCGCACGAACGGCGGGAAGCCGGGGAGGCCGCCGAGGTGATCGGCGGCGGCGAGATCGGCGGCGGTGTACTGCGATCGATGCGGGATGCCCTCGGGCGTGTCCCAGCCGTCGGACGCGGCGGCGTCGCGCGGCGCGGCCGGCGCCGGCGTGGCGATGGCGTCGAAGTCGAGCGCGGACCAATCGACGCGGCGGTTCTGACCGGCGCTCACGAGCGCACCTCCAGGAGATCGGCGAGCGTGGCGGCGACGTCGCAGCCGGCGAAGACGAAGCCGTCGACGCCGGCCTCGCGCAGGGACGCTTCGAGCGCGCCGGGGCGGCCGGCGACGAGCACGCGCGCGCAGCCGGCGGCCTTGAGCGCACGCGCGGCATCCGCGGCGTCGGTGGCGTAGCGCTCGTCGCTGCCACAGAGGCAGGCGATGGTGGCGCGCTCGCTCGTCGACGTCGTGGTGCGCGCGCGCAGCCCGCCGACGGCGAACAACGCGTGGGTCCAGCCCAGGCGCGCGCGATGCTCGGCCGCGGGCCCCAGCGTCACGATCGCCAGCGTCGGCAGCGCGTCGCTCTTGGCGAGCGCATCGGCGCGGTCGCGCAGCGCCTCGAACGCCTCGGCGTCGCGATGGCCGCCCGCCGGCGCGGCCGCGCGCGGCAGCGGCTTCTCGTCGAGGTTGGCGAACTCGGAGACGCCGAGGACCGGCTCCTTGCGCCTGGCGAGCGCGTCCTGGCGCTTCTTCCACGCTGCTTCGAGCCGCGCCTGCCAACGGCCGTCGGCGGCGAGCGCGGCGACGCCACCTTCGGCCTCGAGCGCGCGGAAGCGCTTCCACGCCTCGCGCGCGAGCGCATCGGTGCGCGTCTCCAGATAATAGGAGCCGGCGGCCGGATCGACGACGCGGCCGAGCAGGCTCTCCTCGCGCAGGACGAGCGCGGTGTTGCGTGCGACGCGGCGTCCGAGCGCGCTCGCCGGGCCGGCCGCTTCGTCGTACGCGATCGGCGTGACCAGGTCGGCGCCGCCGAGGATCGCGGCGAACGCTTCGGTCGTGCCGCGCAGCATGTTGACCCACGGATCGCGCACGCTCGCCGTGCGCGTCGAGGCCACCGCGTGCACCAGCGCGGGCGCGGTCGCGCCGGCGCCGGCCGCGGCGAGGAGCTTTTGCCACACCACGCGCAGCGCGCGCAGCTTGCACAGCTCGCCGAAGGTGTCGCGTCCGACGGCCAGTTGCACGGCGATCGCTGACGCCGCCGCGCCGGCGTCGAGCCGCGCGGCCAGAAGAGACAGCGCCGCGGCCAGCTCGTCGGCAGCGTCGGCACCAGCTGCGTGCGCGGTCAGCGTCGAGATCAGCACCGGCGCCGCGGGCGTGGCCGGCGCAGCGAGCGCCGCCGCGCTCGCTTCATTCACGACGCGCCAACTGGCGCCGCTCGCTTGGATGCGCACCACGCCGGCCTTGCGATCCCAGATCGCCTCGGCGCCGCCCGCGAGATCCTCCGCGCGCGCTGCGTCGTCGCCGTCATACGGCATGCAAATGAGGAACGGCGCTTGCGCCTGCCGCCTTGGCACCGGCGGCAGCTCGGCCGCGGTGTAGAGCGGCTCGACGCGCAGCCCCTCCGCGGTCGTGTGGACCAGCGCCTTGTCGAAGGGAACGCCAGCCAGCTCCTTCTCTACCTGCGTGCGCCAATCGGCAATGGAGACCTGGGGAAACTTCATGCGGGTGGGATCCTCGATCACATGTTGCGGCGGTACTGTCCGCCCACTTCATACAGCGCGTGCGACAGCTGTCCGAGCGTGCACACCTTGCAAGCGTCCATCAGCGCGGAAAAGATGTTGCCGCCGTCGAGCGCGGCGCGCCGCACCTCGCCGAGCGCCGCCGGCGCCGTTTTCTCGTTGCGCTTCCAGAAGGCATCGCGCGCGACGATGGCGTAGTCCTTCTCGTCCTTGTTGGCGCGGATGACCGCGGGCGGCTGCGCCGTGGGCGAGCCGTTGGGATCGAGGAAGGTGTTGACGCCGATGATCGGCAGCGTGCCGTCGTGCTTGAGCGTCTCGTAGTAGAGCGACTCTTCCTGGATCTTGCTGCGCTGGTACATGCGCTCCATGGCGCCGAGCACGCCGCCACGCTCGGAGATCGCGCGGAACTCGGCCAGCACCGCGCCCTCGACGAGATCGGTCAGCTCCTCGATGATGAACGAGCCCTGGTTCGGGTTCTCGTTCTTCGCCAGGCCAAACTCCTTGTTGATCACGAGTTGGATGGCGAGCGCGCGCCGCACGCTCTCCTCGGTCGGCGTGGTGATCGCCTCGTCGTAGGCGTTGGTGTGGAGCGAGTTGCAGTTGTCGTTCAAGGCGAGCAGCGCCTGCAGCGTTGTGCGGATGTCGTTGAACGCGATCTCCTGCGCGTGCAGCGAGCGGCCCGACGTCTGGATGTGATACTTGAGCTTCTCCGAGCGGTCGTTGCCGCCGTATTTGTCGCGCATCGCCTTGGCCCAGATGCGGCGCGCGACGCGGCCGAGCACCGCGTACTCCGGATCCATGCCGTTCGAGAAGAAGAACGACAGATTCGGCGCGAAGTCGTCGATGTGCATCCCGCGCGACAGGTAGTACTCGACGAAGGTGAAGCCGTTGGCGAGCGTGAAGGCGAGCTGCGAGATGGGGTTCGCGCCGGCTTCGGCGATGTGATAGCCGGAGATCGAAACCGAATAGAAGTTCCGAACCTTCTGGTCGATGAAGTACTGCTGGATGTCGCCCATGAGGCGCAGCGCGAACTCCGTCGAGAAGATGCAGGTGTTCTGCGCCTGATCCTCTTTGAGGATGTCGGCCTGCACCGTGCCGCGCACCGCCGACAGCGTCGCGGCGCGGATCTTCTCGTAGGTCTCCTTGGGCAGCACCTCGTCGCCCGAGACCCCGAGGAGCATGAGGCCGAGCCCGTCGTTGCCCTCGGGCAGCTCGCCCTGGTAGCGCGGCCGCGGCACCCCGCGCGCGGCGTAGAGCTCGTCGATGCGCTTGTCGACCTCGGCGACCTTGCCGGCCTTCTTGATCCACTTCTCGCACTGCTGATCGATCGCGGCGTTCAGGAAGAAGCCGAGCAGCATCGGCGCCGGACCGTTGATGGTCATCGACACCGACGTCGACGGATCGGCGAGGTCGAACCCCGAGTAGAGCTTCTTGGCGTCGTCGACATTGGCGATCGACACGCCCGAGTTGCCGACCTTGCCGTAGATGTCCGGGCGATGATCGGGATCCTCGCCGTAGAGCGTGACCGAGTCGAACGCCGTCGACAGCCGCTTGGCGGGCAGCCCGCGCGAGACGTAGTGGAAGCGCTTGTTGGTGCGCTCGGGACCGCCTTCGCCGGCGAACATGCGCGCCGGATCTTCGCCTTCGCGCTTGAGCGGGAAGACGCCGGCAGTGAAGGGGAAGTGGCCCGGCGTGTTCTCGCGCAGGAGCCACGTCAGGATGTCGCCCCAATCCTCGTAGCGCGGCAGCGCCACCTTGGGCACGCGCAGGTGCGAGAGCGTCTCGGTGTAGAGATCGAGGTCGATGACCTTGTCGCGCACCTGGAACTGATACTTGGCCGCCGCGTAGCGCCGCCGGGTCGCCGGCCAATCGGCCAGCAAGCGCTTGCAGTCGGGATGCAGGCGCGCCTCGAGATCGTGGTAGAGCGCGACCAGCTCGTCGAGGAACGCGGGCTCGCCCTCGACGCGCTCGGTGACCTGCACGATGTCCGACGGATTCTTGGGCTCGACGATCTCGAGCTTCTTGCGCCCGACGTTGGCGCGCAGCGCCTCGATCGTCCCGTGCAGCTGGTACATGCGCCGCGCCAGCGCCGCCTGCGCGCGCACGAACGCGTCGTAGCCTTCGCAGGTCTCGACGATCTCGGCGAGGTAGCGGGTGCGCTCCGGCGGGATGATCCACTTCTTCTCGCTCATCCCCTCGGTCATCTCGAACTGCGAGCGGAGCGGGGCGCCGGTGCGCTCGGCGATCCGATCCATGAGCACGCGATAGAGGCGGTTCATCCCCGGATCGTTGAACTGCGACGCGATCGTGCCGTAGACCGGCAGGTCGTCGTCCTTGGCGGCGAAGGCGTTGTGGTTGCGCCGCCACTGCTTCTTGACGTCGCGCAGCGCGTCGAGCGAGCCGCGCTTGTCGAACTTGTTGATGGCGATGAGATCGGCGAAGTCGAGCATGTCGATCTTCTCGAGCTGCGTCGCCGCGCCGTACTCGGCGGTCATGACGTAGAGCGAGACGTCGGCGTGCTCGGTGATCTCGGTGTCCGACTGGCCGATGCCCGAGGTCTCGACGACGATGAGGTCGAAGCCGGCCGCCTTGCACACCTCGATCGACTCGCGCACGTGCTTGGAGAGCGCGAGGTTCGACTGCCGCGTGGCGAGCGAGCGCATGTAGACGCGCGCGTCGCCGATGGCGTTCATGCGGATGCGATCGCCGAGCAGCGCGCCGCCCGACTTGCGCTTCGATGGATCGACCGAGAGCACCGCCAGCGTCTTGTCGGGGAAGTCGGTGAGGAAGCGGCGCACCAGCTCGTCGACGAGGCTCGACTTTCCGGCGCCGCCAGTGCCGGTGACGCCGAGGACCGGCGCGCGCGTGGACGCGCTGACCAGCGGGGTCAGCGCCGCGCGCAGCCCGTCGCCGGCGTCGGGGAAGTTCTCGGCGACGGTGATGAGCGACGCGACCGTCTCGGGCGCGCGTCCGCCGAGCTTGGCCAGGGCGCCCTCGAAGGCGGGGCCGCGCCGCTCGAAGTCGGCCTTCTCGAGGAGATCGTCGATCATGCCCTGCAGGCCGAGGGCGCGCCCGTCGTCGGGCGAGTAGATGCGCGCGACGCCATAGGCGTGCAGCTCGTCGATCTCCGACGGCAGGATCGTTCCGCCGCCGCCGCCGAACACCTTGATGTCGGCGCCGCGCTGACGCAAAAGATCGATCATGTACTTGAAGTACTCGACGTGACCGCCCTGGTAGGACGTGATGGCGATGGCCTGCGCGTCCTCCTGGATGGCGGTGTCCACGATCTCGGCGACCGAGCGGTTGTGGCCGAGGTGGATGACCTCGGCGCCCGACGCCTGCATGAGGCGGCGCATGACGTTGATCGACGCGTCGTGGCCGTCGAACAGCGAAGCCGCCGTCACGATTCGCAGGTGATGGCGCGGTTTGTACGGAGCTTTGGCGGCGGTCTGTTTCACGGTCGGTAGAGTAGCGCCATGTGCCCGTCGTGCGTCAAATGGCCAGCGCCTTGCGCACCGCGGCAGCGAAGCGCTCCTCGGCCTCGTCGAAGCCGCCGGCGCTGGCGACGAAGTTCGCCGCTCCGCCCAGCGACTCCTCGAGCAGGCGCTCCCCGGCTCGACCCCATTCGAGCCGCGCCCAGCGACGGAAGAAGTGCGCCTCCTTGTCGCCGAGGCCGTTGGCCGGCCGCGCGACGTGCCCGAGGATGTCCTCGGCGAGCGCCTCGATGCCCTCGCCGGTGGTGCCCGAGGTCTGCAACACCGCCGGCGGCCCGTCGCCGAACGGGCGTGACAGCGGCAGCGACGTGGTCAGCGAGGCCAGGAGGCGCCGCGCCGCTTTGGCCTCGTCGCACTTGTTGACGACGATGGCGTCGGGCACCTCCATGATGCCGGCCTTGAGCATCTGGATCTCGTCGCCGCCGAGCGGCTGCAGCACGAGGTACATGCGGTCCGCCAGCCAGCGCACGTCGACCTCGCTCTGCCCGATGCCCACGGTCTCGACGAACACGAGGTCGAAGAGGTGGTGCAAAAGCCGGCAGACCTGGAAGGTGTCGGGGCCGAGGCCGCCGAGCTCGCTCTCGCTCGACTGGCTGCGGAAGTAGAGCTGCGGGCGATCGACGGGGAAGCGCACGCGCACGCGATCGCCGAGCAGCGCGCCGCCCGAGGCCAGGCTCGACGGATCGACGGCGACCACCGCGATCGACAGATCGCGCGCAGCCGAGAGCGCGAGCGCCACGCGGCCGATCAGCGTCGACTTGCCGCTGCCGGGCGTGCCGGTGATGCCGATGAGGGCGGCGTGGCGGCGCTGCGGATGGGCGCCGAGGAGCTCGAGGATCCGACGGCGCCGCGCGGGCGCGTCGGGCCGCGCGTCCTCGAAGACGCCGACGAGATCGGCGATCGACAGCGTGTGAAACGCGAGCGCCCGCTCGATGGTTGCGGCGATCGCCCCGTCGCTGGCGTCGGGCGCGCTCACCGCTGGTCCACGCGCTCCTCGATGAGCCCGACGATGTCGGCCATCACGTCGACGAGCCCGAAGTCGGCGGGCGTGAAGATGCGGCGCACGCCGCGCTTCTTCAGCGCTTCGAAGTCGTCGGACGGGATGATGCCGCCCATCACGAGCTGGATGCGATCGGCGGCGCCGGCCTTGGCGAGCCCGTCGAGGATCTGGCCGGCCAGCTCGACGTGCGAGCCGGACAGGATCGACGCGCCGATGACGTCCGCGCCCTCGGCGACGGCCGACTGCACGATCTCCTCGGGCGTGAGCCGAATGCCCGAGTAGATGACGTCGAAGCCGACGTGGCGCGCGGAGACCGCGATGACCTCGGCGCCGTTGGAGTGCCCGTCGAGGCCCGGCTTGCCGACGAGCAGGCGCGGCCGCCGCCCGAGGCGCGTCGTCAGCTTGGCGATGCGCGCGCGCAGCTCGGCGACGCGGTCGGTCTCGAGGCCGAGCTTCTGCCCGTCGACGCCGGTGGCGGGGCGGAACTCGCCGAAGACCTCGCGCAGCGTGTTGGCCCACTCGCCGGTGGTGACGCGGGCGAGCGCGCACTCGATCGACGGCTCCATCAGGTTCTCGCTGCCGCGGGCGGCGGCGCGCAGCCGCTCGAGCGCCGCGGCGGCGCGCTTCGGATCGCGCGATTTTCGCGTCTTTTCGAGCATCGCCAGCGTCTCGGTCACGGCGCTGTCGTCGACGCGGAAGATGCCGCCGTCCGACCCCGTGAGCAGCGGCGAGGGCAGCCCCTCGGAAAACTTGTTCTGCCCGACGACGATCTTCTCGCCGGTGTTGATGCGCCGCATGCGCTCGGCCATCGAGCGCACCAGCCGCGTCTTCATGTAGCCGCTCTCGATCGCCGACTTCACGCCGCCCATGTCGAGGATGCGCGCGATCTCGGCGCTCGCCTCCTTCTTGAGCGCCGCCACCTTCGAGGCGATGACCGGGCTGCCGTCGAAGAGATCGGCGTACTCGAGAAGATCGGTCTCGTAGGCGAGGATCTGCTGCAGGCGCAGCGACCACTGTTGATCCCACGGCCGCGGCAGCGACAGCGCCTCGTTCCACGCCGGCAGCTGCAGCGCGCGGCAGCGGGCGTTGCGCGACAGCGTCACGCCCAGGGTCTCGAGGAGGATGCGCCAGGCGTTGTTCTCCGGCTGCTCGGCGGTCAGCCCGAGCGAGTTGACCTGCACGCCGTAGCGGAAGCGCCGCAGCTTCTCGTCAGTGACGCCGTAGCGGTCGCGGCACAGCTCGTCCCACAGCTCGGTGAACGCCCGCATCTTGCACATCTCTTCGATGAAGCGGATGCCGGCGTTGACGAAGAAGCTGATACGCCCGACGAGGCGCGGAAAGTCGGCGGGCGGCACGTGGCCGCGGCTGCGCACGGTGTCGAGGACGCCGATCGCCGTCGAGAGCGCAAACGCGAGCTCTTCGACCGGCGTCGCGCCCGCTTCCTGCAGGTGATACGAGCAGACGTTCGACGCGTTCCAGTCGGGCACGCGATCGAGGCAGTACTCGTACATCTCGGCGATGAGACGGAAGCTCGCCTCGGGCGGAAAGATGTAGGTGCCGCGCGCGAGGTACTCCTTGACGATGTCGTTCTGCGTGGTGCCGGTGAGCTTGTCCTCGGGGATGCCGCGCTCGCGCGCCAGGCCGATGTAGAGCGAGAGCAGCCACATCGACGTGGCGTTGATGGTCATCGACGTGTTCATCTTGTCGAGCGGGATCTCGTCGAACAGAAGATGCATGTCGTCGAGCGAGTTCACCGGCACGCCGACCTTGCCGACCTCGGGGCGCGCGATCGGATGATCGGAGTCGTATCCGCACTGCGTCGGCAGGTCGAAGGCGATCGACAGGCCGGTCTGGCCGCGCGCCAGGTTCGAGCGGTAGAGCTGGTTCGACGCGCGTGGGCTCGAGTGGCCGGCGTAGGTGCGGAAGATCCAGGGGCGATCCGGCGCCGGCTTCCCCTCTTTGTCGACGACGAGGTGCATGAGGGGAGTGTAATGCGCTAGACGCGGTGTGTCATCAGGGCGATTGGAAGGCGATGGCGGAGGGCGTGTCGCCGAGGTCGATCGGCGCGCCCGCCGTCGCCAGCGTGCCGTCGGCGGCGCCGACGTAGAGGCCCTGGGCGAGCTTGGTCGCATCGGCCGCGCCCGCGAACACGCCGACGCCGAGGTAGACCCTTTGATCGTTGCCGATCTGCACGAAGTTGATGAAGCCGGCCTTGCCGGTCACGTCGCTGCCGACGGCGCCCGTCGACGGATCCCAGGCCACGACCTTGGCCGAGCTGAGCTGCACCTGGCCCATCGCGTTCGGCTGCGGATCGAAGTACATGCCGACGTACCACAGCTTCGACGACACGCGCGTGATCGAGAAGGGCCGCCCGCCGAGCGCCGTGTCGGTCGTGACGAAGCCGCTCGACTTCTGCGCCGCGAGATCGACGCGCTCGATGCCGCTCGAGCCGTCGGGCACGGTGGTCAGATCCGACGACGTCGCGACGAGCACCTTGGAGCAGTCATCGCCCTCGGCGACGATGGCGCTCGGGTTCTTGCCGGTGAGCGAGATGAAGCCGGTGAGCGTGTCGGTCGCCTCGTCGATGACGGCGATGCGGCCGCCGGCGTAGGTCACGGTCGCGCCCTGGTAGGTGTAGCTCTCCGAGAGCGCGTAGATCGAGCCCTTGCACGCATAGAGGTTGGCGAGCTCGGGCATGCCGTCGCTGTCGGCGGCATCGGCGGGCACGTTCACGAAGTGGGTGACGCCGGCGTTGGGCATCGACTCGTCGAGCACGCCGAGCGCGTGGGCGGCGTCGTTGCCGGCGAGCGTCACGTAGATCTTGGTCGACGCCGGATCGCGCAGGAAGTCGAACGGCGCCGAGGTGGTGTTGGGCGCCTCCGCCGAGCCGGTGGCGATCTCGGTCTCGACCTGGAGCTGCGCGAAGTCGTAGCGGCGCAGCGAGCCGACGGTGCGGTTGAGGACGTAGAGCTTGGTGCCGTCGGCGTTGGTGTACATGGTGACGTCGGGATCGAGCGTGGTGTCGAGCGCGGACACGATCTTCTGCGTCGACATCTCGACGGCGTCGAGCGTGCCGACGCCGCTGAAGTCGGGGTTGTAGTGCGACGTCGTCACCATGGCGCAGCCGACGCCCCAGCAGCCGCGGACGTCGCCGGGCGCGGGCGCGATCGAATTGCCGTTGCCGCAGCCGGCGACGGCGGCGGCAGCGACGACGAGCGAGAGGATCCTTTGCATGTTCGTGGTCTCCTTCATTTGCGAAACGTGAGCGACGCGTAGAACGCGCGTCCCGGCAGCGGGTAGTTGAAGTAGTCGACGAGCGGGTTGGAAACGGTGGTCGTGCCGCCGGCGGGCAGCTGCACCACGCGCAGGTCGGCGAGGTTGCGCACCTCGACGGTGGCGTAGAGCCAACGCCACTGGAACGACGCGCCGATGGCGTGCAGCACGCGCGCCGGGATCCAGGCGTTGTTCGCCTCGTCGCGATAGAGGCGGTCGACGTATTCGAGCTCGTACCAGGCGCCGAAGTGCCAGAGCGTGCCGTCGAGGCGCGCGGTGAGCTGATTCTGCGGCCGGCCGGGGATTTGGCCGCCGGGGCCGCTGAGCTCGCGCGCGTCGGTGTACGAGTAGTCGACGCGGGCCGCGACGTAGCGGCCCAAGGCGGCGCGCGCGCGCAGCTCGACGCCGAGCATGCGCGTGGGGCCGATGTTCTGCGCCGTGGTCGCGCGCGAGGCCGGCAGGTAGGCGATGGTGTCGTCGACGGCGCGGCCGAAGAAGCTCGACTCGAGCGAGGCGTGCAGCCGGCGCCGGTCGAGCGCGAGCGTGGCGCCGACGTCGCCGGCCCACGCCGCTTCGGGTTTGAGCGTCTGCTGCGGCAGGATGAAGGCGCCGTCGCCGAAGAGCTCGAGCAGCGTCGGGAAGCGCACGAAGCGGCCGGCGGCGCCGCGGATCGTCAGCCAGCGGTTGACCCACAGGCGCGCGGTGACGCGGCCGGTGGGCGCCACGTCGCTCGTCGGCTCGAGCGCGCCGGCGAGCGGCACCGACAGATGGCTGTCTTCGCCGTCGAGGCGCAGGCCGGCGGTGAGGGTGAGCCGATCGGCGAACAGGTCGAGCTCGTCCTCGACGCCGACGGCACCGATGAGGCGCTCGGAGGCGCCGCCCGATTGCGACGGGAAGAGGAGATCGGTGGGCCAGCGCTCCTCGCCGCGCAGATCGGCGAGCAGGAGCCAGCGCTGATGGCGGCCCCAGGGCACGCGCACGCGCGCGTAGAGCCCCTGGGTGAACGCTTGCGCCTCGCTGATGGCGGCGCCGAACGGTCCCTGCTCGTCGCCCGGCGGGTTGGTGAAGCCGAGCCGCTCGTAGAGCAGCGACGCGGCGACGCGCCAGCGCCAGTCACCGATGCTGCCGTCGGTTTCGCCGTCGACGAGCGCGCGCGCCGAGACGAGGCGCGCGTGCAGGGATTCGGCGCCGGCGAGCCCGACGCCGGGCGCCCCCTGCTGCTTGACGTAGCCGTGCGTGCCGAGGCGAAAGTGGCGTCCGCTCACGGTGGCGTCGAGGGCGCCCTGATCGAAGCCGTTGTTGCGGCGCGTGCTGATGCGATCGTCCGACTGGTTGAAGAGGGTGCCGGCGGTGTCGTAGTAGGTGAAGTCGCCGGTGGCGCCGTTGTACGCGGCCGACAGATCGATGCGCAGGCCGCGATCCGAGCCGCTCCAGCCGACCGACGCGGCGCGCGCGCCGAACGAGCCGCCGCCGACCGATGCGCGCAGCTCGGGCACGAGCCGGCCCCGGCGCGTCACGAGGTTGATGGCGCCACCGACGGCGTCGGCGCCAAATTCGATGGGCGGCACGCCCGGCCAGACCTCGACGCGCTCGAGCCCGGCGACCGAGAGCGCCGAGAGATCGATCGCGCCCACGGTGGCGCGCGTCAGCGGCAGGCCGTCGACGAGGATGGCGACTTCGTTGTCGGCCGAGCCGCGAATCGAGACCGAGGTGAACGAGCCGAGCCCGCCGCGCGACTTGACGAACACGCCGCTCTGGCCCTCGAGCAGATCGGCGACCGACGTCAGGCGCGCCGACGGCTGCGTGGCGTCGATCGAGGTGACCGTGGTCTGCGGCGCCGCGTGCACCGTCGACTGATAGGCGGCCGCGTCGGGCTCGTCGGCGCGCGCGCGACGCGACACGGCCGCGGCGACGCCCACGAGCGCGCAGCAGAAGAGCAAAAGGGATGGGTGGCCGGTCCGGTCGCACACGATCGCCGCTTCCTCCCGAAGGGCGGGTCATGACGCGTTGGGCCGGTCTCCTGGCTCGGACGCTCCGCTGCGGCCCTTCCCGACGAGAAATCCGTCAGTGGGTGGCTTTCGACCACCGCAGCTTCGGCGCATCCTTACAGTCGCGGGGGCGGCTCCGGCTTTTCACCGGCTTCCCGTTCACCCAAGACGCGTGATGTCGCTGTTTGTCGTTGTTACGTCGCTCGCATCTGTGCCTCGCCGGAGGCGCGCTGTCAAGCGGGCTGGATCTGAACGTCGGAGCGGCGCGCCGACTTCTCGGCGGCGGCGGCGGAGAGGATGTTCTCGCCTTCGGTGAGCTGGCGCTTGCGCAGGCGGAACAGGCGCAGCGCCAGCCACGGCGGACGCAGCTTGAGGTCGTCTTCGTGCAAGAACAGGCGCGCCAGGTTCTCGGCGTAGGCGCGCGAGAGCTCGGCGAAGCTGATGCCGTCGAACGACTGCGCCACGCGCCGGCTCGCTGCCGACGAGGCGATCAGCATCCAGAAGAGCACGTGGTAGACGATGGCCAGCCGCACGCGGTCGCGCGCCGACACGCCGTGATGCTTTCTGAACTCGCGGATGAAGTGGACGTTGAGCGGCACGTGAAACGACTCGTCGCGCGCCAGGATGGTCAACATCTTGCGCACCGCCGGCTGCTTCACGCGCCCGAGCGCGATGCGATAGGTCGTCGAGCCGATGACCTCGAACATGAGGTTCGACAGCATGATCGTCGGCAGGTGGCGCGCCTTGGCGTACGTGCGATAGAAGAAGCCGGTCAAGCCGCCGAGCGGCTGCACGTCGGCGCCGATGTCGCGCAGAAAGTCGACGATGAGGCCGCGGTGCCAGTTCTCCTCGGCGCCGTAGAGGCGCAGGCACTCCGCGAGATCGGGATCGATCGCTTGCATCGCGGCGGCCAGGTTCTCCGCCTGCGACGACCCCGACTCCTCGGCGCGCAGCGCGGCGTTGAAGAACGAGATGCACGCCCGGCGCTCGGCCTCGCTGGCGAACTCCATCGGCGGCAGCTGCTCGTCGCCTTCGTACATGCTCTCGGCGCGCTGACGAAGCGTCTTCAGCCACCACGAGGTGGGACGGGAGACTGCGCTTCCAATGCGCCCGCGGCGCGCTGAGTGCAACTCGTTCATCCACTCGCCTCGCAAAAATCGGCAGCGATATCCACGCTTGCCAGCTGGTCTGAATACTCCAGATATGGACGGATGTCACGTCCCTGATGCGACGATTGGGGCCGAGGCTGCATTCACCGGCATGTTACGGTCGAGGACGCGAATCTTGTCTGCGCATGGGTTGTATGCACCCTGGGTCACGGCGCGATGATCCGTTGGCCGGCAACCTCGTACGCGCTCGCCGTCGCGTGGCTGGCCGCGGTCGCGTGCGCCGCGATCGGCTGCGCGCATCCGGCCGCATCCTCGCCGTCACCGGCGCCGCCGCCGGCCGCCGCCGGAGAGCCGTTCGGCGATCCCACCGGGATGATGATCGCGCTCGAGGACGTGCGCGGCATCTACCTGCCCAAGCGGCCGCGCATGGTGCCGCTCGACGACGCCGCGTTCACCGAGGCGTGCCTGAAGAACCGGCGCGCGGTGGCGTGGCACGTCGGCGACGAAGCCGACTGGCAGGCGTCGGGCCGGGCCGGCCAGGCGGAGACGAGCTTTCGCGCCGACTGCGTCGTCACGGTCGCGTTCTACGAGCGCGCCGGCGATCGCGTGGTCCTCCGGCGCGACACCTTCGCGCGGCTGCCGCAGCCCAAGCAGGTCGAGCTCGTCGCGCACGAGCTGGTGCACGCGCTACAGGTGCACGCGCTGCCGCCGCCGCCGCCGGAGATGACGACCGACGCGCGGTTCGCGCTCGCCGCGCTCGTCGAAGGCGACGCCAACGTCACGACGCTCGCCTTCGTGCTGAAGCTCGAGGGCAAGTCGCTCGCGAGCGAGCGGGCGCGGCTGTGGACCGGCATCAGCGCGCGCGAGGCCCGCTCGCTCCGCGACATGCGCTTCTTCCAGGACTGGCTCGGCGCGCGCTTCGTGCTCGAGCTCTACCAACGCGGCGGGTTCGCCGCCGTCGACGACGCCTTCGCGCATCCGCCGAAGTCGACGGCCGAGATCATTCACGCCAACCGCTACCTCGAGCCGCAGGCGCCGCCGACCAACGTGTCGACGCAGCTGCCGCTGCCGGCGCCGTTCGCCACCTTCGGCACGCTGGTGTTCGGCGAGCGCGGGATGCGGGGGATCCTGGCGGAGTGCGTGCCGCCCGACGTGGCGATGGAGGTGGCGGCCGAATGGGACGGCGACGAGATCACCGTGGCGAAGTCGCCGCCGTCGGTGACGCCGATGCGCCGCTGGGTAACCGCCTGGCGCAGCGAGGAGGCGGCGAAGCGCTTCGGCGAGGTCGTCGGCGCCAGCAACGTCTGCCTGTTTCACGGCGGCGCGAGCATCGCCGCGCGCGGACGCGTCGTCGTCATCGTGACCGGAGCCGAGGCCGCGGTGCGTCAGCGGCACGCGCGCGAAGTGCTCGCCGACGTGCTGCAGCCTTGAGCGCCGGATGCGGAGTGTTGAGGTAAACTGCCGGACATGTACGAAGTCGAGGTTCGCGTCGGGCGGCTGATCGAGGCGCGCTTGGTGTCGCTCGCCGACGTCGATGAAGTGGGGCGCTTCGAGCGCGCGATGGGCGACGCCTTCGCCGCCGTGCAGGGGCGCTCGGTGGTCTGCGCCGATTGGCGGCGCGCCAACATCTTGCCGCCGCCGGTGGCGGAGCGGCTGATGGCGCTGCTCCAGCGCGGCAATCCGCACGTCGAGCGCAGCGCGATCCTTTTGGCGCAAAAGCACGCCACCTTCAACCTGCAGGTCGAGCGGCTGGTGCGCGAAGCGGCCAATCCGGCGCGGCGCACCTTCCGCGATCCGGCGGCGATGGTCACGTTCCTCGGCGAGACCTTGACGCCCGAGGAGAAGGCGCGCGCGGCGCAGTTCCTGGTCTAGCGTCGGATCGCCGCTTGCACGCCTCCGGTGCATGAAAACGACGAGAATCGCGACGGCCGTGCTGGCGCTCGCTCTCCCGGCGGCGGCGCTCGCGGCGGATGCTCCCGTGATGCCGGGGCAGGCGGTCGGCCGCAGCGCGTTGCCGTCGCCGGTGGATGAGAGCGTGGCGCGCGAGGCGGGCGCGGTGCGCGGCGAGATCGGCCGGCTACGCGTGCAGCAGCGCGGCGGGCACGAGGTCTATAGCGCGGACCTGCAGGGCGCGCGCAACGAGATCGTCACGCTCGACGCGCACGGCCGCGTGTTGTCGCGCACGAGCTATTGAACGAGGAGGGCGGCGAGGCGGGCGACGGCGGCGTCGAGCGGCTCGTCGCCGACGGTGGCTTCGCGCAGGCGCGCCGCGCCGACCCGCTCGCGCACTTCGGCGGCGGCGCTCTCCGCGCCCACGAGGCAGATGGTGACGAGGCCGGCGTCGCTGCAGGCGCGCGCGGCCGCGGCCAGCCCCGCGGCGCTGCCTTCGCCCCCGAACAGCACGTGCGCGATGCGTCCCGACGCCGACAGCCGCTGTTCGAGCGCGAAGGCGACCGCGCGCCGCCGCGCCTCGTCGCCGCCGCCGAGGACGAGCGCCACGCCGCCGTCGGGCCGCGGCTCGCGCTCGGTTGCGCCGTCGCCGTCGACGATCATGCCCGCGCCGACGGTGTTGTTGGTCAGCGGATCGACGATGACGAACGATCCGGTCGCGCGGTTGCGCGCGTAGGCGTCGACGTAGAGCGGCTGATGGCAGGTGACCGTGGCGCGCCCGATGTCGTTGAGGCCGAGCGTCTCCGCCGGCACCTCGGCGAGCGTGGCGAGGTCGACGCGGAAGCGCACGGCGTCGACCTGCATGCGCACCATGCGCGTGGTGTGCTTGAGCCAGTAGCTCTTGTGCGGATCGAGCGGCTGTTCGTGCAGCCAGACCACGTGCGCGTCGAAGCTGCGCGCCACGCGCGGGCGGCGGTCGGGGTGCACGATCATGTCGCCGCGTGAGCAGTCGACCTCGTCGTCGAGGCGCAAGGTCACGCTCTGGGGCGCGAAGGCCTCGGCGCGCTCGCCTTCGAACGTGTCGATGGCGCGCACGCGCGTGCGCTTGCCCGACGGCAGGATCACGACCTCGTCGCCCTTTTTGACCACGCCCGAGGCGAGCTGGCCGCTAAAGCCGCGATAGTCGAGGTTGGGGCGCAGCACGTACTGCACGGGATAACGGAAGTCGTCGAGGTTGCGATCCTCGGCGATGGGCACGCGCTCGAGGAAGCCGAGCACCGTCGGGCCGACGTACCACGGCATCTCCGCGGCGCGCTCGACCACGTTGGCGCCGCGCAAGGCGCTCACCGGCACGAAGGTGACGTCGCGGAAGCCGAGCCCGTCGACGAAGCGGCGGAACTCGTCGCGGATCGCGGTGAAGGTCGCCTCCGACCAGTCGCGCAGATCCATCTTGTTGACCGCGACGAGCAGGTGCGGAATGCCGAGCAAGGAAGCGATGTAGGCGTGGCGCCGCGACTGCTCGAGCACGCCGAGGCGCGCGTCGATGAGGATGACGCCGACGTCGGCCGTCGACGCGCCGGTGACCATGTTGCGCGTGTACTGTACGTGGCCGGGCGTGTCGGCGACGATGAACTTGCGCTTCTCGGTGGCGAAGTAGCGGTAGGCGACGTCGATGGTGATGCCCTGCTCGCGTTCGGCGGCGAGGCCGTCGGTGAAGAGCGAGTAGTCGATGGCCTCGCCGGCCATGGTGGTGGCGCGCTTGACCGCCGAGAGCTGGTCCTCGTAGACGGCGCTGATGTCGTGAAGGAGGCGGCCGATCAGCGTCGACTTGCCGTCGTCGACGGAGCCGACGATGACGAAGCGCAAGAGCTCCTTGGCTTCGTGACGCGCCAGGTAGGCGTGGATGTCGCGCTCGATGAGCTCGGATTCGGCGACGGCGGCCATTAGAAATAGCCCTCGCGCTTCTTCTTCTCCATCGAGGCGTCCTGATCGTGATCGATGAGCCGGCCCTGGCGCTCGGAGACGCGCGTCAGCAGCATCTCGCGGATGATCTCGGGCAGCGTCGTCGCCGTCGACTCGATGGCGCCCGACAGCGGATAGCAGCCGAGCGTGCGGAAGCGGATCATCTTCTCGACGGGGACTTCGCCGGGACGGAAGCGCATGCGCGCGTCGTCGACCATGACGAGCGTGCCTTCGCGCTCGACGACCGGCCGCTTCGCCGCGAAGTAGAGCGGCACGATTGGCACCTCTTCCAGATACAGGTACTGCCAGATGTCGAGCTCGGTCCAGTTCGACAGCGGGAAGACGCGGATGCTCTCGCCCTTCTGCACCTTGGCGTTGTAGAGGTTCCACAGCTCGGGGCGCTGGTTCTTCGGATCCCACTGCTGGAAGCGATCGCGGAACGAGTAGATGCGCTCCTTGGCGCGCGACTTCTCCTCGTCGCGGCGCGCGCCGCCGAACGCGGCGTCGAAGCCGTACTTGCCGAGCGCCTGCACCAGCGCCTGGGTCTTCATGATCGTGGTGTACTTCTCGGAGCCGTGGTCGAACGGGTTGATGCCTTCGCGCACCCCGTCTTGATTGGTGTAGACGAGGAGCTCGAGCTGGTTCTGCCGGCAGAAGCGATCGCGGAAGGCGATCATGTCGCGGAACTTCCAGGTCGTGTCGATGTGCAGGAGCGGAAACGGCAGCGGCGCCGGGTGGAACGCCTTCATCGCCAGCCGCACCAGCACCGACGAGTCCTTGCCGATGGAGTAGAGCATCACCGGCTTGTCGAACTCGGCGGCGACCTCGCGGATGATGTGGATGCTCTCGGCCTCGAGCTGCTTCAGATGCGTCAGTCGGTGGGAGCCGATTTCGGACTGCCGGGCGGACATCTCGACGTCTCCTATTGGAGGAGTATCCGTTATAGCGGATGGTTCGTCAACGAAGAACGACGCGGCGCGTGATGCCGCAGCTTGCTAGACTGCGGGGCGTCTTTGGGGGGGCGGGGGATGAGCGACGCGGATCCACTCGAGCAACTGCGCGTCCTGCAGCGGGTCGCCGAGGACGTGACGTCGGCGCTGGATCTCGACGAGATCCTGGGGCGCTGCGCGACGACGTCGTCGGCGCTGGCGGAGACCAGCTCGTGCGCGATCTACCTGCGCGACGATCGCCGCCAGCTGTTCCGCCGCCACATCTCGCGCGACTCGCTCAACGAGAGCATCTTCTTGCCGACGGGGCAGCTCGACGCGTGGCTCGGGCATCAGGCGAGCGTGTTGTGCAATTTGCAGGATCCGGCGCTGGCGCTGCATCCGGGCGTGCTGGCGAGCCGCGCGCGCGGCTTCACCGCCACGCTCAACCTGGCGATGCGCTGGCGCGGCAAGCTGATTGGCCTGCTCATCCTCGCCTTTCGCGATCGCGTCGTCCTGCCCGAGGCGACGGTGCGCACGCTCGAGGCGATCATCGGCTATCAGGCGGCGGCCATCGAAAATGCGCGCGCGCATCAGCTCATCGAGCGGCGCGCGCGGCTGGCGCTCACGTTGCGCCAGTTCTCCGAGCGCGCCATCGCCATCGCCGACGCCGACGCGCTCCACCGCATCATCCTCGAGACGGCGCTCGGGCTGAGCGGCGCCGACCGCGGGCTGCTCTCGCGCGTCGACGGCGCCGGCACGCTGGTGTTCGCCGGCATCGGCTGCTGCGAGCGGCTGGTGGGGCAGGTGGTGCCGCTCGCCGATCGCTACGTCGCCGAGTCGATCGCGCGCTCGGAGCCGCTCGTCATCGACGACGTGGCGGCGATGGAGCCGGCCTCGCCGGTCGCGGCCGCGGCGCAGCGCCACGCCACCGAGCAGCTGATGATCCTGACCATGCGCCACGACGAGACGCCCATCGGACAGGTCATGGTGGGCACGGCGGCGGCGCGCGACTGGGGCGACGAGGAGATCGAGGCGATGCGCACGCTGGCGTCGATGGCGGCCGAGCTGATGGAGCGCGGGCGCATCCAGGCGGCGCGCGACCTCGAGCGCCGTCGCCTCGGCGAGAGCATCGAGCACCTGCCGATCGGCGTGGCGGTGATCGATCCGACCGGTCGCGCGCTGCACATCAACGGCGCCGCGCGCGCGCTCGCCGAGGCGCTCGGCATCACCTACGAGAACTGGCGCGAGAGCATGGCGCGGCTGCGCAAGGCGAACGGCGAGCCGCTCAAGCCCGAAGACTCGATGCTGCTGCGCGCGTTCCGCGGCGAGCACCCGCCGGCGCACGTCATCCGCTTCACGCCCATCGGCAGCGATCGCAGCTTCACGCTGCGCGGGGCCGCGGCGCCGCTCTGCGATCTCGACGGCCACGTCACCGCCGCCGTCATCGGCTTTCAGGACGTCACCGAGCTGCAGGATCTGGCCGACGCCAAGGAGCGCTTCCTGCGCATCGCCTCCCACGAGCTGCGCTCGCCGGTCACCAGCCTGCGCGCGACGACGCAGCTGTTGGCGATCGATCCGAGCGCGCTCGCCGATCGGGAGCGGCGCGAGACGCTCCTGCAGCGGCTCGATCGGCAGAGCGTGCGCCTGGTGAACCTCGTCGGGCAGCTGCTCGACACGACGCGGCTGCACGCCGAGGAGCTGCCGCTGCAGCTCGGCGACTGCGATCTGGTCGCGTTGTGCCGCAACAGCGTCGAGGCCGGCGACGCGCGCGTGCGGGTCGAGGCCGCCGGCGCCGTCATCGGCCGTTGGGACGCGGTGCGCATCGAGCAGGTGCTGACCAACCTCGTGGCCAACGCGCTCCACTACAGCGCGGCGGAGGCGCCGGTGATCGTGCGCGTGCGCGAGCAGCCGGGACACGCCGTCGTGCAGGTGATCGACCGCGGCATCGGCATCGCGGCGACCGAGCTCGGGCGGCTGTTCACGCCGTTCTATCGCGCGCCGGGCGCGGCCGGGCAGCATCGCGCCGGGCTCGGGCTCGGGCTGCACATCACGCGCGAGATCGTGCGGCGCCACGGCGGCAGCATCTCGGTGGAGTCGCAGTCGGGGCAGGGCTCGACGTTCACCGTCGAGCTGCCGCTCGGCGGGCCGGCGTCGCCCGCGCCGTCGTAGCCCGCTCAGCGACGGGCGTAGCTGCCGAGACCCTTCCAGACGCGCATGTTGCGCGACGAATCGAAGGTGTAGAGGATGCCGGCGAGGCCACACAGCGCGGCGCCGCCGATCGACGTGGCGAGCACCGCGATCGAGCGGTCGCGCGGGCCGAAGAAGTCGGTGAGGCCGAAGAAGTAGCTGGCGCCGGTGCCGACGAAGCCGACGACGCCGATGGCGGTCCCGACGCCGAAGGTGCCGCGCCCGGGATCGACGCCGAGCCGATCGAGCAGGTGGTGCTCGTAGCCGAGCGCGCTCGCGGAGAGCACGAAGCCGGCGGCCGAGGCGCTCGAGCCGACGTAGGCGAGCGTCGGGCCGGGATCGGAGGGCGAGGGCGGGTTCGTCAGATCACTGGCGCTCGGCGGATAGTGCGTGGCGGCGATGTAGAGGACGCTCGCCAGCGAGAAGCCGGTGCCGATGACGCCGAGCATGGTGCCGACGAGCGAGACGATGCGCGCGCGCTGCCAGCGATCGACAACGTCGGGCGCAGGCGTGATGCCGAGCGGCAGCGGCGGTGGCGGCGGGAGCGCCTCGATCGGCGCGGGCGGCAGCGGCGCGACCGAGGCTTGCGTCGGCGTGGGGGAGGGCGCCTGCGCGATCGCGTCGAAAGAGAGTGCAACGATCAGCGTCGCGACGATCACGCGCATGACTCGCGGTACGTAGGGGTCGGGCGCGGCGCGACAAGGCTCGACGCGCGCAACACGCCGGGGGCCCGATCGCCGGCGCCGCGGCGCGCGCGATGCAACGCCTGGTCGAGGAGGTGCCGCATGCGCGCGCTCGGGCTCGTCGCGGCGCTGGCGATCGTCGCCGGCTGCGCTCCGGTCCGCACCCTGGTCTACGGTCCGACGCCGACGACGCGGCCGGCGCACGCGCCCGGGCAGATCGACGGGCACGACGCGGAGAAGCATCCGGTGCCCGCCGGGGATCCGCGCGGCGACGTACAGATCGCGGTGGTGCGGCTGACGTCGGTGATCGAGCCCGACGTGCCCGACGGCCGGCGCATCCCCGTCGTCGTGGTGCGCATGATCGTGCACAACCGCGACGCCGAGGTGTGGTGCGTCGAGAGCACGTCGATCGACGCCGTCGTCGAGTCGCGGCACGAGTATCCGGTACGCGCCTTCGGCGACGGGCAGCCGCTGTGGTCGGTGGTGGTGCGGCCGGGCGAGACGCGCAGCGTCGATTTGTACTACGAGCTGTCGGAGCCGATCGCCAGGCCGTCGGTGGCGGTGAATTGGCGCGTGAGCACGCCGAAGGGCCCGCTCACGGCCAGCATGCGATAACCGCGCAGGGCCGCCGCGCGGGCGCTAAGATGCGCCCGGCTCGCGGAGGATTCACATGACCAGGCGATGGCTGGTGTTCGCGTTGATGATCTGCAGCAGCGCCGCGTGGGCGCAAGCGACGACGCCGCTGCCGCTCCCCGACGGCAAGGGCGGCATCGGCTTCGACGATCTGCGCTACGACGCCGCGCTCGGTGTGGCGCTGATTCCGGCGGGGCGCACCGGCAACGTCGATCTGATCGATCCGGCGACGCGCGCGGTCACGCCGATCGACGGCTTCCGCAAGATCGCGCGTTACGACGCCGGCCATGGCCAGAGCGTCACCTCCGTCGACGCCGGCGAGGGCTGGCTCTTCGCCACCGATCGCACGGCGCTCGAGCTCGCGGTCATCGATCCCAAGGCGCACAAGATCGTCGCCGAGGTGCCGCTCGCCAGCGGGCCCGACTACGTGCGCTACGTGGCGCCGACGCGCGAGGTCTGGGTGACCGAGCCGGGAAAGAAGCGCATCGAGGTCTTCACGCTGGGCAAGGCGACGCCGCCGGTGCCGGCGCACGCGGCGTTCATCGACGCGCCGGGCGGGCCGGAGTCGCTCGTGGTCGACGCGCGGCGCGGGCGCGCCTACACGCACAAGTGGAAGACCTCGACGATGGCGATCGATCTGAAGTCGCGCGCCGTCGTCGCTACCTGGGCGGCCGGCTGCGGCGATCCGCGCGGCATCGCGCTCGACGAGGCGCGCGGTTGGCTCTTCGTCGGCTGCGAGGATGGCACCGCCGCCGCGCTCGACGTCGGCCACGACGGGCGGCTGTTGTCGACGGTCAAGAGCGGCCGCGGCGTCGACATCATCGCCTACGACGCGCAGCGCGCGCACCTGTACCTGCCGGGCGACGAGAGCGCGACCATGGCGGTGATCGGCGTGTCGGCAACGGGCACGCTCGCGGTGCTCGGCGTGGTGCCGACGGTCAAGGAGGCGCACTGCGTGACCATCGACGGGCATGGCAGCGCCTACGTCTGCGATCCGCAGCATGGGCAGCTCCTCGTCGTGCCCGACCGCTTCTAGGCCGTCTGCGCCCCACGCCGATTCGGGTGCTACGATGCGCGCCATGCGCGTCGCGGTGCTCGACGATTACCATCACGTCTTCGACGGAGATCCGGCGATCCAGCGGCTGCGCGAGCGCGTGCCGGTCGACGTGTTCACCGAGAAGCTGACCTCGCTCGACGCCATCGCCGGGCACCAGATCGTGATCGCGCTGCGCGAGCGGACGCGCTTCGACGCCGCCTTCTTCGCCGCGCTGCCCGAGCTGCGCCTGATCGCGCAGACCGGCAGCCACGCCTATCACGTCGATCTCGCGGCGGCGACGCGCGCCGGCGTGCTCGTGGGCAAGGGCTCGTCGGATCGCGCGGCGATGGAGGGGATCGCGGCGTCGACGGTGGAGCTGACCTTCGCGCTCCTGCTGGCGCTCTTGCGCCGCGTGCCCGAGGCCGACCGCGCGCTGCGCGACGGCGGCTGGCCCTCGTGGGCGGGACGCACGCTGCAGGGCAAGCGGCTCGGCATCCTCGGGCTCGGCCGCATCGGGCGCAAGGTCGCGGCCATCGCGCGTGCCTTCGGCGCCGAGCTCTTGGCGTGGGGACCGACGCTCACCGACGAGCGCGCTGCCGCCGCCGGCGCCACGCGGCTTCCGCTCGACGGGCTGCTCGAGGCGGCCGACATCGTGACGGTGCACCTGGCGCTCTCCGATCAGAGCCGCGGGCTGCTCGATGAAGCGCGGCTGCGGCGCATCGGCCCGCGCGGCGTGCTCGTCAACACCGCGCGCGGCGCCATCGTCGACGAAGCGGCGCTGGCGCGGCTGCTCGGAGAGGGCGCCCTCGGCGGCGCCGCGCTCGACGTGTTCGCCGTCGAGCCGCTGTCGGCCGATTCGCCGCTCCGCCGGCTCGACAACGTGGTGCTCACGCCGCACCTCGGCTGGATGGCGGACCAGACCTATCGGCTCATGGCCGACGCGGTGGTGCGCATCGTCGAGGCCTTTGTCGACGGCAGCTGGGACGGCGCTCTCAACCCCGAAGCGCGCCGATCCGTCTCGACCTAGGAACAGCCACTAGCGGACCTTCGGCGGTGGCGATGTAGGCATCGTGCAACCCGGGTAGCGACAATCCGCAATTGGAAGGCCGATTCGGTATCGTGGCGAATCATTCTTTATTCGTTTTTTAAAATATCTTTTCAAATACGTTTCGTTGTTTCTAAATATGCGGTCATGATGACCCGTAGACTGCCTATCGCCTTGGTCCTGGCCTCGGGCTGTCTCTTCGCCTCGGGATGCGCGCAGTCACCCGGCGTCGGCGCCCTCGACGAGCGGCTGGCGGCCGACGTCAAGGCTCCTTCTCTCGGCGATGAGATGCCCTCGCCGACCGGGCGCTTCCAGACGCTGTCGACCACCGGCTCGATCGACGCGACCAATCCGTTCTTCGCCAACCTCGGCAGTAACGGCCGCACCTGCGCCACCTGCCACGTCGCCGCCGATGGTTGGACCATCGTGCCGGCCGACGTGCAGGCGCGCTTCGAGGCGACCACGCCGAAGGGGACCGACCCCATCTTCCGCACCAACGACGGCTCGACGTCGCCGCGCGCCGACGTCTCGACCGAGGCGGCGCGGCGCGTGGCCTACGCCATGCTGCTGGGCAAGGGGCTCATCCGCGTCGGCATCGGCATCCCGGCGGGCGCCGAGTTCGGCCTCTCCGAGGTCGACGATCCGTATGGCTACGCCAGCGCGTCGGAGCTGTCGCTGTTCCGGCGCCCGCTGCCGTCGACCAACCTCGGCTTTCTATCGACGGTCATGTGGGACGGCCGCGAGACCTTCGTCGAGCAGCCGCTGAGCTTCGATCTCATGGATCAGGCCAACGGCGCCACGCTCGGACACGCGCAAGCGGCCGCCGCGCTCGATTCGTCGACGAAGGCGTCGATCGTCGCCTTCGAGAGCGCGCTCTACACCGCCGCCACCTACGACAACAACGTCGGCAGCCTGACCACCAAGCAGGGGCAGGGCGATCCCACCGATCTATCGACGCAGCCGTTCCACCTCGGCATCAACGACGCGCTCGGCGGCGATCCAGCGCCGGGCGCGCCGCCCTTTACGCCCAACGTCTTCACGCTCTATCAGAAGTGGACCGACTCGGTCGGCAAGACCAGCGGCACCGACGGGGCGCGCGGCGCGGTCGCGCGCGGCATGATCCTCTTCAACACCAAGCCCATTGCCATCACCGGCGTGCGCGGGCTCAACGACACGCTCGGCGTCACCAGCATCGCCGGCGCCTGCTCGACCTGCCACGACACGCCGAACGCGGGCAACCACTCGCTGGCGCTGCCCATCGACATCGGCATCTCCGACGGCGCGCGCCGCACGGCCGACCTGCCGCTCTACACGCTGCGCAACCTGACCACGGGCGAGACCATCGAGACCACCGATCCGGGGCGCGCGCTCATCACCGGACGTTGGGCCGACATCGGCAAGTTCAAGGGGCCGACGCTGCGCGCGCTGTCGTCGCGCGCGCCGTACTTCCACAACGGCTCGGCGGCGAGCCTCGACGAGGTGGTCGACTTCTACAATGGGCGCTTCGGCATCGGGCTGACGGCCCAGGAGCACAGCGACCTGGTGGCGTTCCTGCAAACCCTGTGAGGAGGCACGTGGGAACTGATTCACGCACCGCGAAGCTGGCCGTGGCAGCGGCGGCGCTGGCGCTCGGCGGGCTCGTGCTCGCCGCGGCGGCGCGGCTGTGGGCCAGCGGCGCCGTCGACGGCGGGAACGGCGAGGCGCTGGTGCAGGCCAATCGCCTGGGCGAGATCCTGTCGGCGGCGGCGGCGACCGCGCGCGTGCGCGCCGAAGGGCTGGCGGCGATGCCGACGGTGCGCGGCGCCGTCGAGACCGACGTGGCCACGGTGCGCGACATGACGCGCGCGCAGGGCTTCGTGTTCGCGCCGGCGCCGCACGAGGTGCTCGAGATCGTCCAGCTGTCGTCGCGGCACCCGCCGCTGTCGTTGTATCGCGCGCCGGAGACGGCGGCGTCGCTCGGCATCACGCAGGCGCACGAGCTGCGCGTCGACGAGGCGGGCGGCGCGCTGGTGGTGACGGTGGCGGCGCCGTCGCAGCCGCTCTATCAGCACGCCGGGCTCGAAGGCGCGGTCGCGGTGGCGACGCGCGTGGATCTGGCGCCGCTGGTGGCGTCGTTGCAGTCGAGCGGGATGGCCGCCGAGCTGCTCGGCGCCGGCGATCCGGTGGCGCTGACCGTGCAACGATCGGGCGAAGGCGGCACGCGCGTGAAGACGGTGCCGGTGCCGTTCACCGTCACCGACGGCAAGGCGCCGAGCCTGAGCTTGCGCGTGAGCCCGCGCGCGCGCGCCGGCGGTGGCGCGCTGCTCCTGGCGGGGCGTGCGCTGCTGGTGGTGGCGTTCCTCATGGCGCTTCTGACCTTCGTGTCCTATCTGCGGCGCGTGATACCGGCGCTCGACGACGCGCCGACGGCGCCGGTGTCGACGTCGGTGGCGGCGAACGGGCCGGCGGCGAACGCACCCGAGCGGCGCGGCGACGGCGATCACCTGGTGTTGGCGTGGAGCGCGAGCATGCCGACGCCGATCACGCAGCTCCGGCCCGCGCTCGAGTCGCTGCCGATCGTCATCGATCCGCGCGGCGACGAGCTCGCCGGGCGCTATCGGCTGTTGCAGCCGCTCGGGCGCGGCCACTCGTCGGAGGTGTACCTGGCGCAGTCGTTCGTCGCCGGCGCGACCGGCGCGGTGGCGCTCAAGGTGCTGAGCGGACGCGACTGCGACGAGCGGCGGACGTTCCTCGAGGCGGCGCGCGCGCAGATGCGCCTCACGCATCCGCACGTGGCCCGCGTGCTCGACGTCGGCGACGGCGATCATGCCTACGTGGCGATGGAGTACGTCGAGGGCTGCACGCTCGAGGCGCTGCTCGGCGATCTGTTCCGCCGCGACGAGCCGCTGCCGCTGCCGCAGACGATCGCGATCGTCGGCGCGATGTGCCGCGCGCTCGAGGCGGCGCGGCCGCTGGTGCATGGCGCGGTCAAGCCGTCGAACGTGCTCGTCGGGCGGCACAACGTGGTCAAGCTGGCCGACTTCGGCGCGCCGCCGTCGGCGACCGACCGCCACGCGCCCGAGCAGTACGCGGGGCAGCCGGCCGATCGGCGCGGCGACGTCTACGCCGTCGGCGTGGTGCTGCACGAGCTGCTCACCGGGCGGCGCATGCAGGTGACGGGCGGCGATCCCAAGCGCTGGCCGGCGCTGCCCGCGCCCTCGACGGTGCGGCCGATGTTGCCGCGCGAGCTCGACGGCGTGGTGGCCAAGGCGACGCGCTTCGCCGCGCGCGGACGCTACGGCTCGGCGAACGAGCTGCTGGCGGCGCTGCACGACGCCGCCGCGGGTGCGGCCGAGATGGCGACGGAGGCGTGGCTCGGCGACTGGGTCGAGCGCGCGCGCCGCTCGTCGTAGGCGCGCTGCGTAGGCACGCCGCGCGCGTCGTGATCAGCCGGTGCCGGCCTTGAGCTCGCCGGCGCGCAGCGCGCGCACCACGTCCATCGCCTCCTCGCGCGTCTCGTAGAGGTTCGACGGCCGGTGGATCTTCATGCCCGCCAGGCGGGTGAGCGTGCGGTGCAGGTGGTTGCCGCCGTAGCGCACCGATGAGATCGCGCACTCGGCGTGCGCGCGGTCGGTCTCGCGCGCGTAGAACTCGATCTCCTTCATGTTGATCGTGATGTTGTCGATGTCGACGACGAAGTAGCACTTCTTGCCCTTGGCGTGGCTGCGCCAGTAGCCGACGACGCGCTTGAAGTGCGCGGAGATCTCCGCCTGCGTGACGAGCTCGGTCGGCTCGGCGAAGCGGATGAAGATGATGTTCTCGTCCTTGTCGTAACGCAGCTCGGCCTGCGCCATCGAGACCCCTCTTCCCTCGACGGTATCAGATGGGCGGGCTTCGTTGTACGCTTCAGCTTTTGGGGGATCATGGGCTCGTCATCGGCCACACGTGAAAGCTGGCTCCTGCAATCGCCGATACAGATCGAAGAGACGGCTGATCGCGTCGTCGCCACGCTTCGGCCGATGCGGCTCGTGCGCATCGCCGCGCTGGCGCTGCTCGCGTTTTGCGCCTTCGACGCCCAGTCCGTCTACGACATGCTCTTCGGCAGCCACTCGCAGCACCTCGTCTGCGATCGCCACACAGGGCGCTGCGAGCTCAACGGGGACGAGATCGCCATCGTCGACGAGCTGAAGGACGCCGAGCTGAGCACCGACTCGATGCATCGCTCGGGACACTTCGCGGGGGGCTCCAAGATCGTCACGCTCATCCTGCGCAACGGTACGCGGCCCGACGCCAGCACGCAGGGCGCGCAGTCGGCGCGCTCGATCGCCGAGTATCGCGCCGTCGTGCAGGCGATCCGCGCCTTCATCGCCGATCGCGCGCAACCTCGGCTCGACCTCACCTACGTCTATCGGCCGAGTCTCTACGAGAAGATTTGGGCGGTCTTCTTCTTCTTCTTGGTCGCGTTCATCACGGCGCTCGTCGTGCGGGCGTGGCGCACCCGGCACGTCGTGATCGATCGCGCGACCGGTCATGCGGTGATCACGAGCAGGCCCTTGTTGCGGCGGGCCACCACCCAGGAGCGCACGATCGCGGACAGCGCCGGGCTGTCGGCCGCGCAGCTCGTGGCCAAGCTCTGATCAGCCGATCGCGGCGGCCACCAGCTTCTCGAAGTGGGTGATGCGCGCCTCGCGCAGATCGCTGTGCACCGCCGGCGGCAGCCCGCGCGCACGCAAGCCGCGCTGCACCCGCTCGACGACGGCGATGTCCTGCTTGTTGGTGGCGTCGAACGCCGCGGCGCGGAACTCGCGCGGCACCAAGAGCTCGCCGCCGCCGTCGAAGCCGCGCCCGCGCAAGCGGATGGTCTCGGCGTCGACGGGATCGATGCGCAGATAGTTGAAGTCGATGGGCGAGAAGACCGGGATCAGGTTGGGGAAGATCATGCCGAAGCGGAAGCGGCCGCGCTCCATCCCCGGCGGCGTGAGCGCCTCCGAGGCCGTGACGTTGGTGTAGCTGCCGTGCGGCTCGTAGAAGCTCTCGCCGGTCGAGACGTCGATGGCGCCGGCGAGGAAGTCGTGCACGAACGGGATGTGGTACCCGTCGAGCCCGTTCTCGACGTAGGTCTTCCAGTTGGTGCGCACCTCGTAGTCGAAGGCGAACGCCGCCTGCCAGCGCTCGACGCCGCAGCGCGCGAACGCCGCGCCGAGCTCGCCGGCCCACGCGTCGAACGCGGGCGCCGACGGATCGAGGCAGGCGAAGACGAGCGGCCCGAGCACCGCGGTGCGCAGCGGCTGCAGGTTGCGGCCCGAGAGATCGCAGTCGAACTCCTCGCGGAACGGCACGCCCTGCAGCGTCCCGTCGCTGGCGAAGGACCAGCCGTGATACGGGCAGCGCAGGTTGCGCTCGCACTGCCCGGCCGACTCGGCGAGCGTGGCGCCGCGGTGCGGGCAGGCGTTCAAGAAGGCGCGGATCTGGTCGTCGTGGCCGCGCACCACGAGCACCGGCGTGCGCCCGATGGTGCCGGGCACGTAGGCGCCGGGCTCGGGCAGCTCCGTCGTGTCGGCGACGTGTACCCAGCTGCGCTCGAAGATGCGAGCGAGCTCGGCGTCGAAGCGTGCGTGGGCGGTGAAGTCTTGCGGCATGAGGATCGCGTGCGGCATGGGCTACCTCCGGTTGAGACGGCTCTGAAGACGGCGCACCCGCTCGGCGAGCCGCGCCGCGGTCTCACCGCGCGCGACGCCGAGCAGCAGCATCCCTTGTCCGTAGGGGGCGATCTGTTGCAGCCCGTCGTCGTCGCACTCGCCGCGGGCCCAACCGAGCACCACCATCATGAACGTGAAGAACATCTGTCGCGACAGCACGTCGGCATCGAACCAGTCGGCGAGCTCGCCGTCGGCCTGGCCGGCGCGCAGGTTGCCGGCCATGAGCGCGACGTACTGATCCTCGATCGATCGGCGCAGCTCGTCGGGCTCGCGCGAGGTCAGCATGACGTGCACGAGCTCGCGGTAGTAGCCGGGCATGCTGAGGAGGTTCTTGATGCCCGCCTGCAACAGCGTGGCCGCGCGCTCGACGGCGTCGCCGCGCTTCTTCAGATCGAGCGCGCCGGCGACGCTGCGGAAGGCGTCCTGCATCTCGGCGGCGAGGATGGCGTGCTTGGAGCCGAACAGGTTGTAGAGCGTGGGCACCGAGACGTGGGCGGCGTCGGCGAGGGCGCGCATGTTGAGCCCGTCGTAGCCGACCTCGGCGATCAGGCGGCGCGCGGCGGCGATGATGCGGCCGCGCCGCTCGGCCTTGTTCTCCTCGTGCAGGCCCATTTGTTTAACGCGTTAAAAATAATGAACGCGTTAAAAGTTGTCAAGGCCGGGCCACGGCCGATTACGGGCGGGCTGCCGGCGGCGCGCTCCAATCGACGGTAAAGGCTGCGTTTCCCTGGGCATCGCCGGGCCGCGACAAGGTCACGGTGGCGCTCGGATAGCCCGTCGCCTGCACCGCGGCGAGCAGGCAGCCGCGCTGATACGACCAGAAGCCGGGATAGACGGCGGCGATCTTTTCGTAGCTGACCTCGGCGCTGCGCTCGCCGAGGCGGCGCGCCGTGAGCATGCCGTTGTTGCGGTTGTAGGTGAGCCACAGCTTGGTGCCGCGGTCGATGACGAAGCCGGGCGCGAGGAACTTGATGAACACGCGATAGAGCGTCTTCAGATCGTGCAGGAACGCGCGCCGGCCCATCTCGACGAGCTGCGCCTCATCGCCGCCGAAGCCGTGGCGGAGCGTCGTCGAGACCAGATCGCCGTAACGCTCGCACGGGATCCATTGCACCGAGAGCGGCGGTGACTTCACCGCCTCGGCGGTCGCCGCCGGCAGCTTTTCGATGATGCTGGCGAAGGTCTTGCCGTCGAGCATGCCGTCGCGCAGGACGGCGACGACCGAGTTGAAGCCGGCGGCCTTCGCCAACGGACGCGTCGCTTCGTCCATGGCCCCCCGCCGACCATTATATGCGGAGCGCTACTGGAGGTCGATGCGTTCGACGCCCCAATAGCCCGACGAGAGGAAGAGCGCGGAATCCTGCCGCGAAATGGCGTTGGTCCACCAGCCGCGGGTGCGCGCGAACTGGCGGAACTGGGGCGCCGCGCCGTCGGCGAGCTGGTAGATGTCGACGCCGTTCGGGCCCCAGCCGGAGCTGACGATGGCGCGATCGCCCTGGACGTCGAGGAGCCAGCCCCAGCCCGCCTGCGCCGTCGACGCGCGATCGACCGGCGAGCGCGGATCGGTGAGATCGAGCGCGTGCAGCTTCACGTGGGTCGAGTCGTAGCCGTAGCCGTTGGCGGTGTACTCCTCGGCGGACATGTACGCGCGATCGCCGCGCACGAAGGTCGAGCCGACCCAGCCGTCGATCGTCGTCTTCGAGAGCAGCTCGGCCTTGTTGTTGCCGTGCACGCGCAGGACGTCGAAGTCGTTCTTGGCGACGTCGCCGTCCCAGCGATAGTCGATGGTGTAGAGCAGAGACGGATCGGAGTCGCTGCCGCCGACGACGAGGCCGGGCACGTTGATCTTGGCTTCGATGCGCGGGTGGCTGCGATCGGAGAGATCGATGCGATCGGCGTAGTACTTGACGGTCCACTGATTGAAGGGGCCGTTCGTCGGGTGATAGAGCCACTCGTAGTGCGTGGTGTAGAGCGTCGAGCCGACGACCCGCATGTTGCCCCACCAGGCGTCGGGATCGTCGGTGATGAGCGTCGAGGCGACGCTCGGTGAGTCGGGGTTCGCGAGATCGACGACGTAGAGGTAGCTGTTGCTGTCGACGTAGCGGCCGTTGCCGTCGTAGACCGGCTCCCAGCGACGGAAGGCGAGGGCGTCGTCGTTGACCTGCACGGCTTCGGCGCCGTCGTACCAGTCCCACCACCAGAAGCCGTACCAGCCCCACCAGTAGTAGCCCCACGGATCGTTCGGCAGGCGCACGGTGCCGCGCTGGACGGCGTTGCCGTTCGACAGATCGACGACCGAGATCTGCTCGGCGCGCTGATAGCAGCCCGAGCCCGACGGGGCGCCGGGGCAGGGCGTGTCGAGGCGGACGTTGGTGACGACGTAGGCGAGGTCGCCGTTGCGGAAGACGCGCGCGTTGGTGCCCTCGACGTTGAGCGACGGGATGGCGCCGGCGTCGGTCGACTCCTCGGCGTTGGCGACGGGCAGGACGCGCACTTCGGACGCGGTGACGTCGTTGTCCCACCAGTCGCTCGATATTTCCGCGATGGTGGCGCCGCCCGGCTGCGCGGCGATGACGTTGCGCGCCAGCGTCAGCGACGCGGTCACCGTCGGGGCGTCGTGGTTCGAGTAGTCGACGACCGAGAGCGCCAGATCCGAGAGCGACACGAGGCGGCTGGTGGCGCCGCTGCCGACGAAGATGCCGCGCTCGACCCAGCCCTTGGTCTTGGCGGCGCCGGCGGTGCGCTCGGAGGTCGGCGTGAACTCGATGAGCTGCAGGCCGTTGTTGTAGCTCTGCGCGTCGTAGCTCCAGCCGCTGAACGGCAGCACCACGAGGCCCTGCGTCGCATCCATGGTGAACGCCTTGAAGGTGCCGGCGGCGGGCGTCCACGCCCAGCCGCTGCCGAACGTCGACGTGCCGAGGAGCGCGGGCGCGTTCGGGTTGGTGACGTCGAGGTACTTGAGCGAGACCGCTTCGCCCGTCGTCGTCGACGAGGTGTCGGCGCCGAGCGCGAACAGGCGCGACATCGGCGCGGGCAGGATGTTCCACACCGAGCCGGGGATGGTGGTCGCGCCGGCGAGCTTCGGCGCCGTCGGATCGGTGGTGTCGTAGACCTGAAGCGGCGTGCCCGAGCCGTCGCCGTAGGAGTAGTTGTCGGGCGAGAGATAGAGGCGGTTGGTGTCGAAGCGCGCGGCGACGCTCCAGCCCGTCGACGGGATGGCGAGCTTGGAGGCCAGCGCCGGCGCGTCGGGGTTGGTGAAGTCGACGATGTCGAGGATGTAGCCGGAGCCGTCGCAGCCGTATTGTCCGCCGGCGCAGCCGATCACGTGCGCGGTCTTGCCGTCGGCGAAGTCGAGGTTCCAGCGGCCGTTGTCGGCGCCCCAGCCCTGGGCGCGGCCGTCGACGGTGATCTTGCCGCGCTGCACGATGCTGCCGGCGGGATCGCTGATGTCGAGATAGAGGAGCTCGGTCTGCGCCGACTGCGTGCCCGGATCATGCGCCAGCAAGATAGATTGGGGCGTGACGTTGAAGATGCCGCTGTAGCCGGGGAAGGCGACCTTGCCGACGGCGCTGATCACGTTGTTGGCGAAGCTCACCGACGAGACGACCACGGTCTCGGTGGTCGTCGTCGAGCCGGGCGAGACGGTGCCCGTCGAGGCGCCGGCACCGCCGGAGGTTACGGCGTCGACGCCCCAGCCGTAGACCCAGTTGTAGTCTTCGCTGACGGCGTAGAGCACGTCGCCGACGACGCGCGTGTCGCGCACCCAGCCGCCGAGCTTGGCTTCGCCGAGGACCTTGATGTTGGTCGGGTCGGTGGCGTCGAGCCCGCGGACGATCGAGCCGTGGAACGGCGTGCCGTCGTCCATCTGGCCGTACCAGTCGGCGACGACGATGACGGCGATGCCGTTGCGCACCAGCATCTCGACGGGCGAGCCGTAGATGGCGCTGCGGCCGAGGAGCTTCGGATGATCGACGTCGCTGACGTCGAAGACCATGAGGCCGCGGTAGCCGTTCAAATAGTAGAGGCGCGTGCCTTCGAGGCGATAGAGGTCGGTCTCTTCGACCGTGCGGTTGACGGTGGTGTTGCTGCCGGGGTTCTGCGCCGGCGTGCCCCCCGCGCCGCCGCCGCCGGCACCGTTGGCGTCACCCGCGGTGGCGCCGCCGCCCGACGAGGTGCCGGCCATCGGCGCGGAGACGAAGTCGGTCTGGCCGACGATGCGGTCGTTGGGGTTGGAGCTGCAGGCCGCCACCGCGGTGGCGAATCCGAGAACATAGGCTAGACGCGTCATGCGGGTCTCCTCGGCGTGGACCATTCGCAAGGGCGATGCCAGCCGGAACCCCGCGAAATCGCGCGCGCGGCCCTCAGATTTTCGGCGCCCGGCCTCTCAGATATGTAAGTGCACGTCACGCCGAAGCCTCCAGAGCCGTCTACGATGCATGAGGATGGATCGTACCAGCGAAGCCGACTTCGAGGCGCATCGCGCGGCGCTGCTCGCGCTCGCCTATCGCATGCTCGGCGATCTGGCGCGCGCCGAGGACATGGTGCAGGAGGCGTGGCTGCGCTGGCAGGCGCGGCGCGCCGCGGTCGAGTCGCCGCGCGCGTACCTCATCACCATCGTCACGCGCCTGTGTCTCGATGAGCTCGGCTCGCCGCGTGCGCGCAAGGAGGAGAGCCGCGCCGATCGGCTGCCGGAGCCGGTGGATCTGAACGAGAGCGGGCTCGATCGGCTGGAGCTGCTCGATCAGGTGTCGATGGCGTTCCTGGTCGTGCTGCAGCGGCTGACGCCGGCGGAGCGCGCGGTCTTCCTGCTGCACGAGGTGTTCGAGATGCGGCATGACGAGATCGCGCCGCTCGTCGGCAAGTCGGACGCGGCGTGCCGGCAGCTGTTGTCGCGCGCGCGCGGGCACGTGGCGGCCGAGCGGCGCGTGTTGCAGGGGCGGCCCGAGGATCATCGTCGGCTGCTGCGCGCGTTCGTGGGCGCGATCAGCGGTGGCGATCCGGCGCCGCTCGTCGAGCTCCTGGCCGAGGATGTCGTGCTGATCGGCGACGGCGGACAGGGCGAGCGGCGCTACGGCAAGATTCGCAAGGTGGGCCGGCCGGTCGTGGGCAAGACGCGGGTGGCGGCGCTCATCCGCGCCATCGGCGCGCAACCGGCGCCCGACGTCGTCGTCGAGGAGCGGGTGCTCAACGGGCAGCCGGCGATCGTGCTGTTTCAGGCGGGCGAGGCGGTGCTGGCGATCCTCGTCGCCGTCGCCGACGGGCGGATCCGCCAGCTGTTCCTGCACGCCGATCCCGAGCGGCTCAGGCGCCTGCAGCCGCTCCACTGAAGGCGGCGGCCGCTTCGCTGGCGACGACGACGACGGCCTGGCGCGCGAGGACCTTTTCGGTGAGCACGCGGTGCACCTCGTCGTCGGGGTCGGCGCAGCAGTCTTTGACGATGACGAGGCGATGGTCGGCGTCGGCGGCGTGGCGCGTCGTCGAGAGCACGACGCCGCTGGTGGAGATGCCGGACAGGACGAGCGTGTCGATGCCCTTGGCGCGCAGGATCATGTCGAGGTCGGTGCCGGCGAACGCGCTCACGCGATGCTTGATGACGATGATGTCGCCGTGCTCGGGGCGCAGCGCGGGCACGACGTCGCTGCCGGGCGGCGCGGTGAGCTGGAAGCGGCCGGTCCTGGCGATGGCGGCGAAGCGCTCGTTGCGCGCGTTGGCTTCCGGGTAGCCGGGGCGGAAGCCGACGACGACGTAGAAGATCGGAATCTGCGCGGCGCGCGCGGCGGCGATGAGCCCGGCGGTGCGCTCGACGACGGGCGCGGCGGCGTCGCCGAGCATGGCGACGATGTCGTTCTGGAAGTCCATCACGCACAGCGCGGTGCGGCCCGGCTCGATGGCGATCATGCGTGGCTCTTTGATGCGCGGACCTTGGCGAAGTGGGTGGCGTTGCCGGTGCCCATGAGGAGCACGCCGACGGCGACGAGGAGCCAGCCGATGCGGCTCACCGGCGCGAACCTGGTGAGGAGCACGGCGCCGCCGACGAGGTTGGCGAAGCCCCAGTAGACGTTGACGAGGGCCGACGATTCGCCGACGCCGGGCGGCTTGGCGAAGGGCGACTGGAACGGCGCGCCCGAGAGGCCGTGCACGAAGTGAGGGATGCCGTTGGTCAGCAGCACGCCGCTCAGAAACTGCAGAAGGTAGTGGTACCAGGGCATCCCG
>DATNAQ010000174.1:0-33739 GCA_035607415.1 Polyangia bacterium
CCGCGGCGCCGCCCGCGAGTAGCGCGACCTCCATTCCACGTTGTACAGTAGCCGCGTGATCTTCCTCGAGGCGTTCGCGCGGCCCCTCATGATCTGCCACGCGATCGCCGCCGCCGTGCTCGTCGGCGCGACCACGCATCATCTGCTGTGGTGCCGTCACTACTTCTTCGGCAAGTACGGCCAGGCGAAGGCGGAGCGTCGCTTCGCCACCATCTGCGCCATCGCCTTCGTGTCGACCTTCGCCATCGGCAACCTGCTTTATCCGACCTACAAGGTGCGCGTGCGCGCCGAGTACTTCGACAACGGACCGGCCATCGCCGCCGAGGCGAAGCTGCGCGCCGAGAACCATCACGCGCTCGGCAACACGCCGCCGCCGCCGATGCCGGCGACCGTGATGTCGCTCTCGCCGATCGCGCGGCTCTTCGACATCAAGGAGCACTGGGTGGCGCTCGGCTGCATGGCGAGCGTCGCGTTGTGGATTCTTTCGCGCAAGCTCCATCCCAAAGACGAGCCGCGCGTGCTGCCGCTCTACCTCGGCCTCTCGGCCGTGCAGTGCGGGACCGCGTGGTTCGGCGCCATCGTCGGGCTCACGACCGCGTCGTATCGCGCGCTCGGAGGGCCGGTGTGAAGCCCAACGTCTTCTACGGCGTGTGCGCCGCGATCGTCGCGTTCACGCTCATGTACACCTTGCCGATCTATGCGCGGGTCCCAAGAACGTTCTACGATCCGCTCGCGCGCCGCTGGTTCGTCGCGTCGAGCGCGCCGCCGGTGCCGATGGGATATTGGGGACAGATCGTGTGGGGGATCGCGGGCGCGCTGATCGCCGGCGGTGGCGTGATGATGCTCACCTCGCGCAAGAAGAGCGCGCCTTCGGATCGCGCGTTCGCGCTCGGCGCCGCGTGGACGCTCACGACGATCGCGATCGTGCTCGGCTACTTCACTTGGAACAACTGGCCGTAAAGAAAATTGCACGCTCACGAATCGGCCGTTCGACGCAACAAAACGCTTGCGTTCGGGGGGACGGCCCGTAGAATGCTGCGAAACTGACGAGCGCACGCGTTTACGCAAGCGCTCCTCGAGCGGAGGGAATCACGATGGCCAAGGGAAACAAGACCGCCAAGAAGGCGGGCAAGGGTGGTTCGAAGGAGATCCTCATCGTCGGCTCGAAGATGAAGGACGTGGTCAAGGCGGCGGGTTGCATGTCGTCGGGCGACCTCATCGAGGCGCTGTCGGCGAAGGTGCACGACATGCTCGCCTCGGCGACGGAGCGCGCCAAGGGCAACGGCCGTTCGACGGTCCGTCCGTACGATCTGTAGTCTCTGGCTGTAGTCTCTGGCTGTAGTCTTCACGCTTCGCGAATGAGCGAACGCCCCGTAGGCCACGCGCCGACGGGGCGTTTCGTTTTCCGGAGCGCGATGCGCGGTTGGGCGACGATCAGCGATCGAGGAACGCGAAGTACTGCTCGGTGAGCTCGTCGAACGCCAGCGCGCCGCCGCAGCTCGAGCACTTCTGCGCCGGAGGCGTGCGCCGGCGGCCACCGTCGAGATCGCGGCGCACGTCGATCAGCTTCTCCTCGTCGAGGTTGCAGGCGGCGCACGAGTAGGGCGCGAAGAACGACTCGACCTCCTGCCGCTCGAGCAGGTTGGTGATGAGGTTCGCCTGGTGGATGAACGGGATCGGGCACTCGATGAGGTGCAGCTTGCCCGCCGGCATCGCGCGCACGAGCTCGATCCACTTCTGCACGCTGTCGGAGCTGATGCGGCGGAACTCGCGCAGCTTGAGCCACACGTCGCCGTTGAGGTTGGCGAGCGCGCCCACGTCGGAGTCGGCGCGCAGCACGCCGAACAGCTCGACGACCGTGCGGCCGCCTTCGCTGACGGTGCGCCACGAAAACGGGCGGCCGCCGAGGAGCACGCGCAGGTAATCATGCAGCGCCGCGCGATCGGCGGGCGTGACGTCTTCGAACGCGAGCGCGAGCGCGTGCTGCGGCGCGAACGATTTGTCGTCGGCGCGCACGACGCGGCCACGCAGCGAGAGCTCGCCGGCGCGTCCGGGCATGGCGAAGCGCAGCGCCAGCACGCTGCCCGCCGGCGCGCTCTTCTTGGCCTTGAGCAGCATGCCGTTCTCGGACAGATCGACCGAGGTGCCGATGTACGTCTCCGGCGATTCGGCGCCCGAGGCGTCGAACACGTGCACGCGCACGGCGAAGCGATCGTCCTCGCGCAACGGCACGCCGAGCAGGCGCCCCACGAGCAGCCCGAGCGCGCCCGGCGGTGCCGGCAGCTCGGTGAGGTCGGCGAAGCCGATTGCCTGCGCCTCGGCGCGATCGCCCGCGGGCGCGCCGGTGGCGGTGACCATGACGAGCGGGATGTGCGAAAGGCGCTTGTCGGCGCGGATGGCGGCGACCGCGGAGGCGGCGTCACCGTCGGGGAGCACGCGATCGATGAAGCACAGGTCGGCGCCGGCGCGCAGCTTCTCGAGCAGATCGTCGGTGTCGCGCGCGGTGACCAGGCGCAGATCGCGGCGGCGCAACAGGTCGCGATCGAAGTCGCGCGCCAGATCGGGATTGTGCGAGGCGACGATCGTCTTCACCAGGCGACGATATCACAACGGCTCGTCGGAGATCGGGAACGTCTGCCACTCGGTCGCGTCGAAGTGCCACCACTCCGTCGGCAGGCCGATGAAGCCGTGACGCAACATGACGTCTTCGAGGATCTCCCTGTCGACCCGCTCGTGAGCGCTGCCGCCGGCGTAGTCGCGGTGCGCGCGCTCGGTGAACTCGTCGTAGGCCGAAGGCATGGGCAGGAGCGCGCCGTGCTGGTCGACGAGCGCGATGTCGACGGCGGCGCCGCGGTTGTGGCGCGAGCCCTTCTTCGGGTTCGAGACGTAGCGTTCGTCGGGGACGAGCGCCCACATCTTCTTCTGCACCGACAGCGGACGGTAGCAGTCGTAGACCACGAGGCCGAGGCCGCGCGCGGCCAGCTCGTGCGCAACGTCGGCGAGGCGGCGCGCGACCGGCTCCTGCAGAAGGCAGCGCGCGTGCGCGTAGAGCGGCTGGTGCGTGAAGTTGCCGGCCGTCGCGTAGCGGATGTCGAGGCGCAGCCGTGGCGCGATCGTCGTGACGTCGATGAGCGTGAAGAAGAGGAGGGCGGCGCTCATTCGCTCGCGGCTCAGAGCGCGGCGTCGAGCGCCTGTCGCATGACGTCGACGGGCGGCTTCTTGCCGGTCCACAGCTCGAGAGCGCGCGCGCCTTGATGCACCAGCATGGCGCCGCCGGCCGCCGCCTTCAGGCCGCGCGCTTTGGCCGCCGCCGTGAGCGCGGTGTCGCGCGCCACGACCAGGTCGAGCACGACGGCGTGCGCCGGCAGCGGCGACAGATCGATCGGCGCGGCATTGGCGTCGAGCCCGCGCGGCGTGCAGTCGACGAGCACATCGGCGCGCGTCAGCAGCTTGGCGAGCACCTCGTCGTTCCACGGCACCACGGTCATCGCCGCGCCGTCGACGCGGAAGTCGCGCGGCGTGCGCGCCACGATCGCCAGCTTCCCCTTGCCGTGCACCGCGTGCGCGACCGCGCGCGCGCCCCCGCCGGCGCCGAGCATGACGACGGTGCCGTCGAGCGGCGCGCCGAGCTCGGTGGCCATCTCCAGAAAGCCGTGCACGTCGGTGTTGTAGCCGGCCGGCTTGTCGCCGTCGAAGACGAGCGTGTTGACCGCGCCGACGCGCGCCGCCAGCTCGTCGGGCGCGCACATCTTGAGGACCGCCTCTTTGTGCGGAATCGTAACGTTGACGCCGCGAAACCCCTTCTGTGCCGCGTGCTCGACGAACTGCGCCAGCTCGTCGGGAGCGACGGCGTGCGCGGTGTACTCGCCCTCGATCCCGAGCGCCGCCAGCGCCGCCGTCTGCATCGGCGGCGACTTCGAGTGCGCGATCGGCCAGCCGATGATCGCCAGCTTCACCACGCGCGCACCATCACGACCGCACCACCGCGCGATCGCCGCCCTTGAGCTGCGCCGCCTTCACCGCCGCGTGCGCGTCGCGAATGAGGCGCGCGAAGCTCGGCGGCTTGCCCGGCCGCGGCGTCGCGATGCCCACCGACGCCGTCAGGATCATCTCGACCCCGCCCGCGCGCAGCCGGCAGTTGCGGATCTCGTTGACGATGCGCCGCCCCACCGCTTCGGCGCCGCGCAGGTCGGTGTGCGGCAGGAACACCAGGAAGCGCCCGTCGCCGTAGCGCACCGCGAGGTCGACGTCGCGCACCGCGCCGCGGAGGAACGGCTCGCACGCTGTCGCCATCTCGGCCGTCACCTCTTTCGCCTTGGGCAGCGGATCGATCGACACCACGCAGATCGCGATCGGATAGCCGTGCCGCCGCGCGCGTCGGATCTCGAGCGGCAGCAGCGTCTTGAAGAGATCGATGTGCAGCATGCCCGACGTCGAGTCGCGCCGCCGCACGCCCGAGACGTCGGCGAGCGCCAACTCCGCGCGCAGCGCCCGATCGCGCAGCATGCGCGCGTTGGCTGCCGCGTAGAGCGCGATGCCGAGCATGTCCTTCTTGTAGGGCCGGATGACGAACGCGTCGGCGCCGATGTGGTGCGCGATGGCCGCCGGCCGCGCCTGGCGCGACGACAGCGACGCGACGAACGGGATGCCCATGTTGCGCAGGCGCGGGTAGAGCTCGAGCGCCGCCGGATGCGACGCGATCACCGCGGCGGTGCCGTCGATGAGCGCGTGCGCCTCGAAGGCGTCGGCGGCGACGCGCGGCTCGTAGCCGAGCGCGTCGAGCACCGCAGCGCCCTTGTCGCGCTGCTGCTTGTTGGGATCGACCAGCAGCACCGCTCTCGGCATGACGGGCGCGTGGGCCTCTGACTCCATCTACTCGTCCGCTCCTTCCGTTTTGGAACCCCGGTCGCTCGATTGTACTACGCAGCCGAGCTCGCCGTGGAGGAGTCGCACGCGGACCTGGTCTCCGGGCGCCACCTGCGCAGCGTCGGTGATCACGGCGCCGTCGGGGGTGCGGGTCAGGGAGTAGCCGCGCTCGAGCACGGCCAGGGGGGACATCGCTTCCAGCTTGCCGACGGCGATGCCGAAGCCGCGGCGGCGCTCGTCGAGCGCCTTGCGCATGACCAGCGCCAGCCGCTTGTCGTGCCCGTCGAGCGCGGCGCGGGCGCGGTCGAAGAGGCGCTGCGGATGCGATTGCAGCCGGCGCGTCAGCTCGGCGAGCGCGGCACGATCGCGATGCAGGCGCGCCCGCGGATGGAGCGCGGCCAGGCGGCGGGCGTCGGCGTCGAGCGCGCGGCGGCGGCGCGCCAGGCCGGCCCGCGTGGCGTGCGCGGCGCGCTCGACCTCGGCGTCGATGCGCAGCCGCGCGTCGCCGATGATGCGCCGCCCGTCGCGCAGGAGGCGCTTGGTGCACTCCTCGAGCCGGTGCGCCTGCTCGGCGAAGTTCGGCACCACCAGCTCGGCCGCGCCCGACGGCGTCGGCGCGCGCACGTCGGCGACGAAGTCGGAGATGGTGTAGTCGACCTCGTGCCCGATGGCGCTCACCACCGGCACGCGGCACGACGCGATCGCGCGCGCCAGCGCCTCGTCGTTGAACGCGGCCAGGTCCTCGGCCGAGCCGCCGCCGCGCGCCACGATCACGAGATCGACGTGGCGCTCGACGCGACGGATGGCGCGGATGATCTCGAACGGCGCCGTGTCGCCCTGCACCTGGCACGGCGAAATGAGAAAGCGCATGCGCCCGCGCCGCTCGGCGATGCGCAGGATGTCGCGCACGGCGGCGCCCGTCGGTGACGTGACGATGCCGATGCGCCGCGGCCACGGCGGCAGCGGCCGCTTGCGCTTGGGATCGAACAGCCCCTCGGCGGCGAGCTTCTGCTTGAGCTGCTCGAACGCCAGCTGCAGCGCGCCGAGCCCCGCCGGCTCGAGCGCGTCGACGTAGAGCTGGAACTTGCCCTGCGCCTCGAAGATCGAGCAGCGCCCGCGCGCGCGCACCACCAGGCCGTCGTGCGGCGTGAACTTCAGCCGCTCCGCCGACGAACGGAACATCACCGACGGCAGCTGCGCCTCGGCGTCCTTGAGCGTGAAGTAGAGGTGGCCCGAGCGCGGCGCCGAGAAGTTCGAGATCTCGCCCTCGACCGCGACCATGCCGAAGCGCCCTTCGACGGTGCGCGCCACGCCGCGCACCAGGTCGCTGACCGTGAAGACGCGCGGCTCTTGTTTCTCGATCGCGGGCGCGGGCGGAATCGGCGGCGCGCGGTCCGGCTCGCGCACCGGCTCCGGCTCCGCGCGCTTGGGCGGCCCCGCGCCGAAGTCGAACGCGCCCTGCTTGTTAGGCGGCTTTTCCGACGGCATCGGCCACCAGGTCCCCACACGCCGACGTCGACAGCGCGCCGCCGAGATCGCGCGTCACCGCCCCCTCCGTCACCGCGCGCGCCACCGCCGCCTGCACGCGCGCTGCCGCTCCGTGCTCGCCGACATGCTCGAGCATCATCGCCATCGACGAGATCGCGCCGAGCGGATTGGCCACGCCCTTGCCCGCGATGTCCGGCGCCGACCCGTGCACGGGCTCGAACAGCGAGCAGCGCCCCGGGTGGATGTTGCCCGACGCCGCCAGCCCCAGCCCGCCGACGATCGCCGCGCCCAGATCGGTCAGGATGTCGCCGAACATGTTCGACGTCACCAGCACGTCGAACCGCTCCGGCGCGCGCACCATCTCCATCGCCGCCACGTCGACGTACAGGTGCGACGCCTCGACGTCCGCATACTCCGTCTTCAGCTCGGCGAAGGTGCGCTGCCACAGGCCGTGCGCATAGGTGAGCGCGTTGGCCTTGTCGCTCATGCACACCTTCTTGCGCCGCCCGCGCGCCGCCTCGAACGCCGCGCGCAAGATGCGCTCGACGCCCTTGCGCGTATTGACGTCCTCGTTGATCGCGATCTCGTCGGCCGTCCCCTTCTTGAAGTTGCCGCCGATCCCCGCGTACAGCCCCTCGGTGTTCTCGCGGAACACCAGCATGTCGATGTCGGCCAGCCGCTTGCCCTTGAGCGGCGTCAACCGCTCGTCGAGCAGCTTCACCGGCCTGAGGTTGATGTAGAGGTCGAGCTGGAAGCGCAGCCCGAGGAGGATGTCGCGCGCGTGCACCTGCTCCGGCACGCGCGGATCGCCGAGGGCCCCGAACAGGATCGCCGCGTAGTGATCGCGCAGATCCTCCACCGCGCCCTTCGGCAGCGTCGTCTTGTCGCGCAGCCAGCGCTCGGCGCCCCAATCGAGCTCGACGAGCTCCACCGGCCGCTCCAGCGCGAACGACACCGCGCGCAGCACCTTGACCGCTTCCGCCGTCACCTCGACGCCGATGCCGTCGCCGGGGATGACCGCGATGCGATGCGCGCGCGTCACTGCGCGCCCTCGGGCTTCTGCGCCTCGGCCTTCTGATAGAGCTTGGCGTTCTCCTGCACCGTCGAGACGGCGTGCTGTGCGCGATCCTTCTCGAGCTCCCAGTCGCCGCGCAGCTCGCTCCAGCCCCACGAGCCGTTTTTGTTCTTCGCGAAGTGGAACGGCATGCCGTCCTCCCGCGCCACCCACACCGCGTCGGGCCCGTCGATCTTGCTCTTGATCGGACCCGACACCGACCCCAGGCGCTTGCGGAACGCCTCGACGACGTGACGCTCGTCGTTGATGCGCTTGAAGTACTGCGCCGGATCGGCCTCCTCGGCCGCCTTCAAGCCGGCGAGCGCCTTCTGCGCCTCCGCCTCGGGATACTTGGCGGCGATGATCGTCCGCTGCAGCCGCTGATCGTGCAGCGTCGACTGGATCGACCATCGGGTCTGCTGATCGAGCACACCATAGACCGAGACCGCGTCACCGGCGGCGATCGCCCGCTCCATGATGCGGAACGCCTGCTCCGGTGTCTTGGGCCCACGCGTGCAGCCGGTCGCGAATACGACGAAAGCGACCAACGACAGCGCCATCATGCGAATGCGCATCGCACAAGCGCTAGCAAAGGGTGTGTCGCTCGTCAATGTGCTCGGTTTTCGCGGGAACTTCGGCTCTGCCGAAGTGTCGATCCCTGTGCTACTTTTGCAGAAGAGAGAAGTGATGGCCGACGAGCCGGGCACTCCCCCGCAAGCCGAAGACGATCTCGCGGATCTGGCGCCTCCCAAGCGCGGCCAGAGCCCGCTCGTGGCCGCCGCGGTCATCGCGCTCGCCGTTATCATCGGTTGGCACCTCCGCGACGACGTGCGCTTCGCCTTCGCCGGCCGCACGCCGACCGACATCGGCAACGCCCGCTCGCTGGCCGCGCGCGGCGCCGAGCTCGCCGACAACAGCTTCGTCACCGTCAGCGGCGAGCCCGAGCGGCGCTACGCGCTCTACCTCGAGCCCAAGGGCGTGCGCGCGCGCCAGATCATCTTCCGCGTGCTCGGCGCGCCCCACGGCCTGTTCATCTGCGGCATCGACACGGCAGATCGCGTCGATCTGACGGAACGGTGGACCGGCCGTTTGCGTCGTTTCGACGCAATGCCCTACGCCGCCTCGTTGCGTAAATATTACGCAACCGAAACCGAGGTCACCCGCTACGTCGACCTCGGCGCGCTCAAGGCCCAGCTCACCGGCGGCAGCGTCGAGCTGCGCGACCGCATGGGCGAGCCGCTCACCGTCCACCCCGGCGACAAGGTGGTCGTCGACGTCGACTATCCGGGCGAGCTCAAGGTCTACCTCTCGAAGGACAAGTACCCGTCGCTCGCCGACGCGCGCCACGAGCTCGACCGCAAGGCCCTGCAGCCGTCGCCCGGCGAGGAGACCAAGGACGAGTTCCTCTTCCTCGTGCCGATGCCCGAGGAGCGCAAGAACGAGGTCGTGGGCAAGCTCTCGGACATGGAGGTTGCCTTCCAGCCGCGCGAAGAGCGCTACACCGTCACGCGCGGCGAGCTGCACCTCGACGGCGACACGCTGCAGATCGGCGCGCGCGCGCAGGCACCCTGGGCGCGCATCAAGGCCGTCGGCGTGCCGGCGCCGGTGCAGATCGGCGACGATGCCCTCCTGCTCGTCGAGGGCGAGAGGCCGTCGCAGTTGTGGTGGGCGCCGCTGGTGCTGGCGCTGCTGACCGCCTTCGCCGCCTTCAACGTGTGGTACCTTGTGCGCGCGCTTCGTTCCTCGTCGCGCACGACATAAACTGGCATTCCCCTCGGCACAGCCTCGGGGGAAGGCAACTCACCTCGCCTACGGCTCGGCTCGCAGATGATGAACATCCGAATCCACGACACCCTCACCCGCAAGAAGATCGACTTCCAGCCGCTCGTCCCCGGCAAGGTGAGCCTCTACGTCTGCGGCCCGACGGTCTACGACTTCATCCACGTCGGCAACGGCCGCACGTTCATCACCTTCGATCTGGTCGCGCGCCACCTGCGCGCGCGCGGCTTCGACGTCACCTACGTTCGCAACATCACCGACGTCGACGACAAGATCATCAACCGCGCCAACGAGCTCGGCGAAGAGCCGGCGGCTCTCGCCGAGCGCTTCACGGGCGAGTTCCGCGCCGACATGGCCGCCTGCTGCTGCGTCGCGCCCGACGCCGAGCCGCGCGTCACCGACAACATCGAGCGCATCGTCGCCATGTGCGAGGCGCTGATCGGGCGCGGCGTCGCCTACGCCTCGCACGGCGACGTCTACTTCAGCGTGCCGAGCTTCCCGCCCTACGGGCAGCTCTCGCAGCAGCCGCTCGATCAGCTCGAGGCCGGCGCGCGCGTCGAGGTCGACGCCGAGCGCAAGAAGGCGCCGCTCGACTTCGCGCTGTGGAAGGCGGCCAAGCCGGGCGAGCCGTCGTGGCCGTCGCCGTGGGGCCCCGGCCGCCCCGGCTGGCACATCGAGTGCTCGGTCATGGCCGAGCGCCATCTCGGCGTCACTTTCGATCTCCACGGCGGCGGCGTCGATCTGATCTTTCCGCACCACGAAAACGAGCGCGCCCAATCGCTCGGCGCGCACGGCGAGGGCACCTTCGCGCGCATCTGGATGCACGGCGGCTTCCTCAACTTCGGCGGCGGCAAGATCTCGAAGTCCGACACGTCGATGAAGATCCTCTTCAAGCGCGCCTTCAAGCTGCGCACCGTGCTCGAGCGGCACGGCGGCGAGGCGCTGCGCTACTTCTGCGCCACGTCGCACTACCGAAGCCCGCTCGCCTACGACGTCATCGTCGACGGCGACGACCCGGCGACGGCGCCGCTGCGCCTGCCCGGCCTCGAGGAGGCCGAGCGCAAGTGCGAATACGCCTACCTCACGATCGAGCGCCTGCGCGAGCAGCTCGCCGTCGGCAAGCCCGGCGGCGAAGGGGCGGTCGCGCCCGAGGCCGAGTCGTGGCTGCCGGCATTGCAGGAGTCGCTCGACGACGACTTCAACACCGCCGGCGCGCTGGCCGCGTGGAACGAGGCGCTCGCGCTCGCCAACCGCGTGCTCGACGGCAAGCTCGACGCGCCCAAGGACGTCCGCCGGCGCACCCTCGAGCGGCTCGCCAAGGATCTCGCGATCGCCTCCGCCGAGCTCGGCCTCGGCGAAGCCGACCCGCGCGCGTGGCTCGACGCGCACCGCGCCCGCCGCTGCGCGCTCCTCGCCATCGACGTCGCCCAGGTCGAGGCGCTCATCGGCAAGCGCAACGACGCGCGCAAGCAAAAGAGCTTCGCCGAGGCCGACGCCATCCGCGCCGACCTCGCGAAGCTCAACGTCGAGATCATGGACACGCCGGCAGGCACGCGCTGGCGCGTGGCCTGACGCCTACTGCTTCTGCAGCTCCTTCTTGTCCATGTGGGCCATGTCGTCGTGCTTCTCGATCGTCGGCAGCGTCTTCATCGCGAACGACTTCAGCTCCGCGTCCTGCCCGTGCTCGGACTGCTGCTTGAACAGCTTGACCGCCTCGTCATGGTCGCTGGCCATGGCGCGCATGTACTCCTGGTCGAACGCCGGCCCGCTCAGCTTCGACAGCTGGTCGTAGACCTTCTGGTGCTCGGCATCCATCGCCGACGGCACCGGGATGCTCTGCTTGTCGGCGATCTGCTTGAGCTCCACGCCCGCCTTGGTGTGATCCTCGACCATCTTGCGCGCGAACTGCTTCACCTCGGTCGAGTCGCTCTTGTCCATCGCCAGCTTCGACAGCGTCACCTCGGCCATGCCGCCCGCGGCCGCTTTGTCGACGAAGGTCTTGTCGGAGACGTTCGCCGCCAGCGCGATGCCGCCGCCGACGAGACCGAGCGCCAGCACGTAGATCAATCGACGCATGTCACCCTCCTCCGGAAGTTGCCGTCAGAAGGTGCATGGCGCGCGCCGCGACAAGTACCGTCGCTGGCCTAGCCGTCGCGAGCGAGCGGCCGCTCAGTCGGTCTGCAGGAGATCGTCGTTCGACGTCAGATCGTCGGGCACGCCGCTGTCGAGCCCGCTCATGTCGTCGCCGAGCGGCACGCTCATGTCCTCGTCGCCGCCGCCGGGGAAGATCGAGATCGGCTCCGCCATGTCCGGCGGAAAGTGCCCGTCGCGCCAGCACGTGTTGGCGCCGGCGAGGCAGTACCAACCTTCCGGGCACGCCCGCTTGGGCACGTTCGAGCACTTGAGCGCCCCGTCGGGCGTGTCGATTTCGAGGCAGCCGCTCGTAGAGCCCAACGCGACCAACGTGACCAACAGCGCAAACCACCGCATTCGGCGCACCTTAGCTATCGCGCCCGAATGATGTCAATGCAAACGCCAGACAGCACGTGCCGGTGTCACAACACCGAGGGGGGCGGCGTCTCGCCGGCGAGGATGGCGCGCAGTGTCCCGGCCTGGTCGAGCTGCCGCAGCTCGGAGAAGCCCCCGACTGGGACACCCGCGATGAAGATTTGCGGCACGGTGCGCTGGCCGGTCTGCTCGATCAGCCACTTGCGGGTCGCGCCGTCGTTGCTGCAGTCGATCTCTTCGTAATCGACGCCGCGCACCTTCAGGAGCGACTTGGCCGCGGTGCAGTAACCGCAATAGTTCGTCGTATAGATTCGTACGTTGGCCATCGGTCTAGAACATAAGGCTACTTCTCGTTCAAATCCTCGGAAAGGTAGGCGAGGATGACCTCGTCGAGCGACTTCTCGCTGATGAGATCGCCGCCGAAGATGTTGTCGCTCGTCGGCGTCTTCGACGCTTGCACCGCCGGCGGCGGCGACTGCTGCTGCGTCGACGGTGGCGGCGGCGTGAAGCTGCGCTGCCGCGTGCCCACCGACGCGCGCGGGGCAGTGCCGTGCGGATCGCCGCCGACGATCACCGCCGGCCGCGCCACCACCACGCCCTCCGCCGTCGGCTTGCCGCCGCCGTACGGATGGGCCACGCCCGAGCCGCCGCGACGTCCGCCAATGCCCGTCACCGGCGCGCGCGGCGCCGGCGCCGCCGGCTGCGGCGCGTGCGTTCCCGTGCGCGACGCCGACACCGGGATCGCCGGGCGCGACGGCGTGAGGTTGGGTCGCGACGGCGCCGGCGGCCGCATGATCTGCGGCGCGTTCGTCGTCGACGCGGGACGCGCCGGCGGCGGCTCGGCCGGCACCGCCACGCGCGGCGGCGGCTGCACCACCTGCGGCACCTTGGGCGACGACGGCTCGCGAGTCGGGATCGTCATCGACGGATCGGTCTTCGGCGCTGCGTCGAACTCGCCCGAGATGGACGCGCCCGGATCGGTCTGATCCTCACGCTCCTTGACGATCGGCGTGCCGAAGAAGCGCGTGATCTTCTCGTCGAACGCGCCCGCCTTCAGATCGCGCAGCATCGCCTTGTGCTGCACCTGCATCACCTTCTGCACCGCGGCCACGTCGCTCGTCGGATCGTAGTCGGCGCGCTTGGTCGCGAGGATCGTGCCCTCGTGAAAGAGGTGCGTGAAGATGTGCGGATTCGAGACGCCCGAGTCTTCGGTCTGCACGTGCCACAACCGACCGGCATAGCGGACGTTGTGGTTGTAGCCGAGGACGGGACTGCGAGGTTTCATACTCCCAGCTCAGTATAGCAGACGCTCCAATACTTGATCATTTCTCGGCGGACAGCTATGTCTGCGTCCATGGGTAAGGAGGCCGAGCGTCCGTTCCTCGAGAAGGTGGCCGAGTATCTTCTGTCGCTGCCGTTCGATCTGAAGATCCTACAGGAGGCGGTCACCGACCCCGACCTCGACCGCGGCGCGCGCGAAATGGCCGCCGGCACCATCATCCACGTCATCGGCCCGCAGGAAGGCGACGGGCCCATGCGCTTCGTCGACGACGTGCTCCTGGTCCGCGCCGCGCTCAAGCGGGTCGTGGCCGACGGCGGCGACTCGGCCAAGGACTTCGCCGCACGCTTCGACGGCGAGATCTACGGCAAGCTCGACCAGGACCTGCAGCTCTTCGCCGACGTGCTCGGCGATCTGTGGCCGTGGCTCACCGGCAAGCTCGAGGGCTTCCGCAAGGCGCCCTTCAAGGGCAAGACGCCGTCGACCTACACCGACGACGAAGAGGCCGCCTCGTTCCTCTACGACGAGGGGCTCGAGTTCCAGACCAACTACAACGTCACCGAAGACAAAGTGCGCAACTCGGTTCGCCGCGTCGACGCCATCTTAGAGTCGCTGAACAAGCGGCGCGCCGAAGACGCCAAAAAGAAGACTTAACATGAAAAAACTTGGCTTACTCCTCGTCCTCGTCGCTGGTTGTGGCAACTCGGTCACGCAGCAGTCGGGTGCCGCGGCATGTGTCACCGCGGCCGCGTGCGGCATCGTCACCGGCGGCGTGAGCTTCTGCACGCAGTTCGTCGTGCTGGTGAACGACGCGCAGTTCGAAGAGGCGGCGCACTTGAGCCCCGCCGAAGTGAACTGCATCGCCAACGCCGGCAGCGACTGCGCCGCGGCGAAGCGCTGCCTCGCCGGCGGTCAGACGCCCGCGAGCTGCAGCGGCGCGGCCACCAGCTGCGTCGGCAACACCTGGCAGCAGTGCAACAACGCCGCGGGCGCCGCCGGCAACCAGGGCATCCAGACCTACGACTGCTCGTCGCACGGCGAGATGTGCGTGACCAACAACGGCAACACCGACTGCGGCTACGGCACCTGCTCGGGCGGCGGCGCTACCTGCATGGGCAACGTGGTGCAGACCTGCAGCAACGGGATCCTGCAGCAGACCGACTGCGCCAAGATCGACGCCACCTGCAACCCGCAGGTCGTCGCGCACTGCCGCGGCAACGGCGCGGCCTGCAGCAAGGGCCCGGTCGGCGACACGACGCTGCGCTGCGACGGCAGCGTCCTCGTCAGCTGCAGCGACGGTCAGGAGTCGCGCTCGGACTGCGGGCGCTTCAACCTCGGCTGCTTTTCGGGCGTCGGCGGCAACGCGTTCGGCTGCGCCGCGGGCAACGAGTGCGACCCGAGCAACTTCACGGCGACGTGCGTGGGCACCAAGCTCACCTTCTGCAACAAGGGCGTGACGCAGTCCATCGACTGCAAGACGTCGGGCTTTGCCGCCTGCAACCCCAACGGCGGCGGCTCCTGCGGTAACTAGGGCTGCGGACGCAGCTCCGGGGCATCTCGCGGCGTACGTCCTCGCTCTCTCGGTCACGGGCCAGAGCCCGCTCCCTCGGTCGCTGCGGGCGTGCGCCGCGATCTGCCTCCGGAGCTGCGTCCTCGCCTGCGCCCAGCGCAGAACGATTCATGGCACCGACGGCGCTACCTAAGGAGCGGGCGCAGTGAGTGTGCATGCCCGACGGCGGCGTAGAGGCCGCGCGTCGCGCGCAGCGCGACATCAGCGCGGCGGCCGATGGAGGCGCACCGCCCGCGAAGGCGGGCGGACTGCGCCGTTTCCCGACGCCGGGAGGGCACGCACACTCGCTGCGCCCGCGACCGCTACGACTACAAATCGACGCGGATGATGTCGCCCAGGTGGCGGCCCAGGAACCGGTGGCCGACCTCGTCGATGCGGGCGTCATCGGTCACGTAGCAGCGCATCGCGCCGGCGCCGTCGTCGCGTAGGAGGTCGAGGCGCGCGAGCTCGTCGTGCGCGACGGTCGCCATCGACTGCGCCGAATCGACGAGCGTCACAATGTGGCCGAACACGTCGGCGGCGACGCGCTCGAGCAGCGGGCGCAACAGCGGATAGTGGGTGCAGCCGAGCACCAGCACGTCGATGTCGGGCGCTTCGGCCGCGAGCGCCGTCAGATAGCGGCGCGCCACCGCCGTGGCCACCTCGTCGTCGAGCCAGCCCTCCTCCGCCAGCGGGACGAGGAGGGGGCACGCGTGCGCCGTCACGTGCACGCGCGCGTCGACGGCGGCGATGGCGCGCGCGTAGCTGCCCGAGCGCACCGTGCCGAGCGTCCCGATCACGCCGACACGCCCCGTCTTCGTCGCCGCGACGGCCGCGCGCGCGCCCGGCTCGACGGCGCCGAGCACCGGCAGCGCCAGCTCCGCGCGCAACACGTCGAGGGCGAACGCCGACGCCGTATTGCACGCGATCACAATCATCTTCACACCTTCGCCGACGAGGAAGCGCGCCGCGTTCCGCGAATAGCGCGCGACCGTCTCCGCGCTTTTGGAGCCATATGGCACACGCGCGGTATCTCCGAGGTAAACGATTTCCTCTTTTGGCAAGCGCTCGGCCAGTGAGCGGACGACCGTCAGGCCGCCCACCCCGCTGTCGAACACGCCGATTGCCGCCTGTGCGCGCATCTCCTCCGCTCCTTACCCGGCGACGCCCGAGGCGTCAACCTGCTGGCGTCAACGCGCTGACAGCGTCCTGCGGGTATTCGATAACCGGTGACTACGCCAGCCGGAAACCGGAATGGCCATGTGTGTCCCTGTGCCCCACAGGCGTGACAGCTCGTCACAGCGCGATTTACAACCGCTGTACCATTGCCGTGATCTTGAAATATCACGGTCTTGCGAACGAATGTGTCAGAAGGGAGACGTGGGGCGGGCTAGCGGACGGCGGCCGAGATGGCGGGGCGGGACGCCACTGGAACGGTCTCGGCGCAGGGGCATTCCTGGTGGATGAAGCCCCATAGAAGCTCCAGGAACGTCGCCGGTTTTACCTTCAATTCTCGATAGTAGCGGACGATCCCGGGGAATGCGCACTCGCACTCCTCGAAGTCGTGTTCCGTAATCACGCCACGCATCATGCCCTCTGGTAGAGCAACCGGAATGCCATCAGCATTTGTGCAAAATTTTATTGACTCCTGTCCCAAACGGCCCGCTAGATTTGCTTGCAGGATTACCAATTATTTTTCAGGAGCGTGCCGCTTGGGGAGTCGACGCTAATCGAGTTCAGTGGACGCGACCACGTCCACGCGCGCCGCAAGGCGGTCGACTGGTGGTTCCACCACCGCACGACGCTGGGGCTGCGCCTGCGCGAGTTTCTCGCGTGCTGCAGATTCAGCGAAGATCAGCGCACGATTACTTTCATTCTGCGGTAGATCCAAACCCGTCATGCACAACGTCGTCGAGCGTAGCGACCCGGCGTGGGTCTTCGAGGTGGCGCGGCAGTGCGCCCTCGACGAGCGCATGCCGCCTGCGGACGTGACGGCGCGTGCGCGCACGCAGGCCGAGGCGTCGCGCGCGCTCGGCCCCGACGTGGCGCGCGGCGGGCTCGAAGCGATGCTGCTCGGGCGCGGCGTACACGTGGCGCTGCAGTGGCTGCACGAATGCGGGCTGCTCGCGGTGTGGCTGCCCGAGCTCGAGGCGACGGTCGACTTCTCGCAGGAGGCGGGGCGGCGCCACAAGGACGTCTGGGAGCACACCAAGCAGGTGGTGCGGCAGTCGGTGCCGCGGCCGGCGGTGCGCTGGGCGGCCCTCCTGCACGACATCGGCAAGGTGCCGACGCGCACCTTCACGCCTGACGGCGGCGTGCACTTCCATCGGCACTCGGAGGTGGGCGCGCGCATGTTCGAGGACGTGGCGCGGCGCTTCCGCTTCGAGAAGCCGATGAAGCAGAAGCTGAAGTTTTTGATCCTGCATCATCTGCGGCCGAATCAGTACGAGGCGGCGTGGACCGACTCGGCGGTGCGGCGCTTCGATCGCGAGCTGCAGGAGCATCTGACGGATCTGCTCGACCTGTCGCGCGCGGACATCACGTCGGCGCGGCCGGGCAAGCGGCAGAACGCGCTGCGCAACATCAGCGAGCTGGCGGCGCGCATCCAGGCGCTGCGCGAGGAAGACGCGAAGGTGCCGCCGTTGCCGACGGGGATCGGCAACGTGATCATGGAGCACTTCAAGCTGCCGCCGTCGCGGCAGATCGGCGATCTGAAGCGCGCCCTCGAGGTCGCCGTCGATACGGGCGAGCTCGAGCCGCGGCGCGAAGCCGAGTACTACCTCGCGCACGTCGCCAAGCTGTTGGGCCGCGGCCAGCCGTAGGAGGCGCTTCCCGGCGTCGGGAAACGGCGCCGTCCGCCGCCTTCGCGGCGGTGCGCCTCCATCGGCCGCGCTGAGGTCGCGCTGCGCGCGACGCGTGTCCTCTACGCCGCCGTGAAGCGCCTCTACGGCTGCCCGCGGCAAATTGGCGAGGTGCGCTCGGTTGGCGATGATGGTGGCTGGAGGTGGATGATGGCGCCGTTCATGGGGCCGACGCGCGAGGCGGTGTTGAAGGCGCTGGCGGAAGAGTCGCGCTTGCGCTTGCCGATTACGCTCGGGAAGTACGAGCCGCAGGCGGTGATCGAGCGCGATGGGGAGGCGTGGGTGTTGCGGCCGCTGGTGCTCGATCAGGCGGCGCACGATCGCGCGTACGCGGAGGCGATGGGGCCGGGGGGCAGCGGGTTTTGGATGCCGGAGAGCAAGTTCGCCTACCTCGTGCCCGGCGAGCCGATCGTGCGCGCGGCGACGAAGGAGGCGTTCGTGACGCAGCTTGAGCGCATCAAGTGGAGGTGGTCATGATGCACATGTGGCGGCCGGATGCGCCGGTGCTGGCCCTCGTCGTGCGCGCGGCGATCGTCTACGTCTTCCTCGGCATCGCGCTGCGCGTGGCCGGGCGGCGCGAGCTGGCGCAGATGACCGCGTTCGACCTGGTGCTGCTGTTGATCCTCGCCAACGCGCTGCAGAACTCGATCAACGCCGGCGACAACTCGCTCGGCGGCGGGCTCATCAGCGCGGCGACGCTCCTGGCGCTCAACTTCGCCGTCGGCGAGGCGGTCTATCGCTGGCGCTGGTTCGAGCGGCTGGTGCAGGGGCGGCCGCTGACGCTGGTACGCGACGGCAAGCTGGTGATGCGCAACTTGAAGCGCGAGCGCATCACCATCGAGGAGCTGCGCTCGGCGCTGCGCAAGCAGAGCGTCGACGGGATCTCGCGCTGCAAGCAGGCGGTGCTCGAGTCGGACGGCACGCTCACCGCGGTGCGCGACGACGTCACGCAGCACGCGGTGGCCGATTTGATCGAGAAGTAGCGGCTACGGGCAGGTGCGCTGCTGCAAGATGAGCGGCGCGCGCGGCGCCTGCGTGAAGTCGAAGGCGCCGAGCATGCTGCCCGCTTTGCCGTCGCGCGCGTCGGGATCGATCGACGAGATCGGCGGCGCGCCGAGGAGCTGCTCGACGAGGTTGGTGATCGAGACCTGCTCGGTCTTGGTGTGGATGACGGCCTGCTTCGCGTAGGGCGAGATCACGATCGCCGGCAGGCGGAAGCCGGTGTTGACGAACTCGCCCTTGGTGCCGCACGTCGACACCGTCGGCTTGACGCTGTCGAACCAGCCGCCGAAGTCGTCCCAGGTGATGACGATGGCCATCTCCTTCCAGTGCGAGCTTTGCATGAGGCCGTTGACGATCTGCACCGTGTAGTTCTCGCCGCCGCACGGATACGACGGCGGATGCTCGGAGGCTTCGTTCGGGCCCGAGTAGACGTCGATCTGCATGAAGTTGGCGAGATCGTCGTTGGCGAGATCGGTGAACAGGTGCGTGTTGTCGCGGAAGTGGGCGGCGCGCACGGCCGCGTCGCCGCCGAGCTTCTTCACGAGGCTGTAGGGCGAGTTGATGTTGGGCTGCGTGCCCGTGCCGTAGGCGCGCCAGGTGACGCCCTTCGGCAGCATGTCGACCACCGTCGGGACGTCGATGCAGCTCGGGCCCGACTTGATCGTGCAGGTCTTGAAGTCGAGCGAGTCGACCTTGGAGATCGGATCGGGCGAGATGCAGCCGTCCTTGCAAGTCGTCGAGCCGTCGCTGCAGTAGGGGTTGTCGAGGAACGGCGACTGGCCGGCGGCGATGGCGAAGTGGCCGGGCGAGGTCGGGCCCGCCGTCGTCGAGAAGAAGTTGTCGAAGAGGGCGAAGGTGCGCGCGTACTTCCAGTAGTTCGGGATCTGCGACTCGGCGTAATAGAAGTAGGGACGGTTCGGCTGATCGGGCGTGCCCTTGTCGAAGCCGTCCATCTTGCCGCCGTCGTAGTCGGTGATGGCGGCGGCGTTGGAGTGCGGATTGTCGCCGGCGAGATCGCCGTCGGGCGCTTTGGGGCGCGTGAGCGTGGTGCCGTCGGACTTCTTGCCGGTGGTGGCGCTGGTCGCGCCCGGGAAATTCATGAAGTAGTTGTCGAACGTGTGGTTCTCTTTGACGATGACCACGACGTAGCGGATGGGCGTGGCGCTGCCGCCGTCGGGGGCGAGCGTGCCGCCGTCGTCGTTGCCGTTGCCGCCGGTGCCGTCGCCGCCGTCGTCGCCGCCGCCGGCGGAGAGATCGGGCGGGATGATCGACGGCTCGCCGTTGTCGTTGTTGTTGCCGCCGCAGCCGGCGAGCACGAGGGTGCATGCAAAAATCCACGAAAGACGCATTGGCGCCGCTAAAGCAAGCGGGGCGCCAGGCGGCGTCCTCCGGAAATCAGGAATTTGCGCGGAAGTCAGCGATGCAGGCCGTGGGCACCTGCAAACATGCGTGGGCTAGCGACGGCGGCCGAGCAGGCGGAGCAGGTACAGGAAGAGGTTGATGAAGTCGAGATAGAGGATGAGGGCGCCGTGGATCGCTTCCTTGTGATCCTCGTCGGTGCCGGCGTTGCCGATGACGTTCAGCTCCTTGATCTTCTGCGTGTCGTACGCGGTCAGGCCGACGAAGACGAGGATGCCGAAGTAGGTGATGCCCCAATAGAGCATCTCGCTGTGCATGAACATGTTGACGACCGACGCGAGGATCACGCCGATGAGCCCCATGAACATGAAGTTGCCGACGCTCGTCAGGTCGCGCTTGGTGATGTAGCCGTACGCGCTCATCGCGCCGAAGGTGCCCGCGGTGACGAAGAAGGTCGACGCGATCGAGCCCTGCGTGTAGCGCAGGAAGATCACCGACAGCGTCAGGCCGTTCATGATGGCGTAGACGTAGAACAGCGCGGCGGCGCCGACGGCGCTCAAGCGGCGCGCGAGCGCGGCGAACGTCCAGACCATCACCAGCTCGGCGAGCAAGAGGCCGTAGAAGACGCCGGCCCCCCCGCCGAAGATGAACTGCATGACCGCGGGCGAGTGCACGACGACGAGCGAGGTGAGCGCGGTGGCGCCGAGGCCGAACGCCATGATGGCGTAGACCTTGCGCATGAACGCGGCCTGCTCGGAGGCGATCTGATCGGGCGTGAAGGTGGCCGCGTTGTGCGGCAACGGCGCATTTTGCGGAAGCATGGGAACCTCCCTCGAACGGGTATTCTACTCTGTAATGCGAATGGTGCCCACCTGCTCGACCTCGACGTCGGCGGAGAGCTCCTGGTAGGCCAGCACGGGCAGGCGCGGGTGCTCGCCCTCGACGAGGCGGCGCACGTGGCGGCGCAGCTCGGGTGAGGTGAGGATGATGGACGATTTGTGCGCGCCCGCCTCCTTGTCGACGCTGGCGAGGAGCGCGTCGGCGAGATCGGGCTCGAGCGCGAGGATGGTGCCTTCCCCGGCGGGGCGGAGCGCGCCACGCACGGCCTCTTCGGCGTCGGCGTCGAGCAGGAGCGCGGCGACGCGGCGATCGCCGCCCGCGGCGGTGGTGAAGCGGTGGGTGATGACGCGCGACAGCCCGGCGCGCACACGCTCGGTGACGATGGCCGGATCGCGCGACTCGGCGGCGGCGCGGGCGAGCGCCTCGAGCACCGTCGGCAGATCGCGCAGGCCCACGCCTTCGGCGACGAGGCGGCGCAGCACGTCGGCGACGAGGGTGAGCTCGGCGCGCTGCGGGACCAGCGCGCGCACCAGCGCCGGATGCTCGCGGGCGGCGGCGTCGAGGAGGCGCTGCGTCTCGTCGAGGCCGACGAGCTCGGGGGCGGTGGCGCGCAAGGCTGCGTCGAGGCGCGCCGCGATCGCCGACGGGCCGTCGAGCATGCCGAGGCCGGTGGCGGGCAGGCGCGCGACCGACGAGGCCGGCACCCACGCGGCGGGCGCGCCCGTCGCTGGATGATCGGCGGCCTGGCCCTCGACGCCGGCGGGCAGCTTGCCGGGCGGGACGTCGACGAGGATGCGGCCGTCGGGGATGATGCCGTCGGCCACGGGGATGCCGCGCAGGCGGATCTCGTAGCCGCGCAGCGGCAGCTTGGCGTCGATGGTGAGCTGAAGCGGCGGGACGATCAGGCCGAGCTCGTCGGCGAGCCCGCGCGTGACGGCGACGAGGCGGGTCTCCAGCGAAGGCGCGGCGGCGTGCAACGCGGGGTCGAGCGCGACCTCGAGCGCCGGCGGCGGCGTCGGCGCGTCGGCGACCGGCACGCGCGGACGGCTCGCGCGCTGGCGCAGCGCCACCCAGGCGAGCGCGCCGGCGGCGACGGCGACGACGAGAAACGGCCACAGCGGCAGGCCGGGCACGAGCGCGAGCACGGCCAGCAGGATCGCGGTGGTTGCGAGCGCGCCGGGGCGCAGGAGCTGGCGCGCCAGATCGGGCCCGAGCGTGCCGCCGTCTTCGTCGCTGGCCACGCGCGTGACCACGAGGCCCGCGGCGGTCGAGATGAGCAGCGCCGGCAGCTGCGAGACCAGGCCGTCACCGATGGTGAGGAGCGTGTACACGCGCGCGGCGTCGCCGAGCGCCATGCCGCGCTGCACGACGCCGATGACGAGCCCGCCGATGAGCGAGATCGTGAGGATGAGGACGCCGGCGATGGCGTCGCCCTTGACGAAGCGCATGGCGCCGTCCAGCGCACCGTAGAGCGCGGCCTCCTTCGAGAGCGCCTCGCGGCGGCGGCGCGCTTCGCCGCTGTCGATGGCGCCGGCGCGCAGGTCGGCGTCGATCGCCAGCTGCTTGCCGGGCATGGCGTCGAGCGTGAAGCGCGCGGCGACCTCGGCCACGCGCTCGGCGCCGCGCGAGATCACGATGTACTGCACGATCGTGAGGATCAAAAAAACGGCGAAGCCAACCACGTAGTCGCCGCGTACAACGAAGGAACCGAACGCATGAATGACGCGGCCCGCATTGGCCTGAAGAAGAATCAAGCGGACCGAAGAAACATTCAGCGCCAATCGGTAGAGCGTTGTGAGGAGCAGGAGCGTTGGAAACGTAGAAAGCTCGAGGGTTCGCGCCGACCACACCGCGACCAGGAGGAGGGCCACGGAAATCGCGAGATTGGACGTAATGAGGAGGTCGAGGAGCGGCGTCGGCAGCGGCACGATCATCATCGCCACCGTTGCGACGACGAACGCCGCAAGCCCAAGCGACGAAGTCGCGCCAAACCTAGGCGCGCCGCTACGCATCATCGTCCCATCATTACCCGACGGGAGCGGGTGTCAATAAAGTGGATATGGCTGGGAATGAAGATTACAATCGAAGGGGAAGAGAGGCGTCCATGGCGCGCGAGCAGGAACCGATGGAGAACCTCAAGAAGTACCGGAAATCCGGGCTCGAGCACTTCATCAAGTTCGTTCGCGAGCTTCCCGTCATTCCGCCCAGGAAAATCTTCACCAAGCTCGAGGAGGCGGGATATCGCGGGCAGGACGAGGCGCGGCGCGCGGTCTCGCTCATGGCCTACCGGCACGTCAAGCGCATCAAGCGCATCTACCTCGATGGCGCCAAGCGCGAGCACGTGCTGCCGAAGTCGAACTTCCTCTTGATCGGGCCGACCGGCTGCGGAAAGACGCACCTGGTCGAGCTGTTGTTCCAGAACATCCTCAGGCTGCCGACGGTGATCGTGGACATCACCACGTACTCCGAGACCGGATACGTCGGGCAGGACCCGAACACGATCATCACGCGCCTTTTGCACGCGGCGGACGACAATCCGCTGCTGGCATCGATCGGCATCATCTGTCTCGACGAGTTCGACAAGATTGCGAGCGGGCAGAACAACGCCATCTTCGCCGGCGCGGGCACGACCAAGGACGTCACCGGCATGGGCGTGCAGCGCGAGCTGCTCAAGATGTTCGAGGCGGGCGAGGTGGTGGTCCCGCTCGAGCTGACGCACTCGACCTATGGCGATCACATCGTGATGTCGACGGCGGACATCGCCTTCATCGCCGCCGGCGCGTTCTCGGGCTTCCAGCAGGTGGCGCGGCGTCGCGGCGCCGTCGACCGCATCGGCTTCGGGCGCGAGGCGTCGAAGAAGGAGCAGCAGAAGCTGCGCGGCGGGGCCGGCGCGCAGGACCAGATCGCGGTGTCGTTCACGACCGAGGAGGTCGAGAACATCGCCAACTTCCAGGCCTACGGCTTTTTGCCCGAGCTGATGGCGCGCTTCACGCGCATCGTGCCGTTCCGCGCGCTCGACTCGGGGACGTTGAAGGACATCTTGCGCACCAACGTCATCGAGCGGTTGACGCGCGAGTTCGAGGACGAGGGGTTCAAGCTCGTCGTCTCCGAGCAGGCGCTCGATCACGTGGTGCGCGAGAGCCTGCGCCGCGAGACGGGCGCACGCGGATTGGCGGCGATCCTCACGCGGCACCTCGAGGATGCAGCGTTCGAAGCGTTCGCCGAGCATCCCGGCGGCGACGTGCGGCTCGACCTCGAGAACGGCGAGCTTTCCGTCAAAGTCGGCTGACGATCGGGCTACTGATCGGCGGCCGGCACGCCGTCTGATCGACGGCGGCCGGACCGCCGGCCGCTAGACTGCGCGGCGCGTGAATCCGAAGATCGCGCTGATCACCAGGGCGACCAGGAAGATCACGAACAGCAGCTTTGCGATGCCAGCCGACGCTGCAGCCACGCCGCCGAAGCCGAAGATGCCTGCAATGATCGCGAGAACCAGAAAGCAGAGTGCCCAGTAGAGCATGGTTGACCTCCGTCTGGTTCACTAGGGAGCACGCCGCGTTCCAACCTTACATGTCAGCGACGGTCGACACGCCAAACGACGTGCTCGACGCCGTGGTGGGTCGCGGGATCGCCTGGAGCCATCCCGAGCGACCGCGCGACCGCTTGCGACGCGACGTTGTCTTCGCGGACGAGCGCAATGACATGATCGTAGCCGCGGGCGAAGGCCCAATCGCGCACGGCGGCGGCCCCTTCGCGAGCGTAGCCGCGGCGGCGTGCGCGCGCGTGCAGGTGATAGGCGACTTCCGGCTCGACGACGCCCTCGACGGTCTGGGCGAGCAGGCCGATCTGGCCGACCGGCTCGCCGCTCTGGCGATCGATCGCGAGCCACAAGCTGAAGCCGTCGCGCGCGTAGCGCTCGAACGATCGGCGCATCCAGTCGGCGGCGTCGGCGACGCTGTCGGTCATACTGGCGACGAACGGCTCATCGGCGGGCGTGAGCTCGCGCAGGACGAGGCGCTCGGTGGTGAGCACGGCGGGCCGGAAGAGCGTGCATTGCAGGACCGGCTGGCGCGGGTACTTCTCGGGCAAAAGAGGGCAGCGCAAGAAGGTCGAGCGCGCGGTGCGCACGTACTTGGGCGGCGCCGCGCAGCGGTGGCAGAGGCTCTCGGCAAAGGGCACGTCGGCCATGGGGTTGACTCTGCCGCGGAGTGTAATAGAGTTCGCCGTTCCGCACCCGAAGGAGAGAAGTTCGATGGCCGAAACGACGGAGAAGACGACCGAAGCGAAGAAGTGCTCGGTCGAAGGTTGCAAGCGCCCGTACCGCGCGAAGCGCTACTGCGTGACGCACTACAAGCTGTGGCGCCGCGGTGAGCTCGAGGGTCACAAGGCGCGCTACAAGCTGTGCAGCAAGGAAGCGTGCAAGAAGCCGTCGGGCCGTTACGGCCTGTGCGAAGAGCACCGCGGCGGCGCGCCCAAGGAAGAAGCTGCTCCCGCCGCGTCGTAATCTCATCTAAGTGGACAAGATCGTCATCGAGGGTGGGCGCCGCCTGAAGGGCGAGGTCCGCGTATCGGGCGCCAAGAACGCGGCGCTTCCCATCCTCTGCAGCGCCATCCTCGGCGGCGGCACGAGCGTCTTTCGCAACGTGCCGAAGCTGATGGACGTGCGCACGACCGCCAAGCTGTTGCGCGGGCTCGGCGCCACCGTCGAGGACGCCGACAAGGCGGGCTACGCGCTGGCCGTCAACACCGACGGCATCAAGTCGTTCGAGGCGCCCTACGAGCTGGTCAAGACGATGCGCGCCTCGGTGCTCGTGCTCGGGCCGCTGGTGGCGCGCCACGGCGAGGCGGTCGTGTCGCTGCCGGGCGGCTGCGCGATCGGCGCGCGACCGATCGATCAGCACCTGAAGGGGCTCGAGGCGATGGGCGCCAAGATCACGCTGACCCACGGCAGCGTGATCGCCAAGGCCAAGCGGCTGCGTGGCGCCGCCATCGTCTGCGACATGCCGACGGTGACCGGCACCGAGAACCTGATGATGGCGGCGACGCTGGCCAAGGGGCGCACCACCCTCGAAAACGCGGCGCGCGAGCCCGAAGTCGAGGAGCTGGCGCGCGTGCTCAACAAGATGGGCGCGCGCGTCCAGGGCGCGGGGACCAGCGTCATCACCGTCGAGGGCGTCGACGAGCTGCATCCGATCGAGCACGCCATCGTGGCCGACCGCATCGAGGCCGGCACCTTCATGGTGGCGGCGGCGATCACGCGCGGCGACGTGCTGTTGCGCGACTGTCTGCCCGAGCACCTCGACGCGGTAATCGCGAAGTTGCGCGCGGCGGGCGCCGAGGTGGTGGCCGAGCGCGACGGGCTGCGCGTGCGCGGGCGCGGCGAGATCCACGGGATCGACATCACCACCCAGCCGTACCCCGGGTTTCCGACGGACATGCAGGCGCAGTTCATGACGCTGGCAACGCGCGCGCGCGGGCAGAGCGTCATCACCGAGACGATCTTCGAGAACCGCTACATGCACGTCAGCGAGCTCGCGCGCATGGGCGCCGATATCCACGTCGACGGGCGCACGGCGGTGATCCGCGGGGTGAAGAAGCTGACCGGCGCCAAGGTGATGGCGTCGGACCTGCGCGCGTCGGCGGCGCTGATCCTCGCCGGGCTGGTCGCCGAGGGGACGACCGAGGTGTTGCGCGTGTACCACCTCGATCGCGGCTACGAGCACATCGAGAGGAAGCTGCAGAAGCTCGGCGCCGACGTAAAGCGCGCCAAAGACGCGTAGCGCGCTCTTGCAGCCGCGCGCTTCGTGTTAGTGTCTGCCGGCAAATGATCACGCTGGCGGTGCCCAAGGGACGGGTGCAGGACGAGGCGATCGCGCTGTTCGCCAAGGCCGGCATCGATCTGTCCCCGATTCAGGACGGCTCGCGCCGGCTGGTGTTCGAGCTGCCGGCGGCGGAGCTGCGCGTGCTCGTGGTGCGCGACGCCGACGTGCCGACCTACGTCGAGCATGGCGCGGCCGACGTGGGGATCGCGGGGCGCGACGTGCTCGAGGAGCGGGGGAGCGATCTCTACGAGCCGCTCGACCTGAAGATCGGCGCCTGCCGGCTGGCAGTGGCCGAGCCGCTCGATCCGCCGGCGCGCGCCGTCGACGACGAGGGGCGCGGAGCGCACCTGCGCTACTGCACCAAGTTTCCCAATCTGACGCGGCGCCACCTCGAGGCGACGGGGACGGTGGCCGACGTCATCAAGCTCTCGGGCTCGGTCGAGCTGGGCCCGCTGACCGGGCTGTGCGACCGCATCGTCGACCTGGTGTCGTCGGGGGAAACCCTACGCCAGCACCGGCTGCGCGAGGTCGAGACCATCCTCGACGTGAGCTCGCGGCTGGTGGTCAACCGCGCCGCGTGGAAGGTGCGGCGACGGCCGATCGATGCGCTCTTGGCTCGCCTGGGCGGGGTCGTTTAGACTGTGGCAGTGACGGAGCTTTCGATCCACCCGCGCGTGGCGCAGCAGGGGATCGACAAGGACAAGGCGCAATCGCTCTTCGATGCGGCGCTGCCCAAGGTGCAGCCGTTCCGCGGTCACGCCATGCATTCGATCGTCGGCGTGCTCGATTGGGATCATCGCCTTCCGTCGAAGCAGCTGACTTTGCGCTTGCACGTCCTGTACGACGACGAGGCGCGCACGCGCTTCGACCAGGCGCTCGAACGGCGGCGCGAAGAGATCGTGGCGCGCGACTTGTACCCCGAGTTCGACGTGCCCGACTTCGCCGGTCTGCCCGCCGACGAGGCGTACGACATCGAGCTGACCATGGGCCTGGACATCGAGGCCATGCGGCTGACGTCGCCGTGGCGCCGCGACGTCGCCGAGGACGACGCGACGGCGGCGATCGAGGCGGTGCGCAGCTCCAGCGTGTTCGAGGACGTGAAGCGCCAGGAAACCGGCCGCTCGACGGCGCTCGGCGATCTCGAGGCGGTGGCGTGGACGCCGCCCTGCGAGTCGGGACAGAAGCGCTGGACGCTCGACGTGTGGTGGCTGACGGCCTTCGACGGCCGCATCGGCCGCGGCTGGTCGTTCCTCGTCGATCCGTCGGCGAGCGGTGACGATCGTGTCGTCGCGTCGCGCGAATTTACGGTTCGCGCCGGCTAGCGCGCAGCGAGCGCGCCGCATCCTCTCCAGCGAGCGTTCGCTCCGGTGGGTGACGGCTGCCACCCGTCTCACCTGACCATCGACTCCTGGCACCGCCCTTGTATTTCACATGGTCCGAGGAGACCCCTTGGACATCCGTTCCCGCCTCGAGCGCGTCGTCGACATCCGACCCGGTGAAGGCGCGCGCACCGCGCTCATGTTCTTCACGATCCTGCTCTTGATCGCGTCGTACACGACGACCAAGGCGGTGCGTGATGCGGTGTTCTTGTCGAAGTTCGGGCTCACCGAGCTGAGCTACATGTACATCGGCATCGCCTTCGTCGCCGGCATCGTGGTGACCGGCTACAAGCGCGCGACCAGCGGCGTGGGGCGCAACATCGTCGCGCTGATCACCAACAGCTTCGTCGCGCTGACGCTCGTCGCCATGGCGATCGGGCTGCAGATGCACGTGCGCTGGATTTCCTGGGGCCTGTACTTCTGGTCGGGCGTGTTCGGGCTGGTGCTCGTCGCCGAGTTCTGGCTGCTGGCCAATGATCTCTTCGACGCGCGCGAAGCCAAGCGCCTGTTTCCCATCATCGGCGGCGGCGCGATCCTCGGTGGCCTGGTGGGCGGCGCGGTGCCCGGCTGGTTGGCCAAGCCGCTCGGCGCGGGGAACCTCTTGTACATCGTCGCCGCCGAGCTGGTGCTGTCGTCGGTCCTCTCGCACCTGGCGTGGAAGCGGCGCCGTCCGGAGGTGCAGCGCGAGGTCAAAGAGGCGCCGGCGGCGAAGTTCGCCGAGGGCTTCGCCATCGTGCGCAAGAACCGTTACGTGCGGCTGATCGCGCTGATGCTTTTGTGTATGACAGTGTCATATACAATAGTACAGTGGCAGTACAAGGGCATCGCCAAGATCCACTTCGGCGGGCGCGCCGACGACATGGCGGCCTTCTTCGGCCTGTTCGCGGCCGTCTTGAACCTGGCGACGTTCGTGCTGCAGATCCTCGGCACGCCGCGCCTGTTGCGGCGCTGGGGCGTGGGCTTCGGGCTGCGCGTCCTTCCGAGCGGCTTCGGCATCGGCGCGATGGTGCTGGTCTCGACGGTGTTCCTGCCCATCCCGATGCTCGGCGCGGCGGCGGTGGCGATGCTGTTCTGCGACGGCTTCCGCTTCTCGATCGACAAAGCGTCGACGGAGCTTCTGTACCTGCCGATCCCGCGCGCGGTGAAGGATCAGGCCAAGCCGTTCATCGACACCTTCGTCGATCGCGCGGCGGGCGCGCTCGCCAGCTTCTTGTGGCTGTTCCTGACCTGGGCGTTCCACGTCGATCGGCCCGATCGCATCGTGTGGGCGTCCGTGGCCACGCTGGTGGTGGTGGGGGTGTGGCTCGGCATCATCGTGAGCGCGCGGCGCGCGTACCTCGAGGCCTATCGCAAGATGCTCGGCGCCGGCGAGCTGGCGGAGGAGGCGGGGGCGCCGGCGCGGCGACCGGCGGCGACCGAGCGGCTCAAGCTGCGTGTGCTCGGCGAGCTCGACAAGCTCGGCGCCGACGACGCGATCCGCCGTGGCAAGCGGCTGCGGGCGCTGGCGCGCGTGACGCGCAAGGCGGGCGAGCTCGGCCTGCCGCCGGAGGCGATCGCGACGCCGATCGAGCGCGAGGCGGACGCGGTGCGCCGGCTGTCGCTGGCGCTACAGGCCGAGGCGGCCTCGATGGCGACGACGACGACCAAGCCGCCGCTGGTGAGCGTGCTGCACGCGCGGCGCACGGCGGCGCTGTCGCGCATGTTCGAGCTGTTGGCGCTGGTCTATCCGCGCAGCGACGTGCGCGCGGCCGAGCACGCGATCCTCAGCGACTCGGCGACGGTGCGCGCGGGCGCGCTCGAGCTGCTCGACAACGTGCTGCGCGGGCCGGCGCGCTCGGTGGTGATGGACTCGCTCGAGCCGGTGGTGCTGCCGCGGCGCGGGATGGCGCCGTGCCGCGAGCCGACGCTGGCGGCGCTGCTCGCGCTCGACGACGCGCCCTTGCGCCGCGACGTGGCGCGGGCCGCGCGCGCCGACGGGATCCTCGGCTCCGAGCTGGCCGAGCTGGCGGCGCACGACCCCGATCCGGCCGTGCGCAAGGCGGCCATGACGCCGCCGCCCGACGACTCGCAGCCGCTGCCGGGCGAGCTCGCGCCGGCGCCGGTCTTGGCCTGACGCGCGGCCGCTGCGGACGCGGCGCGCGCGCCGTCAGCCCGCGGAGAAGTCGCGGCCGAGCGCCGCGCCGAGGCGCGCAATCGCCAGCGGCTTCACATCCTCGACGGTGAGCGGCCGCCCGGCCTCGCGCGCCAGCGACGTCATCACCGCCGCGTCGAGCCCGCACGGGTTGATCGCCGCGAAGCGCGACAGCTCGGTCGCCACGTTGAGCGCGAAGCCGTGCATCGTGACCCACCTCCGCACCGCGATCCCGAGCGACGCCACCTTGCGATCGCCGATCCACACGCCGGTCCAGCCCGGGTTGCGCCTTCCGGAGACCCCGACGTCGGCGCACACGCCGATCAGGCCCTCTTCGAGGTTGCGCAGATAGGCGTGCAGATCGCGCTCGCGGTCGTCGAGCGCAAGGATCGGATAGCCGACGAGCTGCCCCGGCCCGTGATAGGTCACGTCGCCGCCGCGCTCGATCTCGAAGACGGGGATGTCGCCCGCCGCGAGCACGTTGGCCTGCGACGACTGCCGCCGGCCGAGCGTGATCACGTCGGGATGCTCGACGAGCACGAGCGTGTCCGCGATCTCGCCACGCTGCCGCGCCGCCACGAGCTCCTGCTGCAGCTTCCAGACTTCGCCGTATTCGCGGCGCGAGAGATCGACGACGCGCGCCGGTTTCATGCGCGTGCTGCGGCTCGCCTACGCCTTTTCCGGCCGCTCGGCGCGCTTGCCGCCGTTGACCAGGTGGCCGCTCTCGCCGAGCGCCGCCTTGGCCGCTTCCATGATCGCTTCGCCGAGCGTCGGGTGCGGGTGGATGGTGAGGCCGAGGTCGGGCAAGAAGGCGCCCATCTCGAGCGCGAGCGCGCCCTCCGAGATCAGGTCCGACGCCTCCGGCCCGACGACGGCGAGGCCGAGCAGCTCGTCCGACTGCGCGTCGGCGATGACCTTCACGAACCCATCGGTCTCGGCGATCGCGAGCGCGCGCCCGAGCGCGGCGAACGGCATCTTGCCGGTCTTGATCTTGCGCCCCTGCTTGGCCGCTTCGTGCTCCATGAGGCCGACGGTGGCGATCTCCGGATCGGTGAAGATGACCGCGGGAATCGCGACCGCGTCGTTCTCCGACTTGTGGCCGGCGAGCACCTCGGCGAGCACCTCGGCTTCCTTATAGGCCTTGTGCGCCAGCATCGGCTGCTGCGCCACGTCGCCGATGGCGAAGATGCCCGGCACGTTGGTGCGCTGCTGCTTGTCGACGGGCACGAAGCCCTTCTCGATCTTCACGCCGAGCTTCTCGAGCCCGAGGTTCTCCGAGTTCGGGCGCCGCCCGACGGTGACGAAGACCGCGTCGGCCACGAAGGTCTTGGTGCCTTCCTTGGTCTCGACGCGCACGGCGGCGCCGTCCTTGGTCTCTTCCCAGCCGAGCGCCTTGCAGCTCAAGTGGATCTCGGCGCCGTGCTTCTTGAGCTTGCGCGCGACGACGCCCACCAGCTCGGGGTCGTTGCCGGGCAGCAGCTGATCGGTGCCCTCGACGACGATGAGCTGCGAGCCGAGCTTCAGGTACGCGGTGCCGAGCTCGAGCCCGATGTAGCCGCCACCGATGACGAGCAGGCGCTTGGGCACCTCCGTCATCGACAGCGCGCCCGTCGAGTCGAAGATGCGCTTGCCGTCGGGCTTGAAGCCGGGGATCTCGATCGGCCGCGAGCCAGTCGCGATCACGATGCCCTTGGCCGCCTCGATGGCGACGGTGTTGCCGTCGGACTGCTTGACCTCGACGCGGTTCTTCGCGGTCAGGGTGGCCGTGCCGAGCACCAGCTGCGTGCCCGCGGACTTGATCAGCTGGCGGACGCCGCCGGTGAGCTTGCCGACGACTTCGCCCTTCCATTTCTGCGTCTGTACCCAGTCGAGCTTCGGCTCGGCGACGACACCCATCGGGTTGTGCTTGATGAACTCGAATTGCTTGGAGGCCTGGATGAGCGCCTTGGACGGAATGCAGCCGACGTTCAAGCAGACGCCGCCGACGTCACCCTTCTCGACGTTGATGCATTTGACACCGAGCTGTCCGAGGCGAATCGCGGCCATGTAGCCGCCGGGGCCCGCGCCGATCACGACGACGTCCGTCTTCAAGGTCTCCATGGCGGTGCTTGTAATACGGAACGCGCGCGATGTCGACGGTTGCGCGCTCAGCTTTCCGGACGCACGTTGACCGTCGGAGCTTCGCCGCGCTGCGGCGGTGCGGAGCGCTCCTGTTGCTTGCCCGGGCGGTCGCTCTTGTCGAGCGCGCCGAGCGCCACCGGCCGGCGCTCGTCGATGCTGCGGTAGAGGGCGCGGATGACGCGCACGTCGGCGAGACCCTCGATCCCGGACGGCTCGGGGTCGCGCCCGTCGAGGATGCACTCGGAGAAGTATTCGATCTCCGGACCGATCTGATCGTGCGCCTTGAACTTCTTGCGCTTGGGCTTCTTGTCACCGACGGAGAGCTCGAGCGCGAGGCTGTCGCGATACTCGTACGCGGGATCGACGCGCAGCTTGCCCTTGGTCCCGACGATCTCGTAGAAGCCGGTCGACTCGGCGCCGAACCCGACGGTGAACTGCGCCAGCCGCTCGCCGGGGAAGCGCAAGATCGCCGACACCTGCTCCTCGACGTTGGCGAAGCGGTCGTCGTCGCCGCGCGCCGACAGCGCGACCACTTCGGTCGGCTCGTCGCGGAAGATGTAGCGCGCGGCGTTGATGCAGTACGCGCCGATGTCGTAGAGCGGCCCGCCGCCCTCTGCGCGCGGGTTGACGCGGATGTTGGGCGACGCGACCTGGAAGCTGAAGGTCGACGTCATGAAGCGCGGCTCGCCGATCCGGCCCTTGCTCACGAGATCGATGGCCGAGAGGTTCGCGCCCTCGAAGTGCAGGCGGTAGGCGACCATCAGCTTGCACTGGTTCTCGGCGCAGGCGCCGATCATCGCCTCGCAGTCCTCCTCGGTCACCGCCATCGGCTTCTCGACGAGGACGTGCACGCCGTGCGGCGCCACGCGCTCGACGAGGGCGCGATGCGTGTGGTTGGGCGTGGCGATGTAGACGGCGTCGATGACGTCGGTGCGGCAGAGCTCCTCGAGCGCGTCGTAGCCGACGGTGTGCTTGACGCCGTAGCGCCTGGCGAGCTTGCGCAGCTTCTTCGGATCGGACGAGACGAAGGCGGTGAGCTCGGCCGTTTTGCGCGCGTGCTGGAAGGCGGGAAGGATGGCGCGCTGCGCGAAATACCCCAGTCCCACGACGGCAAAACGCACTTTTCGCTTGGCCATGCGCGGGAATGTAGGGTCTGCCGGAAGAAGTTTCAATTTGCCTTGGAACGTGCTTAAGATGCGCGCACCGCTCGTAGGAGGGAACAATGAGGACCTTGCTTGCAGTAGCTTCGCTTGGCTTTTTGATCGCTGCTGGTGTCGGCTGTGGCGACGACACGACCGCGCCGGCGACGATGGATCTGGCGGTTGGCGCCGACATGACGGCGACGCCGCACGACATGAGTACCCTGAACTGCGGCCAGATCATCCAGTGCACGCTCGCGTGCCAGGGCACATGCGCGCAGACCTGCCTCGGCGAGGGCAAGGCCGCCTCGCAGTCGAAGGCGACGTCGTTCTTCACCTGCGCGCTCGGCGCGTGCACCACCGACGGTGGCCAGGATGCGCAATGCCTTCTCGCGACGATCCAGGGTGGCCTGCAAGGCACGGGCGTTTGCGGGACCCAGGGCGCCGCTTGCACCAGCGATCAGTAGCTCGAGCCATCGTCGGAATCGCCGCCGCCTGCGTGTTCTTCGCGGGCTGCGGCGATGATTCGACGACGGTGACCACGCACGATCTCGCCACCGCC
>DATNAQ010000116.1:0-9267 GCA_035607415.1 Polyangia bacterium
GGATCGAGCCCGGCGATGATCAGCACCGACGCCTGCTGGAGCGGCCCGCGCACGATGCGGCGCGTGTCGCTGCCCGCGAACTCCTCGGGCGTCATCGGGGGCGGCGTCGGGTGACGAACCATGAGAGGCCAGTCTACATCACACGATGTCGCGTATGCCTGTGGTAAAATGTTGCCTTCGATGGTCCGTCTGCAATTCATCGGACTGTGCGTGCTGCTGCTCGCGTGCGGAGTGGCGCAGGCGCAGGTGCAGGAGCCGCGGAGCGACGACGACGTCACTCGCGCGCGCACGCATTTCGAGGCGGGCCGCGCGCTCTACCAGCTTGGCAATTACAACGAGGCGCTGCGCGAGTTCGCGGCCGGCTATCAGCTCGCGCCGCGGCCGCAGTTCCTGCTCAACCTCGGGCAGTGCTATCGCAAGCTCGATGACCTGGCGAATGCGCGCTCGATGTATCAGCGTTATCTGCACGACGCACCCCAGAGCGATCCGGAGCGTCCGCAGGCGGAGCAGATCCTGGCAGAGATCGAGCGACAGATTGCAGATCGGCAAGCGGCCCAGGCGCCTCCGCCGCCGGTGACGCCGCCGCCGGGCGCGGCGCCCGCGGCGACGACGCTGACGCAGACGGCGCCGCCGCCGAAAAAGTCGTGGATCAAACGCAACTGGTGGGTCATTCCCGTCGGTGCAGTGGTGGTGGGCGTGGGCGTGGGGCTCGGGGTCTACTACGGCACGCGTGCGCCCGATCCGTGCATCGGGGCGAACCTCACGTGCTGGGACCTGTCGAAGTGAACCAGGCGCTCGACAGAGACCGCATGCAGTTCGGCAAATACGCACTGGTGGAGCGGCTCGGCCGCGGCGGCATGGCCGAGGTGTGGAAGGCGCGCATCAGCGGACCGGCCGGCTTCCAACGCACGCTCGTCATCAAGCGCATCTTGCCGCATCTCGTCGAGGACGAGCACTTCAAGCAGATGTTCGTCGCCGAAGCGCGGCTGTCGGCGCGCCTGAACCACGCCAACATCGTGCAGGTGTTCGAGCTCGGCGACGTCGCCGGCGAGTTCTACCTGGCGATGGAGTACGTGCGCGGGCGCGACCTCGTCAACGTCGTGCGCGCGCAGCTGATGAAGGGCGTGCCGCCGCCGGGCCTGGGCGCATTCGTGGTGCGCGAGGTCTGCCGCGCGCTCGCCTACGCCCATGCGCTCGTCGACGACAACGGCACGCCGCTGCGCATCATCCATCGCGACGTGTCGCCGTCGAACGTGATGATCAGCTTCGACGGCGCGGTCAAGCTGCTCGACTTCGGCATCGCCAAGGCGCTCGCCGAGGCCAACGAGAACCGCACCGTGACCGGCACGCTCAAGGGCAAGTTCGGGTACATGTCGCCCGAGCAGGTCGAGGGCAAGGAGGTCGATCATCGCAGCGATCTCTTCGCCGCCGGCGTCTGCCTGCACGAGGTACTGACGGGCAAGCGGCTGTTCAAGGGCGCGAGCGATCTGCAGACGATCGCCATGGTGCGCGACGCCAAGGTCGATCCTCCGTCGCTCGTCAACCCCGCGGTGCCGCCCGAGCTCGACGCCATCTGCCTGAAGGCGCTGGCGCGCCTGCCCGACGAGCGCTGGCGCGGGTGCGACGAGATGGCGGCGGCGCTCGACGAGGTGGTGCACGGCCTCAAGTGGGGACCGGAGCGGCTGGCGTCGCTGCAGCGCGATCTGTTCCCCGACGAGCCGTCGAACTCGGCGGTGGTGCAGATGTCGCACCTGGCGGACACGGCGGCGCCGCTGCGCAACGAGCTCACCGTCGGCGTGCTCAAGCGCCTCCGCTGGCGCCGGCGCGCGTTCTGGGCGATCGGCACGCTGGCGCTCTTCGCGCTGAGCTGGGCGGTCGTGGTGCGCATGACGCGCAAAGCGGAGGCGCCGCGCGTGACGCCTCCGCCGGTGGTGACGCAGGTGACGCCCGCGACAGCGCCGGCCGGGACGCCGCAGCCGCCGACGAGCGTGACGGTGCACGTGGTCACCATCCCCGCCGGCGCCGACGTCTTCATCGACGGCGAGCGGACGTCGCGCGGGCACACGCCGCTGACGCTGTCGCTGCCGCGCTCGACGAGCGAGAACGTGCACGTGAGCTTGAAGCTGCGCGGCTACGAGGTGCTGGAGTCGGACCTTCTGCCCGACAGCGATTCGCGTTTGCAGATGCAGCTGATGAAGGTGGCGCCGCGGCCGGCGGTGGCGGCGCGGCCGAGGCCGGCGCCGAAGGTGAAGGCGGGCAAGGCGTCGCCGCGGCCGAAGCAGCCGGTGCCCGACCTGCACCGCGGCGACGTCGTCGATCCGTTCGCGCGCTGAGCGCGTTACATCTTGGCGAGCGAGATCGAGCCGCCGCCGGTGCGGATCTCGAGCGAGCCGCTCGAGCCGTCGCCGATGTTGCCGCGGAAGCGGCCCGAGTGGCGCTCGCCGTCGTCGGGGATACCGAAGTCGTTGTGCGCGCTGCCGCCGCCCGTCGAGGCATCGACGGCGAGCTTCGACGACGCCGGGATGGCGACGTGGATCGAGCCGCCGCCGGTCTCGACGCGGTTCTTGCCGGCGAGGGTGCCTTCGACGCGCACCGAGCCGCCGCCCGTCGAGACGTCGACGGTGCCGTGCACGTGGCGCGCTTCGATGCTGCCGCCGCCCGAGCGCAGGTTCATCGCGCCGGTGGCGCCGTCGACGTCGATGCCGCCGCCGCCGGTCTCGACCTTGATGCCGCCGGAGAAGCCGCGCGCGCTGACGCCGCCGCCGCCGGTCTCGACCTCGAGCTTGGAGTCGGCGGGCGCGGTGATCTTGAAGTTGACCGAGGCGTTCTCGAACATGCCGTGGTTCTTGTGGTCGAACTTGATGCGGATGGTGTTGCCGTCCTGCTTCACCTGCACGTCGAGCTTGCGCGCCTGATCTTCGGTCTCGGCTTTGCGCTCCATGTCGACGTGGACCGCGCCCGCGGGGCCGGCGGTGAGCTCGACGCCGCCGGCCGAGCTGTCGATGATGATCGTGGGGTGCGCGCCGACCTTGAAGTCCTGCGCGGCGGTGACGAGCGCGCGGCTGGCGGCCCAACCGGTTCCGGCGCTGCCGGTGCCGGCGATGACGACGGCTGCTGCGATGGCGAGGGTACGCATGCGAGGCTCCTCCGTTTGCTAGAGAAGTGTCGCGCAGCGCGAGTTGGTTTCAGGGGAATTTAGTGAGGAATTGCAGGCCGATGGCGCGTTTATCGTGAAATCGTGACGGTCTGCGTCTGGCCGGCGACGCTGCAGCTGATGGTGTAGCTGCCCGCGCGGTTGATGTTGAAGACCGCGACCTCGCCGGCGCCGAGGTCGAGGCGCGGCGTCACGTCGGCCTCGAGCGTGACGCTCTCGTCCGACACGCTCCAGTCGCAGCCGCCGGTGTAGACCGGGCCGCCCGCCGACTGCGGGACGACGGTGACCACCGTCTGATCGTTCGGCTGCAGGTCGCCCTCCATGTCGATCGCGGTGATTTCGGCGGCCGACACGACCTGGATGGTCTGCGACAGCGACGCGTTCATGCAGCTGGCGTCGATGGTGCCGCTGCCGGCGGTGCCGGTGAAGGCGATGGCGTCGCCGTCGACGAGCGCGATGGTCGGCGCGAGGGTGCCCGAGAGCGCGAAGTTCACCGAGCCGTCGCCCTTGGTGATCTTGCCGTTCACGTCGAGCGTGGTGACGTGATAGGTGAGCGGCTCGTTCTCGAGGACGATCGGCGTGGGGCCGGTCCAGCCGCGGTTGGGGCGCAGCGTCGCCGTCGGGACCACGGTGACGGCGCCGCTCAGGACGATGTGGCCGCCGCCGTCGAGGAGCTGGAGCTCGGCGGTGCCGGGCACGCCCGACTCGACGTCGATCTTGCCGTTGCCGTCGGCGGTGAAGGTGGCGACGGCGGGGTTGGTCGACTGCGCGCTCGTGAAGTGCACGCCGCCGTTGACGAGGATCGCGGTGTGCGCGCCGCCGGCGGCGACGCCGTTCTGGTCGAGGCCGCAGTTGCTCGAGCAGTTGTCGAATTGCAGCGTCGGCGAGGCTTCGCTGCCGCCTGCGTGCAGCGCGCATCCACCGAGGCCGAGGGTGAGGAGCAAGGCGAAGTTGTGTAAGCGCATGTGGAGGGGCATTAGCGAATCGCGTGCCGAGCGGGCGGCGGTGGGGTTTCGCGAGGTTGCGGGTGGGGCGACGTCGGAAAGCTGACGATGGGTGTCAGGGCGGCTGTTCGACGCGCTGCTTCCCGACGGTGCGCGTCGGACGGGCGCGAGCCTCGGACGGGCGCGAGCTTCAGACGGGCGCGAGCGGGCGATGCGGCGGCGCGGGCAGCTCGACGGCGATGGCGTCGCCGGCGCAGACATCGCCGCCGGCGAGCACGATGGCCATGACGCCGGCTTTGCGGACGAGCGCGCCGGCGGCGTCGCGCGCGAGCGTCGCAGCCATGAGGCCCGGACGCAGGCCGTCGAGCTGCACGCACGGGTTGCGCAGGCCGGTGATCTCGACGACGGCGCTGGCGCCGAGGCGGAGGCGGGTGCGCTCGGGCAGGGCGAGCAGGTCGAGCCCGCGCGTGGTCACGTTCTCGCCCATCTCGCCGGGCGCGAGCGGAAAGCCGCCGGCGCGCAGCTCGTCGTGCAGCTCGGCGGCGACGAGGTGGACCTGGCGCAGATTGGGCGTGGTCGGATCGCGGCGCACGCGCGAGCGATGCTTGACGGTGGTGCCGGCGTGCGCGTCGCCTTCGACGCCGAGGCCGGCGACGAGGCGGATCGAGAGCTGGGTCGGCTTCGACATGGTGTGCGTCGGGCTCGCGCAGACGGCAGCGACGACGGTGCGCGGCTCGGTCGGCCCGGTCGGCTCGGTCGGCTCGGTCGGCTCGGGGGCGCTCATCGCGTGGCGAGCTCGAGCAGCTTGCGCGTGGTGCGCCAGTTGCGCGCGGTGCCGATGGTGGCGAGCGCCTTGTCGAAGTAGGCGTTGGTGAGCTTGGTGCGCGCGGCGCCGTTGGGCAGGCGGAGGTAGAGGTCGCGGCCGACGAGCGCGAACTCGTCGGGCGGCGAGCGCTTGGGATCGAGCGCGCGCGTGGCGGCGGCGGCCGGCGCGTCGGCCAGGAACATGACGAACAGCTGGTTCTCGTCGGCGCCGCGGGCGACGAACGGGTTCTTGGCGACGGCGGTGGCGAGCTCGGCGGAGGAGCGCAGCACCACCGGGACGCGCAGGTCGAAGTCGGCGGCGATGCGGCGCGCGATGCGTGGGGCGAGGCCGGCGGCGAGCGTGGGCGCGGCGTCGAAGATGACGTTGCCGCTGGCGATGAAGGTGCTGACGTCGGTGGCGCCTTCGTCGCGGAACATGGCGGCGAGCGCCTTCATGGGCAGGAGGTTCTTGCCGCCGACGTTGATGCCGCGTAGGAGCGCCACGTAGGTCGATGCCGCTAGCTTGGGCTTGGCCATCGCAGCGACGAGGCTATCACACGCCCGCTCAAACTAGTTGGGTTGACCCTTACGCTGTAAGGCTGGTTCCCTTACAGCGTAAGTCTCGCGGTCGATCCGCGGGACGGGAGGCTCCCATGAACACACGAGCAATGATCCCGCTCACCGTCGCGCTCTCGTTCGCGCTGGTCGGGTGCGGCACGGGCAACGGCAACGGCAACGGCGGCGTCACCGACGGCGGCGGCAACGGCGGCAACGGCAACGGCAACGGCAGCGGCGGGCCGCAATCGTACAGCCTCACCTTCGGGCCGATCCTGGTGCCCGCCGGCACCGAGGCCACGCAGTGCATCGTGCGGCGCCTCGGCAACCCGACGCCGCTGCACGTCGGCACCGTACACAACATGCTCGGCGAGGCGTCGCACCACATGGTCGTGTACCGCGTCAACGACACCGACGAGCAGACCACGCCGTTCGCCTGCCAGCCGTTCCAGGACACCGTGCTCGGCAACGGCTCGCCGATCGTGATCTCGCAGAAGGCCGACGACCTGCTGACGATGCCGCCCGGCGTCGCCTACACGCTCGACGCCAATCAGATGATCCGCATCGAGATGCACTACCTCAACGCCACGCAGTCGGACGTGATGCTGACGTCGACGACGACGCTGACCGAGACGCTCGACTACACCGACGAGGCGAGCTTTCTCCTGCTCGGCGACATGGACATCTCGATCCCGTCGAACAGCGACGTGACGCTGGGGCCGGTGTTCCTGCCGCTCGATCCGATGTTCGCCGACGCGCACTTCTTCGCCATCACCGGGCACGAGCACCGGCTCGGCACCGACGTGCAGGTGGCGCTGGCGACGGGCGCGAGCGACCCGGGGAGCATGGTGTACGACGTGCCCAACTGGATCTGGAGCGAGCCGGCGACGGTGCACCCCGCGCCGCCGTTCACGGTGCCGTCGGGCGGCGGCTTCCGCTTCGACTGCAAGTGGCACAACCCGAACACCGACGCGTCGGCGCCGCCGGTGGTGTTCGGCGAGTCGGCGACCGACGAGATGTGCTTCTTCTGGGCCTACTACTACCCGTCACACGGCTCGCACGTGTGCATCCACTCGGAAAAGAACGGCACGCCGAGCAACAGCTGCTTGAACTAGAGGGCGGCTAAGAGCGCGGCTACTCGAAGGCGGCGATGCCGGTGACGTCTTCGCCGACGATGAGCGTGTGGATGTGGTCGGTGCCTTCGTAGGTGAAGACCGACTCGAGGTTGCACATGTGGCGCCCGGCCTGGTACTCGTCGGTGACGCCGTTGGCGCCGAGGAGGTCGCGCGCGTCACGCGCGATGTTGCGCGCGATCCTCACGTTGTTGCGCTTGGCGAGCGACACCTGCTGCGGGCGCACCTTGCCCGCTTCCTTCAGCCTGCCGAGGCGCCACGCCAGGAGCTGCGCCTTGGTGATCTCCTCGACCATGTTCACCAGCTTTTCCTGCACCAGCTGGTAACCGGCGATCGGCTTCTTGAACTGCACGCGATCCTTGGTGTAGCGCAGCGCCTCGTCGTAGCACGCCATCGCCGCGCCGACCGCGCCCCAGGCGATGCCGTAGCGCGCCTGGTTCAGGCACGACAGCGGGCCCTTGAGGCCGCGCACGCCGGGCAGCATCGCGTCGAACGGGATGGCGCAGTCCTCGAAGATGAGCTCGCTCGTCACCGACGCGCGCAGCGAGAACTTGCCCTCGATGTTGCGCGTCGAGAACCCCGGCGTGTGCTTCTCGACGAGGAACCCGCGCACCGGCTTGTCGCCGCCCGAGCCGTCGTCGCAGCGCGCCCACACCACGGCGACGTCGGCGATGCCGCCCGAGGTGATCCAGCGCTTCTCGCCGTTGAGCACCCAGCGATCGCCCTTTTTGACCGCGATGGTGCGCATGCCGCCGGGGTTCGAGCCGAAGTCGGGCTCGGTCAGGCCGAAGCAGCCGATGGCCTCGCCCTTGGCCATGCGCGGCAGCCAGCGCTCCTTGTGCGCCTCGGAGCCGTAGGCGTGGATCGGGTACATCACCAGTGACGACTGCACCGAGCCGAAGCTGCGGAAGCCCGAGTCGCAGCGCTCGAGCTCCTGGTTGATGAGGCCGTACGCCACCGGGCCCATGCCGGCGCAGCCGTAGCCTTCGAGCGAGGCGCCGAGCGCCCCGAGCGCGCCGAGCTTCTTCGGCAGCTCCATCGGGAACGTGCCGGCGCGGAAGTGCTTGGCGACGATCGGCATGAGCTCGTCGTCGACGAAGCGGCGGAAGGTGTCGCGCACCATGCGCTCGTCGTCGGTGAGGAGCTCGTCGAGGGCGAAATAATCGAGACCGGAAAACGGCATAGCGCTTCCTTATCACATATACTTTCGGCGTGCTCCGCCTGTGGGTCGCCCTCGCGCTCGCCATCGCCGTGAACCCGGCGTACGCGGCGCCGAAGAAGAAGAAGCCGGGAATCGTCAAGCGCGTGGTCGCGCATCTGAAGGCGCCGCCATCGGAGAAGTCGCCGGCGCCGACCGCTGCCGTCGAGCGGCTGGGGCGCGGCTACAAGGCCTACGTCGACGGGCAGTACGAGCTGGCCAAGAAGGAGCTGCGCGGCATCGATCCGAAGCAGATGCAGAACGCCGACTACGTGCTCTACCTGCTCGCGCAGTCGGAGCTGCTCACCGGCGAGCCCAAGCCGGCGCGCGAGCACTTCCACGAGCTGACGCTGATGCCGTCGCGCTTCGCGACGGTGGCCAAGTGGCGCGTCGCCGACTGCGACTGGGACGCGGGCGACTTCGAGACGGCGCGCAAGGGCTACGAGGCGGTGTTGCCGTCGGCGAACGAGAACATCGTCGAGGCGGCGGTGGCGCGGTTCCGCATCGGCGAGGCGCTGGCCAAGAAGGGTGCGCTGCCGGCGGCGCAGCACGAGTGGCGCAAGGTCTACGTCGGCGAGCCGATGCATCCGCTCGCCGAGACGGCGCTGGCGCGGCTCGTCGACACCAAGGCGCCGCCGATCACGCCCGAGGAGCGCATCGCGCGCGCCAAGGTCATGACCGCCAACCGCGCCTGGCCCAAGGCGCTCGAGGAGCTCGCGCTCGTTCCCGACGGAGTGCCGCAGGCGGTGCGCGACGAGGCCGACTACTGGTTCGGCACCACGAAGTTCAAGATGAGGCGCGACTACGACGTCGCGGCGCAGAAGCTGCTCGGTGTGTGGCAGCGCTTGCCCGGCGACGATCGCAAGGTGGACGCGCTGTTTCACGGATCGCGCGCCTGGTCGCGCGCCGACAAGGACGACGAGGCGCAGAAGGGGTATCGCGAGCTGTTGCAGAAGTACCCGCGCTCGAAGGCGTCGCCGGAGGCCTCGTTCCTCATCGGCTGGCTCGACTTCAACCGCGGCCGCTACCCGCAGGCGATCCCGGCGCTGGAAGAGACGCTGCGCCGCTACGGCTCGACGCGTTTTCAAGACGACGCGCGCTGGTGTCTCGGCTTTTCGCGCTGGCTCTCGGGCGACACCGCCGGCGCGCTCGCCGACTTCCAGAAGCTCGCCGCCTTCCCCGGCGCGCTCTCGGGCGGCAAGGGCGCCTACTGGGCCGCGCGCGCGCTCGACAAGCTCGGCCGCTCCGCCGAGGCGATCGCCGCCTGGCGCAAGCTGGTCTCCATGTATCCGTTCAGCTACTACGCGACCCAGGCGCGCGCGCGCCTCAAGGAAAAAGGAATCGCGGTCGGCCCGTTCGGCGGAACCAGTCGCGGCTCGGCGCCGCCGCTCGGCCCCGTCGACGAGAAGCTGGCCTCCGATCCGATCATCTCCGGCGTCGACGAGCTCTTGCGCGCCGGGCTCGACGTCGAGGCGGGGG